>JBJKPC010000001.1:0-51439 GCA_046706745.1 Candidatus Kryptoniota bacterium
CGAACGGGATCGACTCTGTGGAGACGGCCGCCGCAGTCAACGCCCGCAGCTGGTCGGATGCGACGATGAAGTGGCTCGTACCTTCGGGCCTGACTCAGTACCCAAAAATCTTTGCCGTGGTCGACCCGAGCAACGAGATCAAGGAGGTTCACGAGAGCAACAACATGGGCTTTGCCGTGCTCGGCTCACAAACTAACACTTCTCTTGTAGGCATTTTACAATCGAAGGGTCCTGTTGTCCCGAAAAGCCCAATCATCTATCAGTCTTATCCTAACCCGTTCAACCCGACGGCGGAAATCGAGTACGCCGTCCCCGCGAGAAGTCTTGTGACGCTGACGGTCTACGACATTCTGGGACAGAAGCTGGAAACACTTGTGTCAGGCGTTCAGTCAGCCGGAATACATAAAGTCACATTCAACGGCTCGCGATATGCGAGCGGCGTGTACTTCTATCGAATCACAGTGAGGTCGCTTACGGGAAACCACTTTGCCTATTCGAAGACGATGAAAATGCTCGAACTCAAATGACGAAGTCAGTTGAGTGAGAGTCCGCCACTCTTTCAGGCGGATTGGAGTTGAAATGACGAAGTCACTTCAACGGAAATCCGGCTCGAAGAGAAGGACTGGAATCCGAAGAGACGAAGTCATCTAAGCGAAACTCGGCCGCGCCCGGTACTTCGCAGAGGAACAAGGACGGCGACACATACGTTTAAATAAGTGATATGAGACCGTTGTTCGTCGCTTGCTTTATTTTAGGTTCAATCATGTTGTCCTCATGCAACCGAACACCTCCCCCGACTGCGCCGGGATCGCAGCCACCGAAACCGCAGTCCCATTTGGTGCTGAGTTTTGCGGGGTACGGAGCGGCGCTCGACTCTACGTACTACAAGGTCTGGTCGGACAGTTCATGGGAGGAATATGCGGGAGATACTACGATAAGCGGGACTAAATATTCGGTCCTTCTCTCAAGCACAGGGTACGAGTATTTCTACGGTCCCGAAGGGTACGCGGGATTTTGGCCATACGGTGGCAGTCTTATAATGTTCGATTCAACACTCGCTTCACTTCCCGACACGCTGATAGAAGGGAAAACATACACTCTCGAGACAACCTTTACCACCGGAGGCGTAAGTTACACTCTCTCCGATATGGAAGTACTCGAAGACTCGGGGTCGGTAACTGTTCCGTTCGGAACTTTCTTCGATTGCCTGCATCTCCAATCGACAAGCGCGATATCCGGAACGGGACAGTCGCAATCGCAGACGATACAGTACTGGTATGCGAAGGGGCCATCGGATATCGAGCGACAATTCAGCGGTCAGACGATCTTGATGGCATATGGAGTTGTAAACGGAAAAGGATGGGGGGTGAATATTGCAGGACAACATCGCCGGAGATCTGCCGGCCCCACTGCCTCGGAGTCGGAGAGAGCGGGAGTTGCGGGGCCTCAGCGAGCAAATCGGATTGACCTCCGAATTGCGTTGCCCATGATTTTGAGAGGCGTGATAAGGTAAATCGGATGTTTCGACTCTTCCTTCCCTCACAAGGCCGCCGAGATGACCGTGAGTTGCTGAATTCTTTTATTTGCCGGTATCCGTTTCCCGCTCAGGTTGATCCGGGAGATGACATTTCTGAAGGAGATTTGCCATGACCACGATAGACGAGATTACCCCCGACGTATTCCGTATCTCGACATTCATTCCACAGAATAATATTCAGATGAACCAGTTTCTTGTGAGAGACGATGAACCGTTGCTCTGGCATACCGGACACAGGTTTCTCTTTGCAGAAGTCAGGCAGGCCGTGGCCAGTTTGATAGACATAGGGTCCTTGAGGTGGATCGGGTTCAGCCATTTTGAGCCTGACGAGTGCGGCTCGCTAAACGACTGGCTAGGTATTGCGCCGGATGCTGAAGCGTTCTGCAGCTTCGTCGGCGCCCGTGTGAACATGACGGACTTCGCATCGCGTACGGCCCGGGGCATGCAACATGATGAGACCGTCGAGACTGGTAAATACCGTTTCCGGTTTCAATCCACTCCGCACCTTCCCCACGGCTGGGATTCGGGGCTCCTCTTCGAAGAAACCAACGGAACACTTTTCTGTTCAGACGTACTGCACCAGAACGGAGATGTCCCCGCACTGGTTTCATCCGACGTGCTCGGCGGTGCGAGGGAGAATTTGAAGCTGACACAGTCGGGGCCGATGAAGAACTACCTTCCTTATACTTCGAACACGGAGAGCCAGCTTAAAATGCTCGCCGATCTGAAGCCGAAGACGCTTGCGATAATGCACGGGTCGAGCTTCAACGGCGATTGTTCGAAGACGCTGCGAGAGTTCGCTGGAGTCATGAGGGAAGTGATGGCTGCCCGGTAGCACGTTCGGCGGGAGAGAAGAAACCGCCTTTCTTTCTTCCTGACAACAAAAGGGGTAGCGTTGGCTTTCTATGCAATTCGAAGTACTTTATGAATTGAAACGGGCGGACAGTCAGGATGCTGCACAAGAGTTCACCCTCGTAAGAGGGATCGTCGGCGTCGGACGTTTCCGAACATAGCATATTACAACAGCTGGGACCGGAGGATCGGTAATAATGGAAATGAAGCGTTATCTGATCGATACGTTTTCTTACAACGACTATGCTAACATGCTGGTCCTTGTGAAGTTGAGGGAACTGTCCGACAAGACAGAGGCGGTGAGGCTTTTCAGCCATCTAATTAACTCGCAGTATAAATGGATGGCCCGGATCGTTCGTGACCCTGAAGCACCTGGGATGGATTGGTGGGAGCCCGTCTATCCGCTGGAGGATCTCGCGGGAAAATGGAAGGACAGCCTGAAGCTCTGGACCGACGCCATCGAAAAGAGTACGGAGGACCAGCTGTACCATGAGAGAAAATTCGTCGGGTTCGACGGCGGCGAATGGACCGCTCCGTTTAAGGATATCGCTCTTCAGCTTAACTATCATTCGATCCATCACCGGGCACAGATTCAGACGATTATCCGGGCGCAGGGCCTTGAGCCTGATTTCGTGGATTATATAGGTACGGTGTACAGGAAACTTTCCTGATTGCATGGCCGGATCAAGGAGTTTGAAATCACTATAAAATGTGTCGACGACGGCGAGAGATTGTTTGAACCGGTGGGCTCGCAAGAAGGCACAAGTATGGAAATGCCTCGGGACAGTTCTAATTTCTATGCATGAGACGTTGCAGAATTAGAGCTCTCGAGCGCGAAGATCTGCAACAATTGACGCCTGATTTACTCCGGCCGCCGCCTCCGGTTTTCCTAAAATTCCTTGGACTGCAAGCTGCCGATGAGGACTACGAGAATCCGTTTCTTCAATCTAAACTCAAGGCCCGATTGAGAAGGCTGGGGGTACGAGTCTAGGACACTGAAGGGGCTGAGAAATAAGAACGTGGATCCGCTAATCGACGTTTGTCGGCCGAGCTGTTTCTTGGCCGCGCTTGCTGAGAGGCGATCATGCTGAATGCGGACCAAGAGATAGAATTGACATCGAATGTCGTGAACAGGCGATTGAATATCCTTATTGCGCAGGGGTGGCGGAA
Source organism: Candidatus Kryptoniota bacterium (assembly GCA_046706745.1). Lineage (GTDB taxonomy): Bacteria > Bacteroidota > Ignavibacteria > Kryptoniales > JAKASW01 > JAKASW01. Next base: position 3,560 of record JBJKPC010000001.1, read on the forward strand.
CTTGCCTTTCAGAATTCGCCAGGCTAAATTTATCCCGGCAAGGGTAGTGAATTGGGACATAACGCGGCACTACTCAATTCAGGGCCGGTTTGTGATGCAGCAATTCAGGGAGCGCAAGACTGACCGATTGGCGCTGTCGTAGGATCGACGCGCTATTCCATGATAAAATGTCCTGTTGCAGACAAAGCATTCGTCGGGAGGTCTGTTATGAAGAGGTCGTACGGTGCAGCACTTATCTCTGCTCTCATTTTCTTTTGCGGTTCAGCCACGTTTGCACAGGGCTTCTACCTGAAAGACAGGACGGCGCTCGAAATTGACTTCGGCATGTGGGGTGGCTCGAAAGTATCGAACACAATCGGAATCGGAGGAATCCAGTCGACGGCCAACACCAGCGCGTTCGTCGGCAGCATCGTTTACTCTTACGGACTTCGCGAGAACATGGCCGTAACACTCAGCGCCGGTGTCCTGACAGCGGGAGCAAGCGCAAACGTCGGACTTCCCGGCGTCAGCCAGCAGTCGGGGGTGGTTGTCCCGATCCTCATCGGCATGCGTTACTTTGTCCCTTATCCGGAGTCGGAATCGAGAGTCCTTCCGTTTCTGTCGCTGGGGATCGGGACTTATCTCGGATTCGAGCAGAACAGCTCAGTCGGACTGACGGTCGTGCAGGAGTCTCATTCCGAGGGCGCGTTCGGCGGCCGTCTGGGTGCGGGGATCGATTTTTATGTCGGTGACTACTTCAAATTTGTGGTGAATGCAGGCTACAATCTGATGGCGGACTTTTCCGCTCCTGTTACCGGGAGGAGTAATTTCAACGGCGGTGACTTCTCGCTAGGTATCGGGTATGCTTTCTGATTAGGGGGAAGAAGGATGGATCGTGTCGCAAAGAGTCAACTCTACCGGGAAATCATCGAGGGCTATGTCGGCGCTTACAACAGGTTCGATATCGAAGGTATGCTGATAAATGTCGATCGTGATGTCACCTTCGAGAACGTCACAGGCGGGGATGTGGATCTGCACACCGACGGCATTGAAGAACTCCGGCAGCAAGCCGAGGATTCTAGAAACAGTTTCTCCAGAAGGAAACAGGTTATCACGGGGATGAAGTTTCGTGATCAGGAAGTTGAGGTTTCCATTGACTTTTGTGGAACCCTGGCGATCGACCTGCCGGGCGGCATGAAGGCAGGAGACAAAGTGGAGTTGAAAGGAAAGACGATTTTCAGGTTCAAAGGAGATAGGATAGACTCTATTACGGATATAAGCTAAGAAGTCCAGAACGTGCCGGCAACGTTCTTCCGCCGGCATACTTTCTCATGCCAGTTCGAGGATGCGGCCGAAAATCACGTCGAACCTGAAGCTCTTTGCACTGATGCGGGATTCTATGAAGTCCGCAACCTTCTGAAGCCGTACAGGTATCGACATTATTCTATCCTGTGCTTTTCTGCCGATGTCGTTGAGCTGAGTCAGTACACCGATATTCCACGAACTGATCAATTGCTCGACGATTTTCTGGTAATCCCTTGGTCCGTATATCCCGGAGCGCCTTACAACGTCGGCGTATTCGTTGAAATCCCGCATCGATATTCCGGGCATTTCTATGCTGGGCATCACTTCCGCCGCGCATTCCAGCGCGACATTCGGATCGCGAGCGATGATTTCCTTGAACACGTTCAGATAAAACGCGTAGTGCCGCGATTCATCCTGGGCGATCTTCTGGGTTATGGTGTAAAGAAGCGGTTCCTGTTGGCTCACAAGTTTGCCTGTGTTGGTGTGTGAGACAAAGGTTGCCTTTTCCTGTGCACTTGTGTAAACGAAAATCTTGTACGGATCCCCGTTCCAGGGCGGGTGAAAACCGGACCGTATGTAGTCGAATTGGAGTCTTTCAAGCTCGGAGAAATTCAGGAGTCTGGAATCGCGTATATAATCGCGAAGGATGTTCCCGTGTCGGTCCTCCTCCGCGGTCCATACTCCGTTCCATTCCCTCCACGGTGTGTCCTCGCCGAGAGCTTGCGCGACGAGGCGGTGGAAATGCGGCAGTCCTTCTTCGGTAAGAATGTTCAGTGAGAGGGCGACCCTAGCGCTGTCGCTGATCTCTTCCGCGCGCCTGCGGAGTGCGGAGATCTCTTTATCATTGTCCGTCCCCTGGTCGGCGGGGAGAAACTCTGACGGATACCAGAGCTCTCGCTTGGAAAGGTGTTTAGACAGAAGATCGCGCACCGCTCCTTCGAGGTCCTGCAGTACCTCGTATTTTCTTCTCAAAGGCCCGTCTGGCAATTCGTACTGCTTCCGCATCTCCTCTCTCTGTTTCAATTATGGGAAATATCAGCCGATTGTGCGCGTCTGGCAACCTGAAGGGCTTCAGTACTTTGTAAGTATATGACAGTCGCGGGGTATAAACAAGGAAGGGGGCTTGTAACCCGGCTGGAGGGCGGGGCTTTAAGGTTTTCCGCTGGTTTGCTAAACTTGAAGAACAGTCGTACGAGGATCGCCGGGGGGCGCTCTCAGCCGACCCCCTTTTCCCCGAAGAGCGCATTTCAACAAACCATGAAACGGAGGGTTCGCGACCAATGCAGAAGGTCAACCTGATCGACAAGCTCGGACTTATCTCCGAATACTGGCATCCGAAGATCGTGGGCGAGCTGAACGACTCGTTTGTGAAGCTTGTGAAACTGAAGGGTGAATTTGTCTGGCATGTGCATGATAACGAAGACGAGATGTTCCTTATCGTAAGGGGAAATCTTCGGATTAAGCTTCGCGACGGCGATATACGTTTGCATCCGGGTGAGTTCTTCATCGTGCCTAAAGGAGTCGAACATATGCCCGTCGCCGATGAGGAAGTGCATGCGCTGCTTCTCGAGCCGAAGACTACTTTGAATACGGGAAACGTGAAGAACGAAAGAACGGTGGAGGCGGAGTGGATATGAAAACGAACCGGGACGCCGTTCGCGTGGGATAGTGCCGGCCGACTGTTTTCTGGGCGGTAATTTCAAGTCCCTGTCTTATCTTCCTTTATGTTCAACGTCATCATCCTCGGTCTGACTTCCTTCTTCACCGACATCGCCAGCGAGATGGTGTACCCTCTTATACCGTTCTTTCTGACGTCGGTGCTCGGTGCAAGTCCGGCCGTACTCGGCCTCATCGAAGGCGCGGCCGAAAGCATCGCGAGCCTCCTCAAGGTTTTCTCCGGATATATCTCGGACAAACTTAAGAAAAGGAAATTCCTCGCGATCACCGGCTATTCTTCTTCCGCAATCGGAAAGTTGCTCCTCTACATTGCCAACAGCTGGGGCTTCGTCTTCGCGGGGCGAATCGTAGACAGGCTTGGCAAAGGCATCCGCACGGCGCCGCGGGATGCGCTCATAGCCGACAGCATCGATCCTGCAAAAAAAGGGACCGCATTCGGACTTCACCGCGCCATGGATACCTCGGGGGCAGTCATCGGAGTTGTTCTTGCTTACTACTTTCTCACACATTATTCCGGCGCGTATTCCAAAGTCTTCCTTTGGTCGCTCGTCCCGGCGGGCATCGGCATCCTTCTACTCTTCCTCGCGCGGGAGAAAAAGGTGGAAGTCGTGGCAAGGAAGGCACCCTCCCTGAACTGGAGAGTCCTGCCACGAAAACTGCAGCTCTTCCTGGCGGTCGCGTTCATCTTCACGCTCGGAAACTCATCCAACACGTTCCTTCTTCTCCGATCAAAGGATATAGGCTTCACGCCCGCTACCGCCATACTTCTCTATCTCGTCTACAATGTCGTCTACGGCGCGGTCTCTTACCCGGCAGGCAGACTGTCCGACAGGATCGGACGAAAGAGACTCCTGGTCGCGGGTTACCTGTTTTATGGACTCGTCTATCTGGGTTTTGCCTTCATCTCGGGCCCACAGCATGCGCTGTTTATGTGGGGACTCTTCGGTGTCTACGGACTTTACAGCGGCTTCACGGACGGGATCGAGAAAGCGCTCGTGGCCGACCTCGCGCCGACGGAAGTACGCGCGACGGCAATCGGTCTCCACGCCGCCATTCTCGGCATCGGCCTATTCCCCGCCTCGTTCATCGCCGGAGAGCTCTGGCAGAACCTCGGACCGTCGGCAACCTTCTACTTCGGCAGCGGCATGGGAGTCATAGCCGCCGTCGGACTCCTCCTCGTGCTTTAGGTTTTCACCGCGAAGGCGGAAAGACGCAAAGGCAATTTCGTTTATGAAGAGATCCCTCGGACGCAAAGAATGGATCGGTCGTTTTGCAAACTTTGCCGTTTTGTTTTCTTGAATAAATATTCTTTGCGTTCGTTGGATTCGTTAATAGAACAAAAGAGGCTTTGCGCCTTGGCGTCTCAGCGGTGAGATCCGAGTCCGGGATGGAATTTGAAATGCACCGTCACGCCTGCTAAGTTAACCTGGACCAGGAGGAGAAATGGGTCTTTACACTATTCTCGGTGCAGGCGGAGTCGTTGCTGACGAGCTTGGAAAACGTCTTATCTCTGAGGGAGAAAAAGTCAGGTTGGTCTCCAGAACCGGACACGCTATGGAGGGAGCCGAGGCCGTGAAGGCCGACGTCTCATCTGCCGAGCAGTCGAAAGACGCCGTCAAAGGTTCCACCGTTGTTTTTCTATGTGTCGGCCTGAAATACGACCGCAGGGTTTGGTCGGAGATGTGGCCGCGCATAATGACGAACACTATCGACGCCTGCAAGAGAAACGGCGCGAAGCTGGTTTTCTTCGACAACGTGTATGCTTACGGGAGAGTCGACGGCCCGATGAAGGAATCGACGACTTACTATCCTTCCAGCAAAAAAGGCGAGATTCGCGCTGACATCGCAACGAAGATGATGGACGAGGTGAAAGCCGGAAACATGCACGGACTTATAGCGAGAGCGGCTGACTTCTACGGCCCTTTTGCGGACAAGGTCGGAATTCCCAACGAACTTGTCTTCAAACGGATCGCCGGCGGGAAAAAGCCGAATATCCTTGCAAGATCCGATAAGCGACATTCTTACACCTTCACCTTTGACATCGCAGAATCGCTGTCGAAGCTCGCGAAATCGGAAGAGGCCTACGACCAGGTCTGGCATTTGCCGACAGCCGCCGATCCTCCGACCGGGAAAGAATTTGCCAGGCTCGCTTCGGAGGCCTTCGGGACCCGTCCGGCTTTTACCGTACTCCCGAAATGGATGATCAAGGCCGGTGGGGTCTTCGACGGGACGATCTACGAAATCAGCGAGATGCTTTACCAAAACGAATTCGATTATGTCTTCGATTCGGCGAAAATACAAAAGGCCTTCGGTGTTCCCCCGACTTCCTACGAAGACGGTGTCGGACGGACCGCGGCATATTACAGGAAAACTGAAAACACTAAAGGGTAAAAATGAAAAGTGATAAGTGGAAACAGTTCGTGCTGTCAGCGCTACTTGCAGCAGTCGCGTCGATCATAGTAGGGTTGGTGTTTTTCGGCCGCATGATGTTCAACGAGATGAGGATCGGCTTCCAGTTCTTTTCATTCGGGATAGGCGGAGGAATATTGTTTTCGAGCTTCCGGTTTCTCAAGAAATGGATTGCTGCGGTCGTATTTCTGGTGCTAATTGTGCTGATTGAATTTGGCTTTCATCACGCCGACAGGCAGTTCATCTGGCAAGACGCCCTCTATTTTGTGGCGCTCTCCGGCTCCATTTTACTGTTTGCGAAATACTACTTCGAGAAGCTTGTCGATGCGGTGTTCAGCCGGATTCTCTCGCTCAGCTCGTTGCTCGCTGCAGCCTATGTGCTGGTCGCCGTAATTTTTTATTTCGTGTTCGCTGCAAACCCGGCGATACCCCGTTTCAACCTTTCGCAGATGATCTATTATGATATCGCCCAAGGCTATCTCCTCGGATTCGGACTAGGCGCAGGAATTGAATTTGCCGAATTCGTCGCAAAAAGAACCATCCTAAAACCAACGGAGGAAAAGGGGCAAGTTACGGAGTGAATCTGTCTCTTAACCTTTAGGTAAGGGGAGAATTTGCGGCAACTTCCCGACTCCGGACTCTTCTTCACCCCAATCGGGTCTTGCTCTCAAGCACTTATTTCCTGGGTAATGAAACAAGCCGTCCGTCAAACCGTTATCTTCTGTGAATATTCCAATGAAAGCCAATTGAAGGCAGCGAGCTCATGATCGAAGACAAATCGTCGGAAAAAGGCCGCAGAACCAGGGACCATATCCTCAGGGAGACAATAGTCAACGACTTCAAAAAGGGGGAAATCGGCGAGTCGTTGCGGAGAGATTTCAAGGAACTTTATCGGTTTTACATCGATGCCGATACAAAGCGAAGGCTTGAATCCTATCGCCGTCTCAAGAGGCTCATTTTTACCTCTTGGTATCTGCTGAAGAGCCTGATCCTCCATCTCAATCCTGCAAGAAGATTTCTCCTGCTCCTCAGTATCATTTTCTCCTTCTGGGGAAATGTGATCTGGTCGGGGAACAATTACAATATCACCATTGATGCGAGCCCGGTCGGCTATCTGCTTGTGCTGCTCGTCCTTATGCTGGAGTTGAAGGACAAGCTTCTGGCGCACGACGAACTGAAGATAGGGCGGACTGTTCAGAAGGCACTTCTGCCGGAAGAGAATCCGACGATCGGCGGTTGGTCCATCTGGATGTTCACCCGGCCTGCCAACGATGTCGGCGGTGATTTGGTCGACTATATCAACCTCAGCGACAATAAACTCGGACTCGCGCTGGGGGACGTCGCGGGCAAGGGACTGGGCGCAGCACTCTTGATGTCCAAGCTTCAGTCTACCCTTCGTGCGATCGCGCCCGAGTATAGTTCACTTTCGGAATTGGGCGAGCGGATCAACCTGATATTCTGCCGCGACAGCCTGCCGAGCAAGTTTGCAACGCTGGTTTATATGGAGCTCACCGAGAATTCAGGGAAGATCCGCCTATTGAACGCAGGCCATCTCCCTCCGCTTTTGCTTCGCGTCGGAGTTGTAGAAGAACTCCCCCACGGTGCCCCGGCTCTGGGTCTGGTAAAAACAGCGAAGTTTGATGAACAGGAGATCGACGTTGGTCCCGGTGATTTGTTCGTGGCGTATTCCGACGGTGTCTCGGAAGCGCGAAATGAAAGGGACGAATTTTTCGGCGACCAGCGGCTTAAAGCACTCCTTGGAAAATCCGCCGGCATTTCCCCCGATAGGGTGGGCGAGAAGATACTTGCCGCTGTGGACGCATTTGTCGGCGAGGCTCCCCGCAGCGATGATCTGTCTCTGATCCTGATCAAGCGGTGGGCCTGAGGCCGGTTCGCAATTCAAAATTCACAATTCTTTTCTGAAAACTCCGTACAGGTCGTGCTCGAAATGGTACACTTTCGCAACCTCTTCTTTGAACTTCTTCAACCAGCTGAATCTTAAGATTGCCAGCCCAATGAACATCCCAGCCAGCGGGCCGGCCAAATATATCCACCACCCCGTCCAGATGCCCGATACAACCGACGGTCCCACGCTCCTTGCCGGATTGGTGCTCGTCCCCGACAGCGGCGCCTCCAGGTACACCATCACAGCGTAGAGAAACGGAAAAAGCAGCGGAGTATGTTTTCGCAGTTTCTTGTGACCGAGAAAAACGAAGAGCCCTACGATTAGACCGATTGTCGTGATCACTTCACCCAGCATTGCTTCAAACGGAGTAAATCCGGAACCCGGGGTGGTCGCTCCGAACGCAACGCTCCTGCCGGTTGCTCCCCACAGCAGTAAAGGAATACATCCGATGACCCCGCCGGCGAATTGTGCCGCGATATAACCAAGAGAGTTGCCCGCCGAAAGTTTTCCTCTTATGTGGAAAGCGAGCGTGACGACCGGGTTGATATGTGCCCCGCTGACTTTGCCGACGCGCGAGTATGCGATTGAGGCGCCCGTAGAGCCGAAGAGAAAACCTGTAATCAGCCTGCGCAGGCCCGCGTCGGGAATGAGCGTTGCAACAAAACTCCCTTTGCCGAAGTCGAGTATCACGAACGACAAGCCGAGAAGCAGCAGCAACGCCGTCCCGATAAGCTCGGACAAATATAGTCCCCATGGGATCTTCGATTTCACAATAGACAATTTAAGAACGCGGTACGAGTGCATCCACACCCCGGCTGTAAGGAGTGGTTCGTTTTGAATTAGACGAAGAGTTTACCAACCATGTGCCAGGTTCGGAAGGCAGAACTCTGCCTTGCATGCGGTTTCTGTGCGAGGGGCGTTTCACGCCGCGTCAGAGTATACTTCGGGGTTAATGGCTCCGGGGAGATCTACTGGGAATCGGATCTGAGACGCGGTCGCCAGCAAACAACATTGTATTTCGTGATCGATTGAATTATAATGCAGTTTACGAACGAAGGATGGCTAGGCAAGTCCCCCGTCGTTAGTGCTGGAGAATATCTACAGAATAACGGACAAACCCATTGAAGGAAGCTTACCATGAAGCACCTCACCTACCTACTTTCGGGATGCCTCATTCTGGCGGGAGCTCTCGTTTCTAGTGCAAGAGCCCAGGGGACTGCTGCCCCCCCCAATAGAACTGCACAGGCATATCTCGATACTAACTTGACCTTTGAGCAGCGGGCCAAGGCCCTCGTGTCCCAGATGACACTGAAAGAAAAGATATCTCAGATGCAGAACGGTGCCCCTGCCATTCCTAGTCTCGGCATTCCCGCGTACAACTGGTGGAGCGAAGCTCTCCACGGGGTTGCGAACAACGGTATTGCCACCGTCTTTCCGCAGGCGATTGGCGCCGCGGCAACCTGGGATCCGGCGCTCATACATTTGGAAGCGACCGTAATCTCCACTGAAGCCCGCGCAAAATATAATAATGAGATCAGCAAGGGAGATTACGGAAAGATATTCGGAGGACTAGATTTCTGGGCACCGAACATCAATATCGTCAGGGACCCGCGTTGGGGTAGAGGCCAGGAGACATACGGCGAGGATCCGTTCCTTACTTCACAGTTTGCCGTCGCTTTCATAACGGGCCTCCAGGGGAACAACCCCAAGTATTTCAAGGTGATCGCTACACCCAAGCATTTTGATGCTTACAGCGGCCCTGAACTTTTGAGACATAAGTTCAGCGCCAAGGTGTCTATGACGGATCTTTACGATACATACACTCCCGCGTTCAAGGCGGCGATAATGAAGGGACACGCTTACTCGATCATGGGTGCGTACAACGCAGTCAACGGCGTACCGTGCAACGCGGATACATTGCTCTTGACCGATCTCCTGAGAGATAAGTGGGGATTCAAAGGATATGTGGTTTCCGACTGCGGAGCTATAGGCGATATATTCCGCAACCACCACTATGCACCGAGCATGGCGGCAGCATCCGCCGATGCAGTGAACGCCGGCTGCGACCTCACCTGCGGCACCGAATTCACCACGCTCAACCAGGCGGTAAAGCAGGGCCTCGTCTCCGTCGCGGCTATCGACAGTGCCGTCACGCACCTAATGCTGGCAAGGTTCAAGCTGGGCATGTTCGATCCACCCTCCGATGTGCCATATTCTAAGATCACGATAGCCGACAACAATACGCCTGCACACATGGCGCTCGCCAGGAAAGTTGCGGACGAGAGTATGGTTCTTCTGAAAAATGACCACCATCTTCTCCCCCTCAGCAAAAACTTGAAGTCCGTTGCCATAATCGGTCTTTACTCACAGGATGAAAACATACTTCTCGGTAACTACAACGGAACCCCCTCCAACCCGGTAACGATCTACCAGGGACTGAAGAACGCACTCGGACCGGATGTCAAGGTTCATTTTGCCGCGGGATACAACCTGCTGGAGGACAAGTTCGCGAGACCTAACCCGATCGACACGAAGTATCTCGCCCCGGGACACGGATTTGAAGGACATGGGTGGTATGCCGAATACTTCGACAATTCGCACCTCGAAGGCAAGCCCGTGCTAACCAGGGTGGACAACCGGTCCAACGAGTTCTGGGGCTCCGGTTCTCCCGGCAAAGGCGTGCCTGCCACGGATTTCTCGATGAGGTGGACAGCAACGCTGACGCCTCCCGCAACCGGGGACTACCAGATAGGAATCTTCTGTCCGCAGAAAGGAAGATTGTACCTCGACGGAAAGCTGGTGGTGAACAGGTGGAACGCCGCCCGCAGAAGGGGCTTCGGCTTCGGATCCAAGACCGTCCACATGGTGGAAGGCAAGCCCTACTCTCTCAAGGTCGAATTTGCAGACAGCGGAACCAGTCCCTATCTGGGCGTCGTCTGGCACAGGAACGTTCCGGAACCGAGCGAGAAAAGCCTGCTCCGGGATGCGGTAGATGCCGCGAAGAAATCCGATGTTGTGATCGCCATTGCCGGGATTTCTCCCCAGCTCGAGAGCGAGGAGAATCCCAGAATAAACCTTCCGGGCTTCAAAGGCGGCGACCGTACGAGGCTGAGACTCCCGGCTGAGGAAGAGGCGATGCTGAGAGCCGTTCACAAAACCGGCAAGCCGATTGTACTCGTGCTCGTAGGCGGGAGCGCGCTCGGTGTGAATTGGGCGAAGCAGAACATCCCCGCGATCATGGACGCGTGGTACCCGGGTGAAGAGGGCGGCAACGCCGTCGCGGACGTGATCTTCGGTAAGTACAATCCTGCCGGAAGACTTCCGGTCACCTTCTACAAGTCCGTCAAACAGCTTCCTCCTTTCACCGACTACAGCATGAAGGGAAGAACCTACCGTTACTTCACAGGTACGCCGCTCTTTCCGTTCGGCTACGGCCTGAGCTACACCACTTTTGCGTTCTCCGGTATGAAAGTGAACAGGAACGTCGCGAAGAACGGCGATGTCGTCCATGTTTCGGTCGACGTTAAGAACACGGGCAAAATGGACGGCGACGAGGTGGTCCAGCTCTATGTCAGACACCTCGACGCTAAAGGGTTCCACGCGATAAAGTCACTCAAAGGTTTCGAGCGGGTCTCGATCAACAAGGGTGAGACGAGGACCGTCGATATTGCTCTTCCCGTCGAGTCGCTTGCGACATACAGTCCCAAAGCGGGCCAGGTAGTCGTCGAACCCGGCAAGTACCAGATTCAGATCGGCACATCGTCCAGCAACATCAAGCTGACGCATACGATTACCGTCGAATGACTGGCGTGTAGACCGAATATAAAGAAACTTAAGCAAATGCCGTCTGCTCTCGATCCCATGGGGGCGACGGCATTGCTTTTTGTGATTCACAATTGATCCATACACTCCGGGCGTGTCCGGGGATCGGAGAGCGCGCAGGGAAATTTCATTTCATTCTCGGCGTATTTCGGGCTCGCTTTGCGTCCATGTATATTTGAATTCAACCACAAGAGACACAGAGGCACAGAGAAAGTATCAGTCTTCACTCTCTGTGCAGTCTCTGTGTCTCAGTGCCTCTGTCCGCAGGACCCTTCGGGTGTTTACTTTTTCTCTGGGCTCTCCACACATTATCTATGCGCTCTCGGCGGCCAGAAGATTATCTGGTGAGTCGCGCCAAAGTGAAAATGAATAGCTACCATCGCGATTGGGGAGTGCGGCAGTTCGAATAAGGGGTGAGCACACGGATAACACGGACTATAGCAGATCATCACGGACGTTGTTTTTCCTGAATATAACTGTGGTCATCCGTGCTCTTTTCTGCGTTTTCCGCGTGCAAAGATTTGGGAATGCCCACCTAGCCCAGATTGAGTAGTGGTGTATTTTGCCTGAAGTTCAACCGCGAAGCGGTGATATTGCTGTAGAATTTGAATTTCAATGATCAAGAATCCCGAAGGGATGATATTATGTCGCCCTTTCAGGGTTCATATAACCAGGTTCCATAACATTTCGATAGTAATTTCATCCCTTTACCGAGCAGTCCCGAAAAGGAAGTTCGGGATCCCGATCATCACAGGATGTGATTATTGATCGGGAGACGTTAGGGAAGCCGAACATCACACGATGTGATTTTTGATCGGCTCGGGATTAAAACAAGCCACTACCGCACTGCTTTCCACAGTTTAGTTCCCAATGTTCATGTTCGACGGATTCAAAGTGCACCAGTACCAAACATCCCCCAATGCACCGTTACCCCAGATTGGATTTCCCTTTCGATTGAGTTATAATTCGACTGACGAACGATGGCAAGGCCGCTTCCCGGCCGTTAGTGATGGAGCAGATCTGCTACTCAAGTACAAAACCACCAAAGGAAATCAGTCATGAAACCCGTCTCTTACTTACTATCCGCATGTCTCGCTTTGTCGGGGGCTTTTGTTTCGACATCTAGGGCCGAGGGCACTGCCGGGTCCGCACAGAAGAGCGTGCCGGCTTACCTCGACACCAACCTGACCTTCCGGCAGCGGGCGGCCGACCTGGTGTCGATGATGACGTTGGAGGAGAAGATATCGCAGATGCAAAACGCTGCAGCTGCCATCCCGCGGCTCGGCATTCCCGCTTACAATTGGTGGAGCGAATGCCTTCACGGTGTCGGCAGGAACGGAATTGCCACCGTCTTTCCGCAGGCTATCGGCATGGCCGCAACTTGGAATCCGAAGCTGATACACGAAGAGGCGAGCGTGATTTCCACGGAAGCCCGGGCCAAACACAACTACGCCATAAGCAAGGGAGAATATGGGGAGAGATATTCCGGCCTCACATTCTGGGCGCCGAACATCAATATCTTCAGGGATCCCCGCTGGGGAAGAGGCCAGGAAACTTACGGCGAAGATCCGTTTCTGACTTCGCAGTTCGCCGTTGCATTCGTTACCGGACTTCAGGGGAATAACCCCAAATATCTCAAGGTGGTTTCGACTCCGAAACACTTCGACGCTTACAGCGGTCCGGAGCTGATCAGGCACCAGTTCAGTGCGAAAGTCTCCATGACCGACCTGTACGACACATACCTTCCCGCTTTCAAAGCGGCAATTACGAAGGGTCACGCTTACTCGATAATGGGGGCGTACAATGCCGTCAACGGCGTTCCGTGCAACGCAGATACTTTTCTGATGACGGATCTTTTGAGAGATAAATGGGGATTCAAAGGTTACGTCGTTTCGGACTGCGGAGCGATCTGGGACATATTCAACGGCCACCACTACGCGTCGAGCGTGATGGCCGCCGCCGCCGATGCTGTAAAAGCCGGCTGCGATCTGACTTGCGGCACCGAATTCACCACGCTCAACGAGGCGGTGAAGAAGGGTCTGATCTCGGTTGCGACTATCGACAGTGCTGTGACACACCTGATGTTGGCAAGGTTCAAGCTCGGCATGTTCGATCCCCCCTCTGCCGTGCCATATTCCAAAATCACGATTGCCGACAACAACACGCCGGCACACATGGAGCTTGCCAGGAAGGTTGCCGACGAGAGCATCGTTTTGCTGAAGAATGCTCACAATCTCCTCCCTCTCAAGAAAGACCTCAAGTCTGTAGCCATTGTCGGCCTGTACTCCCAGGATGAGAAAATACTTCTGGGGAATTACAACGGGATACCGTCCAACCCGGTGACAATTTACCAGGGCATAAAGAACGCGCTCGGACCGGGAGTGAAGGTGCATTTCGCGGCGGGATACAATCTGCTGGAGGACGAAATCGTCAATCCGCAGGCCATTGAACCGCGCTATCTCAGCCCGGATCATGGGAATCAAGGACACGGCCTTTATGCCGAATATTTCGACAACCTGCAATTCAAAGGGAAGCCTGTGCGCACGCAGGTGGACACTGTGACCAGAAACTTCTGGGGATTTGATTCTCCGGCCGAAGGCGTACCCGCCAGGCATTTCTCACTGAGGTGGACGGGAAGCGTAACACCTCCGGCCACCGGAAACTACCAGATCGGGATAACGTGTCCGCAGAAGGGAAGACTCTACTTTGACGGCAAGCTCGTTGTAAGCAACTGGAATCATTTCAACCCGAGAGTCTTCAGTTATAAGACCGTTCATATGGTGAAAGGGAAGAAATACGCGGTCAGAGTGGAATTTGTGGACAATGGAAGCTACAACATTTTCGGTTTCGAGTGGCACATGAGCATGCCGCAGCCGAGCGAGAAGAGTCTTCTCAGGGACGCGGTCGATGCCGTGAAGAAGTCCGATGTAGTAATTGCCGTTGCCGGAATCTCCCCGCAGCTTGAGAGCGAAGAGAATCATAATATAAACCTTCCGGGCTTCAAGGGAGGGGACCGCACGAGACTGCGGCTTCCTGCCGGCGAAGAGGCGATGCTGAGGGCGATTCACAAAACCGGAAAGCCTATAGTGCTGGTACTCGTGGGCGGCAGTGCACTTGGTGTGAACTGGGCGAAGCAGAACATACCGGCCATCATGGACGCATGGTATCCTGGCGAAGAGGGCGGCAACGCCGTCGCGGACGTGATCTTCGGAAAGTACAATCCGGCCGGAAGACTTCCGGTCACCTTCTACAAATCTGTCAAACAGCTTCCGCCGTTCACCGACTACAGCATGAAGGGAAGGACGTACCGCTACTTCAAAGGAACTCCGCTATATCCTTTCGGCTACGGTCTGAGTTACACGACGTTCAAATACTCCGATCTGAAGGTGAGCAAATCTGTGGCGAAGCCGGGCGATAAAGTCACTATCTCCGTGAATGTAAGAAACACCGGAAAGATGAATGGCGACGAAGTGGTCCAGCTGTACGTCAGGGACCTTACGACGAGGAAGAACCAGCCGATCAAATCGCTCAAAGGATTCGATCGTGTATCGATCAAGAAGGGTGAAACCAGGACCGTGAGGATAACTCTTCCCGTAGAGTCGCTGAAAGACTACAGCGTGAAGGAGAACGGTATGGTCGTGCATCCCGGGAAATACGAACTTGAGATTTGTTCGTCGTCTAGAGATGTGAGACTCAGGAAGACGATCACGATAGAATGAATTGATCGTTGATTTGCAGAAAGATTGGGAGCGACTGCTGTAATTCCAGAACGGCAGTCGCTTTTCTTTTGCAGTCCCGTGATTGATCAAGGACGGAAGGGACCATGCACACTCTACCTGGTCTGTATGTCGGCAATTTTCTCCAAGACTTTACTTGAAATTTCGGGCGAAGAGCGTAAATTATACGCGTTGAGCGAGCGTCCGGAGGAATGACGATGCGACCATGGAGCCAATTCTTGCGTCGCATCGGCGGCTGAACAAGGGGGGCCGCGTTGAGATATGGCCGCAACATCCCTCCAATAATCAATGAAGCGTTGGCAAATTACAGGACGGGAAAATGCGCGTATTCACTGCCGTATTCTATCTGCTTTTCTTCAACCTCACCGTTTTTTCTCAAACTCGGCGGCCTTCAGATTCACATACCTTTCGCACGAAGATCTCGGTGACGAGCTCTCTTAACTCCCGTGTGGATGAGTATCCGCACATTGTTCGGGAGATTACGCCCGCATCATCTCTGCGAGTACCTGTAGGCTTTCAAGTGACTAACGGGATTGGGAGTTAACCTGCCGCAGGTTCAGGGGGCGACTAACCGGCAACAAAGGTTGACATTTCAGGACGCGGCTCGGCAAAGAATTTTCTTGACAATTTGCCGAGGTCTCTTGAAATTATTCCGATAGCTATTCGGACGGAAGAAGTTCGGATGGACGGATTGGTGGCATGTTTACGAATCCCATTCGTAGCACGATGCCGGTTTCATAGTTTGTGTTTGGCGGAGCTCGCACACACGTAAGCATTCCTCCCTTTTCAATTTCACAACTAAAAAAACAGGAGAGGGATATGCGCACACTTGTTGTACTGTCATTTCTTTTTCTGTCTTCGGGGAGCATCCGGGGGCAAGTCGTAAGTCATCTGGTGATTAGTGAGGTCTACGGAGGCGGTGGTAACGCCGGAGCGACCTACAAAAATGACTTCATCGAAATTTACAATCCGAGTGCATCCACCGTCGATTTGACCGGATGGTCGGTGCAATACGCGTCGGGAACTTCCGATAGCTGGAATGTTACGGAACTGACCGGTTCAATACCTGCCTATAGTTTCTACCTTGTCCAGGAAGCAGCAGGAAGCGGCGGAACGGTTGATTTGCCGACACCCGATGCGACGGGTAGCCTGAACTTAGGTGGATCGAGTGGGAAAATTGCCCTTGTCAATTCCATTACGCCCCTCGCGGATGCAAACCCATCTGCATCGGCATACATTGATCTGGTCGGATACGGAAGTGCAAACGGGTATGAAGGCAGCGAACCCATGCCATCGCTCTCGAATACTCAATCTGCGGAACGAAGAGCCCGGTCGAGTTCGACTGCATCTAGTATGGCTCCTGGAGGAGAAGATGAAGCCTTTGGAAATGGCTACGATACCGATGACAACGGAACTGATTTCGTCAAGCAGGACGCGGTCACCCCTCAAAACTCGAGTATGTCGGAGACTCCGCCGGATGTTTCGCTTCCCGTCACGATGCGGGGGCTCACCGCAACAGTGGAGAACGGGAAGGTACTCCTGGCGTTTTCTACTGCCTCTGAGATCGACATTGCGGGATTCAACGTCCTTCGCGCAGACGAATTGGACGGACCGTTCCTGGTGATCTCGAGTTATGTGACCAATCCATCGCTGAAAGCTTCGGGAGATGGCGCCTCATCCGCTCAATATTCGTTCGTTGATTCGAAAGTGAAGTCCGGGCAGACATATTACTACAAGATTGAAGCGGTGAATGTTTCCGGAAATACAGAGAAGGCGGGAGAGATACTTGGGGTTCAAGTCGAACAACCGGAATCATTCATGTTATTCCAGAACTATCCGAACCCTTTCAATCCGTCGACTGTCATAAGGTTCAATGTACCGGGTTCCGGATTTGTGAGTCTCAAGCTGTACGACGTATTGGGGAGAGTAGTGAAGACACTTGTCAACGGAGTGAAAAATTCGGGGAGTTATGAAATCGAATTCAACGCAGCCGATCTTCCGGGTGGCTTGTATTTCTGTGAGATGAGGGTAGAATCCGCCGGTGCTCTGAATTACTCGGCGATTAGGAAAATGGTTTTGCTCAAGTAGCCGCGTTGTCGGCGACTGCGACTCGCTTTTCGGCGGGTCGCAGTTTTGCCGGCCTGGAAACCCGCCTGGTCCTATTACTGTCATTTCCCCTAACCAACTGAAACCTTATATTATCCCATAGTCGTGCTGTAAGAATTTGTGGTGCCGTTGTACCTGCTGAACACGGTCTTTATCCATTATAATTCGATCGCGGGCTTTTTATGACCGCTGAATTGGAGAATCGAAATGAGATTCAGCGCCTTATTGTTTGCGTGCTTTGTTTTCTTATCGTCTCTTTTCGCCGGAATCCTTTCCGCCCAGCCGGCAGCTCATGTGGTAATAAGCGAAGTATACGGCGGCGGGGGAAACTCCGGCGCCGAATACAGAAACGATTTCATCGAACTGTATAACCCGACCGAATCTTCGGTCGATTTGTCGGGATGGTCGGTTCAATACGGGTCGAGTTCGGGAACCAGCTGGCAGATTACCCCCTTGACCGGGCAGATTGCGGCTCATGGTTACTATCTCATTCAGGAAGCAGAGGGCGCGGGAGGCACTGTCAGTCTTCCCGTTCCGGACGCTACGGGACAGATCAAGATGGGCGGTACGAATGGGAAAGTGGCATTGGTAAACTCGACATCTCCTCTCTCAGGAGCAAATCCTTCGTCTTACGTCGACCTTATCGGCTACGGCACGGCAAACGGGTATGAAGGGAGCGGGACGGCACCTGCCCTTTCCAACACGACTTCCGCCGAGAGAAAAGCGAGGGCTTCTTCGACGGCATCCTCTCTCGAGACCGGCGGTGCCGACGATGGTATCGGCAACGGTTACGATACCGATGACAATGTGAGAGACTTCGTTGCTCAGTCTGTGATATACCCTCAGAACTCCGCCTCGCCGACCGAGCCTTCCAGTGCCATCCCGGGCGCTGGCATCGGGACCGCGGTAATCTTTCCCTCGACTATATGCGCCGATTCCGTGTCGAACTTTACAATAAAGATTGCCAGTGACGAAAGGGATACGATTGCCTCCGTAGTGGTTGTGATCCCTGGGGGATTCAACTGGGCTCGTAGTATTACGGGCGTATCCGTTTCGGGCGCAGGTGCGACACGTGCCCTAGTAGCAGTGGACCACGATACTATATCGATAAGTCAAGTCCGCGTCACTCATAAAGACACGGCTTTCGTTGTGATCGGGCCTGTCACCGCCCCCGACTCGTCGCTGTCAACATTATTCATTGTCAAGACGGCGGTATCGGGCACCTTGCCTTTACCGGTAGGGTCGAAGCTGTCGGTCTCGGTAAGAAAACTAGTTAGGATAATCGACCTGCACGCGAACGATTCTCAGGGAGTCCCCGTCGCACCTTACGGGGAGGGGGCTGTGGTTACGGTCACCGGGGTCGTTACGGCAATTACAAGCAACTCGCAGACAAATCTGTTCATTCAGGATGCTACGGCCGGCATAAACATCTTCAGCTACACCTATTTCCCTTCCTTTCAGGTGGGAGACAGCGTCACTTTCACCGGGACGATAGATCAATATCGCGGAACGACGGAAGTCGTCCCCGATTCAGGTATGTGGACCGTCCAGTCACATGGCAGGTCTCTTCCGGAGCCGCTGCTGGTCACTGCGGCGGATGTCAACCAGACATTCACAGACGACTACTCCGAGCCTAACGAGGGAAGGCTCGTACGCATCAACGACGTCACATACGATCCGGGCAATGAAACGATTACCGACATAACGGGAACGACCGGCGGTTACATTCCAAATTTGTGGGTCATTCCTTCCGGGACTTTCGACCTTATAGGGATCCTCAAGCAATACAAGCCCGGGACTGCTTCGCTGCTGACCCCTCCGTACACAACCGATTATGAGATCGTGCCACGGGCTCAGGACGATATCGTAACTCATGCGGGTCCGACCTTCCGTGAGGCTCCGTTTGAGTCAAACATACAGCCGCATTCGATTACGATTGCATTCAGAACGGAGACTGTGTCGGCTGGGAAGGTGAAATATGGCATAACAAAAGACTATATCGATTCGGTCAGCGAGGCATCGACCGATACAGTTCACGGTCTCGTTCTCTCGGGACTCCGTCCGGCAACGGTTTATCACTACCAGGTTGCTGCGACAGATCCGAAAGGGACCAACCAGACCGGCGACGCAGTCTTCAGTACAGCCTCGCCTGTGGGGTCGACCGGAGCTATAGATGTATTCTTCTCGAAGTCCGCGGACACCTCGGTGTCACGCGGTGAGAAGGCACAGACAATCGACATAGCGAGCAAATTCATCTCGCGAATCAGTGCGGCGAAACACTCGATTGACGTCGCACTGTACAGCCTGAGCGGGTCGGTGGGTTCAAGTATTGCATCGGCGCTCATAAGCGCTAAGGAGCGCGGGGTCCGGATCAGATTGATAATGGAAAACGACAACGCGATTAAGCAACAGACTGCTTCGCTTTTGAACACATTGAGAGGAGACGGCATTCAGGTTATCACCGATACTTTCGATCCCATAAATGCCGGGATGGGGCTGATGCATAACAAGTTCGCCGTATTTGATTTCCGTGACACGAGTTCTTTTACCGACGATTGGGTGTGGACAGGATCGTGGAACGCAACGGATCCCGGTACCAATGACGATGCTCAGAACGCTCTCGAGATACAGGACAAAGCGCTGGCGAACGCTTACACAATGGAATTCAACGAAATGTGGGGATCATCTACTGACACGCCCAATCCGGCCCTTTCCAGGTTCGGCAGCAGAAAAACCGACAACACTCCTCACAAGTTCAACATTGGCGGCATTCCCGTCGAATTGTACTTCAGCCCGTCCGATCAGACGACTCTTCATATCTACCGGACTCTGAGCCATGCAACGAGTTCGATAAATGTCTGCATGCTTACATTTACACGTTCGGACCTTTCCGGAATCCTTGCTGCAAAAAAAGTCTCAGGGCAAAAAGTCAGGGTTATCCTTGACAACAACAGCGACTCCGGCAATCAGTTCAATTTCCTCCGGGGAGCCGGCGTGGATGTCAATTTGAAGGGGAGCAGCCTGACGGGTCTTCTTCACCACAAGTATGCCCTGATCGACGCCGAAGATCCCAAAGCCGATGAAGCTGTGATCACCGGGTCGCACAACTGGTCAAATTCGGCCGAAACGTCGAACAATGAGAATACACTGATTATACGTGACGCACGAGTGGCGAATCTGTACCTGCAGGAGTTCAAGGCAAGGTACATTGAGGCGGGAGGGAGCGACGACATCGAGCTGGGAGTCAGAAAAATCACCGGTCAGGTACCTTCCGTGTTTACACTGGGCCAGAATTTTCCGAACCCTTTCAACCCGACGACGACAATACAGTTCGGGGTTAGTAGTTCCGGGTTCGTGGAATTGAAAGTCTTCGATGTACTCGGCAGGGAAGTTCGGACTCTGGTGGCGCGGAAGGAGGAGCCCGGTCTCTACGAGGTCAGGTTCGATGGGATGAGTCTTCCGAGCGGCATTTATTTTTGCCGGCTTAGAGCGGGCGCTTACACATCGACCCTGAAAATGCTTCTCTTGAAGTGACAGTCTGTGGAGGCTGTTCCGGCAAAAACTTCATGGGGCGGGGGCTTGACATTTCATCCTCCGCTGTTCAAATTATTCCAGTTCCAAAAGTAGTCGTGCTAAATAAACGAACATGTCGGCGATTTGTGTTGTGAGTTACAAGGACGGGCGATTTCATTTAGGGGTCTTTCTGTCCACCCGCTGACATTCATCCGGTGTTGACTATCGGGCATTCTTAATTCAGGAGGAAACAATGCGGGTTGTTTCAGCTCTTCTTATTCTAAGATCATCGGCCGTTTCAATAAGCCAACCTTCATCCTGATTCTGAATTGGCACAGGCATCTCCTCAGTAGGTCGCATGCCGCTCCTCCATTTGCGAGAAAATTCGCCGGAGGACAAACGACTCTGCACTCGTGTTATGCCCCGCCTGCCCAATTGTCATCGAGCGAGCAATGATGAACAAGTCCCAAACACTCAGAAAGGAGTTGGTATGAAGTATTTTGCCACACTGCTGATTCTCTTCTTCATGACCGCCCTGGCATCCGCGCAGCTGGTCAAAGAAGATTTTGATTTTCCCGATGGCGAAGCTATTGATACACTCGGCTGGGATGCACATAGCGGGTCAGGGCCTGCCATGATAAGCGACAGCGTTTTGACCTATAGCGGGTACGCCGGTTCAGGAGTAGGAAACGCGCTGGACGTGTTCGGCACCGGCGAAGACGTGAATAAAACATTCCCGGTCCAGAGTAGAGACGGCGAGACGATCTATCTGTCGGCCTTAATCAAAGTGACGGAATCGGGAAACGATCTCTCCGGCAGTTACTTCCTGCATCTCGGAAACAAGTTCGGGACGAGTTTCTATTTCTGTGCTCGTGTGTTCCTGAAAGTTGACGCTTCGGACAACGTGGTCTTTGGGCTTTCCAATAGTTCGACCCCTGACTGGGGGACCACCAACTTTGCCAAGAACACGACCTACCTGCTTATTTTGAAGTATAAGATCAGTAAGGCCGGAAATGATACGACAGATTTGTGGGTCCTGCCCTCGGGTGTTCCGGGAAGCGAAGCAGCCGCCGGCGCTCCGGAAGTATCGGTAGACGATCAGACGGGGGAGAACTACATCAACGCAGTTGCAATCCGTCAAGCGTCGGGCATTCCGGATTATGTGCTAGATGGAATCCGAGTCGCTTCGACATGGGAAAACAGCGTCGGTGGTGTGGATGCACCGGTCATAGCACTGTCGCCCGGTTCCATCGATTTCGGCAAGGTGCTCGTAGGCAAGAGCGCCGCGGAAAACATCACCGTCAAGAATGCAGGCTATGCTTCTCTTGACATAGCGTCGGTAACGCCGAGTGCTTCGGTCTACACGGTGACGCCCGGGAGCGCGTCGATTCCCCCACAAGATTCCATAAATTTCGCAGTCAGATACACCCCGACGGCGGTTCAGCTCGATTCTGAAAGCGTAGCGTTCGTGAGCAACGCCGCCTCTTCGCCCGACACGGTCGGAGTTAGAGGTAAGGGAAGCGGTGCGGAACCTGGTTTCTCAGTATCGTCCGGTGCGCTTGATTTTCACAATGTTCTCGTAGGAAAATCGAAGATTATCACCCTCACTGTCACGAACGACGGATTTGATTCCCTCTACATAAGTTCGGTGACGTCGACTAATGCCGCCTTTTCCGTGTCGCCGGCCAGCGCCAGGATGGACAGTATGGCATCGCAGAAGTTTGCCGTAACGTTCACGCCTGTTGACACGGGTTCGGAGTCGGGATTTATCGTCTTTGCCAACAACTCCGCAAGCGGGCATGACACTGTCGCAGTCATCGGCTCTGGATCTAAGGTAATATCCATTGCCGATGCCCGGAAAGACGCTGACGGAGATCTGGTACCGGATCATCTCGCCATAGGAGATACCCTTTTCGTCGCAGGCGTTGTGATAGCGCCTAACGTTCAAACTCCGCCGCAGTCCGGCTATTTTATCCAGGATGAGACCGCGGGGATCGAGGTGTTCTCTTACGATTCAGCAATTGTACCGATCGAAGTGGGTGACTCAGTATTTGTTGTCGGTACTATCGACCAGTACCACGGCCTCACCGAGTTTGTGCCGCTCGAGATGGACACTTTGAACCTCAAGATTCTGAAGCGCGCTTCCGCCTTGCCAAAACCGAAGATCCTAACTCCCTCTCAATTTCTGGCTCATGCTGAGCAGTACGAGGGGAGCCTGGTCAAAGTCGACTCGCTCTACTATGTCTCCGGTACGTGGCCCGCCGAAGGAGCAAACGGCAGCGTCTACTACACCACGAAAGCCGGCGGAGATACCATTCAGATATTCATAGACAAGGACACCGAGGTCGACGGCAGTACACAGCCTAAAGATCCCGTAAACGTTACGGGAGTTCTCAGCCAGTATTCTTCCGGGTCATCCAACGATAACGGTTACGAACTTATACCACGCGACACGAGCGACATAAGACACTCAACCCTCGACGCCATCTCCGAGCGGATGGACGGGATTCCGAGAGAGTTCTACCTCAGACAGAACTATCCGAACCCGTTCAACCCTTCGACGGTGATCGAATTCGGTCTTCCGAAGGAGAGTCAAGTAGAGATCACTGTCTTCAACGTTCTGGGGCAGCGCGTTGCAGTGCTCGCTGACGGGGTCATGAAGGCGGGGAACCATAAGCTTGTGTTCAACGGCAGCCGGCTTGCTTCGGGAGTGTATTTCTATCTGATGCGAACTGGGGAAAGAATCTTGAAGCAGAAGATGTTGCTCATGAAGTAATTATTGTCCTTCTCCAATTCCGATACCCGCAACCCAAAGCGGGTTCACGTTGGGGTGGGCATGCGGCGGGAGGCTTCGGCCTCCCGTTTTTTATGCCCGGATCAATGGATTTCTACCCGCACCTCTTTTCTCTCGGAATCATGCACCCTTCCGCAATTCCGTCGGGATACGTTGGCTTCAGGGCGAGCCATTTGCGGGGGCCGAACCATCCGTGTCCCCGCATTCTGCAACTACTCCTGTACCGTCTTGGGTTTGAAGACAAACTTGGCGGCCACTTCGTAAACCCCGAACATCAGTGCGCTATAGATAAGGGTACCGAGGACCATGTTGCCGAAGAACGGTATTGCCATAACGTAACACTCGGCCAGCCCTGCGAGAGTCTTGGGATAAATCGAGCCCGGGATCAGCCAGACTGCAAAATTCGTCGTTATGAAAAAAAGCGATGCTCCTGCGACCGATAAGCCAAGAAGTCGTCCGGCCGAAATCTTCCTTTCCAGCAACAACCCTATTGCCACAATGAGAACCATGGTGCCGTAGACGAAAGCCATAGACCCTAGACTGTAGAAACCTATTACAGCGTCGCTCAGAAGAAGCGCGGCGACGGGCACGATGAACGCGTAGCGTTTCTTCAGGTACGCTCCCGCAAAGAGCGCGATGGAAATTACAGGCGTAAAATTGGGCGCGTGCGGTATGAGCCTGGAAAACGCCGCGAACAAAATCAGGATGAGAGCCAGCATTATGCTCATTGTTTCCTCCAACTTCTATTCTTTTTGATTGTTCGATTTGATATTCATGCCAATTAAACTCCGATACCCTTTCCTGGTCTGCCTCATCTCAGGAATACCATGCCGTCGGGGTTGATGCCTGCGGTAAAAGACTTGTTTGTGTACTGACCGCTTGAACTGTAGATGTAAACCGTTCCGTCGGTCTTGTAGTCTTTTGCATCCGTTACGTAAACAACTCCGTTGGCTTCGTCGACCGCTATTGCGTAGAAGGTCCCTCTGATCAGGTTCTTGTTCATGATAGCCTTTGTCGATAAATTCAACTTAACGACGGAGCTGTCGGCAATCAAGTATCCGTAGCCGTTCTGCGTATCCATTGCGAGAGTGTGCCCCGTGAATGAGGGCAGCGGCATTTCGATGTTTATCGAATCCGTCACCGCATCGCTTGAGATTTTTATGATGTAGATTGAACCGTCAGAGCCCGGCTGGCCCGCACAGACTACCCAGACGTTTCCGTTACCGTCAGGCTCAACCTCAGTCGGTCCCTCCCCTACCTTCACCGTTTTGATGACTTTCCTTCTGATTGCGTCGATCACCGTGACGGTGTTGCCCGAACCGTAACCGGAGTTTGCCACAAAGGCCTGACCCGAAACGCACGTGATCCCGTATGGAGCATCACCGACGGAAATCGTATCGGCTGCAATAACCGCATTCGTGGATAAGTTTATGACGGATACCGAATTAGTGTGCAGATCCGTAACGAGTCCGATATTCCCCGGCGCATAAAATGCTACACGATAAGGGCTTGTTCCGCTCGGGAAATAAACCGTCCCGACGGAAAGCGCTGTCGTGGGATCCATTACTTCTATCTTATCCGAATTGTTTATGACCATGTATGCATTCGTGCCCTGAAGAACGATATCGTTACCGACGTCGCCTAGACTCCTCCCGTTTACGAGCTTGAATATCCCGTTCTCGGTAAGATTTGAGTCGGGATAGTATGCGGTCAAGGACGCGTTCCCCTGTCCGTAATCGCCCTGGCTAAGCACGTAGACTGCAACGGCTTTGGGTGTGAAATAGGTAACCGAACTGGTCGGGCTCTTTGTGCAGGAACCAAGAGCCAATCCCAGCGTGGCAAGTAGCATCAATTTCTTCATGAATCTTCCTTTATTGGTTGAATTTGACGCCGAGACTGAAATAAAAAGTTCGCAGCGGCATCGGGTACTCCGGTAACACTTGGTAAGGCGCGTTGAAAAGGTTTCTCACCGAGAAACTCGGCGAGAGGATGAATCTTTCAAGTGGAATTTTCGCACCTGCAGACAGATTGACCGTTGTGAAACCCGGAATGAACTCATCGTTTGCCGCAGTGATGTACCGAAAGCTTACGTATTGCAGGGCGGCAGTGAAAGTGGTGATCCACGGCGACACGGCGGCTACCACCGAAGCTTTCTCCTGCGGAAGATAGATGAGCTGCTTGTCGTAAGTAGGTGAACCGGGATTCGACATGTCGAGTGACTGGCCAAAGGTGTAAGCGGCACGCAAAGCGGCAATCTCGCGATAGTTTGCCTGTACACTCAGTTCGATTCCGCGGGAAAGGGTTCTGGCGTAGTTGACCGGTCTCCACAGACTCCCGGTCGACGGCTGCCAGACAATGCCGTCGGTGATGTTGATCGAGTAGAGGTCGGCGCTCGTTTCCAGGTAAAGTGGTCGCCTGACGGTCAAAACAACTCCGCCATCGTAGTTGACCGAGTGTTCCGGCTTGATGTAAGGATTGCCTGCCGATGCATAGTAAAGCTCGTTAAATGTAGGGGCCCTGAAGCTCGTGCCGACGCTCGCACGGACATTTATCGGTAAAGATTCGACCGGCCTGATGTTGATTCCAATTCTGGGATTGAACGATGACCCGAAGTCGGAATACCAGTCGAGTCGTGCGCTTGGAGAAATATGTAATTCCGAATCGTATGGACCGTGGAGGTTCAAAACACTGCTGATGAACACTCCGCCTCGCGTCCGCCTCTTTTCTCCGGCCATCTCGGAGCTAGTCCCGTGATCTTCCTCGCCGTCGATGCCCGCAGTTCCTTCGAATGGACCCGAAGTGTAATTGACACGCAGTGACGGCTGAAGCGAAACCATCTTGTAAAAATCGTCGATGGAGTATCCACCAGCGACTGTGGGTGGATCGATATACCTTAGATAGTCGTAGGTGAAGCCTGCGGAGGCGGATAGGAGGAAATCGCCGAGACGTCTTCTGTGTTTTATGACGGAAAAGAAATCGTTGTCGTATTCGCGCTGTGTGCCGACGTAGAACGGGCCGGTCACGGGGCCGGGAGTGCCGCGGTTTGCGCTTGTATTTGAGAGGACGATGAACGTAGATGATTGACTGTCAGGCAAGGTAACCTTGACAAATTCGTTATCCGTTACGAAGTCCGCACCTGTTCGCCTCATTGGAAATGAATTCCTGCCGTCGCCGAAGTCGAATTTGTAATCATCTTTCGCGCGTGCCCTCTCGATCATTACATTTATGGATGCATTGCCGGCCCTCTCGTTTATGCTCGCCCGACTTTTCTGGTATCCGTAGGAACCGCCGGAAAAGTGAAGAGAGATGTGTGGCGACAAGTGTGTGGCGGTGTTCATGTTGATGACTCCGCCGACGGCATCGGCTCCGTAGAGTGCCGATGAACCTCCCTCGGCAATTTCAATATTCCCAATCTCGGAAACCGGAATCAGGAAGAGGTCAACAACCCCGTTCTGGACACTGTTCATTCGAATCCCGTCTATCATGAAAAGGGTTTGCTCGGCGCCCGTCCCTCTCAGGCTGATCGTGGAGAGTTGCGACGGGCCGTAGTCTTTGACGAAGAGGCCGTCGGCAAAGGAAAGAATGCTTTGGAGATCGGTGAAGCCGAGCCCTGAGAGCTGATTAACGTTGAGGTCGGTAACTTTCGTAGGTGAACTCTGAGGAGGGATCCTGGTCCTTGTAGAGGTTACCACGACGTCCGGCGCCCTGAAGACTTTCAGGGAGTCGGCGTTCGGGTGAAGCATCAATGTAAGCAGCAGAGCGAGCATCCTGTTCCTTGTGGCAAGAAAAAGCCCCAACCTCTCGGGAGAAGTTGGGGTTACGAAGCAGAAACTCACCGGCTGTACGGTATGAATTTAACCTCTCCCTCGAAGGTTGCGGATTCGAAAAAGTCCCGGCAGGTCTCCTGGCTCTCGGCCGTTATCGCTCTCGCCTTCCCATCCCTCCACATTGACTAAGTGGGTAAGGACAGTGGCTCAAGCTTGCTGGTGCCGTATACAGTTGCGGGGCAGCTCCCGTTTAGGTTCCGGAAATTATTCCGGACGGGATTCCCTTTTCAGTCCGCAGGTTTATTCAACAAGCGGGGCACCGGGACTCAGGTTTTTTGAAAGAACGATGGTTGAATTTAATCGACATATTTTCGGAAAGCAACAAGCACGATGAGTACGAGCTCAGTTTTTCCGCATATTATTGCGCCAAACATCACTCGTCTCATCAGCGGAAGAAAGTCCGATCCGTCTTAATCGGATTATTGAGTTGTGAGCGCGCTTCACGGACCAAGCGGTGCGGATCATTCCAGTTGGATATTAACGGACTTGGTTCGAACTGTGAGGGTCGCATCGCCGGAACTGCCGAGCACAACCGCGATCGTATCCCACGGAGAGAAGGAAATAGTGTCGAGCTTCTAGATACAACATCATTGCATTCTCGGTCCTGGATCGCACGCTTTCTTGCGCTGAAGTAAGTTGATTTGTGACCATGGCCCGACGTTGACACAAAGCACACTGATCATATTCTTGGTCCAAAGGAAGCGCTTCACAGGATGCTCAAAGGATGGACCGGGTACGAGATCGGAACTACATCCGTGACTTCAGACAAGTCTGCCGCAAGACAGGAAGAAGGAGCCGGCTGCAACGGCATGAGATTGAGGAAACGTGCAACCCAACCGGACTTCGTCGAATAGAGGTGTCTCAGGCTTCTGTTCTATCTGAAGCAAGCAAAGCGCCGTCAATAAACGCGGACTGAGTCCGAATATTCTTCCTGCGCAGACTCCTTCAGCGCGAGTACCTTCCCATCAGTTGCCCTTCGCCTACAATGTGGTCTTTCATAGCTTTCAGAAGATCTGCTTTGGAGCCTCCGGCCTTAAGCTGCAACACCGTATCGAGGGCGTAGAGCTTGAAATAGTAACGATGAGTGCCGCTCGGAGGGCATGGTCCGCCGTAGCCGATATTTCTGAAGTCATTCCGTCCCTGAAGTGCGCCGTCGGATAGTGAGTCTCTATTCGCGACATGTTCAGGAAGGCCCGTCGATTCAGGCGGGATGTTGTATATAACCCAATGAACCCAGACGCCCATCGGTGCGTCGGGATCGTCAAGGATGAGAGCTAGACTCTTCGTTCCGGGCGGCAGGTTGCTCCACTTAAGAGGGGGTGAAATGTCGGCGCCTTTGCAGCCGTACTTGACCGGGATCTGGGCTCCCTCTTGGAAGGCAGTGCTTGTCAACTGGATAGTTGTTTTGGAGTCGGGTGCCATAACGTCCTCCTTTGCGGTGGCCTGGTTCCTATTGTTGGTCCCGCTGCAGCTTATGACGAGAAGGGCAGTGAAGAGAACGAGCGAATATTTCACGTTTGCCATTTTTAGGTCAAACCTCGATGATGTTCAGGGAATTTTAAGACGCGCAGTTGACCTTTTCAACTCCCAAATCCGTGAGGGGCAGGCAAGAGCACGGGGAGTCGTTATGCGGGTATCAAGACCGCTATTGTTGTAAGTAACCCAGCAGGAAGGTTTCAATAGCGTCGAAAGCCCTCGCGAGCAAGTCCTTATCGGGCAGAAACACTATCCTGAAGTGATCAGGGTAGAACCAGTTGAACCCTGTTCCCTGAACGATGAGTACACCTTCTTTTTTCAACAGGTCAAGTGCAAACTGCTCGTCATTGCTGATGTTGAACTTCTTGGTTTCAATCTTCGGGAAGAAGTAGAACGCGCCCATTGGCTTGGTGCATGAAAGGCCGGGAATTCTCTTAATTCGCCGGTATCCCAGGTCGCGTTGGATCTTGAGCCTCCCGTCGGCTGCAGTATGGCTGCGAATGACGCTGTCATCGGATAGTGCCGGCTGGATCGCGTACTGGGCCGGTACATTGCTGCATAGTCGCATCGATGCAAGCATGTTGATGCCTTCGAGGTAGCTGTGAGCGCCCGAGAGGTCTCCGCTGAAAACCATCCACCCGACCCTGTATCCGGTTATGAGGTGCGACTTTGAGAGGCCGTTGAGTGTTACGCAAAGGGTGTCTTTGGTGAGGGAAGCGATAGATACATGCTGCGCATCTTCATAGAGTATCCTGTCGTAAATCTCGTCGCTGAAGATAATGAGTCTGCGTTCGACTGCAAGGTCGGCGATTCTGTTGAGCAAATCCTTTGGATAGACGGCGCCTGTCGGATTGTTGGGGCTTATGATGACGATGCCTTTGGTCCTGGACGAAATCTTCTTGGAAATATCCTCAATGTCCGGCTGCCAATCGGAGAGTTCGTCACATTTATAATGAACCGGGGTTCCGCCGGCCAAGACGACCGCAGCTGTCCACAGCGGATAGTCGGGAGCAGGGATGAGTATTTCATCTCCGTTGTCGAGGAGGCCCTGGAGCGCTATCTGGATGAGTTCGCTTACCCCGTTTCCGATGAAGATGTTTTCAACGTCGACATTCGGGATTCCTCTTCTAGTGGAATAAGCGGCGATTGCTTCTCTGGCGGGAAGGAGTCCCTTTGAGTCTATGTAGCCTTCTGCATTACTGAGGTTTTCGGATATATGGCGGACAATTTCGTCAGGGGCGCGAAATCCAAAGGGGGCTGGGTTTCCGATATTGAGTTTGAGTATTTCATGTCCCGAGGCTTCCATTCGCTTGGCCTCATCCAGGACGGGTCCGCGGATGTCGTAGCAAACATTGTCGAGTTTTGTGGATTTGGATAAGGGCTTCATTTTTTTACCCGTAAGTTCCGATGAAAAGGAATCACAAGCAACACTTCGAGAATGCTACAGCATGTTTGAGAAACCATGTAGATAGTTTGAACATGGTTGCCACGGAGAAATCATTTGAGCTCCGCAAGACCGTTTCGAATTGCGGGAGTACGTCCGCAACCATACCTGGTCTAGTGAGATAGTTGTATCCTCGAATCGTCAGAAGAGCCAATTCGTCCCGCAAGATTCCATTCGTGTAATTCGTGCATCTGATTTCTGTTTGAAAAGTTTGATGATCAGTTTCGGGATGTGTTGTGCTTTCGAAATTTGAAATTGGTGAAGATACAGCAAGTCACGGGAGGTTGTGGTAAGAAGAGGTCCGGCGGGATCGGAGCAGTGTTCTTTATCCGGTGAAGCCAGTGTGTTAAATTCGTACGTGTATTTGAAGTTAAGAGATGGTGATACGATAGCGGCAATTGCAACGCCGGTGGGCGAGGGGGGAATAAGTGTCATCAGAATATCGGGCCGTGATGCTTTTGAAGTGGTGGACAGAGTATTCGTCGGTCAGAAGAGGCTTGCTGAGGCGGCGTCGCATACGGCACACTATGGAAGGATAGTTGATGAGAGCGGTGCTTTTGTCGACGAAGCGGTTGCGTTGATCTTTCGGAAGCCGAACAGTTATACCTGTGAGAACGTCGTGGAAGTAAGCTGTCATGGGGGTTATCTCGTGACACAGAAGGTACTTCAGCTAGTGGTTTCAGGCGGTGCTAGAACGGCGGAACCTGGTGAGTTTACGAAGCGTGCATTTTTGAACGGTCGATTAGATCTATCGCAGGCAGAGGCTGTGGGTGATCTTATTCAAGCACGGAGTGAAGCTGCGTACCGGAGTTCGCTGAGACAGCTGTCCGGGGAACTTTCGAGAGAAGTAAAAGGGGTGAGGGACGAGTTGTTGAATTTGGCTTCGCTTCTGGAGCTGGAGCTGGATTTCTCTGAGGAAGATGTTGAATTTGCGAACCGGAAGACTCTTGAGGGGAGAATCATCGGAGCGGTTGAGGTGGTGGACCGTCTTGTGGCGAGCTATTCTATAGGTCGGGTGTACAAAGAGGGGGTGAAGGTAACCATTGTTGGAAAACCGAACGCCGGAAAGTCGAGTCTGTTGAATGCTCTGCTGGGAGAAGGCAGGGCGATAGTGAGCGAAACGCCGGGAACCACCCGGGATACGATATCTGAGAGCGTGATGATTGGGGGAGTGCTGTTTAGTATGACCGACACAGCCGGACTGAGGGAGACCACAGACCTTATTGAGCAGGAGGGGGTAGCTAGGGCACAAGAGGCGGCGGAAAAGGCGGATATTGTACTTTTGGTTATTGATTACAGCGAGAGTTATTATAACGGCACTTGGCCTGCGTACGATAGACTGGTGGCGGTATGCAGGCAATCGGGCGTCAAGTTAGTGAAGGTCCTGAATAAGGTGGACTTATACCGTTCTGAGGCGCCGAGGGCGCCAGAGAATGGAAGTGTTTTTTATGTATCTGCACTCACTGGGGAAGGAATTGATTATCTTGAAAAAGGGTTATTGAGGGTGGCGGTGGCTAGTGATCTGTCTGACACGTCGGTCGTGGTGACGAATTCCCGTCATAGGGATGCGCTCGCTAGGGCCAAGAAAAGCCTTGGGCTTGCCCTTGAGACGTTAAGGGCCGGGAAGTCGGGCGAATTTGTGGCTTTGGACTTGAGAACGGGTCTGGATGCCTTGGGTGAGATCACAGGGGAAGTCACGACGGAGGATGTTCTGAGGAACATCTTCTCGAAATTCTGTATCGGTAAATGATGTTTCACGTGAAACAAATCGAGGGCGCGATGCGGATCGGTCCGGAAGCGCGTCTTTTAGCACTTTCACGCTGAAATTGGAAAATGACTTGCATGGAAGATTATGAATAGAGGGAGTTATGATGTTGCCGTAGTCGGCGGCGGTCATGCCGGAATTGAAGCGGCTCTGGCGGCAGCGCGCATGGGTTGCTCAGTTGTGATGATAACGATGGACAGTGCGGCAATCGGAAGGATGTCCTGTAACCCTGCGATAGGAGGGACAGCGAAGGGCAACCTTGTCAGGGAAATCGATGCGTTAGGCGGTGAGATGGGAAGGATAGCAGATGCGACCGGCATCCAATTCAGGATGCTGAACAGGTCGAAAGGTCCGGCAGTCTGGTCACCGAGGGCGCAGAATGATAGAGAAGCTTATTCGGTTGAGGCGCGTCGGCGGGTGGAAGGGGAGAAGAATGTGGTTATCCTTCAGGACATGGTGAGTCAAATCTATACTGAAAATGGAAGTGTGGCTGGAGTTGAAACTGGGAGTGGGGTGAGGGTGGCCTGCAAAACGCTCATTGTCTCATCGGGAACTTTTCTCAACGGGGTGATGCATACCGGACTCAAGAGCAGGATAGGGGGGCGGTTCAACGAGCCGCCAGCGGTTGGCCTGACGTCATCGCTGGAGAAGCTCGGTTTTGTCAGCGGGCGCTTGAAGACCGGGACTCCGCCGAGGGTCGATAGGAGAAGCATAGACTTCAGCGAGGTGGAAGAGCAGCCGGGCGATAGTGATCCTGAGCCATTCTCCTACCGGACGAGGGAAGTGACAAAGGACCAGGTGAGTTGCTTTCTCACCTACACTAATCATAGAACCCATGAAGTCCTGAAGACTGGATTCGATGAGTCTCCTATGTTCACGGGTCTCATAAAGGGAATCGGGCCGAGGTACTGCCCGTCGATTGAAGACAAGATAGTAAGGTTTGCGGAGAAAGAGCGTCACCAAATATTTCTCGAGCCAGAGGGACGAGACACCAATGTTGTTTACGTAAACGGTTTCTCGACCAGTCTGCCGGCCGAGGTTCAGTATGAAGCCATGAAGACGGTTCCGGGTCTTGAGAGTGTGGAAATGATTAGGCCCGGTTACGCGGTCGAGTACGACTTCTTTCCTCCCCACCAGGTCAAGCTTACGCTTGAGACTCATCTTGTGAAGGGTCTCTTTTTTGCGGGCCAGATCAACGGGACATCGGGATATGAGGAAGCGGCCGGCCAGGGGATCATCGCCGGGATAAATGCCGCCATAAGTGTTAAGGGCGGAGATCCGTTTGTGCTCAAGAGGTCGGAAGCATATATTGGGGTCCTGATAGATGATCTCGTGAACAAGGGGACGAGTGAGCCGTATCGAATGTTTACTTCCCGTGCAGAGTACCGTCTCATGTTGAGACAGGACAATGCGGACAGGAGGCTCATGCGATACGGGCACGCGTTGGGACTTCTACCCGATTCAGTCTATGACTCTCTTCTTACGAAGGAAAGGGGTATTGAGATCCTATCTGAATACGTGAAAGCGAAAAGCGTTCCACCATCTGCGGTCAACGCGTACCTTGAATCGGTAGGATCAACGCTCCTTTTGGAAAATGAGAAGCTGTCTCAGCTTGTGAAGAGGCAGGATGTTAAGCTGTCCGATCTCTTGAAACTTGAGTTCTTCCTGACAGACTCTCTTCCGGTGGAAGCGGCGCAGGACAAGAAAGTGGTCGAGCAGGTCGAGATCGAAACGAAGTATGAGGGCTACATAGCTCGCCAGCTTGATGAAATAGAGAAGTTTGACAAGTTCGATACCATGGAGATACCGGAAGGATTTGATTTCAGAAGAGTGAACTCACTGTCAACCGAGGCAAGAGAGAAGCTCATGAAGGTCAAGCCGTCCTCTATCGGCCAGGCTAGTCGGATCTCAGGGGTTTCACCTGCTGATATCTCCGTCCTGATGGTTTACCTTCACGGATGAGATATGAACGCCTGGATCAAGCCTGACCCCGGAAGTTTCACGTGAAACAACAAACAGGAAGCCCCGGACCAACCGTCGGAAACGCCGATTTCGGCGCCAAAGGCAGGAAAGTCACGTCACGGTTTGGAAATGTTGGAAGCAAAAGGGAGCGAGATGTCTAACCGAAAGAAGCTGTTCGATGAGTTGGTTGGCCTAACGACGGAGAAAAGGAACTGTTCAACGGTGAATATAGATAGTGCCAGCCCGACTGACGTGTTGCGAATGATCAATTCCGAGGACAAGAAGGTTGCCTTCGCGGTGGAACGCGAACTTCCTTACGTGGCCCAAGCAGCCGAAATCGTTACCGACTCGCTTGTGCGAGGTGGAAGGTTGTTCTATGTGGGTGCCGGAACGAGCGGCAGGATCGGGGTTCAGGACGCTGTCGAGTGTCCACCCACGTTTGGAACGGACCCAACCCTAATTCAAGGTTTGATCGCAGGCGGTCGACCGGCAATGTTCAAAGCCCAGGAAGGCGCGGAGGACATTGAAGAGAACGGAGCCAACGACGTGGTGGCACACGGTATTGGGGCGGGTGATGTCGTCTGCGGCATCGCCGCCAGCAGGAGGACTCCCTACGTCGTCGGTGCCATCAGGAAAGCGAGAGAACTTGGAGCCAAGACCGTTTTCGTTACCACAAACCCGCGTGCAGATTTCGACCTCGCGGTCGACGTGGCAATCTGTCCTGAGGTGGGGCCCGAAGTGCTAACGGGATCGACGAGGATGAAATCGGGCACCGCTCAGAAAATGGTTCTCAACATGATTACAACGGCCGTGATGATCTCGCTTGGGAAGGTCTATGAGAACATGATGGTCGACCTTCAAATGACTAACAAGAAACTGGAGGAGAGGGCTAAGCGGATCGTCATGACAATTACGGGGGTCGGATACGACAAAGCGGCGGAGATTCTCAAACTCGCCGGAGGCCATGTGAAAACAGCTGTTGTCATGCTCAAGGCCGATGTAAGTGCGGAAACTGCGAAGAAGAGGCTGAAGAAAGCAGACGGGTTCGTGAGGCGGGCCATCGGGGGCAACTTTGGAAAACATTAAGACAACATCTGTTCTCAACGAGCTTGCCTCTCTCAAGACCTGTCGTGAGACCGTCAGCTCGATCGTGACTGCCGGAAAGGTATCAATCCACCTGACAAGCGCCCCCATGTTCGCATTTGTCATCAACCACCTGCTTAAATCCGACGACTCATCGATACTGCTTCTGATCGACGATCCGGATATCAGAGAAAGAGTACAGTCGGACTTCGCCATGTTCTCGGGGACGCATCCGGTGGAGCTTAACTCGGGCGATCAGGCGGAAGAAGAAACCCTCATGTTCGGACTCAACCTTGCGGGGTTGTTCGACTTCTACTCGGGAGCTAAAAACCTGTATGTTTCGGACTACGCGACTGCCTTCCGAGAAATTCCGGCTCGCGAAACCCTCGAAGCTAATGCCGTTATAATACATGCCAAATCTGAATGCGACCACGATGACCTGGTGGCTAAACTGACGAAATACGGCTACCAAAGGAAAGACTACGTTGAAGAGGTGGGTGATTTTGCCGTGCGCGGCAGTATAGTCGATATATTCCCGGATTCCGGTGAGAATCCCTTAAGGCTCGATTTCTTCGCCGATAACGTCGACTCGATAAGAATCTTCGATGCGGTAACCCAGCGTTCAATTCAACCTGTAGGCTCATTTACTCTTCTACCGTTTGCCAACCTCGGGAGAGAAGGAACTCCATTTGCGGGCCAAGTCCCCGATGGAACGAGAATAATCTTCCACGAACCTGCATCACTACCGCCCGACCAATCGACTCACTTCAAGCACTTCGTGGAAAGCGTCACGGGCCGGACGACTTTGATATACTGGAAAATGCTTGAACGAAAAGGAGATGAGCCGGCCGTTAATGTTCTCCCGCAACCGACTTTCGGCGGGAAACTTCAGCTCGCGGCCGCCAAAATAGCTGAGCTGTTCGCAGACGGGTACCGGATCAGCGTGGCGTCAAGTACAAAGCATCTTGGCGATAACTTCATGAATTTGCTAAACGAGTACGACGATCTGAACGGAACGATGCTAAGGCAGGAGGTCACACTAGTTCAGGCCTCACTTTCCGGCGGCTTCATACTTCCAGACGACAAGTTTGCCCTCCTCACGGAACATGAAATATTCGGACGGCGCTCTCCCCTGATCTCCAGAAAGGAAAAAGCAAAGAAATTCGTGGGCCTCCTCCGCCGGGATCTGAATTCACTGCGGAAGGGTGACTATGTGGTCCACGAGGAGCACGGCATCGGAAGATTTCTCGGAATGGAGAAACTAAAAATCATCGACAGCACGCAGGAATGTGTCAAAATTGAGTACGCCGACGGGGACATGCTTTAC
This sequence comes from Candidatus Kryptoniota bacterium, assembly GCA_046706745.1. Taxonomy (GTDB): domain Bacteria; phylum Bacteroidota; class Ignavibacteria; order Kryptoniales; family JAKASW01; genus JAKASW01. The sequence continues at coordinate 39,692 of JBJKPC010000001.1, forward strand.
GTTAACGTTGACTATGTGGGTAAACTGCAGCGATACGCCTCTGAAGACGGATTCAACCCCAAACTCTCCAAGCTTGGGGGCGCTGAATGGCAGCTGATGAAGACCCGTGCCAAAGGGAAGCTGAAAGACATTGCGAAAGATCTCATCAAACTCTATGCGGACCGCAAGAAGTCGCCCGGTTTCGAGTTCCAAAAAGACAGCATTTGGCAGCACGAGCTTGAAGCATCGTTCGTATACGAGGATACCCCAGATCAGGTCCGCGCTACGTCTGAAATCAAGAAGGATATGGAAAGCGGCAACCCAATGGATAGACTCCTTTGCGGCGATGTCGGGTTCGGGAAGACCGAAGTTGCCGTCAGGGCGGCCTTCAAGGCCGTAATGAGCGGTAAACAGGTCGCTGTGCTCGTGCCGACAACTATACTGGCCGAGCAACATTACAACACTTTTCGCGACCGGCTATCCGACTACGCCGCGAGGGTGGAGGTCCTCTCTCGATTCAGGAAGAAGACCGAACAAAAAGTCATACTGAAAAAGTTGGAGCAGGGAGAGGTGGACATCATCATCGGTACTCACAGACTTCTTTCGGGAGACGCAAAGTTTCGTGATCTCGGATTGCTCGTCGTGGACGAGGAACATCGCTTCGGGGTAGAGGCGAAAGAGAAGATCCGACAACTCAAGGCCAACGTCGATACCCTCTACATGACTGCAACACCGATTCCGAGAACGTTGTATATGTCGCTCTCCTCGGCAATGGATATCTCGATACTTCAGACTCCGCCGGCAAACAGGCTCCCAATCGATACGTATGTGATCAACTTTGACGGCAAACTGTTACAGTCGGTGATAGAGAGAGAGCTTGGACGCGGCGGACAGGTATACGTCGTCAGCGACACTGTCAAAGATCTGATCAAGCTTGCAGACTTCGTCCATCGCAGGGTGCCGGGAGCGAAGGCGGGAATCGTACATGGAAAGATGAGAGCAACTGAGATCGAACGCACGATGGTGCATTTTCTCGAGAAAAAGCTGAACGTTCTGATTGCTACAAAGATCATCGAGTCCGGAATAGACATCCCGTCGGTCAACACGCTCATCGTGAACAACGCCGACCGCTTCGGCCTCGCCGAACTGTACCAGATACGCGGCCGAATCGGACGCTCAAATGTGCAGGCCTACGCGTACCTCATAGCGAAACAATTTTCCTACCTTACAAGAGATGCTGTCCGGCGGCTGACGGCGATAGAGGAATTCAGCGAGCTCGGATCGGGCTTCAATCTGGCGATGCGTGACCTGGAGATCCGCGGCGCGGGGAACGTCCTCGGCAGGGAACAGAGCGGTTTCATAAACAATCTGGGGTTTGAGATGTACAATCGCGTGCTTGAAGAGGCGGTAGCGGAAGCGAAGTTCGAAGAAAACATGAACGACCAGCTCGATACTCTGACCAGGAGGAAGGTGGAGCCGCAGATAACGGCGGATGTCGACGCGTTCATACCTGACGACTACGTCTCGCTTGATGCCGAAAGGTTTGATTTCTACAAGCGCCTTTCCCGGGCTGCTACCGTCTCGGAGGCAGAAGACATCAGGTCCGAAATGCTCGACAGATTCGGGAAGATTCCCGAACCCGCGGAAAACTTGTTGAGCCTGATCAGGATGAAGATCAGACTTGAACCTCTGAGAATTCCAAAACTCGAAATGCGCGGAAAGAGGATAAACATATATCTGCCCTCGGACGACAAGGATTTCTACAGAGAGATTTTTCCGCTCATAATGAACGCGCTCGACAGGGTCGCGGACATCAAGTGCCGCATCACTCAAGAAAACTCAAGCGCAAAAATCGAAGTGGAGTTCCACCCGGATGGTTCCGACAATGCTGCGGGAAAAATCAGCGGGCTTGAGCGGCTCATTGAAATAATGAGAATCATCTGATTCCAGTCTGGCGAGGGTTTGCAGACGGCCACCGACATTCCATCCCTCGCGATGCCATTGGGTTCGGCTGGAAATTGTCAATACTCGACTCCCGGCATTTCCGCCGGAAATGATTTCCTGAAAAATGTTGTTTAACCAGGTGAAAGATGGAAGGACCCGTTTAGTAACGAAAGAAAAAGAAAATATGCCGGAGCTGGATAAAAAGGAGTTGGCCACGCTAGGAGGAGGATGCTTCTGGTGTACGGAAGCGGTCTTCAACGACCTCGAAGGAGTTATCAACGTAGAGTCAGGGTATTCCGGCGGGAATGTCGTCGACCCGACTTATGAACAGGTCTGTACCGGGAAGACCGGGCACGCTGAAGTCGTGCAGGTTACGTTTCATCCGCAGGAAATTTCATACGAGGATATTCTCAGGATATTCTTCACCGTCCACGATCCGACGACGCTCAACAGGCAGGGTAATGATATAGGGACCCAGTACCGCTCGGTGATTTTTTATCACGACAAGAATCAGAAAGCCGCGGCAGAAAAAGTGATCAAGGAAATTGCCGCGCAGAATATCTGGGATGACCCGATTGTAACTGAGCTCTCACCCTTCAAAGCTTTCTACAAAGCGGAAGATTATCACCAGGAGTATTTCGCGAACAATCCGAATCAGGGGTACTGCCGTGTGGTCATAGCCCCGAAGGTGGCGAAGTTTAGGAGCCACTACAAGGACAGGTTGAAGAGGTAGTCTGGAAGACATTAAGCCGCCGCCCGGCGAATCCCATCACGACCGCTTCCCGCTCATCTACCGGCGCACATCTCCGTTGTATTTGATTTGGTACAAATCGGTTCTCCTGTCGCGCCAGTTAAGCACGCTGCCCGTCTGGCGGTGTCGCTTCAGGAGTTCGAGATCGACGTCTTCGAAGATTACAGTTTCGATGTTAGGGGTCGCCTCTGCCTGGATCGCGTCGCGCGAGAAGGGGATGTCCGACGGGGTGAAGATTGCCGACTGTGCGTAATTGATATCGAGGTTCTCGACGTCCGGCAGGTTACCCGCGTTACCGGCGATGGCTACATAGAGGTGGTTCTCAATGCATCGCGCCTGCGCGCAGTAGCGAACACGAAGATACGCATACCTCTCGTCCGTACAGAACGGAACGAAGATTATCTGTGCCCCCTTCTCTGCGGCGATGCGGCCGAGTTCAGGAAACTCCACGTCGTAACAGATCTGAATCGATATTTTCCCCTTGTCGGTATCGAAGACCTCCAGCCTGTTTCCGGGCTTCACACCCCACCAGTGTCTTTCGTTGGGGGTGATGTGAAGTTTGTATTGTTTTCCGATGGTTCCGTCGCGTCGGAACAGGTACGCAATGTTATACAGGTTGTCTTCTTCGACCGTGAAATGCGATCCGCCGATTATGTTCACGTTGAATGTGGTAGCGAGCCTGTTGAAAAGCTCCAGGTATTTTGGGGTGAACTCCGAGAGTCTTCTCATTGCAAGTGCCGGGCGCTCCTTAGGGAAGAACGAAAGGAGCTGGGTGGTGAACATTTCGGGAAACAAGACGAAATCCGAACGATAGTCTGAAGCGATGTCAACGAAGTACTCGCATTGTCTTGCGAATTCCTCGAAGCTGTGAATCATTCGCATCTGGTATTGCACAGCGCAGATCCTCACTGGACTAATAGGTACGAAAGTCCTCGATGTGTCAGGATTGTAATCGAGGTTGGTCCATTCAAGGAACGTCGCATAGCCCCTGGAATCCTTGTCGCCGGTAAGATAATCGGTGATGAGCCTCTTCAGCACGAAGCCGTTCGACAGCTGGGTAGTCAGCACGGGGTCGAACAAGACTTTCTGCATCACCTTTTCCACGTAATCGCGTGCGGACATCTCTTCGGCGTGCGCGCCGTAGCCCGGAATCCTTCCGCCGATGATTATCCGCATGAGATTCCTTTGTCTTGCAAGGTTCTTGCGGGCTTCGTACAGACGTCTCGCCAGCTTGAGTCCGCGGAATTCAGGATCGACCATTATCTCTATTCCGTACAGAGTGTTCCCTTCGGGGTTATGATTCCGTATGAAGCCGTTGTCCGCGATCTCCTTCCAACTGTGCCATTCGGAATATAGTGCGAAGTCTAGAATAAGACTGCTGGATGAGGCGACCACGCGTCCCTGGTACTCCACGCATATCTGCCCTTCAGGAAAGATAGACAGCTGACTCTTGAACTGCTCCGGCGACCACGTCTTCATACCAGGGAAGCACTTCAGCTGCATTGCTATCACCTGATCATAGTCCGACTCGTAGAGCTGTCTGACGGTGATATTCCGCTCAAAGGACTTAAGGTTAAGTTTCTTCAAGTGGTTCCTCCTGTTAAGTTCTATCAAATCTACAACTTGGCTTCCTGTCGAGCAATGAAGGCTCAGCCGGGCGCGTTCTTACACCGTTGAATTTCTCCGATGAATGAACAGTGAAGCGTCCCATGACGTCCGGACCGTGACAGAATTGAAGTTCATACTTCATTTACTGCCGTTCGTCACATTTTTTTCGACCTGCCATTGAACTCCGCCGGTGACGGGTGCGTTATCATGTCATATTACGGTATTCATGAGCAACACAAACCCGGATAAGGTGGATCAAATGAAAAGCACAAACGCTTTGAGCAAGATCTTACTTAAGGAGCTCGATACAGAAACAGCGGCCAGCCGCAAATGCCTGGAGAGAATTCCCGACCCGAAATCCGACTGGAAACCGCACGACAAGTCTATACCCATGGGCTATCTCGCGCTGCTGGTCGCCGAAATACCTGGCTGGATTTCTGCGATCATCGAACAGGGAGAAATTGACTTCGCGACCTGGAAACATTTTCAACCGAACACGACCGCCGAACTGGTGAGTCATTTTGACCATAACATGAAGAGCGCCAAAACAGCGTTGCAAAGCTCTTCCGACGAAGTGCTCGCGAAGATGTTTCATTTCAAAAACAACGGACAGGTGCTTGCGAGTTCATCCAGGGAAGACATTGTAGCGCAATCGATCAACCATCTTGTCCATCATAGGGGTCAATTAACGGTTTATATGCGCCTCAACAATATTCCGGTCCCGTCTATATATGGTCCCTCGGGGGACGAGAGAGGATTCTGAATCTGAAGTAGCCGGGGTGGCGAGACCTCGTCTACTTATGGACGGTTCTATCGACGATCCAATCTCCCATGACCCTCAAGGCTTTTGGAGAAATCGTCTCCTCTATTTCGGAGTATTCCTTTTCGGATCCGGTCTTTGCATCCTGGAACGCATGATTCAATCCCGGCATAATCATGATCGTGTAATCTTTGTTTCCGCCTTTCTTCAACGCATTACCTATTGCTGTTAGGTTCTCTTTGGGAGGAACCTGGAGATCCAGGGATCCGCCCATCGCCAGTACGGGGCAGCGGAGTTTTTCAAGTGCCGGGGCAGGGTCGTAACTCACGAAGTATCTGAACCAGGGCATGTCGAACGATGTCACCTGGCGGTCTATGGCCGTGGACGAATCGATACCCGCCTTCTTCAAGTCTCCGCCCCACTCGCCGTAAGTGGACGAGAGATACCGTTGAAGCTCCGGTGCGATTTCGGCGCTGTCCCTTCCCGACTCGACTATCGAGATTATCTTTTCCAAACGGGCAACATCCGACTCCACCTTTTCTGGAGGCAGACTATCTGCCCGCTCCAGCAAACGCGTCTGGGCCGGGAGTATTTCTCCACCCTTACACCCGGTTCCCGCGAGCATGACGACGAAAGCCACATCCCTGGAGTTTGCAGCAACCATAGGTGCAATCACTCCCCCCTCACTGTGTCCGATTAGACCGATCTTCGTCGGATCGATTTCCCTGCGACTCTTCAGAAAGTCTATTCCGGCTACGACGTCGGTGGCGTAATCTGCGGTTGTGTAGCTGTCCCATTTCCCTCCTGTCGAGCCACCGACACCGCGATCATCATATCGAAGAACTGCTATTCCTCTTCTGGTGAGGTAATCGGCAATTACAAGGAAGAACTTGTGACCGAACAGTTCTTCATCCCGGTTCTCCGGGCCCGATCCAGTTATAAGTATGGCTGCAGGAAAGGGGCCACCTGAATCCGGAAGCGTAAGCGTGCCTGCGAGATGAATATGCTGCGCAGCGTTCTCATATCCGACCTCTTCCGACTTGTATGGATACGGAGGTCTTGGTTCCTGCGGACGATTCATCGTAATCTTCGATTCGAACTTCTGCATTATGAGATCGAAGGAACCGCCTCCCTGTACCCATTTCCCTATGATGCTCGACCTTTCGGAAGACAAAAGTCCGCCGTATCTTCCCTGGATGGCAGATATTCCGACGATCACACTGTCGCCCCGGAGAATTACCGACGAGATCGGTATTCCGAAAGCGCCCTGGTTGGGACTGTCCAGAGTCCCGGTAAGAGTGTCGCTGTCGGTCGTTGAAATATGGAAGACGACCTTCAATTCAGTTCCCCCCACGTTCAGCATTCCTTGCCAATCGCCGGTAACCCCTCTGTTCTTGCCTGTCTGTGGAAGAGCTGAAGAAGAGGCCGTCCCAAGCAACATGCCTGCGAGGAGAATCCGGCACGCGAAAAACTGCAAGCATTTCGACATTTTGTTCCCCTGACTTAGTTAAATCAAAACAGGATCCGTTCCGATCCCCATAGCACGACTGCATAAGTTACGAAATGCGGCGATAAATAGTTTCCCATACTGTTTCTCGAACACGGTCGTGTTGAATCTTGGTGGAATCTGGTTTAGCTTCGGAATGCCAGAGGGAACCGAGTTCAATTAAGTCGGGAGGGAGAAAGAAGATGCTGTTGTATGACTCTTTAAGAGATCGGTTGAGAAACCAGCATGAGGCGATGGTCAACATCGTCGAAGGGGTCGATGATCAACGGGTAATGGCTCGCCCCGAAACGGGCAAGTGGTCCATTCACGACAACATAACCCATCTTGCGAAATACCAGCCGGCATTTCTCGAAAGGATAAATGCCATCCTGCATCTCGATGAACCCGTGTTTGGGGCGTACCGTGCCGATTTCGATCCTGACTTCGAGACTTGGAGAAGCTGGAACACGCGGGATCTTCTGAGCAAGCTTGACAGTGACAGGAGGGAGATCTACGATCTGATTACAGGCCTCGATGACGAAGAGCTCTCCCGGGTCGGGATTCACAAGAAGAGAGGAAGACTAACGATTGTCGACTGGACGGAGTTTTTCGTCCTTCACGAGGCTCACCATGTCTACACAATTTTTCAGTTAGCCCACAGTACAGAATGGAATTGACACCCGTTGTTTCGCAATCTATCAGCGGATGGGGTCGCATAGAGGAAGAGATTTCACCTGCCGGATGTGGATGTTGAATCTCTCTCCACTACGTATATTTCACTCATAGATGAAGCAGATGGACAGGTTCACCGGAACATTGCGGACACTCATCAAAACCAGCCTGATTATCTCGAACAGGGAAGCGCCACATGCATTCCTGTCATACCTGGCATACGCTATGGGAGGCCTCATCTTCTCCATCACGGCGATTATTCCGGTTGTATTGACATCATCCAAAGCAGCGGCTGATGCCCCCCTCATCTTTCTGGTAGTCGTGGCGATGTTCGATTACCTGAACATCCAGACTTTCCTGACGCATACCACCCTCACAAGTAGGTCCGAGTTGAGTCTCTTCCCGTTTTCGGGGTTACGCTCGATCGTTTACCGATTCATATTGATGCTGCTGAACAAACGCATCCTTTTCTATGTCATTCCGATGATAGTCGAATCCGCTGCGTTGATGGTGAAAGGAGAGGTCGGCGCGGCTGCGATTGCGGTTTTGCTGTACGTATTCTTGTACGTAATAATGTCCGAAATGCTCTTTTTTATCCTGCCGAGATTCAGGGCACTCGCAGAGCGATACAGTGTGAGGACGGCAATGCAAATTGCGATTCTACCGGTCTTGGGTTTTCTGTTCACTCCGGGCATATTTCACATCAGGCCGGAAATTGTACTTCGCATCCCGGTTGCTTCTCAATTCGTGAGGGGGGGTGGTTTTGCGGTTGCTTCGGATTTTGTCCCGGCCGCGGGACAGGTGGGAGAGCTTGCTCTAATATCGCTTGTGTTCGGTGCGGCGGCAAGCGCAGTCGGATTACTGTTGCTCCGAATTAGACCGGTGGCCAGTCCGTTTCAAGCAGCTACAGCGCTCGCGCCAACGGGGAAGCGCGTTTCGGGTGCGGGTGCTCACCACGGGAAGGAGGCGGCTGAGAACGAAGAAGTCCTTCCGACGGAGATTTCTCCGGATGCAGGCACGGCTCGCCCGCCACAGCGTGCCCGCCGCCTTGTATTTCTCGACTGGAAGATGCGGCAGAGGGAAGAGAAGCTCCTGTCCGTGATGATCATCTCGCCTTTCTTGGCGCTGCTGCTGGCCGAATCGATCGTGCCCGCACTGCACTGGCCTTTAGTATCTGTAATTCTTCCGATATTCCTTGTAGTTCAGTTTGCGGGGATACCACTCATCGACCAGAGTTTCACCCACCGCGGATTGCGGTTGAAGCATGTCGCGACCCTTCCGGTCAGCCCCGCCGCATTTGTTCGTTTCAAATCCTTTTCTGCCTGGATTCTGATCGTCCTGGCGGCGTTGTTTGTTACGATTCTCCAGGGGCTACGATGGCAGATGTCGTATTACCAGGAAGTACAGGGGATTGTCTTCTCGATGTTCATTTCTTCAATCCTGATAATTGTCGGAAATACCTTCGTCCTGGACTTCAATTGGATATCGAGGCATCCGCTTATTTCCATACCGGTGCTTCTCACTACCGAAATGGTGGCGACCCTGATCTACGCTTTTCTCATGCTCTTTAGCTTTCCAGTCGGTCTGGCATTTGTCGTCGTTTTGTTCGCGCTGACCTACTTCTGCTGGGTACCCGCATGGGGGAAGAGACTAGCGTCGGAATTTCAAGCACTAATCGACGAATCGGAATGAAAGCAACCGAGCACGTCGGACTCATTAGAAGAAAAGTGCGAAAGCCAGAAAGCTCTCGAGTCCGAGGGAACGGATAATCTTTCAAGCGGAGACGATACGAAGGGCCCACCCGTTTGTTTTTTTACTCACCCTGAGTAACTTCATTAAGTTCAACTTGTGTCCGAACCGAAACGGAAACGTGGGTGGTGCTAGTACTTAGTTTTGTTTAATCTCCATTCAGGCTATCTAGCTGCGGCAAGAGGAAAAGGCTGTTGCATCTCAAAAATATCGCTCGTCGCTCTTTCGCGGGGTGTCGGTGAGCCCCCGGCAGAATACACTCTCAGTGCTGATCAGGACCAATATGGTCGTCCAAAACAGGGAGGCAGCCAACCCGCTCCTGTCGTACCTCGCATACGTTCTCGGAGGTTTGCTTCTTGCCATCGTCGCAAGCGTTCCCTTCATATCCAGGTCTTATCCGGGACCGGGAGCTTCACAGACTTTTTCGATATCGGTTCTTTTGATCTTATTGATGCTGGATTTCTTCAATCTTCAGACAAAGCTGAGCGGTCCGGCGCTTATAAACAAACCGACGCTTTCGCTCTTCCCTTTGTCGAGGATTCGCTCGATGAGGCTCCGTTTTGTCCTCATGTTGACAGACAAGCGTGCCATTTTTTACATTTTCCCCATGATGGTGTGTGCCGTCGTACTTGTGGCTAGAGGTACGATAGAGGGATCAGCGGAGGTTGTGCTTCTGTACATCTTTATCTACGTTATCATTTCACAGGTATTCTTTGCTGCCTATCCACTCTTGCGAAAGTTGGCCGACCGGTTCAGTGTGAGGACCGTGACGCAGATGATCGCGTTTCTATTAGCCATCATATTCTTTTTACCTGCGTTGGTACATTTCAGTCCCGATTTGGCCGCGCGCATTCCGGTAGTGTCTGAGTTCACCGAAGCGACAGGGGATATAATCGGTTCGAATTTCGCAGGCGCGATGGCACAGGTGGGAAGCTTGTTTATAGTATCGGTGGCTCTCGCCGTCATCCTGACATCGGCAGACTGGTTGCTCACCAAAATCGGCTTGGATATCATTTCCCTCTTTCTCCCGCAACCTGCCGGGTACGCCGGAGACCTGCGTGCTGACCCATCCGGAGCGACGAGTGAAATGGCGGTGGACCAACATGACGATGAAGAGGGGGCTACAACTGGTTTTGCCCCGAATGCAGTCTCACGACAGCAAGTCCGTCGTCTCGTCTTCCTTGATTGGATAGTTCACCAGAAGGAGGAGCGCATTCTGTATACATTGGTTGTGTATCCTGTGCTTGCAGTCATGTTGGCGAGAATCATTGTCCGTCACTTTGATAAGCCTCTTGCATCGCCGGTATTGCCGGTTTTTCTGGTGACTATGATGATCGGCGCGGTCCTGACGGACAATTATTTCACGAGGCACGGTCTGCGTCTGAGACATATCTCCGTCCTTCCGATGAGCCGCGCACGCTTTGTGCTTGTGAAGTCGCTTTCTTCATGGTCGCTCAATGTTATTGTGAACGTTATAGCGGTCCTCGTCCTAACTGTGCAGTTTCATATCTCAACTTATCAAATGGCGCAGGGAATCGTTTATTCTCTCTTTATCCCAGCGGTTACTTTCGTGGTAGCCAATATCCTTATCTTGACGTTCAACATCTATTCACGCCACGCAATCATCTCGTTTATCATCAGCTTTGTAGTCGAGATCGCCGCGACAGCGATTTATGTGTTGCTCATGCTCCTTAACACCTTCTTGGGATTGGGGTTCGTGGCGGGGTTCCTTGCGCTTGCGTACTTCTTCTGGATACCCGGATGGGGGCGGAGGCTGACGGATAGATTTCAAGCTTTGCTGGAGGAAGCGAAATGAATGCGATCGAACTAGTGGGTCTGCAGAAGACCTACGCGAAAGGCGTGAAGGCGCTCGATGAACTTGATCTTATCGTTAATGAGGGAACCCTCCTCGGCTTTGTCGGGCCGAACGGCGCAGGCAAATCGACCACGATCAACATACTCGCCGGACTGATAAGAAAAGATGCAGGTGAAGTCCGGCTGCTCGGCGAGGAAATCCGACCCACTGACTATGAATACAAAAGGGACATCGGTTTCGTCCTTGAGAGCCCGCGTTACATAGACAAGCTCACGCCGCGCGAATATCTCCGCTTTGTCGGCAGCATGTACGGCATCGGAAAGAAAGAGACCGAGTCCAGGGCTGATGAGCTTCTCGATTTTCTGGAGCTTGAAGTGAAGAAGAGGACCAGGATCGAAACTCTCTCCGCCGGTATGAAAAAGAAGGTTTCATTTGCGGCAGCGATCATTCATCGCCCGCGCATTCTGATCCTGGACGAACCCCTCGAGGCGATCGACCCAGTCTCGGCAAAAGCAATAAAGGATAACTTGAAGCTTATGGTCGCCGGCGGTACCACTGTTCTTCTGAGTTCTCACGTCCTCGATACGGTTGAGAAATTATGCGACGAGATCGCGATAATAAACAGGGGAAAAATCGTTCTCAGGAGCAGCATGGCAGACATAAGGTCAAGGTTGCGGAACGAGCTGGGGCAGGAGACGGTTTCCTCGCTTGAAGAAATATTTATCAAGGCGGTGGGTGAGGACGGCGATCTTGAAGCGGGGAAGAAGCTTTCATGGCTGTGATGTGTGACCGGGTTCAGCGTGCGACGCATCAATATAAGACATCAATTCTCACGTATCGTCGATCAGTGAACGAAGCCGCGTTTGTATACGTCGATATGATAAAAAAGAATTATGGAGATCCTGCATGAAAACATCCGGCAACACGGTACTGATCACCGGCGGTGGAACCGGCATAGGTTTCTGTATCGCCGAAGAACTCGT
>JBJKPC010000002.1:0-166297 GCA_046706745.1 Candidatus Kryptoniota bacterium
ATCAGCCCGTATTGCAAGCGACATTTCGTCGACAACACGATGTACAGCACCGCCTCGATGCTCAGGACAATCGAGCTCATACTCGGACTACCGCCGATGAGCCAGTACGACGCCGCTGCGACTCCTATGTACAATTCCTTCACGATGACGGCCGACGATGAAGCTTACACGGTCATCAAGCCGATGATCAACATCCATGCACGGAATCCGCTTGGCGCATACGGACAGAGCATCATGGACCACTGGGACTTCGCCACAGAGGATGCGGTGCCGCCGAGGCAGTTCAATGAGATACTCTGGAGATTTATCAAGGGGACGGCCATGCCGGCGCCGCGATATTCCATAATTTCGGAACGGTATGCGAGACGGGGTGAATAGCGGTAAACTTATTCAACCACGAATTCCGGAAGTACGGTTCCCTTTCGCTAATAAATGGAAAAAGATAATGATAGATTACAGGACGAATTTCAATATCACCGTTCAGCAGTTCAAAGATGTCTTGATAAAATCAACTCTCGGAGAAAGAAGACCCATAGACGATACAGAAACTCTCGAGGGAATGTTGGGAAATTCCAATCTGGTCGTTTCAGCGTGGGATGGAGGCGAACTCATCGGCGTTGCCCGCAGCGTGACGGATTTTCATTACTGCTGCTACCTCTCAGATCTGGCCGTGGACTTGAAATATCAGAAGCAGGGAATAGGGAAAAGGTTGATCAGTGAAACCCAGACTTATCTCGGAAGCAAATGCAAGCTCATTCTGGTTGCTGCTCCTGCTGCCGATGAATACTACCGGCACGTAGGGTTTACTCATAACGATAAATGCTGGATTCTTAACAGGAATGAGAGGGTAGTGTAAAAAGAAACACTGATGTGAGGGTGACGGAATCGTTAATTGTTTGTTCTAAAACCTTTTCATAGATTTCTAGCGACGTTGCGGAAGAAAACCGTGTTTCGGTCGCTGTCATATTCAAGACAGATGAGTAGAGTCGGAACTCTTGATCCCTTTCTTCCCGTGATTAAAGCGAAACGGAATTGCAGGCGTCTTCAGCTTGGAATAGAGTTTAATTTGAGGAAAACACAGATCTCTTTGTTACTGCTGTCTTAATCGCGACAGACAACTACCGAACATATCGCAGTGACTAATAAAAGGAGATCGTTGTGGATTCCCGAGTGGGGAAAGTAATTGTTCTAGCGGTAATTCTCTCGGGCGCGGTATCCTCTGCGGCTTTCGCGCAGAAGGGCCTTGTCTCAATCTCCGGCCGGGTCGAAGATGCCGCCTCACGATCGCCTCTAGCGGGTGTAAATGTCCTGGCTCTCCACAGCTCTTACGGTACCACTACCGACAGTCTCGGAGACTTCCAATTGAATTTGGAACCCGGGACGTACGTCCTCAGCGTGACGTGTGTGGGTTACATGCCACAACAGATAAGAATCAACACTGTCCTAAAGAGCGGGCTCGGTCGCATCATCGTTTCTCTGGCCCCTGCAGCCTACACTACCCAGGAAGTCGTTGTCAGCGCAAAGCGTCATTCAAGCTCACCCGGGCTTTACACAGTGAAAGAAAAGGATCTTCAATATGTCCCAAATCTTTTCTCGGATGTACTGAGAAGCGTCACGATCCTCCCCGGGGTCAGCTCCAACAACGAGTTGAGCAGCGCGTACAACGTCCACGGTCAGAATTTCAACGAAAACCTGATTTACCTCGACGGGTTCGAGGTTTACCTCCCTTACCTGGCGCAGCAAGGAATACAGGACAATATGTCGATCGTTAACGAAAACATGGTCAGGGATTTCAAATTCTACAACGCCGCCTTCCCTGTGCAATTCGGCGATAGGATGTCCTCCGTTCTTCAGGTTCAGTACAAGAACAGCGAAGACACCCTACTCGGCGGGGAGGTCAATGCGGACCTGCTGAACATGGGGCTTACACTCCATGACAGGATAGGCAGTCTCAGTTGGATCGCCGGTATCAGATACGCCTACCCGTCGTCATTCACAAGCGTTCTTCAGACCAAAGGAAACTATCTCCCTCGTTATACCGACTTTCAGTTCCTCGGGTCGTACGAATTCCCCCACAGAATGAATTTGCAGCTGTTGTTTATTACCGCGAGGAATAGGTTTGACCTTACTCCACAGGACTGGACCGGCAAATTCCAGTACGGTGAGTGGTATAATTTCCAGGAGCTTTATCTCAAATTGAACGGGACAAACAGCTATAGTTACAATTCCAACCTGGCCGGTCTGAAGCTGACAACCCCTCTCGGATCCGGCTCGTCGCTGGCAACGTCGATAGCATACTACTCCGACAAGGAACTCTATAACGAAAACCTCGGATCAAACATCTACTTCGCTCCGAGCGCTTATGATCCGCTCGACCGGACGTTTCTGGATTCCCTTTACCAATATGCGGACAACTCGCTGACCATGAACAGGTTTGAACTGAAGAGTACCTTCAATTCAAACGACGGATGGCACGGCACCATGGCCGGATTGACGCTGCGGTCTTCTTCAATGAACAACTCCCTGTACGAACTGACCTCCGCGAGCTCCGCGACAGGTACATCGTCGCTTGCCGCTTCTAAACAGGACTTCGTGTTCAATTCTATCTCAGGCTACCTTGGCGAGTACCTTCATTTCGGTACGAGCCTTACAACTCATCTCGGGCTGCGTGCACTGAAATATTATTTCAACGGGCAATTCTTGGTCTCTCCCAGGGCCAGCGTTTCTTTCCGTCCCGACAGTTCAAGCTCTCTGGACTTCGGCTGGGGATACTATTATCAGCCGCCTTCCTTCTATGAGACTAGAGATAAGAGCGCCGCAGTCGCTAAATCCCTTCTCGCGCAACGGGCTATCCATTATGTCGTCCGATACAATAACTCGTTCAAATCGGGAGCGAACCTGATGGCCGAAGTCTTTTACGAGAAACTGAGCAAACTTATTCCTTATTCGTACACGAACCAGCTTGAATTGACCTACGGGAACTCCAACAATTACGAAGGCTTCGCCTACGGGCTGGATCTGGAATACGAGGCCAAAGTGGCAGAGGGACTCGACACGTGGATCGGATACGATTACCTGAATTCGAAAGAACGCAAATCGGACGGATCCTCCCCGTACCAGCCAAGCCTCCTGGACCAGACAAATACTATCAGGATCTTCCTGCAGGATGCTGTACCCCATATCCACAATTGCCAGGCTCACGTCCGTCTATTGTTCGGCACGGGGTATCTTTATCATCCGATGGTTAATGCTCCGGGAACGTCGCCGACAGACAATCCTCAGATGGTGCCGGACTACAACGTGGTACAACAGTATCCGTGGTACTACAGGGTGGACATGGGACTGACTTATAAGTTTGTGTTCGAGAAAAAGTCCACTGTGACGTTGACGGCCGACGTATTCAACGTGTTCGATAACCAAAACATTGTCGCATATTCCTGGTATTTCATTCCGCAAGACAGCCCGCAGCCGGTGCCGATACCTAACATGCTGTCGGAGAGGTACTTCAACGTCGGAGCCAAAGTTGCCTTTTAATGGATACAGATTGAAGGTCGCGATTCTCGGAATCGGTGCGATCGGCGGTCGTGAGTACAGTTTCAAGCGACTTCGGCTGGAAAACTGGGGAGGGTGGTGAAATGAATCGATTATTACGCGGCAATGACCTCGTATCTCACACCGTGAACGCACGTGAATGTCGAATGGGAAGCCAGGAGCTTGAAGTCAATGTCAAGCCTCTAAGGCTGTTTTCGGTTGCGACGCGGAAATCCGGAATCGCAACCATCATGCTGACTCCGGTCGTGATGCTGATGTTTGTCCTGGAAGGGTGCAGTCAGGGGGGAAATCCATTTTCGCCTGGACAGACGGGCTCTCTGACAAATCTTCTCGTCACCTCTTTGGCACTGAGCGGCGTGTATGTAGTCGCAGCGACCGGACTTCCGGCCCGCATCTATATTTCTGCGGACAACGGAGCCCATTGGTCTTTTACTGCCGGATTCCCTGTCGACAACAAGTCTCCAAGCAACGACCTGGAATCGGTCACCAGTGTGACTCTCTTATCCGCCGGAAGCTATCTTTTCGCGGGGATCGGAGGAGGGTACAGCGGGAGCATTTACACATCCGTGGATCATGGTTTCCATTGGTCCCAGCGCGATCCATCGTTCAGACAGGACGTGAACTGTTTTCTGGAGACCGCGGGAGTGGTCTATGCCGGTACGAACAACGGCGTATATCGCTCCACCGACAACGGCGCGAACTGGTCGGCGATAAATTTTGGACTCGATTTCGGCTCCTATGACAGTACTTATCACCATGCTCCGCAGGTCCTCAGACTGGCAGTGCTCGGCAGCGATTTATTTGCCGGGACCAGCGGGGAGGGAATCTTTCGTTCCACCGACGGCGGAAATTATTGGACGCCGTGCGACAACCGGCTGACGAATCTGAACATTTACGGACTAGCCACGGATGGTCGTGTCTTGTTTGCAGGCGCCTTCCAATTCCCAGGAGATTCGACAGGGGGTATGTACGCCTCGCTGGACTACGGCAATACCTGGAGTCGAATCAACAATGGTCTGTCAAATCACATGGTCGACGACGTGACTGCCGTCGGAGCGGATATTCTTGTGTCGACGAACCAGGGCGTGTTCTTTTCAGACAACCTTGGACAATCCTGGGTGCCTATATTGAACCTTGGGACAATGGGAGTGGCGAATGCGTTTCTTGTTAACCGGCCGTATTTGCTCGTTGCGAGTGAGGGAGTCATTCAGTATCCGCTTTCGAAGCTTTCAGGTGTGGCGCCGGGTTGAGCTTTGAAGATGAATCCCCGATCAACCGCTGCATTGAAGAGTCTTGCTCGACGATCGCCAGCGAGGACTCGTCCCGCCTTCTCTGATACGGACTACCGGTTGTTGCTTGGACCTAGACACCCACGACAGAGACGGTGGCACTATATCGCAGGTTGAACTGGTCGAATTGACCGTCTTATTCCTTTTCTCTCTTTTGAAAGTAACAGTGAAGGGGAAGAGCGTAGTTAGAAAAAGGTGGAAGACGATTGGATTACGGTTTGTGTTTCTCTAGCGGTCACATGCGTCCCCGATGATGGTTGATATCTGCTTGATTAATTAATCCCCGTGAGATATTTTTTTTGGCAAAAGTCGTGCGGCTCTTACCGACTGGTGTGTTCCTAAACTATAGAAACATTTTGTCAGGAGGTGTACCATGAAGAAGAGATTCTTTCCCACCGTTATGCTGTTCGCCCTTGTTTTGCTGATTGAGAATTCCGGATATTGCCAGGCCTGGCGCACTCTTGGCAGCGGAGTTCCTTCGACAGTCTATTCAATAGTGCGCTACGGCGGCAGCATATGGGCAGGCGGGGATTCTGTTTATTATTGGAACGGTTCCCGATGGGTAGCGGCTGGTGACGGGATGGAATATATACTGGGAGTCGGTATCGTCTATTCACTTGCAGTTTACAACGACGCCCTGTTTGCAGGTGGCGAGTTCACAGTGCTGACCCCGGACGGTAATTGGTACAACAATGTCGGAAGACTTGAAAACGGACAGTGGACGACTTGTGGGAGTGGGAAGGGGAATGATGGAAGCGGCATGAGCGATCTCGTGTATTTCCTCACGGCCTACAATGGAAGTCTGTACGCCGGCGGTAAGTTCACGTCTGCCGGCGGTGACCCGCTCTATCCGCAGGATGCCATGTACATCGCGCAATTTGACGGAACACAGTGGAATCCGGTCGGCGGGGGCATGAACGACAGAATAACCGACATGGTGGTTTACAATAACCAGCTCGTTGTTTCCGGCTACTTCACGACCGCAGGCGGAACCAACGCAAACTACATCGCGAGCTGGGATGGAACGAAGTGGAGTCCGTTAGGCAGTGGGACTGATGGGAAGGTGACTGCACTTGCCGTGCACAACGGCGATCTGTATGCCGGAGGGTTCTTCACCATGGCTGGCGGAGACAGCGCGGCGAACGTTGCGAGATGGGACGGCCATTCCTGGTCGGCGGTGGGCCGCGGATTGATGGGGCAGGTCTACACTCTTGCTTCATACAACAATAAACTCTATGCTGGCGGAAACGACCTATTGAGAATTACATCGACTACTCCGCCTTACCTGATCGAGAAGTATGTCATGTGTTGGAACGGAAGCGAGTGGGACAGCCTTGCAACTGGGACGAACGGTCCGGTCGAGTGGCTGCTTCCTGACAGCCTGGGTCTGATCGTGGGCGGAAGCTTTACCACGGCGGGCGGCATGCCGGCCAATAACATAGCTTATTTAACGACCGCGACTTCCGTCAAGGAGCCGTACATCGTGCCCAATCAATGGTCTCTCGAGCAAAACTATCCGAACCCTTTTAACCCGTCGACGGTTATTCAGTTCGTAGTTCGGAGTTCGGGGTCGAAGATCGGGCCCGACAGGGGTGGTTTTGTGAGTTTAAGAGTTTACGATGTCTTGGGAAGGGAGGTGGCGACACTTGTCAACGGGCGACTGAACACCGGAGCTCATTCGGTCGTCTTTGACGGCTCAAAGCTCGCGAGCGGCGTGTACTTCTATAAGCTGACTGCGCCGGGGGTGAACATTGTAAGGAAGATGCTGCTCGCAAAGTAGCTTCGTCGGGAGAAAGAGGTCGAAAATCGATCTCTGTGCCATCTTGAGTTGGAATTTCGTTCCGATTTACCTATCATTGTCGGGACAGGGCTGGCGGGCGGGGCAGGAATAAGGTATGCACCCCGAGGGGATGTATGTGCGTCCCCCAAGAACCGACTATAAGATCCGACTCGACTCGTATCCTGATTACCACAACCAATCTCTTACGTACCTTGAGCTACCCGTTAAAATTCGTCCGGACTTGATATAAAAGTCTTCTGCTTCAGGTGTCTGTCTATATTGGATTTCCGCAGGCGCCGGTAAACAGTCAGATATTTATTTCTTGGAGGAGAATTGACTATGGGTATCGCGGCTTTCATTCCGAACCTGTCCAAAAGCCTGCCAAAGCGTATCCTGGCTCTACTGATCGTCATTGCACTGGCCTTCGGGATTTACGAGTGGATCTCACGTCCGATAATTCGGCAATGGGGTACAAAGGAGGATGAGGCCACTCGGGCACTGCCGGGAGACGATATCATCCGCAGCGCATCGCACCAGGAAACGCGTGGTGTCACTGTTTTAGCTCCGGCTTCGATCGTCTGGAATTGGGTTGCTCAGTTGGGCCAGAATCGGAGCGGGTTCTACAGCTTCAGGACGCTCGAGAACGTCCTTGGTTCCGACATGCCGGAGGTGAGGAGGTTGGACCCAAAGCTTGAGCGCTGGTCCGTGGGCGATCGACTCTGGATGATCCCCGAGAGCAAAGGAGGTGGTACGGGCTACATGACCCTGCGGGCAATCGAGCCGGGGCGTGCACTTGCGTTCGAGGGGATGTCTCCGTTTGGACCTCTTAGAGGAACGTGGACGCTGGTGGTTGTCCCCGACGGCCCGAATCGTACTCGTCTCCTTGCGCGTGACAGGGCATCGGGTGGCGGCCCCACGTTGGCTGTCTTGCTCTCCCGCGAGGTATTCGAACCGATGCACTTTGTCATGATGCACCGAATGTTCCTCGGCATAAAGGAACTTGCAGAAGGGAAGGAAATCTCGACTCTCAGCACCGATATCCAGCCCGCGCTCTGGACCCTTACCGGAATTCTCGGCGTAGCGGCGGCGATCGTAAGTCTTGGGAAGAGGAGACCCACATTGGGTTTGGCAGTCCTGCTTGCGTCGGGGGGTGTTTTCCAGCTCCTCACTTTTGCTCAGCCATCTCCCGTCTTAGGAGCGGTTCTGGTAGCTACCCTCGCCCTGGCACTTGCGTATGGGGATTCGATTCTTACCCGGAACACGTGAGGTAAGCATATGAATCTGTCGAGACTCACCGGCAGCGGAGACAAAATCGGTATTTTCACATTGCCGTTTCTGGCAATTGGACTCATACTGAATTCGATATTTCCGTCTTCATTCAGTGTCGGGGGGCCGTCCAACGTCTTGACGGTCACCTCGATCTTGATTTTGATCCCCGGCGTGGTCGTCTGGGGCTGGTCGATAGTTCTTATCCTGAAGAGAGTGCCTCGAAACGAATTGATTACAACCGGCCCATACGCACTAGTCAAACACCCGCTGTACACGAATGCGGCGCTCCTCATCTTACCCTGGATCGGGTTTCTCTTTAACACATGGCTCGGCGTTCTCGTGGGAGCCGCGATTTACGTGGGGTCAAGAGTCTTCTCCCGTGAAGAGGAGAAAGCACTGTCGAAGGAGTTTGGAACAGCATGGGACGAGTATCTCAAGCAGGTAAGAATTCCTTGGCTTTGACAGCAAGGTTTGCAATGGAGGCAAAAACGGTTCACATCCAAGACAAGTCTACATCATCTGAATTGTCTCGGAATATGGTGCTGATCTGTGGGATTATTTCTTTGATGCTGTGTGTCGTCACAAACATTCTTGTACCGTCGCGCTGGCAGGCATACAGCCCCGCCTATCAAACCGTGAGAGAGCTCTCTGCTATCGGTGCCCCGACAAGGACCCTTGTTGCCGGTACTTGGGAGGGACACCTTTATGTGTTCGGTCAGGAAATCAGGATCGTCTATAGAATCTCGGTAAATCAGGACGGTACGCTCGCAGTATTGTACGACAGTCCTGACTATCCGCTCATAAACGTGCCGGTGAGCGCGGCAAATCTTGAGGGGAACCGGCTCACCATCAGTGTAGGATCGTTCCCGGCGGAGTACAAAGGAATTGTCGGTAAAGGGATCATCCGCGGACAGTACAGCGGTGGAGGCGTATGGCTGCCGCTTAATCTCAAGCGCAGAAGCAACGATCCAGGGTACCTTCTCGATTATTTAATGCCGCGCTCAGAACCTTCCGGTGAGCGGATCCTCAGCTACCGCTACACTCAACCGGAACAGACTGACGACGGCTGGGATACCGCCGACGCTTCCCTAATTGGCATCGATACCGCCAAGATTGGCTCCTTGATTCGCCGCATGCTCGCAGGAGATTTTCCAAACCTTCACAGCATCCTGATGGTCAAGGACGGAAAGCTTGTAGTGGAAGAGTATTTCTACGGGTTCAGCCGCAATAAGACACATCAGATCGCTTCGATATCCAAAGTGATTACTGCTGCCGCAATCGGCATAGCTTGCGACCGAGGTATTGTCAAAGATCTTCACGCGCCGCTCACCCAATTCCTTCCTGAGTACAAGGACCTGCTGGACGCCGGAGAAAAGAACAAGATTACACTATACCACCTGCTGACCATGACCACAGGATTGCAGTGGGATGAGCATGCCGTGTCCTATCTAGATCCGCGCAACGATTTCTCCGTTATGAAGAGAAGTCCGGACCGGCTCCGCAATCTGTTCGAGCGTCCGTTAGCGTACCACCCCGGCGAGCGGTTCGTTTACAACTCCGGATGTATTCTCGCCCTGGAAGAAATTCTCACGAGGGAGACGAAAGCGCACTTTCTTTTCTTCGTACAAAATGAATTGTTCACGCCAATGGGGATCGCGAACTACAGGTGGGATGACGGGTTCCAGATGGTGCCGCGCGACATGGCAAAATTAGGCCTGCTGTTTCAAGACCGTGGCGAGTATCGTGGTGCGAGAATTCTCTCCGCCGCATGGGTCGATAGCGCGTTTCAGCTAAAACGACATACTACCTGGAAGTACTTCAACCACTGGCAGCCCATCACCCATTTTGTAAACGGCATTCCAGTAAATGGACGCATCGCGGGCGGCTGGGGCGGACAAAGCATCACCGTTCTCCCGGATCTGAATGTTATCGTCGTCCTGACCGGCTCAAATCAAATGGAACCGGCGGATTATGATGTCTGCATCCGAGATTACCTTCTCCCGGCGGTCCTTACGCAGGAGTACTTGGTTGGTCATCCGGAGTTAAGAAAAAGCCGTATCAAGCTTGCGAAGAACCTACGATGGGAAATGCGCTGGGACACGGAGATGGGATGCCTGAAAGCGTGTGCGAAACATCTGGGAACAGGATTAAACGATGCTCAATTGTACGGAGGAACCGGAGTGGGGTTTTTGATAAACCTCGACGAAAGAGCAGAAGCGAAAAGTATGGCTGTCTGGAACAAGCAGCGAATGTACGAACTCTGCCAGAACCTGGGCTTCAAAGTGGATGCCGTGTGGTCGAATAAATCTAGCAAAGACTTTGCGGCGAGTCAGAAACTTGTCTGGGACCGTGTAAGAAACGAGATCGACCGCGGAAATGCGTGTTATGGATTCAACCTCGAGAGTCCTATACGGTCCCTCATTATCGGATACGACGACGTCGGCTACTATTATGAAGGATGGGGAGCCGAAAAAGGGAAAGGGCCTGTCGGCTGGAAAGAACTGGGACGGACAGACATAGGGCTGCTCGGCATGCACTTTGTCCGGCAGGTGGAACATAAAGCGCCGCTGAAGAAAATTGTGAAGGACGCGTTCCAGTTTGTGGTTGAATTTTCGGCACACTCTCCCAAATGGGTTCCCAGCGACTGTAAAGCAGGACCGGAAGCTTATGACCGATGGATTTCCCTGTTTGAAGCGGGGAAAGAAGACGGCTATGGTGTGTCTTACAACGCCGCACAGTTTGCGGAAGCTCGGAAGTATGCAGTGGCATTTCTCGAGGAGGCGAAGGAGGGATTAGGAGAGGAATTGGGCCCGCTGTTCGATCGTGCGATAAGGTCCTATAGCCTTGCTGCGTCAAATATGGAACAGCTGTCTCAGCTTTTCCCTCACAGCCTCTCCTCTGCCGAGCCGTCGCTCGGGTTGAAGGACGAGAAGAAGCGACGGGCGGCCATTAATTTTCTGCGCGCAGGAAGGGAAGCTGAGGTTGAAGGATTGAAAGCACTCACGGATATCGTGAAGATTTTGTAGCTCGGGAATCATGTTTGAAACCGACACAATCACAGGTCTTCAAAAGTGAAATTCGTTGCCGGCAGTCTTGGCATCGGCTTTATGGTGATCAGCATGATCTCCTGTTCACGCCTCGGTTCCGATGAACTCGAAGCGCTTCCGAGGTCATCCGGAAAGGATTTGCTCGATTCGTCGCAGGCTTATTCAGTCCTTAAGTATGCGAAATATTTCCCTGACGAAACTCAACTGGCTATAGGATTCGTCGCGGGCAATGCTCACCGTTATGTGGGAGTAAAACGACAGAATGATTCGCTTGTGTACGTTAACAACTGCAACTCAGTCTTTGAAATAGGCTCTATCACCAAGACCTTCACGGCTACGATGCTTGCGAAGCTGGTCTACGAAGGTAAAGTTGATCTGAATGAGCCCATCAAGAACATACTGCCGTTCCGATTGCATCAAAGCGCTCTCAAAGGCAAGGAAATTACGCTGCTTCACCTGGCAAATCACACGTCGGGTTTTCCAAAGGAGCCCGACAATATAACCGCCGATTGGACTATTCCTGGGAGTCCGTATAAATCATACGATGCAGTGAAGCTCTACGAGTTTCTTTCCAGCAGGCTTGTTCTGCAGTCTGTTCCAGGCGAAAAAAGGGTATACTCGAATCTAGGAGGGGGATTGCTGGGTCATTTACTGACACTTGTAACGGGAAAACCGTACGAAGATCTCATGATGGAATCAGTCTGCTTTCCCTTGGGGATGCACAGAACCTTTACCACTGTAGATTCCGTGCGGAAACAATACCTGGTGCCGGGGAGAGATCCGCTGGGAAGGATTGCTCCGCACTGGGAATTGAATGTGCTGGTCGGGGGAGGCGGAATTATGTCAACTGTGGAAGATCTTGCAAAGTACTTGTATGCACAAATGACCGACACGACGTATTACTTCCTGACCCAGCAGCCGACGATCCAATATACCGAACACAACACAGCCGGGCTCGGCTGGACCTGGTATACGAACGGGAACAGGAACTTTGTCGATGCAACAGGGGGGACAGGCGGGTACTCGTGCATCGTAATCTTCGAGAGATCGACTAAAACAGCGGTAATCTTGCTAACGAACGTCTCCGCATTCCCGGCATCCAGGGGAGATTACGTTTCGAGGCTCGGGATTGAATTGTTTAACTCACTTGAGAGAACGGGGTGATGGTACAAGGGAGCTTCGTGTCGATAGCGAGGGAAACGTTTAACTGTAAAGATATAATTGTCACTATTGTTGTTTTGGATCGGCCTCGTACCGGGAGCAACCGGGCTACTTGAAAGGACGTGAGAGGCGAAGCATCCGGATAATCTAACTCCGCAACATCGTAAGGAGGACGCAGTCATGAAATCTACGCGATACTCGAACTACGTTGCCGTTGGGTTCATAGTTCTCTTCTGGTTCTCGGCATTCAGTAATTACTTTGCCAATCTCGGCCACGTCCCCAAAATAGACTTGAATCCGTCCATGTTGATTCAATTAGCTCTATCCAACACGATGGTGACCCTTGCATTTGTGTCAATTTTCCTGGTCCTGGCCAAAGAGCGACCGCGGGATATTGGATTTCGCGGCGAGAACTTCATGCGCCAGCTTCTGATCGGCTCTGGGTTCGGTCTGGGCCTGGCGCTTATCGACAACCTCGTGATCGGAAATATCGTGAAAGCCATGAACCCCGTTGCGTTCGATGAAGGGATGAAATTGCTCAGTGAATTCATGGCAAAGATAAACATCCTGGTATGGATTGGGGTCACAATTCTTATGGGGGGCTTCATCGAAGAACTTCAGCGGATATTCATCCTAACAAGGTTCGAGCGCTGTTTCGGGACGGTTGGAATCGTAATTGCCTTGGTGATGGAGTCGCTACTGCAGGGTGCAGGGCATGCATATCAGGGGAGCGAACGGGTGTTCATCTACATTTTCATCGGATGTGCCTTCGGACTTGTGTATCTACGCAAAAGGTCCGCCGTTGAGGCCATGACGTGTCACGCTGTTTATGATGTTTTTGGTTTGCTCTGGTTCAATTACTTGTTGACTTAAACGCATTTTTAACACGAAAGACATAGGAGGGACTCAAAGTGATCGCCGTAGAGGAGAGGGAGGATGTATACCCGATATGTCCTCACTGCTTAAAGCAGCTGACTAAGATATGGTGTCGTGTGCTCGAGAGCGTCTTCGGAAGACGATACATCTATTTTTGTCCTGAATGCAAAAAGGTGCTAGGAATATCCCACCGGAAAGGATTCTGGATGGGATGAATATGCGTGCGCCAAATGACGCGCGAATGCCCGGGGAGATTCTGCCGTTCGTCACCGACGCGGGGGCCCATTTGTGTTTCTATCGAGCTGGGCCCGAATTCTCGCATTTTAGTCAATTCCCCCCTTTCTTCATTAGCATCGAGCTGCCGACGGGCTACCGGATGGATCGAATGATTCCGAGACTATCGGGAAACCACGTAGGGCTCTTTTGTGGATACTTTCGTGAATGAGGGGAGTCTCCTCTGAGGAAACTCAGCCCTCGATCCAGACTTTTATTTGAAACTCTCGTCCACCCTGGAATACCGGTCACTTTCAGGAACTGCGTCTGGAAGAAAGGGGTTCAATTGTAAATGCGAACCTATGTTGCTTTGTTGAGAGGCATCAATGTCAGCGGTAGGAATATTGTCCCTATGAGTGGGCTGAAGAAGCTGTTTTTAGGATCGGGCTTCTTGGATGTCGTGACGTATCTCAACAGCGGAAATGTAGTCTTTAGGACAAGGAACGCCGCCCCTGATCGATTAAGGTCTGTCATTGAATCGGCAGTGAAGAGACAATTCGCACTTGAAATAAAAGTACTCGTGTCGACGCTCGAACAGCTGATTCGTTGTCTTCGCGCTTGCCCTTACGACCCGGGAAAGCTTCGGCCAGGCGAGAACATATTTTTGACGATTCTATCCAGCGTGCCTGTCGCGGAGCTTGTCGACAACCTGACATCGGCGAAGGACGAAACGGACGAGTGTCTAACGACAGGGAATGTCGTCTACATTTTGACGCGGCGAGGTTATTCGAAAACAAGTTACGCCAACTCTTTCATTGAAAAGACATTAGCCGTTGACGCAACGACGAGGAACATTAATTCTCTGAACAAAATTGCCGAAATAGGATCGAAACTTGGTCGATGATGTACCCGCTGACCGGGTTTCTCGCGTGAGAGGGGGAGAACGGCCGCTTTCACGCGCCTGCTTGTGCGGTAATCCGCGGTTTGACCTTGCAGGCTAATTGAGGCTCGTACACTATCATGACAAGTCGCATGGGACCGGGTCAATCAATTGCATTTCTGCGCTTCAGAGGCTATTTTGTCTCCGGTCTTTAAGGAGGTCCAATGGTATCATTGATTTTGGTGGTGCTGATAAGTTACTTGGTGGGATCAATCCCGACGAGTATTATCGTGACCAGGATCCTGAAAGGGATCGACATACGAAACTACGGCAGCGGCAATGCCGGAGGCACAAATGTGATCCGAGTGCTCGGCTGGGGTCCGGGAGTTCTTGTTATCATAGTCGATGTGCTCAAAGGCTTCGTAGCAGCCGTAGTAATCTCTCGCCTTTTTTACGGCAATTTTCCGCTAGACAACGCTACTCCGTTTTCGGACTTCACTGTGGTTCAGATCATCGCAGGGATCAGCGCAATACTTGGGCACACCTGGACTGTCTTCGCGGGCTTTAAAGGCGGAAAAGGGATTGCCACTGCCGGAGGGATGCTGCTTGGTATTGCTCCCGTGGAAGTGGGAATAGCCTTTGCCGTGTTTGCGATCGTTGTCGCGAGTTCCAGGTACGTTTCTCTCGGTTCGGTAAGCGCCGCTGTGGCTTTCCCGGTAGCCATGTTTGTGCGGGCAAACGTCTTCGACGTTGCGACCCGTTACTATCACACGATGATCTTCTTCAGTATTTTCATCTCGGTGTTTCTCATATACAATCATCGGTCTAATATCCAGCGACTATTGCGGGGGCAGGAGCACAGGCTGGAAAGGCTCAGATTTTTCCACGGGTCGAGAACCTAGAAGACCCACCGTTCTTAAATGAATGTTACAGTTTTAGGCGCCGGCGGATGGGGAACGGCGCTTTCTCTTCTTCTTCACGATAATGGTGCGTCTGTAACCCTCTGGGCGTATAAGAAGGAATACGCCGATGAGTTGTCCCGTGTCAGGGAGAACAAGGTGTATCTTCACGGCGTACCGATCCCGGGCGAAATAAAGATCACGAATGATTTGGATACCTGCATCGATGAAGCAGACGCGGTCGTGGCCTCAATCCCATCTCAATACATGAGAGAACAGCTGAACAGAATCTCCGGTCATGATTTTCGGAGAAAGACATTCATCAATACCGCTAAAGGGATCGAGGCCTTGACGCTTTCCACGATGTCCGAGGTAGTCGGGTCCGTGCTGAAGAATTGTCCGCGAGAAAACTACGTGATTCTCTCCGGCCCGAGTCACGCGGAAGAGGTGAGCCGAAGAATGCCGACTGCCGTAGTTGCCGCCTCCCATCACAGGAAAAGTGCCGAACTTGCCCAGAAACTTTTCATGAACGGGTATTTTCGGGTTTACCTGAATCGGGACGTGAAAGGAGTCGAACTCTGCGGTTCCTTGAAAAATGTCATTGCCCTGGCCGCCGGAATGAGTGACGGCGCGGGTTTCGGAGACAATACGAAAGCCGCTCTCATGACCCGCGGCATGGTCGAGATTACCCGGCTTGGTGAGGCCCTGGGTGCACATCACAAGACATTTTCAGGTTTAGCCGGGATGGGCGACCTCATCGTAACTTGTATGAGCCGGTACAGCAGGAACAGGTTCGTCGGTGAACAGGTTGCTGCCGGAAGAAGGCTGGACGAAATCCTCGCAGAGATCAAGATGGTGGCCGAAGGGGTTCCGACTGCTAAGGCGGCGCACCAACTTGCCCGGAAACACGGAGTCGAGATGCCGATAATGGACCAGGTAGATAAGGTTTTGTTCGAGGGTAAAGATCCGCAGAAGGCCGTTTTCGATCTGATGAAGAGGCCGGGAAAGGACGAGTACTGAGTTCCAGTCCTGCCTTTTCTTCACGGACAGGCTTCATTACTCCATAATTCCGTTCCCATCGAGATCGATTTCATCCCTTCAGGAAAATTGAACAAGTAGGAACAGGAGGTACACTTGTTTGGCCTTGAGAAATTACATGCCGGTACGGCAGAAGATGCCGATGCGCTGACCGGGTGCTCTGTTTTGATCTTCGAGGGCGGCGCGCGCGCAAGCGTCGAGGTTCGAGGCGCTTCACCCGGCACACGCGAGACGGCACTACTCGCTCCCGATAAACAAATGGACAGGGTTGATGCCATCATGCTGACCGGCGGTAGTGCATACGGGCTTGCGGCCGCTACGGGGGCAATGAGATTTCTCTCGGAGCGCAACATGGGCTACAAGACCCCCTGGAAGATTGTGCCTATAGTCCCGGCTGCCGTCGTGTATGATTTGAATATCGGAAATGCCGACAGGTTTCCCGACGAAGCTATGGGATACGAAGCGTGTGAAGCGGCAATGAAAGGAGTGTTCAGGACGGGCTCGCATGGGGCTGGAACCGGCACTACCGTGGGTAAGTGGGCCGGAATTGAAAACGCCATGAAGTCCGGTCAGGGAAAAGGAGAGGTACAGTTCAAGGGACTGAAGATCGTTGCCGTTGCGGCCGTCAATTCGGTCGGAGATATTGTCGACAAAAACGGCAAGGTGATTGCCGGAGCGCTGAAGGACGGCAAATTCATCGCTTCTGGGAATGGCTTGATTGAGCGTCTGGCGGCCGCTCCTGTCCCGGGGACAAACACGACTTTGGTCGCCGTCATTACGAATGCGAGACTCTCAAAAACCGATTTGAACCGGGTCGCTCAGCGTGGACACGATGCGTTGGCCAGGAAAATCGTTCCCGTCCACACAAGCTTCGACGGCGACTCGATCTTCACGGTTTCGCTCGATGAGCTCGATGTTCCGCTCGACCTCGTCGCGTCGCTTGCAATCGAGGCGATAGAACTTGCGGTGGACGATGCAGTCAAGTCTGCCGAACCGATCGCCGGCCTGCCGACTTTTTCCAGTATCAGGAAGTAGTCCCCTCGCAACCAGGGAGCCGGCATCCGGGTCTTCCAGCCGGCCTCGAATCGGAAGAGTCATCCTTTCTTCGAAAACGTCACCGTTGAAACGCAGAGCGTGCAAAACTAAATTGAGTCCATCAAGGAGTTTCGATGAGAATAGCATACTTTGACACCTTTGCCGGCATTGCTGGTGATATGGTCCTGGGAGCTTTTGTATCCGCAGGATTGGACGTGGAGGAACTAAAAGGGGAAATTGCGAAGCTTGGCCTTGGAGATGTTGAGCTGGAACTCAACAAGGTGATCAGGAGCGGGATTACCGCGGCGAAAGTAGATGTTGTCGTATCTGGTCAGGTGGAACGAGTTAACGATCTCGGTCCGAACGCGGATCAGCATGAGCATGCGCACGGACACCACCACGAGAAACATCATCATGATCACGGAAAAGGCAGAAGTTACCTCGAAATCAAACATCTCATAGAATCGTCGCCGCTCTCGGAACGAGTTAAGGATGAATCAATCGGCATATTCCGCAGGCTCGCGGAGGCGGAAGCGAAGATACACGATTCGACAATCGAGAAAATCCATTTTCACGAAGTAGGCGCAGTTGATTCGATAGTTGACATAGTGGGAACGGCTATATGTCTGGAGCTATCGGGGATCGAGGCGGTCTATACATCGCCCGTACGGCTCGGATCGAACGGATACATAGAAGCGCAACACGGCATTTTGCCGATTCCCGCTCCTGCAACCGTGGAAATATTGAAAGGCTACCCGACGCTCTTCAATGACATCCCTCATGAATTGACCACGCCGACCGGAGCCGCTATCGTTGCGGCACTTTCCAAAGGGGTTTTGAAAGATATTCCGATCGCCATTGAAAGAGTCGGATACGGTGCAGGAACGAAAGATCTTGGGGCGGTTCCCAACCTACTTAGGGTTGTAATCGGGGAGGTCGGCTCGGTAATTGAAGAGGATCATGTACTGCTCGTCGAGACCAACATGGATGATATTAATCCGCAGCTGATTCCTCACCTGATCGAGAAAGTACTCGCGGAAGGTGCGACAGACGCATTTGTTACTCCGGTGCTTATGAAGAAAGGGCGACCGGGTTTTGTCCTGAGCGTATTAATGTCGGAATCGATGCTCGACAGGATTTCCTCGGTGATTTTTGCGGAGTCTACCACTCTCGGACTCCGCATTCAGACGATTCGTAGATCTAAAGTCCACCGTGAGCTCGGAACTGCTTCGACAAGCTTCGGCACCGTAAGAGTGAAAAGAAACGTCGTTGAAGGAAGAAATAGGATCACAGTGGAATTCGAGGACTGCAGAAGAGTAGCGGACGAGAAAGGGCTTCCATTGAGAGACGTTATGCAGCAGATAAACGCGGAGCTCAACAAGGAGTGAAGAATAGATTCTGCGATGTAGCTTTCCCTGTACCGGTCCACCGTCAGTTCACATATGAAATTCCTCCGACGCTAGCTGACGCAGTGCAGAAGGGGACCCGTGTCGTTGCTCCCTTCAGAAAGAGATTCCTGACCGGTGTGGTCGTCGGTCTTTCCGCCGAGTCGCAGCTCCCTGAAGTAAAACCTATCCAGGACGTGCTCGACGCTGAGCCGATATTTTCTGAAGAGATGCTCCGGTTGACGCGGTGGATTTCGGACTACTATCTCAGCTCATGGGGAGAAGCTTTGAAGAGTGCGGGACCCACCGGAACTTCTGTCGAAAGCTCACTGCATGTGAGATTAGTCGGGGAAGAGACCCACGAGACTAACGAAGTGCGTAAGAAGATAATTGGGGCGCTGCGCGGCGGGCGCGGTCTGACCATGAAACAGCTCGCCAAAAAGATCGGCGATACGGGATTGAGATACCACGTCGGAAAGCTTGCATCAACCGGCGCGGTGGAAATCTCGGAAAGTATCGACGAGCCGAGAGTGTCGATAAAATATGAAAGTTACGTCCAGTTTGCAGAGGAGTACGCGGACCCCGCGCGCCTTACCGTTGTTCTTCGAGAACTTGACAAACGGGCGACAAAGCAATCCGCGATTCTTCTGAAACTGACACAGCTTCAAAAGACTATTGACGGCGGGGTGAGCGTGGTTCAGCTTCTCTCCCAGTCCAGGTCGAGCATGTCTTCACTGACGGCACTCGTCGCTAAGGGCATACTTGAGCTCTATGAAAGGGAGAGCTACCGCGATGCGGTATTCGGGTACCACGAAGAAGAAAAGAACATTGTTCTCACTCCGAGACAGAAGGAGTGCGTGGATGAGGTGAGCAAGTCAGTTGAAGCCGGGGAATACGCTACTTTTCTAATGCATGGGGTAACCGGAAGCGGCAAGACGCAAGTCTATATCGAGTGCATTGAATTTGCCCAACGCCGGGGAAAGGGGGCGATAGTTCTTGTCCCGGAGATCTCCCTGACACCGCAAATAGTCGATCGTTTCAAGAATAAGTTCGGCGAAAATGTCGCCGTCATGCACAGCAGAATGTCTTTGGGAGAGAGGTACGATGCGTGGAGACGCATTTACCGCGGCGAGTCGGGTGTGGTGATCGGTGCCAGGAGTGCCGTGTTTGCCCCGGTTAAAAACCTCGGTTTGATCGTCGTGGACGAGGAACATGAGGGAAGCTACAAGCAGAGCGATACCGTTCCCCGTTACAACGCGCGGGATGTTGCCGTTATGCGATGTTCCGTGAACAAATGCGTGGCATTGCTCGGCAGTGCCACGCCTTCGGTCGAGTCCTATTACAATACAGCGATAGGGAAATACAAGCTTCTGACGCTCCCGGAGCGAATCGACAACGCGAAGTTGCCCGATATCCAAATCGTGGATATGAAGAAGAAGCGGAGGGAGAAACTGGTATTCGGGAGTTTCAGCGACGAGCTTCGGACTAAGATCAACGACCGGCTGGCGAAGAAAGAAGGGATAATCATACTTCGCAACCGCAGGGGATTTTCTACATATCTCCAGTGCGGCGATTGCGGTGCCACCGAAATGTGTCCGAATTGCGATGTCGCTCTCACATTTCACAAGAAGAAAACTCACCTCAGATGTCACTACTGTGGTTTTGTAAAAAGTCCTCCTGTGAGGTGCCCGAAGTGCGGGAGCGATAAGTTGTACTATGGAGGCACAGGTACACAGAAGGTTGAAGAGGAGCTCGCGGCATCCTTCCCGGAGGCCAGAATACTCAGGATGGATCTCGACACGACATCTTCCCGTGGAGCACACGATCGTATCCTCATGCAATTCGGCAACGGTGAAGCGGAGATGCTAGTGGGTACGCAGCTCGTTGCAAAGGGACTCGATTTCCCGCGGGTGACGCTCGTCGGGGTTGTGTCTGCCGATTCTACGATGCTTATGCCGGATTTTCGCTCCAATGAAAGAACGTTCCAGCTTCTGACACAGGTCTCCGGACGCGCCGGACGTAAGGATAAAGAGGGCGAGGTCGTAATACAGGTAAGCAACAGCAGGGAAGAGGTACTAGATTTCGTCGCGAGGCATGACTACACGTCATTCTATAATACTGAGATTGAGGTCAGAAGGGAGCTGAATTATCCCCCATACTCCCGGATGGTCGTCCTCGAGTTTCGGGGAAAGGAATTTAAGCCGACCAGCGATGGCGCGGAAAGAGCTGCAAACCGGATTAGAAAAAGCCTCCCGGTCCTCGCGGTGCTGGGTCCCGCGCCAGCCGTGATTGGAAGGCTGCTGGGCAAGTACAGATTTCAGATAGTGATCAAGATGCAGAAAAACCTCGATAAGGCCGGTGAACGTCTTGAAGCGACGCTCGATGAAATCGATATCGAACTGAAGAGAGCCTACGGGAGATCGGTTACGTTCTTTTCGGACGTTGATCCGGTAACGACTATCTAGGCTGCGAAGGGGTTTGTCTACTTGAAAGAGATCAGCATGAGGTAGATGATCGGAGCGGAGAAAAGGAGGCTGTCGAAGCGGTCAAACACTCCTCCGTGCCCCGGAATGATACCCGACGAATCCTTGACCCCGGAGTCACGCTTGAATAAAGACTCCACGAAATCGCCGGCCTGACCGAAAGTCCCCACGATAAATCCCATGCCGATTGCTATCCTGACGTCAATGTGCGGGAGCAACGTGAACCGAGCACCCGCGGACGTCGCGATCGCAAACACGAACCCGGCTATTGCTCCTTCCCAGGTTTTGTTGGGACTTACGAATTTACTCATCTTGTGTTTACCCACGGACTTGCCAACAAAGTATGCCGCAGAATCACAAATCCAGATCGTTGCGAGGATAGCGATGATGAACAGACCTGCCTCGCGATCGTCCCTAAAGATCTTCTCCAAACCGACCCGTTGTCGGACGACCGTCAGGAGTGCCCCGAATAATCCGATATAGACTATCCCGGTGATCGTAGTACCTACGTTGGCGAATACTCCAGATACACCGGTTGTGCGATTCTTCCCCAGCTCAGAAAGCAACACAATGACCAGTACCGCTATGAGAAAAATAAAGGCAAGGTTCAGTCCCCTGGAATATACTATGGCATTGATGATGCCGGCGGAAATTATACCGAGAACCGCAGCGGGCTCGATGTTCTTAGCTCTTGCCATCGCGTAAAATTCGTTGGTCGATATGACGATAAGTGCGGTGGTGAAAAGAAAAAAGTACGCCCCGCCGTAATAGCAGGCAGCGATTATCAAAGGGCCGGCGACTACTGCAACAAGCACCCGAACTGTCAGATTAGACATCAGGTCTCGTCCCCGTCGGGATTTCCTTCGGATATATCGTCGTCGAAAAGGCCGAGCATCTCCGCGATTTCCTTGGCCTCTCCGAATTTAGTCTTCGGTACAAGGACTTCCACTATTGTGGGGCGAACAGGAGAATCAGAAGTGTCCGGGTTGGGCTTCGAGAACACCTCTGACTCGATGCCGTGCTGCTCCAGATTAGCGTACAACATGGCCGCCTCGTATTCGAAGTCGAAAGAAAAAATCACCCGCCATTCGTCGAGTATAATACGGTGTTTGGGATCGTCGCAAAGGAGCCGGTTGCCGTATGTCTCGAGGCAGTCCTCACAAACTGCCTTTCCGCAGACGACGCAGAATCCGACGGCCCGATTATCGATGTGAGTATCGCAGACGATGCTCTCCTCGGATGCCCTGGACTGATTTACTGCCCCGCAGACCTGGCAATACCGATCA
This sequence comes from Candidatus Kryptoniota bacterium, assembly GCA_046706745.1. Taxonomy (GTDB): domain Bacteria; phylum Bacteroidota; class Ignavibacteria; order Kryptoniales; family JAKASW01; genus JAKASW01. The sequence continues at coordinate 22,194 of JBJKPC010000002.1, forward strand.
ATCTCGAGGTCGAGCGGACTTCCGCAGTTTCCACAGCGGTTATCCCCGAGAGCGCTCCTGGTGCATTGCGGGCATGTCTCGAATTCTTCCGAACTTGTGAATCCACAATGTGGACAAATCACTGAATGATAGCCTTTTGACTTTTGTGTCTGTGCTTTTCAGTTAATTTAATCGTTGTACCGAAAATAAAAACCAGTACCGCGCTCCAGCCTATGATATAGGCCACGCTCAGTGGATGTCCGCCTGAAGGGGCAATGAAGCTGTCTTTGCCCGTGGCGTATACCACGTAGGCTGAAACGAAGTTGTTTGTGAAATGCGCAACCATCGGCACGATTATGCTTTCGGAAACAGATACGAGATAACTCAGATAGATCCCGAGCGAACAGAGCGCCACGAATGTCACCAGGTCCACGTGATACAGCCCGAAAATAACTCCCGTTACAATTATTGCTTTACGTCTCGACATTGATAGTTCGAAGTTTCCCTGGACAAGTCCTCTGAAAAGCATTTCCTCGCAGATTGCAGGCGTAATACCGATCACCAGCAGAACGAAGAGAAACTCGAAAGGTGAATGGGCGCTTATCAAAACTGTGTATGTCTGTTGAATGGCCTTCTGAAACTGGTCGAAGATTTGCTGCACAGGTCCGGGAAGGGGGATCAGGCTTTGGATATAAAGATAAAGCTCCAGGAGCTGTTCGAGGGAAATCACGCCCACGACGGCAAGAGGTATGTACACCCAATCGGCTTTCCTTATGCGCAAGATTGTCTTCCACTGCATCGTCTGGATTCGACTGAGAAAAATGGCCGGCATGAGAATGAACAATCCCTCCGCTGCCATCGTTGCCAGCCTGAATGCTGTTGTTTGATCGGCAGATGGGATCATGCCGAACAGATACAGGGTAAGACCTCCACCTACAAACTGATATAGAAAAAAAACGATAAGAAGTGAAATGACGGCAAACCACTTCGGGTCAAACCTGAATCTCACAATTGTATTGTCGAACAGGTATTGTCCTTTTGGTTCTTCCTGTTGCTCTTCCTCAGACAACTCTCCTCCTAGTATTTTGATGTGGGAATGCCGGCGAGGCCGCTGTAACTCTTCAGTTCGGCGACGACCGAGCCGATTACCACATCCGTTTTCACCTTGACGGGCAACTTAAGCGAATCATCCGTTATCCATATCGTTATTTTCCCTGTATTCTTAAATAGTCCGCCTTTTACTATGACCGGTTCGATGACCCGGCAGTGAAATTTCCCTGCCTTGGTATGAACATTCTCCTTCCCGAGATATTTTACCTTCAGAGGGTAAACCTTGTCTTGGTAGAAATTTGAAAATTGAATTTCATTGCCGACGGCTAGGGTATCGAAGTTTAAGGTACGCGCATAGAAGAATGTACTTACGGCATCCTGAGTATAGGGCATGATTGTATATGGACCACCCTGGCTGGTTGTGGCTGTATGATTGCATTGATCGAACCAGGCCGTAAAATCCTTCTTGTATCCACCTTCGTGGATGTGTTGTTCGAATTTCCAGGGAAAAAGTCCCTTCGCATCGATCAACGAATAGTAGTAATCTCTCACTTTAAAGAAAATATCGAAAAACGGCGCAGACCGCATTGTGAATTCGACCTTGTAGCACTTCCGCGACTCGTAGTAAACATAGGTCGGTATCTCAATCGTCGCGCTTCCCGCAGCTATAGGACCGTAGTAGATCGTGTACTTAAGGTTTTCTCCAACAGTGAATGCGTGGTTGACTATGACCCGCAGATCGGCCGGGTTCGTGTAAGGAGCACTTTCGGGAGACGCGCTCGAGTCGGGTTGAGTTGCTTCCGGGATACCCACAGGTTTTGCGGCTGTGTCGGATCTCATTGCGCCGCCGGGCTTGACTGAGGAGTCGGCCCTTGCACGCGAATCTTTCGCAACGAAGGAGTTCGCGGCAGCCGGATTGACTTCCGGAATTGTGGCAGAGGATCCACCGGTCATGATCAAAGCAAGCAGGAACGAAACAGCGAATGGAAGGGTCATTTTATTATGTCCACCCGCATTAATGAACTTAGGGAGTGGAATACTTTTTCGACCTTGATTGAAGAAAGGTCGTCGGATCCGTCCGAGGGTGTCAGGATGATCTTCCGCTGGGTCAGAGGAGACCACCTTGCAGGCGTCATCGGTTTGTTGTTGGGATACAAGCCGACTACTGGAGTGCCGACGGAAGCGGCAAGGTGTATTGGGCCTGTCGAATTGGATACGAAAGCTGCCGCGAGCGAAAGGACCGCCAACATTTCTCTGATCGAAAGATCTCCGCTTGTCGAGATGCAGTTTTCTATCCCTCGCGCCACTTCACTGCAGATTTCTCTCTCTGAATCCGATCCGGTAACGATTACGGTTGTCTTCAACTCAACTGATATCAACTCGCAAAGTCTGTGGAAGTTTGCGACAGACCAGTCAGCAGCCGATCCTCCGCTTCCGGGATGAACTACCACGAATCTCTCTACTCTTTTCTGGGCCAGAAACCTTTGCGCTTTCCGCAGCTCTTCGCCGCCGACGGTGAGACCTGTGTCCATAACCCTCGCACTGCAACCGATCGCCTCGGCCAGAGAAAGATTGTATTCCGCCTCGCTTTTGACAGAATCCTTCCTGTGTTCATGTACCTTTCTGTTGTACAGGAATGAATACCACCTGTATGCCGTTCCGACTCGAATAGGGACCCTGGCCGCAAACGCAGCCGCTGAAAGCCGAAAGCGCGGATAGAGCAAAAGGATTATGTCGGCGTGGACGGCCCTCAACTTCGCCACCGTTTCCCGAAGCGACTCGGTTTGATTGTAAACGACGACGCGATCGACGGCATGGAAGGCAGAGACTACTTCTGTAGTGTATTCGCGTACAAAAGCGACGGTTTCGGTTTTTGGGAAGCATTCCTTCAATGACGCGAAAACCGGAAGTGAAAGCACAACATCCCCGATTCTGTCGGTCCGGCTGACGATTATCCTTCCTGGTTCAGGCAACATTGCAAGCAATATAACCCTGAGAAGTGTTTATATTCAATTTACAGGCGCAGAGCTAACGTGTTGTGGCTTGTGGCTTTATCTTGAGGGCGGGATTGTTTATTATGAGGCAAAGTGGAGGAGGTCATAATAGTGTCAATCGCTTCTCTGTCGGGAGATAATCGTGGTCTCTCGTGCAGATACAACGTGAAACCACGAAAGGCAAGTGTAGTTTGCGGGAAGAAATCCTGAACTTGTTCGATAGCCCCCGGGCGCAATCCTCTGAAGAGCGTGTTCTGAAAGTCCATGAGCTCACAAGGCTTGCCAGGGGAGTTTTGGAACAGAGTTTTCCATCCATAGTAGTCGAAGGGGAGATTTCAAATTTCAAGCGGCATATGCCTTCGGGGCATCTCTATTTCACGCTAAAAGACGAGGAGGCACAGGTCCGTTGTGTGATGTGGCGTTCGGACGCCGCTCGTGTTAGGTTTGAGATGAATGATGGCATGAAGATAATAGTCAAGGGACGCATCTCACTCTACGAGCCGCGCGGAGATTTTCAGCTCTACGCGGTCAGCATCATGCCAGCCGGACAGGGGGCGCTCCAGCTGGCATTCGAGCAGCTCAAAAAGAAGCTCGAGGAAGAGGGTCTATTCGCTGAGGAGAACAAGAAGGCGATCCCCGAATTCCCATCGCGGATCGGAGTGGTCACGTCTCTCGAAGGGGCTGCAGTACGCGACGTTATAAGCATTATCGGCAGGAGATTCCCCGATGTCGATATTGTTGTCTATCCGGTGAAAGTGCAGGGGGAGGGGGCGGCGGATGAAATTGCGCGGGCAATACGAGACCTCAACAAGATGAGTAACTACGATGTGCTCATTGTCGGCAGGGGTGGCGGGAGTCTTGAAGATCTTTGGGCGTTCAATGAAGAAGTAGTTGCAAGGGCAATTTTTGAAAGCAGAATACCCGTGATCAGCGCCGTGGGGCATGAAGTCGATTTCACGATTTCTGATTTCGTCGCGGATATCAGAGCAGCCACTCCCAGCGCGGCCGCGGAACTGGTTGTACCCGACAGGCAGGAAATCTTGGCGGGTATTCGGTCTCTTAGAGGCAACATGACGCGTGCCATAGAACAAAAACTCGGCAGTCTTTCACTTGGGCTCGACAAGTTTGTTCACCACTATGCATTGCGGCAGCCCTCTTCGCTTGTCGATCAGAAGTCGCAGGAAGTCGATGAACTGACGAGGCGGATTGAGAGCAAGATGCAGTACTACCTGGAATCGGCGAGCCATCGATTGGCCGCAACGGAGTCGCAGCTGAACGCGTTAAGCCCGGACCTTGTCCTTAAGCGCGGTTACTCATTTGTGGAAGGGCCGCACGGGATCGTGAGTTCGATAGACAGAATTGAAACGGGGGAAAAGGCCCTCATTTATCTGCATAATGGAACGCTAGATTCACTAATTACCGGGAAACATGAGCAAGAACGCTAAACAAAAGAGCGAGCTTACTTTCGAGGAATCTCTGAAGAGGCTCGAGGAGATCGTCGATACGTTGGAAACGGGGAATGCCCCGCTCGAAGAATCGATGAGGCTCTATGAAGAAGGCATGGCACTTTCTAAGTCTTGCATGACGCGGTTGAACGATGCTAAATTGCGCTTGAAGAAGATACAGAAGAATGCCGGAGGGGCGCTCGAAGAAACAGACATGGAAAACTGAACGGAGAAGAAATGGAGTACAAGTACCTTTATTCTGTCAATTCTCCTGAGGATCTTCGCAAGCTCAGCATCAACGAGCTCAAGATACTGGCGCAGGAAATCCGGGAGTTTCTCATTGACACCATATCGCAAATCGGGGGGCATCTGGGGGCCAGCCTCGGATCGGTCGAGCTCACGCTCGCACTTCATTATGTCTTTAACACTCCCGACGACCAGCTGATCTGGGATGTGGGGCATCAGGGATATATCCACAAGATCATTACGGGAAGGCGCGATGTTTTTCGAACGATCAGGCAGTTCCACGGGATAAGCGGGTTCTTGAAACGAACGGAGAGTGCGTACGACGTATTCGGCGCCGGGCATGCCAGCACGTCGATCTCGGCTGCGCTCGGGGTGGCGACTGCACGCGACTTCATGAAGAAGGATTTTAAAGTGATTGCCGTGATAGGCGACGGTGCCATGACGGGCGGGATGGCATATGAGGCGATGAACAATGCCGGCCTACTGAAGAAGAATTTGATCGTGGTGTTGAACGATAACAATATGTCTATAGCCCCAAATGTCTGGTCGATCTCGAATTACTTCAGCAGCTTGACCGTCACGGGGGCGTACAACAAGTTCAAAACGAACGTCTGGGACCTTACCGGAAAACTTGACTCCGTTGGAGACAGAATAAGAAGAGTGGCGGGGCGGCTTGAATCCGGTATGAAAGCGGTTGTCACACCGGGGATGCTGTTCGAAGCGCTGGGATTCAGATATTTCGGCCCTTTCAACGGCCACAACATTGCCCAATTGATTACCACATTCAGGGAAGTGAAAGATCTTAAGGGTCCGCTGCTGGTTCACGTGACCACTGAGAAGGGGAAAGGATATCTCCCCGCCGAAGAAGATAGACAGAAGCTTCACGGAGTGGTGGCCTTTGACAAAGTGACCGGCGAGCAGTTCAAGAAAGCCGGCCCGCCTTCTCTTACCAAAGTCTTCGGCGAGGCTCTTGTCGAAATTGCGAGAAAGAATGATCGCGTAGTCGGCGTAACTGCAGCGATGCCGGACGGGACGGGGCTGAACATTCTGCAGAAAGAGTTCCCAGACAGGTTCTTTGATGTCGGGATTGCAGAACAGCATGCCGTAACATTCTGTGCCGGAATGGCCACCCAGGGATATATCCCGGTTGCCGCAATTTACTCCACTTTTCTCCAGCGAGCATTTGATCAGATCATCCACGATGTGGCCATCCAGCATCTTCACGTGGTGTTCGTGCTCGACCGCGGAGGGCTAGTCGGAGCCGATGGGCCGACGCACCACGGCGCATTCGATCTGACTTATCTCCGGCTCGTTCCGGGAATGGTTATTATGGCACCGAAGGATGAAAACGAGCTCAGGGACATGCTTCTGACTGCGGTTAATCATGAAGGCGGCCCGATAGCCTTGCGGTATCCAAGAAGCACCGCCGTAGGGTTGCCCCTGAAAGAGATCGAAGAGATCCCTATCGGGAAAGGCGAGGTGCTGAGAACCGGAAGCGACGTCGCTATTTTGGCTGTCGGACTGATGGTGCAGCACGCCCTCAAGGCCGCCGAGATTCTGGGAGAGGAGGGGATTCGCGCGGAAGTCGTGAACATGCGCTTCGTGAAACCGATTGATGCTGAGCTACTGGAGGACATCGCGGGAAAATTCGATCACCTCGTTACGATTGAAGACAATACTGTGAAGGGTGGATTCGGAAGCGCAGTATTGGAGACTCTCCAGGAAATCGGCAGATCCTCCAGAGTTCTAGTCCTCGGTCTCCCCGATTCATTCGTGGAGCACGGCCTGCCAGCGGAACTGCATGAGCAGGTTTCTCTTGACCCGGCAGGGATTGCCGAGAAAGTTGCTCATTTCATCAATGTTGAAGGGACCTCATCCAGAGAATCGGTTTTGGTCGGCAGGTAATTAATGGAAGACATTAGACTCGGCGTAATAGGAGGCGGGGCTGTCGCTCAGGTCATTCATCTTCCTCTACTGAAGAAGATCAGCGGCGTCAAGGTGGTTGCGATGGCCGAACAGGACAGACAAAGACTTCAGACGCTCGGGAGGCAGCACGGAATCGCCCATCTTTATCATTCACCCTCCGAGCTTTTGAACGATCCCGAAGTGGATACGGTAGATATATGCACTTCAACCGACAGCCATTTCGAAATCGCTACTGCGGCACTGAACGCAGGGAAGAATGTCCTCGTGGAGAAGCCACCGACCACAAACTACGAACAGTGTGAGGCCCTCGCAAGACTCGCCGAAGAAAAGGGAAAACTAGTCCTGGCCGCGATGAATAACAGGTTCCGGGCGGATTTCATGATGCTGAAGAGTTATCTGAACGACGAGCAGCTGGGCGATGTGTTCTACATAAGTGCGGCTTGGCACAAATATGAACCCAGCACGAAAGCTCATCTCGATTCAGCGTCCAAGACAAGAAAAGGTGTGATGCTTGATCTCGGTGTTGTCCTAATCGATCTTTCTCTCTGGCTCCTTGGATTTCCTGAGATAGCTGCGGTGAATGCCGCATTCTTTAATCATCGGTATAAGGGTGTTGAAGATTCAGCCCTCGTAACGCTGAGAACGAAAAAGGGCAGCATGATCCGGCTTGATGCGAGCTGGGGCATGCAGCAACCTGAAGAGAGTTTCAGATTCGAAGTATACGGGACCCGGGGAACGGCGACCATGAATCCGCTCCTACTCCATCGAAGGATCGACGAACAGCTCGTCACTTTGACTCCGACACAGAATTCGAAATTCGAGAATGTGTTCAAGCGGAGTTATGAGACCGAACTTACCAACTTCGTGAGGTTCCTGCGAGGAGTGAAAGCCGATATGCCGACCATCGGACAAATGTGCAAGGTGATGAAGATCGTCGACGCATCCTATGTCTCTGCCAAGCGTGAGAGTGCCTTGAGACTATGATGCCGACAATCGTACTTCTTACAGATTTCGGCAGCAAGGATTACTTCGTAGGCGTAATGAAAGGGGTGATCTCTACTATCAATCCTGTAGCACGTATCGTCGATTTAACTCATGACATTGAACGACAAGATATCAGGCAGGCCGCGTTTGTGCTTTGGGCATCCAGGAGATATTTTCCGGACGATTCCATTTTCATATGTGTAGTCGACCCGGGCGTCGGAAGTGATAGAAGAGTGCTGTGTGGGACCATAGACGGCCAGACCTTTGTGGCGCCTGACAACGGACTTCTCGACTATGCGATTGCTGAGGGAAGTGAAGTGAATTTTCACTCGGCCACCAATGCCCGTTACTTTCGACCTAATGTAAGCACTACGTTCCACGGTAGAGATATATTTGCCCCCCTGGGTGCACATCTGTCGCGTGGGGTGCGGTTGAATGAGTTGGGGGAGTTCTTCAGGTATCCGAAAGTTGAACCATTTTACAGTGAGGTTCTCAGAGGCCGCAACGACGGGAGAATAGTTTACCGCGATAAGTTCGGAAACCTTTTTACGAGTTTCGTGTGGAGCGACCGGCTACTCGAAAGGCCCGCAACCGTGAGAATTGCAGGCAAGTCGATAAGGAAGTTTCACACCTCCTACTCATCCTCCGGTTCTAAAGGCGCGGTTGGGATCAAGGGAAGCAGCGGCCTGCTCGAATTGGCGGTCAATCTTGGCGACGCCTCCAGGCTCCTTAAAGCCTCAGTCGGAAGCAGAGTCAGCCTGACACTTGAGTGACCTTGCATGACTTTGGAAGAAGAGATAATGCGCCGATGCCATAAGTTGGCCAAAAAGGGAGCGGGGAACGTAAGCCCGAATCCGATGGTCGGATGTGTGATAGTTAAAGGCGGGCGGATCATAGGAGAAGGATTTCACGAAAAGTTTGGTGACGCCCATGCCGAGGTGAATGCCATCAGGTCTGCATCTGCCTCGGTGGATGGCGCCGACGTTTACGTTAATCTTGAACCGTGCAGCTATTACGGTAAGACTCCGCCATGCGCTGACCTGCTCATCGAGAAAAAAGTCGGAAGAGTTTTCGTGTCGACGCTGGATCCGAATCCGAAAGTGAACGGGGAAGGTGTTAGGAAACTGAGAGAAGCGGGCATTGAGGTCGAAGTCGGGTTGCTTGCCGGGGAATCGAAGCGGCTCAATGAAGCCTTTATCAAATACGTCACGACAGGGTTTCCCTTCGTGACCCTCAAGATCGCACAATCGCTTGACGGTCGCATCGCTCTTCTCAACGGCAAGTCGAAGTACATAACTTCAGGTGAATCGCTGAAGAAGGTCCACTCCCTCAGGGCCGAGAGCGACGCCGTACTTGTAGGTGCCGGTACCGTCGCCTCGGACAATCCACTGCTGACAGTCCGCTATGCGGAAGGGAGATCGCCGACCAGGATAGTAATCGATGGACGACTCACTTCCCCTGCCAACTCGAGGATGTTCCATGACGGCGAGTCAAGGATTATCGTCTTTCACGCCGCCGAAAGAAGCCCGAAGGAAGCAAAGAAGGTCGAGGCCCTTAGAAAGTCGGGCATCGAAACTCACAGGCTTCGCGGGAACAAGGAAGGAACGATCCAGATTTCCACACTGCTGAAGGCGGTCGGCAGACTCGGCATCGCAAATATCCTGGTGGAAGGCGGGGCGAAAGTTTTTTCTGAATTCATACGGAATAAAGCGGCCGATAAACTTATGCTGTTCACGGCTCCGCTTATTCTCGGATCGGGTAGGAGCTTCGCGGAAGGTGTGATGCTCGATGATTTGAATGAAGCAATCAAGATTCAGGACGTCGAGAGTGAATCGTTCGGTGTAGACAGGCTGACCACGGGCTATTTCAGATCATGAGTTAGGTGAAGCAATCACGGAGGCGTTCGAAATGTTTACAGGGATCATAGAAGAGGTGGGGACAATCAAGGGAATCAGAGGTTCCTCAAAAGGAGGGCGACGATTTCGGATCGGATGCAGGAGGGTAATGGAGGATCTGTCAGTTGGAGACAGTCTTTCTGTGAACGGAGTTTGTCTTACGATTGTTCATAAGATGAAGTCCGAAGCAGATGTAGAAGCGGTTGAAGAGACGATCAAAAAAACCACTCTTGGAACACTCAGAGTCGGCGATCCAGTCAATCTCGAAAGAGCCGTGGCAATGAACACTCGCATGGGTGGACATCTTGTCCAGGGACACGTCGACGGTACCGGAAAAGTTGTCTCCGTACAAGAGCTGCCTATGAGTCGAGTTTTCAGGTTCAGCATTGCGAAGCCTTTAATGAAATACCTGATCCCTATGGGAAGCGTGGCAGTAAACGGCGTGAGCCTGACGGTTGCGGAAAAGCTGCCGGATTCATTCAAGGTGGCAATTATACCGCACACATACGAGAATACTGTTTTCCGATCGCTCCGCGTCGGAAGCGTAGTCAACATTGAAATCGATATGATGGCAAAGTACATAGAAAGTCTTTTGAAGAAGTAATATGGCCAGAAGAGTCAACTATCGTATACATGACGACGGGAAGAATTTCATTTCCACTGAAGAGTGGGACGCGATTAAATCGCTTCAGAACTGGTATAATTCCGAATTCTTCTGGACCGGCGGGAAGATAAGCCTGAGGCGTTTCATCGTCTTTCCGAATTTTGAATCGGTTGGAAGAGATTTGAATATAGTCCGTCGACAGTTCGGCGAGCTGGAAAAGGCAGGCTACTCCGATGAGGAAATTATCAGAGAGCTTGAAGCGAGGAATCTCGTTATCGTGAAACGCGGAGGATACGAGGACGGCATGTTAGCGAGCGGATTCACGAGGGTTGCCGACAACGAGTTCAACGCTTTTCTTGTCCTTGATTTTCTCCTGAAGGTCTCGCGGATTGCGCGAACTGCCACGCTTGAAGTATTTGATGAAGGGGATTTTGTCAAGACACATGCAGCGGACCTGGCCAACGGCGATGTAATTGTCAAGGAAGGAACCGTCTCTCGGGATCTTTATGCGGAAGCCAAAGAGTCCAGACGCGTGTTCTCAATCGTGAATCCGGATAAGTATGACAGACACCCCGAGTTCACAAATCGAGTCAACGAGTTTAACGAACTTCTTCCTGTCGAACGGGCCAGAGTGCTCGAGGATTGGAACTGGCTTGGATATGAGAGCAAAGCTGATTTCGATTTCAACGGAGATGATTTCTTCGGTTTCGACCTTAATCGCAAGGTATGCCATCTCTATTTCAAATAGCGTAGCGAGATGGAGTGAACAAAGAGGCAAAAACAATACGGTGAGGGAGTTGCTCCCGGTTCCGACAGGGTGGCTCCTTAAATTTCTAAGAGTGGAGAGAAAGTGTACCCCGCGCAGTTCAAGAAGAAAAACGAGGAAGAGATATTCCTGAAATGGGATGACGGGAGGGAATTCACGCTCCCGATGAAGTATATCCGCGAGAAGTGTCCGTGCGCGTCCTGCGCAGGAGAAACGTTGTTATGGCGTGAATATAAGCCTTCACCTTTACAGGTCCTTAGCCCGGGTAAGTACAACCTAAAAGGAGCAGAAGTCGTAGGGGGCTACGCACTAGCTCTCACGTGGGTTGATGGGCACAATACGGGATTGTATGCATTTGACTACCTGAGACGGATTTGTGAGGAGCACGAGCACCGCGCAGCGGATTCTCAGAAAGAGGTGAAGAAATAGTTCGAAGGTGCGACTCCGTTGCTGAGAATGTTCGGTGCCTTCGAGTCCTCGGTACGACGTAGATCCCAGCTGTGGCTACTTTGCAAGCGAAAGATAGCAACGCCTTCGGAAAGGGGTGACCCTTCAGGGCATGCGGATATCACAGAGGGTCGGTAGCAAATAATTGGCCATGCTTTGACGGCCCTTGCAGGACCTGGATTCGAGGCGACAGATGGTTAGCTATGGCCGTCGTAACTGTCAAATCACCGAATCGAAATTTGAGATTGTCAGGGGCGTCTGACTCCATAAGGGTTCCGCATACCTCACGCCGGCAAGCCTCCCGTGATACCTCATCCTTCCGAGGAGGTATTCCATGAACTCCGGAGTGGAGAGCATCGTCTGAGGATCCTTGCTCCTCGGGTCGAAGAACTGCGATTTATGAGCCCTTATCGCAGCTACCTTAGTCTCGAAGTCCTGAGAAATGTCGACATACAGAGTCGGAATGAAAGTGTGATGTTGCATGTAATAGTATGCGTGTTTCGGCCTGTACGGAGAGAGGGCTCCGGTTTTCAGCTTCCTCAGGCCGGCGTAAAATATTGCGTCTCTTACGAGCTCGTGGGCGTGGACATGGTCCGGGTGACGTTCTTCCCGGTAAGGTGCAAATACAATCTCGGGCTGGTATTTTCTTATCACCTCGATGACTTTAAGGAGGTTCTTTCTGTTCAGCTCGATGTTCGAGTCCGGTATGCCGAGATTGACTCGAACCTCAGCACCGAGGATCTTGGCGGCGGCTTTTGCTTCGCCGGCTCTTATGGTGGCGTTACCGCGGGTTCCCATCTCGCCCCGAGTGAAGTCCACCATCCCGAATGGCTTACCGTTTCTGTGCAGCATGGAAAGTGTCCCGCCACAGCTCATCTCAATATCATCCGGATGGGCTCCGAACGCCAGTGCGTATAATTTCATAGCTTATGTAACCTCAGAATTTTTGGTGCAAGTTTGAATAACAAATTGGCTTTTCTGAATATGTTCTTAGAAAATACGAAATCCGCCGCCGTTTCGAAAAATGTCAGGGCTGATCGGTCGTATCTGTACCACCACAATTTTTTCATTCGAGGCGCTCGTTCCACCTCGTAATATTTCGGAGAAACCATCTCCAAAATCCCTTCTCTCCCGTGTACTCTTCCTGAGCCGCTCTCCTTGACGCCTCCTACTACGCCGTCGGTAATGCCATAGTAACTAATCACGTCGTTTACGATCACGGCCCCCGCGCTGATCTCCTTTGCAAGCTTGAGCCCGTGTTTGGAGTCCCTTGTCCAAATGCTTGCGGCTAGTCCAAATTTCGAAGCGTTGGCTAATTCGACTGCCTCGGTCTCGGTCCGGAATTCAACAATTGGAAGAACCGGGCCGAAAGTTTCTTCCTTCATCAGGAGAGAATCCATGGGGACATCAGATAGAACAATTGGCGGTATAAAATAGCTCCCGTCTTTTTCGACAAATGTTCCGCCGGCAATCAATCTGGCGCCTTTGGCTATCGCGTCATTCACCTGGCTCCTCACGGTCTCGAACTGCATCTTGTGGATGATAGGGCCAATGTCTGATTCCCCGGCCGCGCTCTGTCCTAGGGTAAGCTTATCGACTTTTCTCCTAAGCGTGTCGACGAACGCGTCAACGATCTTCTCGTGTACGAAGCACCTCTCCACGGAGACGCATGTCTGGCCGGCATTCATGAATCCACCCCAGAGAGCACCGCTTGTTGCCGCTTCTATGTCGGCATCCTGGAGGACGATCATGGCGTCTTTGCTGCCGAGTTCAAGAAGAACCGGTGTCAGACGCTTCGCCGCGGCTTCGGAAACCTTTCTCCCCGTTTGCGTGCTGCCGGTAAACAAAAGCTTGTCGAGCCCGGATGATGCCAATGCTTCCCCGATATCACCGCGGCCGTTGACAAGAGCAAAGAGTTTCTTCGGAATTCCCGCATCCCACAAAAGTTCTGCGATCAATTGGCCGACCAGAGGGGTGTGCTCTGACGGCTTGAAGATAACGGCGTTGCCCGCCATAAGTGCCGGGACGATCTGCCCGATTGGAAGCAGAAGCGGATAGTTCCACGGAGAGATTATTCCCACCACTCCGAGGGGTTCGTATTCGACAAACGCTTTCTTTGTTTTGAGCAATGGATGTCCCTGCCTGACGCGGCGCCGGGCGAGAAACTTGTGCGCATTTCCGGTATAGTAATTAACTAGGTCGAGAGAAGGAATTATCTCGGAGGTATAAACTTCGACAAGTGGTTTCCCGTTTTCCTTCTCGATAAGTTCGGCGGTTCTGCCTTTCGTGTCCAGGAGAGCTGAAGCGAAGGCCTTCAGAACACGCCCCCGGGCCCCAAAAGTCGTTCGTGCCCATTCTCGCTGTGCCGCACGGGCGTCGTTTACGATTATGGGAATCTGACTGATCGGGGTGAGTTCAACCTGTCCAAGTACCTCACCCGTTGCGGGATTGACCGATTCGATATTCACCACGAAAGTTATTTCTCATTTCGTTGCTATTCAAACTGATGACTGGTGCTGGTTTCTCACGTCCGGGATCGAATTGCGCCATTTTAGATTGAAATTGTTAGCTGAAAACTATTATATTCACACTAAAATGAACAGTTGTGGCCCAAACCCCTGCTAATTTTCTCCAGTGAACGAAGAACAGAAGAAAACGGTCAAGCGGTACGTTTTTGACGACATCAGTTCCGAGTACTATGCGGAGTACGAGGAACCTCAGGCCGCAAATCCGGACAAAGATATATCTCGAGACTTGGCTGCGTCGGCTCCTTCCGAAGGGCAGAGGACGTTCGTTCCGAGGAAAGATGTGCCGAGATCAAGCATAATCGACACTTTCTATTTCAAGCCGGAGGAACAGGCGCCTGCCGAACCAAGAGCGGAATTTCAGTCGATCCTTCACAAACTGCTTGAGCTGGTTCAGGAAGTACTCTTTGCAAACACAGCGGTGTTGTTTTGGGTCAACAGGGACAGGCAGCTACTCGCGGTTGCGGATAAGATGACCCTGTCGAATGCTTTTACCAAGAAGCTCAGGCTTTCGATCGGTAATGACGTTATCAGCAGGATTGCCCTTAGTGGAAAACCGGAGATCATTTCGGAAATAAATCCCGTCGCAGAAGTTGATATTGTACCTTACTATGACGATCCTGCCGGCGTGAAGAGCCTGATAGGAGTCCCGATATTCTTTCGAGATGAGGTAATTGCGGTGCTTGCCGCCGACAGCCTTACTGACGAAGGGTTCGGAAGAGAGACGGTTCCTCTGCTGGGCAACTTCACGAGGCTGCTGACCGCGGTCATTAGGGCGATCACCGACAAGTATGACCTGGCAGTCGTTAAGAGCGCATTCAACTCCCTGAAATGGCTCGGCAACGAGCTGATGTCGAAGGCCGACGTTGATTCGATTCTGGCAACGATTGCTACCGCTATCTCTGACACGGTGGAGGCGGAGTTCGTGAGCCTGGTGTCCCAGAGTGAAGTCCACTCCTGGACTGTCTCGCGGATCGTGAAACGTTCCGGGGTTGAGTACGTAGAGGAGGGGTGCAAAGTGAGTTTAAGCGACACCATTGCCGGAAAGGCGCTCAGAGAAAACCGCTCGCTCTACATGGAAGATCTTTCACGCATCGAGGAGCACAGGTTTAACCAGAGCGAGCCATTGGGCAAAGGATCGTTTGTCGTGATTCCGATCTCCGGACTCAATTCCTGTTTCGGTGTAATCACTGTGGAAAGTCTGAGCCCGGCGAAGTTTTCGTCGCTCGAGGTGGACGGCATGAAGCAGCTTGTCAACCTTGGTGCGCTTGCAGCTGAAGTGAGCCAGGCATCGCAGCTTCTCGATAAGTTCGTGGTCTTCGACAGGATAACCGGAACGCTGAACAAGCGATTCTTCCTCGAAAGGCTCGAAGAGGAACTCGGCAGGACCACCGACCTTGGAATCAAGAGTGCCCTCGTGCTCATAGGCCTCGACAGAGTGGACGACATCAGGAACAGGTTTTCAGTCGAGGGTGTCGACTACATACTTGCCGATGTAGCGGACACCGTCCGCGGGTGGCTCAAACCATACGATGCCGTTGGTAAAGTTTCTGCACATTCGTTCGGGATAATTCTTGAAGGCTTCTCACAGCATGAAGCGCTGGCGTGGGGAGAGAAGTTCAGGAAGAATCTTGCCACGAAAGTTTATACGATCGGCACACGAAACTATATGGCAACCATTAGCGTTGCTGTCTTGAATGTGGACAGCAAGAATGAACCGTCCGAACTTGTCATGACGGCCCAGAAAGTTTTGCAGCGCGCTCACACGAGCGGCGGAAATGTGGTTAAGATTTTATAATAAAGGAGAATATTGATGGCTAAGACAACCAGCTTCGCGGAAAAAGCAGCAAAAGCAATGGCGGGCAAGAAGGGGACCGAGTGCCCTAAATGCGGAGAAACCATGCAAAACGTTCTCGTTATTTCTGCTGAGAAGAGCGAGAAGTCAACTTATAAGTACAACCAGCATTTTGTGAAGGTTTGCAAGTGTAACGAAAAGGAAGTGTACGCCTGAGGGCGATCTTGTCCTGCTGAAACCTGATTGAGGCCGATACCCTCCCGATTGTGTTCAGGGGGATTGTGATTGAATTGACTCTCCCTACCTCTCTGCTGCGGATGATGTCGATCCGTCAGTCGCAAGGGAGCATAAATGCAGATATTATTGTTATAATTATTGAACTTTGGTCGGTCTTGATGTGTCAAATACACGTAATATATATAACCAAAGACATGATTTTTGCCAATAAACGAGGAAATTAGATGATAAAAGTCGGTAAACAATATCCTTCTCGCGAAAATCAGACGATCGACAAGTATCTTCAGGAGATAGGTAAAGTCGATCTTTTGACGCCGGAGGAGGAAATTGAGCTGGCAATCAAGGTAAGGGAAAACGACCAAAGATCTCTCGAGAAACTTATCAAGGCAAATCTGAGGTTTGTTGTTAGCGTTGCCAAGCAGTATCAGAATCAGGGACTCTCACTTGGCGATCTGATCAATGAAGGCAACCTCGGTTTGATAAAGGCTGCCAAACGTTTCGACCCGACTCGCGGGTTCAAATTCATTTCCTATGCTGTATGGTGGATTCGTCAGTCGATATTGCAGGCGCTGGCGGAGCAATCCAGGATTGTCCGGCTGCCACTTAACCGCGTCGGCGCTCTGAACAAAATAGGCAAGAAGTTCAGCGAGCTGGAGCAGGAATTTGAGCGTGAGCCGAGCCCGTCCGAAATTGCCGAACAACTCGATATGAGTCTCTACGAAGTGGATAAGACGCTGCAGATTTCGGGCCGCCATCTTTCAGTCGATCAGCCGTTCGTTCAGGGGGAGGACAACAAGCTGCTCGATGTTATGGCGGATGACAATCAACTTCCGCCGGATTACATTCTGATGAAAGAGTCGCTCCGGACAGAGGTAGAGCGCGCGCTCAAGTCTCTTACTGACAGGGAAGCGGAAGTGATCAGGTTGTATTTCGGGATAGAACGCGAGCACCCGTTAACCCTCGAGGAGATCGGCGAAAAGTTCAATCTTACTCGCGAGCGTGTCAGGCAGATCAAGGAAAAGGCCATTCGACGCCTCAGGCACGCCACGCGCAGCAAGGCCCTTCGAGCTTATCTGGGCTGACAGATCAAATCCCCGGATAGAGGCACCCCGATCTCCCGGGGTGCCTTTTTTTATTTGAAAACGTCTATCCTCGTGTTAACTTCTTGTGGAAACAGAAGAGGGTCAACGAGATACGAGCAAGCAATCCTTTCAGGAGATTCATGTCCTCATTCTGGAAGATTCAATGGACCTTCGGGACCAGTTCACCAGAATCCTCGAGGCATCGAAGCTCGGCTTTATAGTCGAAGCACTTCCAAGTTCGGTCGGGCTAAGTAAGAAGCTCACTTCCACGAAATACGACGCGGTGATCGCAGACTACGATCTCGCCGTGGGCGATCCCGCTTCGATTATCAAATCGGTCAAAGATATAGACCCGTTCATGCCGGTCGTGATAGTATCCCGAAACTACGCCGACGGTGTCTACCGGGAGACTCAGCAGATGGGGGCCGACTCATATATCCCGATCACAAGTGTTTCGATGAAAATGTTCCCTCGGGCTCTTCTCGAAAGGATCCAAAGCGTCAGCTTCGTTCGTGAAGCCATCGATGCCAGGCACCAGTCGACACTGAAATCCTACCAGATAGAGATACTTGCCTCTCTTGTCAGAAAGATGGTCGAGACTCACGATCTGAAGTCCGTGATGCAGGAGATGGCGGAGCAGGTCGTCAAGAAACTCGACATGAAGGTCGTTAGCCTGCAAAGGTTCTTTCCACGTCAGAACGGTTTTGCCGTGTACGGCATCTATCCGCAGGGCAAGCTTGTGAAGTTTGCGCAGATGTTCTTCGGCATTTCACTGGAGACGTTCGTGTTTCCTTTCGATCCCGAACACTGCATAGTGGATCAGTATACCCTTGAACGAAAACCGTGGATGGGGAACGACTTCGCGGACGTCTTCGGGACTACCATGCCGGCCCAGGCGTCAAGGATGATACAGAAGTTTGCGGGTGTACGGTCGATTTACAACGCTCCATTTTACAGCAAGGATCAGCTTCTCGGCGGAATAGTGGTGGGCAATGTTCGCAAGAATTTCACCGATGAGGAACTGGAAGCGTTCGATGCTATCGTGCATATCAGCTCGCTCCTCTTTGAGTACAATGAGAGTGTCAAATCGCAGATCATACAGAACAACAAGCTCCAGGCGATTCACGAAATCAGCTCGCAGCTTCACGAAAATCTTGAGCCTGAAAAGATCTTCGAGATTATACAGGAAAAACTCAATACTATCGTTCCTGCAGATGTCGTGAGGCTCTTCGTATTCGATCAGGGAAAGAATGCGCTGGTCGAGAGAAAAACGATGGTAAGAAAGGGGAGACGCCCGGCTTTCCTGATGCCCGAGATACCTCTCGGAGCCGGGCTGATAGGGAATGCTGCCAGCGACCTCCGCACTGTTCTCGAGAATAATGCCCATCTCAATCCGCATTCCTTGTATTCTTCGGGGAAGCCGGGGCTTGAACATCTCCTCGCAGTCCCGATTACACATCACGGCGGACTTCTCGGCATGATAGCGATGACGCGGACGAAGGATGAGCCTTTTTCCGAGACCGACCGCGAGGCTCTCGAAATTTTTACCTCACAATTCGGGATAGCCTTCCACAATTCGCGTCTCTACGGGGATCTTCAAAGAAGCGAAGGCCTGTACCGGCTGGTCCTGGATAACGTCAACGATCCGGTAATTTTCATAGGAACCGAAGGCAATCTACTCTTCGTAAACCCGAAATTTGAGGAGTTGACAGGATACTCTGCGGATGAGGTCCTCGGAAAGAAGTTCGACTTTCTTATCCACCCTGATGATCTTCCGCTTGTCAGAGACTACTACAGGGATCGGGTAGAGGGGAAGAAAGCGGCAAACAGATACGAATTCAGATTTGTCCGTAAGTCCGGTGAGGTTAGAACTGTCGATTACAACGTCACCGCAATTTCTGAAGGCCAGAGGATTACCGGACTTCTTGCCGTTGCCCGCGATGTTACCGACGATATAGCAGCCAGGAAGAACCTCGAGTTAAAGACGCAGCAGCTCCAGCAGCTTGTGGATATCAATATGCTGCTGATGCACAGCAGGAATTTCAGCGAGCTGCTGGAGGAACTGATTGCCGCTGCCAGGGGCGCGGTACCGCAGTCAGATGCGGGGGTCGTGCTTATCTTTGACAGCTCCTCTGGGAGGTTGAGATTGAGCGCCGCAGTCGGCTATCCGAAGGGATTGAGAGAATCTTTCGTGATCGATCCAGACGAAGGATGGATGAGATCTGTATTCAGAGGGGGGACATCCCTTATAATAGGAGAATCGGACAACTACACCCTCCCCAAAGCTATATCTGAGTTTCCCGAAAGATACCGATTCAAATCGTGTCTGGCGGCGCCGCTTATGGTCGACAGCGAGGTGCTTGGAGTTATCACCCTGGAAAGCTTCACAAAAGCGGAAGCATTCGGAAATGAGCAGTTGCAGCTCCTCGAAGCTATCGCCCACCAGGCAGCACTTGCGCTTAAGAAGGAACAGATGCACAGCGAGATGAAGGAGTCCGAATCAAGGTACAGGACCATCACCGAGTCGAGCAGTGATCTGATCGTCGTGTCGGACGACAGGGGAACGATAGAATTCTGCAACGACCGGTTCTATCAAACGTTTGGTGTTAAAGCTGCGTATGCCATAGGTAAGACTATAGGGGACTACTTCGAGCCGGGTTCAAAAGAGGCAATAACTGAAGCGGCCAGATTCGGCAGCCCAAATGGCAAGATCCGGGTCACCGCGAGAATAGACGGTGTGCAGCTGCACTTTGATCTTGTTTCCAGACGAATAAAGACTGAAGCAGGGCAATGGAGACAGATCCTGTTTCTGAACGACGTTTCGGATGTGGTCAGGACAGGTGATTGGATGGAGAGGGCGTACGAAGTCGGTCTCAAACGGAGCGGTGTCGAACTGCTTGAGAGCTACACCGATCTTCTGTCAGACGTGTTCAATACGGACCTGGTCTATATTGGAGAGTGCGATGAAGTGCGCGATTCCAGTATCGCACAGGCCGCGAAAGTACGTGCCAATTACCTTCATACCCTGGCGTTCAATGGGGTGAAAGAGCTTCTGCTCAACGAACCCGAGCACGTAAAGCTCATCGACAAGATATCCAGAAGCGAGAACGGCTGGAGGTCGTATCACGCCACACCGATCGAAGTGAACCAAAAATGTGTCGGCATAATCATCCTTGCAAGCGAGCGGTTTCTGAACATGGGACGCGCACAGATGAGTATTCTTCAGCTTATAAAGCAGCGGCTGGCGTTCGAATATGAACGGCAGGTGAACGAGTCGGAAACTCGGCGGCTGGAAGAACAGTTGCGGCAGTCCCAGAAGATGGAAAGCCTGGGGACTCTGGCGGGAGGAGTTGCGCATGATTTCAACAACATCCTCGGCGCAATACTCGGCTATGCTGGTCTCTTGCGGCTTGAGCTCAGGGACAATCAGAAACTCACGAAATACTTGGAAACGATCGAGAGATCTGCCAGAAGGGCAGCAGAACTCACAAAGCAACTTCTCGGTTTTGCGCGAGCCGGCAAGACGAGTGTTATGAGCGTAGACTTTAACAGGATATGCAGGGAGACGGTTGAGCTCACCAGAAAGATGATCGAGAAAAACGTCGAGGTGTTACTCGATCTCTATCCGGATCTTCCCGCCGTGGAAGGAGATGAGTCGCAACTTTCTCAGGTTATGATGAATCTTGCGATCAATGCCCGAGATGCGATGCAGGCCGGAGGTCGGCTGAAAATTTCTACGTCACTCCTGAAAAGCGGAAGCGTCGAAGATCAAAACCTGGCGCTGGAGAATGAAGACTACGTGGTGGTCGAAGTCAGCGACAGCGGACACGGGATTTCCAAGGAGAACCAGGCGAGGATCTTCGAACCTTTTTTCACGACCAAACCGAAAGGGAAGGGGACCGGGTTAGGCCTCTCAATGGTTTACGGGATAGTGAAAAATCATGGGGGAGAGATTGAAGTCGACAGTGAGCTGAACAAAGGTACTACATTCAGGATTTACCTGCCGGCATCTTCACAGAAAGTTACGCTGCGAGTGCCGCGGCGGGAAGGAGACGTCGAAAAGATAGTTGCCGACAAGACTTGTCTTGTCGTCGACGACGAAGGCGAGATCCGCGAGATGCTGACCGATTCACTTACCCGTTTCGGATTTTCCGTGGTGGCGGTTGAAAGCGGCGAGAAGGCTGTTGACCTTCTCCGAGCGGGACACGATGTTGATGTGGTGGTACTCGACATGATTATGCCCGGGATGGATGGGCGAGAGACCTACTTTGAAATCAAGAAGGCGCGGCCCGAGGTGCCGGTGTTCGTTTCGACCGGCTATAGCTCGGAAGGGAGGGTCCAGGATATTTTGAACAACGGCGGCGTCGGACTCCTGCATAAACCTTTCACGCTGGACGAACTCAGGCAGCTTCTCGTAGAACGGTTTCGCGATGTCATTCGCGACCAAGATGATACCTGATGCGTCGCCGGATGCCGTCAGAAAGTACTTTTCCGATGAGTCGGAAAGAAAACAGCGATTTTTGAGCGGATTTTCAGGGTCGCCCGCAATTCACTTTCGAAAGTTTGTTTGCTTTTGATATTTTAAGAAGCTATTATTTAGCCGCAAATAACAGTACACCGTTGTTTGCGCCAAATGGCGTCCATGGCGCCATGCCGCCTCTGTTGGTTTTGTGGTTCGGCGGCAGTGATGGTTGGAGACCTGCTTAGGGTCGACACGGCCATGCTTTTATAGGTTGTAGCTGCAGATGTAAGTCCCCGTGAGTGGGCTCCGTCGTTGCGGGTTGTGTCCGCAGGATCCTAAGGACACGAGGCGTAGCATCCCATGCAGAGGTGAAATTCACTGATTCTACAGTGTATCACCGGTCCCGGTTTTCGAGCGGGATCCCGGCAATTGTCGGGACAATTCTGTATAAGCCAAGTACATCTGGCGCGACGGCTCGGGTACACATTTAGTAACATTACTGAAAGGATCCAGAAATGGAGCAAGGAACCGTAAAATGGTTCAACGCAACCAAGGGATATGGCTTCATCTCTCGCGAGAGCGGTGATGACGTTTTCGTTCATTTCAAAGCCATCATCGGTGAAGGCTACAAGACTTTGAAAGAGGGCGACAAGGTCCAATTCGAAGTTGAGCAGGGCCCCAAAGGGTTGCAGGCGGCTAAAGTGAAGAAGCTCTGAAGCTGCCTTTGCTTTCAAATCCCGGTTGGAGAAATTCAGCCGGGATTTTTTTTTGCGAGCTGTTGGCTTCAGGCAAAGAACCGGCAAAGAGCGACGGGCGAAGTAACTTTTCCGCGATGAGTCCGTACGTTTTCTCAAAAGGAGTTCGAATATGGAACGAAAACTCTATCGCTCGCGAAAGAATCGAATTCTTGCGGGCGTCGCCGGGGGCCTGGGTGAGTATTTCGACATCGATCCCGTTTTTGTTCGCGTGATCTTCGTTCTTGCAACCTTGGCGGGAGCTTGGGGAGTACTGGCCTACATAATCTTGTGGATTGTCATTCCGAATCAAAAATTCGATTTCGAACTTAAGCCGCAAACAGCGGAAGGAGAAACTACTATGGAAGAGAGAGATCCTATTCGCGAATACAACCAAAGAAGACAGCACCAGGGGAGAATCGGAGGTGCCGTTCTGATAGTAATTGGTGTGCTTTTCCTTGCAAACAACTATCTGCCGGATTTTGATTTCGGCAATACCTGGCCCCTGATTCTGGTCGCGATCGGTGTGGTGCTCATTATGAATTCCGTCCGGAGAGAAAATAAGGAGGAATCTCATGAAGGTTAGCCGGTTGTTTGCCGGAGTGCTTATCGTTCTGCTCGGTATTGCGCTCTTTCTTTCGAATTTCGATGTGCTTCGACTTGATTGGCATTTCATATTCAAACTCTGGCCGGTACTCCTTGTCCTCGCAGGCATTTCCGTGCTGGTGTCGAACACAAAGTGGAAGACCGCGCTCTACGTCGTTACGCTGGCTCTTGTGATTGCCTGGGTGGTATCTGCTGCATCCGTCGGATGGGGGAACATCAGTAGCTTCTTCCATGAAGACAAACACGTCCATTCGCAGGAGTTCGCTCAGGAGATGAGCCACGGTATTAAAACCGCCACATTGTCGATAAAGTCCGGAGCGGGATCGTTTACTCTTCAAGACTCCACGTCCGACCTTTTCCGAGCTGATGCGGAATCGAACATCGGGCGTTACACATTTGACTCGGACCAGGAAGGGACTTCACAGAGCCTCGACCTGAATTTCACCGGTGAGGAGAAAGGGTGGAACCTTGGGAAGTCGACGAACAGCGTCGATCTCCGTTTGAATCCCAAACCGACGTGGGACCTTGATCTGGAAGTGGGTGCTTCTTCTGTGCATTTCAATCTGGTGCCCTACGTTGTTCGCCGTGTCACGATCAAGGCCGGAGCTTCCGGCATCAAGTTGAGATTGGGCAGTCGCGCAGACACCACAGATCTCAGACTGGAAACGGGTGTCTCGTCACTCGTGGTCTATGTTCCCTCCGGGAGCGGGTGCAGCATCAGGGACAACGTAGAGTTATCCCACAAGTCCTTTGATGGTTTCGTCAAAGAAGACAATGGGTACTACGAAACTCCCAACTTCAATTCAGCAAAGAAACGGATATTGATCCATGCCGATGCAGGTGTTTCATCCATAAAAGTTGAGAGGTACTGACAACTTCCGCCGGCCTCATAGACGGATCGATTACCACATTATCGCCCATCGGGACAGACTGATGGGCGGCGGCCTCAACCTTGATTCTCTGACCGTTCTTGGCTAATTTTTCATCCAACCTAGCCCGTCAAAAGCGGGTTTAATATTATCTAAACATGTGTTCCACCGGACTGCCGTCCACAATCGGCCGCCCAGCGGAGATTACCCACCAAAATCCTGAGGTTGCGATGGTACAGTTCGGCGGCGTTGACTACTTCAATACCGAGAGTCTTCTTTCCGCGGAAGAAAAACTAGTCAGGGATACCGTGCGCGACTTTGTATCCAAAGAAGTGGTCCCGATTGTAGAAAAGCACTACCGCGAGGGTACCTTCCCGATTCACCTGGTGAAGAAGATGGGAGAGCTTGGACTGCTCGGCCCGACTCTGCCGTCAAGATACGGCTGTGCCGGGATGAACAATATTTCCTATGGCCTGATTATGCAGGAGCTCGAGCGCGGTGATTCTAGCATGAGAAGTTTCGCTTCTGTGCAGAGCGGGCTGGTCATGTTTCCCATCTTTGCTTTCGGCAGTGACAAGCAGAAAGACAACTGGCTTCCTAAGCTGGCCACCGGTGAGGCCATCGGTTGTTTCGGGTTGACCGAGCCGGATTTCGGGTCGAATCCCGGGGGTATGAAAACGCATGCCGAAAAGCGAGGGAACAAGTACGTTATCAATGGTTCAAAGATGTGGATTACAAACGGTACCATTGCGGACATTGCAGTCGTCTGGGCGAAGCTTGACGGGAAGATCAGGGGCTTCCTTGTCGAGAAGGGAACGAAGGGATTCAGTGCTCCGGAGATGAAGGGAAAGCATTCGCTTCGCGCCTCCGTAACGAGCGAACTTGTTTTTCAGGATTGCGAGGTACCGGAAGAGAACCTGCTCCCTGGATCAACCGGGTTGAAATCTCCTTTAATGTGCTTGGACCAGGCGCGGTATGGGATTGCGTGGGGTGCCATTGGCTCCGCTATGGCATGCTACAATGCGGCATTGAACTACGCGGAATCACGGGTACAGTTCGACAAACCAATCGCGGCATTTCAAATTACGCAGGAGAAGCTGGTGTTTATGTTGACAGAGATTACGAAAGGGCAGCTTCTCTCGATTCAACTCGGCAGGTTAAAAGATCAGGGGAAGGAAAGACCGGGACAGATTTCGATGGCCAAGAGGAACAACGTGCAGTTTGCACTGGAGGTGGCTCGAGTCGCGCGCACAATACTCGGTGCAAACGGCATCCTAGATGAATACCCGGTCATGCGGCATATGGCAAATCTCGAAAGCGTCTATACATATGAAGGGACTCATGATATCCATGCACTGATAATCGGAGCCGACATTACCGGATTTCAGGCATTTTACTGATTCGCTTTCTCCCGGTGGAAAGCCGTCGGAGGCGGTTGAGAGCAGAACAAAATGTTCGATTCACATTGTCTTGAAAGAAATTGGAGATAGAATATATGAAGATGGTAGGTAAGATAACCGGCGATGCGCTGACGTTTGACGATGTATTGCTGGTCCCCAGCTATTCAACCGTATTGCCGAGGGACACTGAAGTCCGGACGCGATTCACCCGTGGAATCGACCTTAACATTCCTCTTGTGAGCGCAGCCATGGACACGGTAACGGAGAGCGAACTTGCGATCGCTCTAGCCCGCGAAGGTGGTATCGGGATAATTCATAAGAATTTTTCCATAGAAGGGCAGGCCGAGCAGGTCGATCATGTCAAGCGATCTGAAAGCGGGATGATATCTGATCCGGTGACTCTGGGCCCCAACGGCACGGTCAGCGAAGCAGTGGCGCTCATGAACAAATATCACATCTCCGGCATTCCGATCGTCAACGGAGAGCTCCTGGTCGGGGTGCTGACCAACAGAGATCTCCGATTTGTGGACGATCACGACCGCAAAGTTTCGGAATTCATGACAACGGAGCATCTCGTCACGGCGAAGGTCGGTACGACTCTCGAAGACGCCGAGAAAATTCTGCAGAAACATAAGGTGGAGAAGCTTCCAGTCGTCGACGGATCAGGAAAGCTGCGGGGGCTCATCACTTTCAAGGATATTCAAAAGAAGAAGCGTCATCCGTTTGCATGCAAGGACGAAAGAGGAAGACTGCGTGCGGGTGCCGCTGTCGGCGTAAGGGCAGATACGCTCGAGCGCGTTGACGCACTCGTAAAAGCAGGAGTCGACGTTGTAATTGTCGACACGGCGCACGGCCATTCACGTGGGGTGATCGAGATGGTAAAGAGCGTGAAAAGAAAATTCCCCCATCTTCAGCTTGTTGCCGGCAACGTCGGCACGGGGGAAGGAGCTCTGGCGCTTATCAAGGCTGGCGTCGACGCCGTCAAGGTTGGAATCGGGCCAGGGAGCATCTGCACGACCCGGGTGGTCGCGGGTATCGGAATCCCCCAGATTACCGCCGTGATGGAATGCTCTGCTGCTGCCGCGAAATACAATGTGCCGATCATCGCGGACGGTGGGATCAAGCAGACCGGCGACATTGCCAAAGCAATAGCGGCGGGAGCCGACAGCGTTATGATTGGAAATTTGTTTGCAGGGGTTGAGGAAAGCCCCGGCGAAAAGGTCCTTTACGAAGGGAGGGCTTACAAGACTTACAGAGGAATGGGCTCCCTTGAATCAATGAAAGCGGGGAGCAGTGACAGATACTTTCAGGACGTGGAAGACGACATAAAAAAGCTCGTCCCCGAAGGGATCGAAGGACGCGTGCCCTACCGCGGGCCATTAACCGATACTGTCTACCAAATGGTTGGCGGTTTGCGCGCAGCAATGGGTTACCAAGGGTGCAAGACGATTCAGGACCTCAAAAAGAAAGGCAAATTCGTTAGAATCACTTCTGCCGGCCTGACCGAAAGCCATCCGCATGATGTCGACATTGTAAAAGAGGCACCGAATTATCACGTATGAGCATAACCGATTTACAGAAAGATTCGATTAGATTCGTAAAGAATCTTCAATCTTATCTAAAAAAGATTTCCCTGGATGCTTTTCTTGTCGCCGAGATACCGAATGTGCGTTATCTTTCGACTTTCAGTGGCACATCAGGGTACTGTCTGATTTTCAGGGATGATGCGTATTTCCTGACCGACTTTCGCTACAAGACGCAAGCACGAAAACAGGTGGTCAGCTGCGATGTCCTGATTTATGCCGGTAACGTTTTCGACTTCATAGGGAAGAGATTCTTCAGAGGCGGGAAAAGGCCCTCGGTGGGAATAGAGGACAAACTTACAGTCGGAATCCTTTCGGATGCGGAGGCAAGGTTGCCGAAGTGTAAATTCATCCGCACTTCGCAGGTAATAGAAAAGTTTGCTGCCGTGAAAACCGACGCTGAAGTCGAACGCATTAGGAAAGCCTGCGGGATAAGTGGGAGCGCGCTTGATGTTCTGACCCAGGACAACTGGTTGGGGAAGTCCGAAGGCGATCTGGCCGCTCTTCTCGAGTTCAACCAGAAGATCATGGGCGGTTCCGGCGAGTCTTTTGAAACCATTATAGCAAGCGGTCCCCGCGGCGCGATGCCGCACGGGGTTGCGTCGGACAAGGACATAAGAAATAATGAATTTGTCACGATAGACTTCGGCTGCATTTTCGACGGCTATTCCTCAGATATTACCCGGACATTCCAGACCGGAACCGGGGTCAAGTCTGAGCTTAAAAAGATTTACAGCGTCGTCCGGGATGCCCAGAAGAAAGCCATTGATTCGGCGAGGGCCGGTGTGAAAGCAAGCAAAGTGGATAGGGCAGCCAGGGACCATATCGAAAGGAAGGGATACGGAAAGTTCTTTGGACACGGAACCGGTCACGGTCTCGGTCTCAGGATCCACGAACTACCGAGTGTTTCGAGACTGAGCGAAGACATTCTTCAAGAAGGGAATATTATCACGATCGAACCGGGCATTTACGTACCGCGAGTTGGAGGTGTCAGGATTGAAGACGATTTCCTTGTAACCGTCAGCGGGGTAGTACAGCTATCACATTTTTCTAAGGAAGCGGATTACTATATTTCTAATAATAGCGGTCACTGATTTGCGCATGGTGCCCGGCATACGGCTCTGAAAAGGAATCTGGTGGAATGGAAAATAAAGTACTCGTGATCGCCTATTATTTCCCGCCGATGGGATTGAGCGGCGTTCAGAGAACGTTGAAATTTGTCAAATACCTTCCCAAGTATAACTGGGAACCTACCGTTCTGACGGTAACGCCGACTGCCTACTACGCCCTTGATTACGGCATGCTGAGGGAGTTGAACGACAGCAACATAAAGACAATAAGGACCAATTCCGTCGACCCGACTCGTCTCTTCGAATCGGGAAAGCCGGTGAAGATGCCGCACGAAAAGCTCAGGAGTCTTCTGGGTGCAGTCAGCCAAACCGTCTTTATCCCTGACAACAAAGTTGGCTGGAGGCACGATGCTGTTAAGGCAGGGAAGAAGCTGTTGAAGTCCGAAAAGTTCGATGTTATTCTTTCAACCGCTCCTCCTTACACCTGTCATCTCATAGGCGTAGCTCTCTCTCAGGATTCAGGGCTCCCGCTGGTGGTGGACTATCGAGACGCATGGGTCGATAATCCTTTGCATTTTTACTTAACCCCTTTTCACCGTCTTGCTCATCAGAAGTTGGAACGGAAGGTGTTGAGAGCTGCCGGCAGAGTGATCACGATCAATCGCAGGATCAAGGAACTCATGATCCGCAGGTACCGGTTCCTGAATTACAATGATATAGCGATAGTTCCGCAAGGCTACGATCCGGCAGATTTCGAGGTTGAAGACTCGTACAGGGTCTCCAAATCCAATCGGATGAGGATTACCTATTCGGGGACTTTCTATAGAAACAGGACACCAAAGTATTTTCTTCGGGCACTGTCGGAATTGTTCAAGGAACATCCCGAATACAGGAAGGATATCGAGGCGGTATTTGTGGGCGCCTTCAGAAAGGAAAACCTTTCGCTTGTGAACTCGCTCGGTTTGCAGGACGTCGTCAAAGTCCTCGGCTATCTCGACCACAAGACCGCGATAAGTTATATCATGACGAGCGATCTTCTGTGGATGACCATCGGCCGCGGGAAGGGGGAAGACATGATCTCCACCGGCAAGCTGTTCGAATATGTCGGAAGTCGAAAGCCGATCCTCGGTCTGGTCCCGGACGGGGTAGCAAAGAATACAATCCTCGACACGAGGGCCGGCAGGGTCGTAGAACCTGATGATGTTCCCGGAATCAAGCAGGCTCTGCTGGACTACTTCATGCTATGGAAACAGAATCGTATGCCTGAGATCTCTTCCGACTTCGCAGGAAGCTTTGACAGAATCAGACTAACGGGAGATCTTGCGAGAGAACTTTCGAGCCAGCTTGACTACAGGGGATCGTACGCGAAAATGGGAGTGCTTCATTGAAAGTTCTTGTGATTGGAGGCGGTGGTCGCGAGCACGCGCTTATCGATGCGATTTCGCGGGATGAAAACGTCAGAATATTCTGTGCCCCGGGGAATGCCGGTATGATCGGCCAAGCGGACACCGTAAACCTGAAAGCGGACGATGTCTCGGCTCTTTTGAGGTTCGCCGAGGATCATAAGGTGGACTTCACGGTCGTCGGCCCCGAGGTGCCGCTTGCCGCTGGGATAGTGGACGCCTTTGTCAATAGGGGAAAGCGGATCTTTGGACCGAAGAAGCTCGCCGCCAGACTCGAAACGAGCAAGGTATTTGCAAAAGAGTTCATGGAGAGATGGAAGATACCGACCGCAGGTTTCCGTTCGTTCACCATCGGACAGCAACAGGATCTTATCGCTTACCTCAACAATGCCTCTTACCCTCTCGTCCTCAAAGCCGACGGTCTGGCGGCAGGGAAAGGGGTCTCTATAGTGGAATCGGCGAAAGATGCGGAAGGGGAATTGGAGCGCCTGTTCGTCAAAAAGGTGTACGGCGGGGCAGCCGAAAGGGTAGTCGTGGAGGAATTTATGGCCGGGACGGAGGCCTCCGTATTTGCAGTCACTGACGGGAGAGACTATGTGGTTTTGCCTCCAGCTCAGGACCACAAACGAGCCGGGGACAACGATACCGGGAAGAACACAGGCGGCATGGGTTCATTTGCGCCGACTCCTTTTGTCGGAGAAGAGGATATGGCCAGGATAAGATCCGATGTGATAGAGAAAGTCATCGAAGGGACGTCATCCGAGGGCTATCCATTCAAAGGTTGCCTCTACTGCGGAATAATGTTGACGAGAGACGGGCCGAAGGTCGTGGAATTCAATGCCCGGTTCGGAGATCCCGAGACTCAGGTCGTCCTTCAACTGGTGGATTCTTCCATCCTGGGACTGCTTGAAGCAAGTGCTGATGGATCAATCGGCGCCTACAGACTTAAACTCAATAAATCCGCTTCCGTTTGCGTGATAGCCGCGTCTAAAGGGTATCCTGAATATCAGGAAACGGGCAAAGAGATCTCCGGACTCGATTCGCAAACTGAGGACGCGAAAGTCTTTCACTCGGGATCGAAGTGGTCCGGAGGCAAGATTGTATCTTCGGGAGGGCGGGTCCTGGGGATAACAGGAACAGATTCCGAAGGTAAGATATTCAGGGCAGCTGGAATTGCGTACGCACATCTGAGCAAGATTCATTTTGACGGGATGTTTTACCGTCACGACATAGGCAAGAAAGCAATAGAATTTGAATCAATGAAAGGAAATTTGTTTTGAAAATATTGGTGACAGGCGGGGCCGGCTTCATCGGTTCGAACATTGTCGACGCGTATCTTGCCGCGGGGCACGAAGTATTTGTGCTTGACGACCTTAGCTCCGGCTCTGTTGAGAACCTGAGTCCTAAGGCGAATTTTTTTCACATGGATATCAGAGATCTTCAGATCGAAAGAGTCTTCGAGGAACACCGATTTGATGTCGTAAATCACCTCGCTGCCCAAATGGACGTACGCAAATCGGTGGCCGATCCGGTATTCGATGCTACGGTAAACGTGGTCGGTACTCTGAATGTCATGGAGAACTGTCTGAAGCACGGCGTGGGCAGAGTGATTTTCTCGTCCACCGGTGGCGCCATTTACGGGGAACAGGATTACTTCCCTGCGGACGAGGGACACCCGACCAGGCCTCTCTCACCATACGGCATTGCAAAACTTGCGGTGGAGAAATATCTGTTCTACTATAACGCCGTACAAGGAATCAACTACGTGGTGCTGCGCTATGCAAATGTCTTCGGCCCGCGTCAGAATCCGCACGGAGAAGCGGGCGTTGTGGCGATTTTTACGAGCAAGCTGTTGAAAGGGGAGGATGCGGTCATCAACGGCGATGGGAGACAGACGCGTGATTATACTTACGTAGGGGATGTCGTCAGGGCAAATGTTCTGGCTCTGGATTATGACAAGTCGGATATTTTCAATATAGGCACCGCGAAAGAAACGGACGTCAATACGATATTCAGGAAGCTGAGGGACTCTGTAGGGACGGGCGCAGAAGAGAAGCATGGCCCGGCAAAAGCGGGAGAACAACAGCGGAGCGTGATCGATTACTCGAAAGCAAAGAGAATCCTCGGCTGGGAACCCCGGGTCAGCCTCGATGAAGGGATAGATTTAACCGTGAAGTACTTCAGACAGAAAAACGAGGACAATGCCTGACGCGGAGTTCCTCGGCAGGCTCTTCTCCGCCGACAAGGTAGCGGTTGCAAAAGCAATCTCTTCTGTCGAGGACCAGGACGAAAGTCATCTTGACCTTCTGAACGCGATTCAAAAAAAAGTTGGCAGGGCATACCGCGTTGGGATAACAGGTCCGCCCGGATCTGGAAAAAGTACACTGGTAAGCAAGGTTGCCAGGTTTCTCAACGACGCCGGGAAACTGGTTGGTGTTATCGCCGTGGACCCGACAAGTCCCTTCACCGGAGGGGCACTTCTCGGAGATCGTATAAGGATGATGGAACTAAGTCAGCGGCGCGGGATATTCGTTCGGAGCATGGCTACACGCGGAAGCCTCGGCGGTCTGAGCAGAACTACTCAGCTTGCCGCAGACATATTGGACGCGGCCGGATTCGATTTCGTGTTCTTGGAAACAGTCGGCGTCGGCCAGTCCGAG
Organism: Candidatus Kryptoniota bacterium; assembly: GCA_046706745.1. GTDB lineage: Bacteria > Bacteroidota > Ignavibacteria > Kryptoniales > JAKASW01 > JAKASW01. The sequence goes on from JBJKPC010000002.1 coordinate 53,956, forward strand.
CTCGATGTTGTCCAGGCCGCAGACACAACAGTTGTAGTACTCACGCCGGAATCCGGAGATTCCGTTCAGGCAATGAAGGCCGGCCTCATGGAAATAGCAGACCTCTTCGTGCTGAACAAAGCAGACAGGCCCGGTGTGGATCAGTCTTACAATTCCATCATGACAATTCTCGATATTTCCAGCCGAAGTCGAAATGCCGATATCAATCAGAACGTGTGGGCACCGTCCATTGTTAAGACTGTGGCGAGCGAAAACCGGGGGATCGATGAAGTAGTTGGGGCCATCGACCGACATCGTCAGTTTATGTTCGACACGAAGTGCCTGCTTTCAAAGCGAAAAGACCGGATCCGCAACGTTGTCCTTGATATTGTAGAGGAAAACTTGCATAAGAACTTCTGGACCGATATTCGCCGTTCAAGGCTGGAATCGAAACTTGAACTTGTGCTTTCCAACAGGTTGACTGCGTTTCAGCTGGCGGAAGAACTGACAAAAGACTAACTCTCTGCCCAAAAGGCCGGGAGCACAAAGCACACAAGACGCTTTGACGAGTCTTCAAAGGAGAGAAAGGGTCTATGGACTTTACACTTACGTCGGAGAATGAACAGGTACGGGATCTGGCTCGTGATTTTGCCAGGACAGAGATCAAACCGTCGGTAATGAAGTATGACGAGGCACAGGAGTTTCCATTGGACCTGATGCACAAGCTCGGCGATCTCGGATTTATGGGAGTTACAATTCCGGCAGAGTACGGAGGCGCGGGCCTCAGCTATGTCGATTATTGCAGCATCATAGAAGAGATTTCGCGCGTAGATCCGTCTATCGGCCTGTCCGTGGCAGCTCATAACGGCCTGTGTACCGCGCATATATACAACTTTTCGAATGAAGCATTAAGGACAAAATACGTCCCGGATCTTGCTTCCGGTAGGAAGATAGGGGCCTGGGGGTTAACAGAGCCGGCCAGCGGGAGTGATTCGGGTTCTATGCGTACCGTAGCTGTTCGCGACGGAGATTCGTACATCATTAACGGAAGCAAACAATTCACTACCCACGGGTCAGTTGGCGACACAATCGTAGTGATGGCTCTTACGGATCCACCGAAGAAAAAGAAAGGCATAAGCGCATTTGTATTTGAAAAAGCCACTCGAGGGTTCACGGTGGGCCACAAAGAGAATAAGCTGGGTATGAGAGCGAGCGACACGGCTACAATGATCTTTGAGGAGATGAAGATACCGGCGGAAAACCTCCTTGGCTCCGAAGGACAAGGCTTCGTCCAGGCCCTGAAGATTCTGGATGCGGGCCGGATCGGAATTGCCGCGCTGGCAGTCGGAGTCGCCCAGGGAGCACTCGACGCCTGCATTCAATACTCGAAGGAACGAGTCCAGTTCGGGAAACCCCTTGCAGATTTTCAGGCTATTCAATGGAAGATTTCCGAGATGGCCACGAAAATCGAAGCGGCAAGACTTCTAACCTACAAGGCTGCGTATTTGAAAGATAAGGGGAGAGATATAAACCTTGCGGCGGCAACCGCCAAGTATTTTGCGAGTGAAACCGCGGTCAAATGCACCGAAGAGGCCGTTCAAATTCACGGTGGTTATGGATTCATTAAGGATTTTCCGGTCGAGAAGTATTACAGAGATGTGAAGCTCCTTACGATCGGCGAGGGGACGAGCGAAATTCAAAAGATGGTAATTTTCAGGAATATCATAGATATTTAGAAAAACTAACGGGGCAATTTGCGCATATGAAAATTGCAATACTTTTGCTGTTACTGTTCCAGGTCCCTGCCCTAGCGCAAGTAAAACAAACATCGCCGTGCGGCAAACCACTAGGCGATGTCAATACCTATGCGGTCATTTACTACGCAAACCGTTCACTCGACGAACTCGCAAAATTCAACATGGTCGTTCTCGATCCGGCCAATTATGATTCAGAAGACTTGACGCGGTTGAAATCTATGGGATGTATTCCGATCGGATATCTGAACGTCGGCGAGGTTGAAACATACCGCGGGTATTTCAGCATGGTAGATACCTCCATAATGCTGTCGCCTGATCCCGACTGGCGTGATAGATATTACGTTGATGTGCGCACTCCCTTATGGACCAGAATTGTCACGCAGGAACGCATTCCCGAAGTGCTGAAGAAGGGGTTCTGCGGTGTGTTCGTTGATTTTGCCGGATTGCTTCAGGAATATCCGGGTATGGATTCAGGCGCCGCTCAGCTCGTCCGCCAGATAAGAAGGAGCATTGGGAACGCAGATATGATAGTAGACGGCGGCCGGCCGATCATCGACAAGATCGGTGAGTATGTCGACGGGATTGCCGTAGAGGGCCTGATGGGATATTATGACTTCGATACTGAAAGCTACCGGATTAGGAACGACAGCGTCGAAGACAAAGAATCCACCTCGTTGCTGGCGATCGCCAAGAAGTACCGGATCACAGTTTTTCAACTCGACTACGCCGCTCCTGGTGACAGCCAGGCTCGTGACAACATCATTCTGAGATCCCGGGAGATAGGTTTCGTCCCTTATGTCGGCACGATCGAGCTTGATACGCTCTTCACGGACACGATCGGCAAATTGAAAATTCCGAATTCAAAGTCGAAAAGACCGTTCCCTGATTGATTGCCTCGCACTGGCGTGGGCCTCTGTATCTGGGGACGATTGTCGAAGCGAAGGGGGACAGCGTAAGATTGTATAGATATCTTGCCGGGCGATAGCCGCTTTTCGATGCCTTACTGAATTGATTCGATTCTGTGTCATGTGTGAAGTGAGCTCGCCGTTGTTGAGGGCGACCGTGAGTGATCAATGCTTCGCAGAGTTGAAAACGTCTCACTTCGTGTGTGTGGGTTGTAATCCTAAGCAAGGGTGGCTAAATTTCACATTGAACATAAAGCATCGAACGATTGGAGATTTTGTTAATGACACGTGATGAAATAATTGGCGCCCTTGCCAGAATAAAGGACCCCGATCTGCACAAGGACATTGTATCGCTTGGGTTCGTCAAGAAGGTCGAACTCGCCGACGGCAAGGTGGACATTGAGATTCAACTCACCACTCCCGCATGTCCGGTAAGGGATGAAATGAAAGCGCAGGCTGTCGAAGAGATACGGAAGCTCGGCTTCAAGGGAAACGTGAACGTCTCAATGAGCAGTCAGGTGGTCGGTCAGCACAACGAGATAAGGGAACAAATCCTTCCGGGTGTAAAGAACACGATTGCAGTTGCCAGCGGAAAAGGCGGTGTGGGGAAGTCAACGGTAGCTGTCAATTTGGCCGCGGCTCTCGCGAGAGACGGCGCCAGGGTGGGCATTGTGGACGCGGATGTTTACGGGCCTTCACTTCCATTGATGCTTGGAGTGACCGAAAAACCGGAGACAAAACGCATCGATGACAAACAGTTTAAAATTTATCCGGTCGAGAAGTTCGGAATTAAGATGATGTCGATCGGTTTCCTCGTCGATACTGAGACGCCGATGATCTGGCGGGGCCCGATGGCAAGCGGGGCGGTAAAACAGTTTCTAACCGACGTACTCTGGGATGAACTTGACTACATGATCTTTGATCTCCCTCCGGGGACAGGCGATGTCCAGCTCACGCTGGTTCAGACTCTGCCGCTGACCGGAGCCGTGATCGTGACGACGCCGCAGGATGTGTCTCTTGCCGACGTGAGGCGCGGCATTCGGATGTTTCAGAAGGTGAATGTTCCGATCGTCGGGATTATCGAGAACATGAGCTATTTTGTCTGCTCCCATTGCGGACAGCGTGAGGACATTTTCAGTCACGGCGGCGGCCAGAAGACTGCGACAACATTCGGGGTGCCCTTCCTCGGAGAGATCCCTATTTACACGCCGATAAGAATAGGCGGCGATACCGGCAGGCCCATTGTACTCAGCGAACCGGAGTCGGAGCAATCGAAAATGATTCAAAAGGTGTCGAGACAGCTTGCGGCGCAGATAAGCATTGCAAACATGGCCGTTGATGGAAAGCCGAAAATTGAAATAGAGATTTAGTCTATGGCTGATCGCGGGGATGAAGTAGTTGGAAGGATAAACGAGGCACTGGCCGAGGCGAACCGTTTCCTGGCTGTCGACAACGGCGCGGTGGAGTTTGTGCAACTCGAGCAGGACGGGATCTTGCGGGTCAGGTTTCAGGGCTCCTGTGCGATATGTCCCCTCCGGCCCATGACCTTGCGGGCTGGAGTGGAAAGGGCGGTCCTGCTGAAGGTTGCAGAGGTGAAGAGGGTAGAGCTGGTCCCGAACTGATTCTGCGACGCCGGTAAGGAAATCGGTGAGGCTGCACTGCAGCCGTTCGTCGAAAGGTTGAATCATTGGACGGGTTGGATGGGTCGGCGACGGCGGGACGGCGCCACGACCGGTTAACGAGGCCTCCGGATACCTAACCTAGAGGAACATCGGGTCAATTTCCTCGCATTTGTAGTTCCTTATCATGATAGTCCTTGCGGGAAATCTCCTGATGAGTTCGTAGTTGTGAGTTGCAAGGAGAACGGTAGTGCCCCCAAGATTTATGTTCTTTAGAAGCGAAAGAATGTCGGCTGAAGTCGCCGGATCCAGGTTGCCCGTCGGTTCGTCTGCCAGAATAGCAACAGGATCTTTGGCTATAGCCCTTGCGATCGAGAGCCTTTGCTGTTCTCCTCCTGAAAGTTCGTCAACTGGAGAGTTCTTTCTGTGGATTAAGCCTACCTTGGTCAGCGCGTGAGCCGCTTGCATTTTCATCTCCCGACTGGAATAGCCGACTGCCTGGAGGGCGAAAGTTATGTTGTCGTAAACTGATCGGTCATCCAGAAGCTTGTAATCCTGGAAAATAATGCCCAGTTTCCTTCTCAGTTGATAGAGCTTTCTTTTCTTAACCGAGGTCGAATGGAAAGTATCCACTCTGACTTCTCCCGAGGTCGGGAATAAGTCCATGTAGATGAGACGCATGAGCGTTGTTTTACCGCATCCCGTCTCTCCGACGATGTAGACAAATTCTCCCTTCTGGACAGAAAGGTTAACGTCGGTGAATATGACATGTTCGTCGAACGCGAAGGCTACTCTAGTACAATTTATCATTCTATGGCTTCACCAATACAAAGTGGACTCTTTCTGACTTATCGTTTGCTTCGAGCATGGTAAAATCCGAGGCGGCAAATTTTTCCTCGAACCCGGCATCATAGAAGAGTTTTCTGATGAGCTTCATATCATAGACATGTTCTCTATGAATTTCTTCAGTCACTTTTCCGTTCTTCCTGATCCTCAGGTATGTCGTGTGTATCCTCGCTGCGGGATCGTATACCGACTTGCGGTGATAATGAACCCCTTTATATTTGCCCTGCTGCGTGAACTGCGAATCTTCGTTGAGCGAATTTGATTCGAGGCTTGCGTCGAAAACGAAAACCCCGCCACGTTTGACGCTGGCATAAACGTTGGAGAAGAAAAGACCCACATCTTCTTGGGTAGGCAGGTAATTCAGACTATCGTAGACACAAATGGCGCGGTCATATGATTCGGGGGAAGAGTATGTAACCATGTTGTGATGAATCAGCTTCAAGCTCCTACTGCTTCGGCGCGCCATTTTCCGGCGAGCAACTTCAAGCATTTCTTTCGAGCTGTCAATCCCCGTGACACTGTATCCCATCTTTGAGAATGCCAGCGAGATATTGGCGGTTCCGCAGGCGAATTCGCACAATTCCTCGCCCTGGATTCTGGACCTGCGCGTTTCTTTTCCGGCGACTTTCATCAGCGTCACAAGATACCTGGCCCAGCCTGGATAATCCACCTCGCGCATCATATGGTCATAGATTTCTGCGGAAACCGTGTACGGTGGCTCTTGCCGCGCTTCGAGTCGAAAAAGGTCGTCACGATGAAGGTACAAGTCAGTTCCCGTAAAGTTAGCCCTGGCTTATCTTCTCGAGGCTTTCCTGTTCCTGGAGATATCCAGCGCCAGTTTGACCGCTTCAATCGTGCTTGAGGGGTTGGCAATTCCCTTTCCAGCGATGTCTGCGGCAGTCCCGTGATCCGGCGAAGTCCGAATTATCTTTATACCTGCCGTGAAATTGATGCCTGTGGTGAAAGAGCGCATTTTTAGGGGGATCAATCCCTGGTCGTGGTACATTGCGAGGATTCCGTCGAACATTCCTTCTCTGTATGTCCCGAAAAAAGCGTCGGCGGGGAACGGGCCTCGGGCGTCAATCTTCATCGCATTGGCCTCCTGAATCGCGGGTATGATCGTTTCTACTTCTTCTTTTCCAATGAGCCCGTTTTCTCCGGCGTGTGGATTGAGACCGAGGACTGCTATCCTCGGAGACTTAACGCCGAAATCCATCCTAATCGATTCGCTGAACGTTGTAAGCCGTTCGAGAAGGCCCGGCTTTGTAATTGATCCTGGAACGTCTGAGATCGGCATGTGAATCGTTACGAGACCTATCTTGGCAAATCCGGAAGCCATGATCATGATTGGTCCGTGAGAGTGCGACAGATTCGTCACCATTTCTGTCTGCCCCGGGTAATCGTATCCTGCCTGGCGAAGGGTCTCCTTGGAAACAGGAGCGGTGACCATTGCATCGGCCTCGCCGTCGACACAAAGCTCTACGGCACGTTCAATCGCACGACCCGCCCAGAGTCCACTATCTTTATTCAGTTTCCCCGGTCTTACCTTCTCCTTGAAATCCGGGCAGATGTCGAAAATGGTTATCTCACTCCTGCCTACTGCATCCGAGAGCGAATCCACTTTCAGTATTCTTCTTCGGAGCGAATACCGTTCTGCATAAAATTCAAATGCCTTGTACGGTCCTACGAGCAGGGGAGTGCAGTTCGCACGGATAGTTCGGCTTGCGGCGGCTTTCAATGCGACCTCGGGCCCGATCCCGTTGTAGTCGCCAACTGTTATCGCAATTACACTCATGTTTGCTCCGTTCGATACAGGGGAATGAATATGATGAGTAGATGGCGGCACCGTCTTTTTCCGCTACTGCGAACCGGATCGAAAAGAAGAACCTGTGGCGTCTCCAAGCCCGGACGCCTGGAAGCTTTCGAGGCGATGGTAAATGGACACCAAAGAACGAAAGAAGGAGACTTTACAACCATCGGCTTTAAGATAACGAGCAGACGTGTTTTTACCAAGAATTGAAGGCTGGATCGTTGAGTTGACGGAAATACGCTTCCTTTCCAGTATAGCCTGATGTCAGGCATCTCTCCCTGTTAAGGCCGTAACGACTGCACTGCCCGCCAGGAATTTAAAGGTAAGTTTCAACGAAAATTTATCTTAGTTAATTTGGATTCATGACGAGCGGCTGATCTAGGAGTTGATCTGGCCGGACCAGGGCTCAAACCGCAGAATGCTCAAACAAGGAAAGAGACATGTTGAACTACGATATCGAATCATGTCGGCGATTATTCACCATAACAAGTACAGGCACTGTTTATTTGAACCATGCCGCGACGTCGCCCCTTTCGACGAAAGTTATTGGAGCGATCGACGAGTACCTCAGCGAGCGGAGTGGAACGCCGGTAGACAATTTCGCAAGAATGCTGCGAATGTCCGATGAAACGAGAAGCTTCACAGCAAAGCTGCTGAACGCTTCGCCGGATCGGATCGCGTTTTTCGACAATACGAGCAACGCCATGAACTTGCTGGCCGCCGGGTTGAAATGGAAACGCGGCGACAGGATTCTTCTCAACGACATGGAATTCCCGGCGAATGTCTACCCCTTTCTGAATCTTAGGAAATTTGGAGTGGAGGTCGACTTCGTTATGAACCGAGGCGGCGGAATATTGCCCGAGGATATCGAACACATGATCACGCCGCAAACAAGATTGTTGTCGATCAGCCATGTGCAATTCCTCTCTGGCTTCAGGGCAGACCTTGAAAGAATCGGAGAGCTATGCCGGGAAAAAGGAGTATTGTTTTCCGTGGATGCGATTCAGTCGGCGGGAGTAATCCCCATAGATGTGGAGCGAATGCGTATCGACTTCCTTGCAACAGGGGGGCAAAAGTGGCTGATGGCACCCCAGGGAATCGCAGCTGCTTTCATCCCGGAAAAGACGCAGGAACAGATTGACCAGGCGTATCTGGGTTGGACAAGCATGAGAAATTACTTCAGCAATCTTACGAAATACGAAGTCGACCTTGCCCCCACAGCCAGGCGATATGAAAACGGGACGCTGAACCACATAGGAATTGTCGGGTTGCACGAGTCTCTCTCGACGCTGCTTGAAGTGGGAATCGAAAAGGTCCAAGAACATGTACTCGATCTCACAGGCAAGCTGATTGAAGAAGTCTCTGACCTTGGGCTCGAAGTTTTTGTGGGTGGCCCGCGCGATCAAAGGGCAGGAATAGTCTCGATAAGGGTGGAGCAGCCGGAAAAGGTGCTCGCCGACCTTGCCGGTGACGGCATTGAAGTAACTGTGAGACAGGGTTGGATTAGAGTATCTCCTCATTTCTACAACACGGAGGAGGAAATAATGAGAGTCGTCGGAAGTCTTCGGAAGAGTCTGGGATTTCAGTAGAGCTGATGAATCGGCGAAGCGGAGGCTATGCCGTAAAGACGTACCGTTCCTAAATTGCAAGTTACGATGAAAAAAAGAGAGGGCGGCAGGCAAGAAGCCGTGCCGCCCTCATTTTATTGGGGGAGTGGAGCAAAACTATTTATTGTTTTGGAGGTATTTGAAGTGCAAGGAATTCGTTAACCTTGCTTTTCGTCTTTACGCGAAGGAGTAAGTAGTCTCCCGGCTTCTTGGAGTTGACGATCTTCTTCAATCCATCCGAGTTTTCGACAGGCTTGCCATCGACGGTAGTGATAAGATCTCCCGGCTGTATGCCTCGGTTGAAGGCCTCGCTGGCTTCCTGTACATTTGTGACGACCACGCCGTTTTTGGCACCGTATTTTTTTAGCGTGGACTTGTCAGCATTCTGAACTGAAATTCCGAGTGCGGCGAGGTTGGCGGAGCTGCTTGAAGAGGAGGACGTGACTGTAGCGAAGTTGCTGCCGCTCGCTTCTCCAAGCGTGAGCGTCTTCTTCATAGTCTGTCCGTTGCGGAAGATTGTCAGAGTTGCTTTTTGACCTACTGCTTTGGAAGCAACCAACGCCTGAAGTTGATTCCTATGGAGAATCGTGATTCCGTCAAATTTCAATATCACATCGCCCGGTTTGATTCCCGCTTTTTCTGCCGGTGAATTGGACACGGTGGATTCCACCATGACGCCCGCAGTTTCCTTCAAGCCCAGCGCTTTTGCCATTGTCTGGTCGATGCGGCCCATTTCGATGCCGATGAACGGACGGATCACCTTCCCATGTCGGATAATATCCTCAGCCACCCGCTTGGCCAGATTTATAGGGATAGCGAAGCCGTAGCCTTCATAACTGCCTGTGTTAGTGGCGATAGCCGTATTGATCCCGATAACCCTTCCCCGGAGATCCACGAGGGGACCACCACTGTTGCCGGGATTAATGACCGCATCCGTTTGTATGAAATCTTCTATGCCATATTTATTGCGGATGATATTGATGTTGCGTCCCAGGGCGCTTACGATTCCCTGAGTGACGGTATAATCCAGCCCGAATGGATTTCCGATGGCTACCACCCATTCGCCCACGTTTACGCTGTCGGAATTGCCGAGAGAAACATATGGAAGATTCTTGCCGTCGATCTTAATCACCGCAACATCCGTTGTGGGGTCGCGTCCGATGAGTTTCGCACGGAAAGTCCTTCTGTCGAGAAGCGTAACTTTAATCCCGTTGGGATCGGCGCCCCTAACGACGTGATTGTTTGTTATTATATAACCTTCAGGATTCACAATAATTCCAGATCCCAGTGCTTCCTCCGGTTCCGGTTTGGCCTGAGGAACATTGAAGTTGTGAAACGGGAAGTTCGGTCCAAAGAAAAATCTGAACATGTTGTTCGGCGAATTTCCGCCGCCTGGTACGTTCACGGCTTTTGGGGTCGAAGTAACTCTAATCTGGACCACGGCTGGTGTAACGGCCTTTGCCACCCTGATGAATGCATTGCTCAGATCCTGTACCGACGGCGATATATGTGAAATAGGAGGGGCCGCCGCGCCGAGCTTGACGTTCTTTCTTAAGTCGTTGCTTTTGCCAAATGTAAGACCCATTGTCAGGACGAAAACCACGGCTACTACTCCGAGAGCTCCAGCTCCGTAAATCAGTTTTCGTTTTATTAGTTCTGCCATTTCTTATCTCCTTTTTGCTGCAACAATATTGCAGCTGGACAGTGAAACGACAATTAAAAACAGATGAAAAGATTTTCACGTCCGCATGTTTTCCCAGACGAACGATTACGTCTCGGGGACTAGGCACGGGAAAATCATGCCTGTAGATTGCCACGAATCCCTCCGATAGAAAACGTGCGCCTGGAAGTGCAGATGCTTCAGGGTAAACGGTGGATCCGGCGAGCGATGGATTTGATAGACGGGCAGTTGCCTGTTTTATCGATTGAATGTAAAAGGCCCCGGCTGTATATTCAGAGGATTTAACAATCAGGGACCAGGGAGTAATGAACGAAGGCACAATTGTACAGGTGATCGGCCCGGTGGTCGATGTGGCGTTCGGCGATGGGAAACTGCCGGAGATCCTGAACGCTTTGGTTATACCCAGAAAGAACATAGACGGCGTCGAAGAGAATCTCGTTGTCGAAGTTCAACAGCATCTCGGCGAAGACACTATCCGGGCAGTTGCCATGGATTCAACCGACGGTCTGGTGCGCGGTATGAAGGCTCAGGACACGGGCGGACCTATCAAGGTTCCAGTCGGGCCAGGCTTACTCGGCAGAATGGTCAATGTCATCGGCCAGCCGATAGACGGGAAAGGCAAGCTTCAGGGGAAAGAAGAGTATCCGATACACAGGCCTACGCCAAAGTTTGAGGATCTGAGCACCGAGAAAGAGATGTTCGAGACCGGGATCAAAGTCATAGATTTGCTCGAGCCCTACTCGAGGGGGGGCAAGACCGGATTATTCGGCGGTGCGGGAGTTGGAAAGACGGTTATTATACAGGAACTCATTCACAATATTGCGACTCAGCACGGAGGATATTCCGTATTCGGCGGCGTGGGCGAAAGGACGCGTGAAGGGAACGACCTTTGGATTGAGATGAATGAGTCGGGCGTTATAGACAAGACAGCTTTAGTGTTCGGGCAGATGAACGAACCTCCCGGGGCACGCCAACGGGTTGCGCTGACCGCACTCACCCTCGCGGAGTATTTCCGAGACTCTGAAGGCAAGGACGTTTTGTTCTTCATAGATAATATCTTCAGGTTCACCCAGGCCGGCTCCGAGGTGTCTGCGCTGCTGGGGAGAATGCCCTCCGCTGTCGGATACCAGCCTACGCTTGCCACTGAGATGGGGCAGCTTCAGGAAAGGATTACATCCACCAAACACGGCTCGATCACATCGGTGCAGGCGATATATGTTCCAGCCGATGACTTGACCGATCCGGCGCCCGCCACCACTTTCGGGCACCTCGATGCCACAACCGTTCTCAGCCGCCAGATAGTCGATCTGGGAATATATCCCGCAGTGGATCCTCTTGACTCCACATCCAGGATTCTTGACCCGAACATCGTGGGCAACGATCATTACGCCGTTGCAAAGAACGTCAAGGAGATCCTTCAGACTTATAAGGACCTGCAAGATATCATAAACATCCTCGGGATTGACGAACTTTCTGATGAAGACAAACTAACGGTGTCCAGAGCAAGGAAGATACAGCAGTTTCTTTCACAGCCGTTTTCCGTGGCAGAACCCTTTACGGGAAGGGAAGGAAGGTACGTGAAGCTTGAGGACACGATATCAGGATTCAAAGCGATCATCGGGGGTCAGTGCGATGATTGGCCCGAAAGTGCTTTGTATATGGTAGGCACCATCGACGAAGCGGAAGAGCAGGCAAAGAAACTTCGGGCAGCGTAATGGCAGGGAACAACGATCAGGTTGCAGGCAAAACATTCAGCCTGGAGGTGATAACTCCTCAGAGGAGCATGTACTCCGGCGAAGTTGAATCGTTTACGGCACCGGGAGAAGTCGGAGAGTTCCAGGTTCTGCACGATCATGCGCCTTTTCTATCCTCTATCGCAGCCGGAGAGTTCCGGCTCGTAGATCAAACGGGTAACGAGGTCGTTTATTCGACCAGCGGCGGTTTTGTAGAAGTCAATCGCAATAAGGCGAGTTTTCTCGCCGATACACTTGAGAAGAAAGAAGAGATCGATGTGGAGAGAGCGGAGGCCGCGAAGAAAAGGGCGGAGGAGAGACTGAGGAAAAAGGAACCCGGGACCGATGTTGCCAGAGCACAAGCCGCTCTTCTGCGCGCCGTCAATCGACTCAAAGTGGCGAAGCGATAGAGTTACCCGGCTGGCAGTCGTCTCTGCCTGTATTCCTTTCTTGTTTACAACGCCATCCAAAGTTAAATTTACCGACGAGGAGAAAAAGTGTTGAAGTATGTGCTAATTGTATTTTGTGCATGCACTGTCGGACTCATGGGATGTTCGACCGGGAGCAATATGACCCGGTCCGAACAAACGGGGAGGAGTACGCCCGACCTGATGGCTACCGATCCAAACTACCGTGCGGCAATGGATCATTTCATATCGGGTAATATCAACGATGTGAAAGGGGAGTACGCCCAGGCAATTTTGGATTACCAGGAGGCCCTCAGTTACTACAAGGTTCCGGATATCTATGACGCCATGGCAGAGGATTACGTAAGAATCGGGAAAACGAAACTTGCAGTTGAAGAGTCGAAGAAAGCCGTGGAGCTAGATCCCAATGAGATCAGATACCGAAAGACTCTTGCGAGGGCCTACCTTGCGGGTTTCGATATAGACAGCGCAAGAATTGAATATGGAAAAATCCTTTCGATCGACAGTACATCCGTCGAAGATATGCTTATCCTTGCTCAGCTTTATCAAACCGACAAACCGGACAAAGCAGCGGCGCTTTACGAAAAGGTTCTCCGTTTAACCGGACCTAATCTGCCTACGATGATGCAGCTGGTGAAGATTTATAATTCGACCAACGAGTTCGACAAGTCGATAGCAGTAGTGAACGCCATGCTCAAGATCGACCCCACCAACGAGGCACTCAAAGAGATGCTGGCGGACCTCTACATGCAGGTCAACAAGAACGAGGAAGCACTCAATATCCTTGACGAACTTATGGCTGAAAACAAAAACGACTACTCGTTGAAAGCGAGGGCTGCAACTGCCTATCTGAGGATGAAGAATTTCAACAGCGCCGACAGTCTGCTTGACACGGTGTTTACATCGGACTCCACCCGTGCGGACGCCAAATTTGCCATCGCTCAGTACTATCTCAACGAGATGCAGCAGGACTCGACGATAATTCCGTTTGCCAGAGAAATTTTCGCTAAGTTGTTGAAACTTTATCCGAACGACCCTAGAAGTTACTTCATGGCGGGACTTGGCGCATCATATGCACACAAGGACTCTATTGCAGCCGCATATCTGAGGAAGTCGATATCGATAGACTCCACGAACTCCGATGCCTGGCAGGCGCTCGGAGTTCTCTACTATCAGCAGAAAGATTATAAACGGATGGCCTCCGTCATGTCTGAAGCCGTGAATCTGTTCCCGAACGAGTACAGGGTTAATCTCTTTCTCGGTCTGGCTCTTAACCAGGAGGGGAAGAACGAGGAGGCGGTTGCCCCTCTGGAGAAGGCGCTTTCGCTCAAGCCGACAGAAACCGATGCGCTAAGCATACTGGGGCAGGTGTACGAAGCCCTGCACAGGTATGATGATGCCTACCGGTTGTATGACACTGCGCTCAAGATCGATCCTAAGAACGCACTGATACTGAACAATTACGCCTACAGTCTCACCGAACGTAATACGGAACTTGATAAAGCGTTGAAGATGGCGAAACTCGCGATTCAACTCGACCCCAAAAACAGCGCATATCTTGATACGATGGGCTGGGTGTATTTCAAGCTCGGGGACTACAGCAAGGCGGCTTCGTTTGTAAAGAAGGCTCTTTCAGCCAGGACGAAGTCAGACGGATCGGCTTCCACTTTGGAGGAGCACCTCGGTGACATTTACCAAAAGCTCGGAGACAGCAAGAAAGCCGTAGAACAATGGGAGAAAGCTTTGCGGGGTGATCCGAACAACGAAGCCCTCAAGCAAAAAATATTGAAAGCGAAGAGTTGAGTCGCTTCTTCCTAGTTCTCTTTTTTGCCGGTCTCTTCACGGGCTGCGCCGCAACCTCGTATTACGTGGATCTCACCGGAGTAACGGCACAGAGTATCGCCGAGAAGATCAAAACACAATCGAACTCCATCCGTTATTTTTCAACGAGCGGGTACGGAAGCTTCGAGACGAATCAGGGCTCTTATACTGTCAGCTTCGACATGTCTATTGACAGACCATCCACAGCGACGGTAAGTCTTTACGGTCCTTTCGGGATAAAAGTTGCCCAGGTCCATCTTACAGAGGATACTCTCCTGGTTTACAACAGCATACGCAACGAATTGTTTGTTGGGAAGCCGACTTCTGCCAACATCAGACGGCTTCTCATGATCGCATCTAACGGCGTTTCATTAACCGACCTGCTCCTCGATCTAATGCCCCCGACAGGGAATCTGGATAGCGCCGGTCACACGCGTCTGCTGGATGGGAGCTCGGTTAGTTTCATCTACACCGATCAGGATACGGTGGAACGGTATACGGTCGACGGCCGGTTTATGCGTACCAAAGAGTATACGAAAAGCGTTAACGGCGAAACCGTTATGAAGATACAATACTCGGAGTTCGAAAATATCGGCAGGATATGTGTGCCGAGACAGGTTTCATTCGAAGACCTGAAACACGGTGTGTCTGCGAAGCTATATTACCAGGACACGTCTCTGAATCATAAGAAGGATGTCGAATTCAGCGTTCCGCCAGATGCGAAGGAAGTTATTCTTAACTGATGCACTAGCAGTGCTCGTCTGCTTAACGGCTCTAGCCTCAACTCCCGCGAAGTCCCAGGATAAGCCCGGGTTGAATAAAAAGAAGCAAGAGCTTTCCCGCATCAAAGGAAACATCAAGCTGTATCAAAAGAGGCTTGAGGAGAGCAGCAAGAAAGAGTCGGTATCTCTCGCGACACTCGATAACCTCGAAAGACGAAACCTGCGTACCCGCCAGATGATAGAGAGAATTTCGTCCCAAATCGCCCAAAATTCCAGGCACATTAAGATCGCCGAGAAGAAGATGAGGGAGGCATCGACCCGGCTGAAGGAGCTGACGGTCGAGTATGCCCAGTTCGCGCGATCCTTTTATGAACAGGGAAGAATGCACGACCTCGAACTCCTTGTGACTTCGTCCTCCGTTAACGAGATGCTCGTGCGCTACGAGTACCTCAAGAGATTTTCCGATCAGACAATGGTAGATCTGAAGTCCATAAGCGTGGAGAGGAGAAAGCTGGCGGCATTGAGAGGCCAGCTCAGTCAACGAGTTGCAGAACAGCGGAAGTACCTGGGTACGAAGAATACCGAGGAAAGGCAGCTTGCATCGAGTATCGTGGAGCACAAACGGGTTATTCTGCAACTCAGGAAGAACAAGAGGCTATATGCCGAGCAGTTGCAACGCTCCCAAAGCGCAGCTGAAGAACTGGAAAAGGTAATCCAGGACCTCATTGCACAGGAGACTAAGAAAGGTGAACCGGCTAACGAGGAATACGACAGTTACAGGTCGACTCCACCTTCAATCCTTTCGGAGAGCCTGACGGGTTTGAAAGGCCATCTCCCCTGGCCAGTGAGCCGTGGTAAAGTGGTGGAACAGTTCGGTGAGCATGAGAACCCGGTCCTGAAGACCGTAACGTTGAATTATGGGATCGACATCGAAGTTCCGGAGAATTCCGTGGTCAGAAGCGTTGCCGACGGTGAGGTGTCAAGGATCTTCTGGCTTCCTTCCTACGGGAATCTCGTCCTGATTAATAATTATAACGGTCTTCGCACGGTTTATTCGCATCTCTCGGACATCTTTGTCAAGGAAGGACAGAAAGTGAAAGCTCTTGAACCCATCGGCACCGTCGGCGAGTCTTTAGGCGGGTCAATTCTTCATTTTGAGGTCTGGTTGAACACGGACAAACAGAATCCGGAGACATGGCTAAGCAAGAGATAGAAGGACGCTCCTGGCTGACGGGATTTGTGTATTCTTATATCTTCATAAGCGTTACGTACGTTTTGTTTGTGTTGTTTTCGCTGGTTAATGGCAAGGCGCGGAGGGGTCTCAAGGGACGCAAGAACCTTTTCAACAGACTTCGAGACGGACTTTCCACCGTACCCGAGGAGAGGCGTGTATGGTTTCACGCGTCATCGCTCGGCGAATTTGAACAGGCCAAACCGATTATAGAAATCCTGAAGCAATCGGGATTCCACGTGATAGTCACGTTTTTCTCTCCGTCCGGTTACGAATATTCAAGAAAATATCCCGGAGCAGATTATCTGACCTACATTCCACTCGATACCCGGCGCAATGCGCGCAAATTCATCGCA
Source organism: Candidatus Kryptoniota bacterium (assembly GCA_046706745.1). Taxonomy (GTDB): domain Bacteria; phylum Bacteroidota; class Ignavibacteria; order Kryptoniales; family JAKASW01; genus JAKASW01. Next base: position 70,451 of record JBJKPC010000002.1, read on the forward strand.
CTCGTCAAGCCGTGTGCCGCTGTGGTTATGAGATACGATCTCTGGATGAACCATCTTGACGCCGCGAGAAGTTTCGGGACAAAGATCGTTCTTGCCGACGCTACGTTCCCGACCGCGCTCTTTCATCGGGCAGGGTTCCTCAAGTACTTCTATCGCAGGTTGTACGGCTTACCCCACGCGATACTTACCACTACTGCGGAACACAAGAAGCTGTTTGACTCATTCCTTGGGTCGGAATCCTCCTCGGTCGTAGGTGATACCAGATTCGACCGCGTCTACGGAAGGAGTATTACTAACAATGTGGTCCAGAGAGTTCCGTTTACCATCGACAAGTCGAGAAGGAAGGTTTTGATCTTGGGAAGCATCTGGCGTGAGGATCTAGAGGTCCTTGGGAGCGGGATCAACCGCATGCTGGACAGGCTTCCGGATCTGACCGTCCTGGTAGTCCCACACGAACCCTCCAGGGAAGAGGTCGAATTCTTGCGTACTGTATTTCCGGATGCGAGAGTATTGTCGGAACTTAACGGTCACGGGGCCAACGATTTCACGTCTCTCATAATAGATCGGGTCGGAATTCTTACTCAGCTTTATGTCATGGCGGATGTGGCATATGTCGGCGGCGGATTCGGAGCCGGAGTGCACAATGTATTAGAGCCGGCAGTATACGGAATGCCGATAGTGACAGGCCCGAGGATCGAGCGCTCTGATGAGGCGCTGAAGCTCCTCCAGACGGGTGCGCTCTTCTACATCCAGGATGAAGCGGGGGCTTATCGAGTGCTGGATCGGATGATTGAGAACGACGCTGCCAGGAAGGAGGCCGGCAGAATTGCAAGGGACTTCGTCGACCGGCATCTCGGTGCCTCTGCACAAGTCGCTGCCAAAGTGAAGGAACTGTGCGTTGCAGGTTAAAGGGAAGGAAAGACAGAAATACTTCATAGTTCTTCTCGTCTTTCTGGCCCTAGCTTTTGTTTTGGTCTGGAAATTCGGGGTAGGACCGAGACTTCATCCCGGAAACGTGATCCAGCCGTCCCGCTTTTTTGAGCTGCCTAAACTTGCCTTTTATTCGTTTCTCAGGATGCTCGGCGCCTACGTCCTTGCACTGATTTTCTCCCTTATGTACGGTTACTATGCGGGGACCAGCAGGAAGCTTGAGAAGATACTCGTGCCGGTCCTGGACATCCTTCAAAGCGTGCCGGTCCTTGGATTCTTTCCGGCCGCTATCTATTTCTTTATCAGCGTGTTCCACCAAGGCCGGTTTGGAGTCGAGCTTGCCAGCGTCTTTCTGATTTTCACTAGCCAGGCATGGAACATGGCCTTCGGGGTGTATGAATCGATGGTGACGCTTCCTAAGGAGGCGATAGATGCTCTTGATTCGTTGAATATCAAGGGGTGGCTACGATACAGGAAATTTTATTTTCCCTCCGCTATCCCGAAGCTGGTTTACAACAGCATAATGTCTTGGGCAGGGGGCTGGTATATCCTGACCGCATGCGAGATCATTGCTGTCGGGCAGGCAAATTATTCTCTCGAAGGGATCGGGAGTTTCCTTTTCAGGGCGGCGGAAGCCGGATCGGCCAGCGGGCTTGCACTCGGCCTGCTTACTCTTGTTTCGCTGATCACGCTTCTACATCTGCTCGTGTGGCGGCCGCTTACGGTCTGGGCGGAACGGTTCCGGTATGAGTTCGTCGTATCGACGGTTAGTACGAACCAACCCGCTATATTCTCGGCGTGGCGTAATGTCGGCGGTCATCTTCATTATTTCAGAATCCCCGGGAAAATTTCGGAAACATATTCGCGGACTGTCCGGCGGGCTGTCGGCTCGGCCTTCGCGAGAGTTCGCATCGCTTACAATCGCCAGGCGGTGGGGAGGATAAAAAAGGTTTTCCGAAAGGCATTGATGCTCGCATTCGTGGTCGTTGGGATCTACCTGCTGGTAGAATTCTCGATCGGTGTATATTCCATGTTCAGCAATCCTTTGCCGAAGGACGCGCTCAGTATCCCTCTCGCAATTCTATTCTCGACTCTCAGGCTAATAGCCGCATTTGTCATCTCTCTTCTCTGGACTGTCCCTGTCTCGGTTTGGATAGGCGAGAACGAAAGAGTATCACGCATATTGATGCCGGTAATTGAAATAGCGGCATCGATCCCGGCGACGGCATTGTTCCCTGTTGTGCTCCTCTTTTTCATAAAGACTTTCGGAGGGATGAATATTGCGGCAATTGTGCTCATCCTCACCGGTATGCAGTGGTATATAATCTTTAATCTGGTGGCAGGCGTCAGGAATATTCCCGGAGATCTCAAGGAAGTGGCTACTGCCTTCGGGATGAAGAGGACCCAGTATTGGTTCAAAGTCCTTCTCCCTGCTATGATGCCTTCTTTGATTACGGGGAGCATAACCGGATGGGGGGGAGGATGGAATGCGCTTATAGTCTCTGAGTATGTAGTTTTCGGTGGAACTGTCTATTCGGTTTTGGGGATCGGCGCTCTTCTCGATAAAGCTACCTACCAGTTGGGGAGTCAATCCATGATCGTGCTTTGCGTTGTCAGTCTGGTGGTCTTCATTGTGTTGATAAATCGCCTCTTTTGGCGTAAACTGTACAAGCTCGCTGCAGAAAAATACAAGATCGAGTACTGATTGATGTCCCTGATAAAGATCGACCATGTTTTCAAAGAGTTTCCGCGCGAACATTCATCGCTACTCGTTCTTGACGATATAAGTGTGGAAGTACAGGACGGAGAGTTTATTGCCCTGGTGGGGCCTTCCGGGAGCGGGAAGAGCACGCTGCTCCGGATAATGAGCGGGCTTATCATGCCTACCCGCGGTCGGGTATTGTACAGGGAGAAGCTCCTCACGGATGTCAACCTAGAGTCTGCGATGGTTTTTCAGTCTTTCGCGCTTCTTCCCTGGCTTACCGTCCAGGAAAACGTAGAGCTGGGGCTGGAAGCCCGAAGTGTATCTCCTGAAGAGCGAAAGAAGAAAGCGGAATTTTACATTGATCAGGTGGGGCTTGCAGGATTCGAAGAGGCCTATCCACGTGAACTGTCAGGCGGAATGAAGCAGCGCGTCGGCCTTGCTCGAGCCCTTGCAATTGAGCCTAAGATATTATGTATGGATGAGCCTTTTTCCGCACTCGACGCTCTGACCGCGGCCAACTTGCGGGAAGAAGTAATACGGCTCTGGTCGGAGGAGACCTTCCCGGTCGATACAGTCCTCATGGTCACTCACTTGATCGAGGAAGCGGTAGCAATGGCCAGCCGCGTCATCGTCATGTCGGCACATCCGGGGAAGATTGTAGGGGACGTGAAAATAGATTTGCCTTACCCGCGCAATAAGATGGACGAACAGTTCAATCACTATTGCGATAATTTGTTTGCCATGATAACATAAGAAAGAGGAGTTTATGAGCGTTGAACCCCTGCCACGAGCGGGAGTAAGCAAGATTGTGGGCCTTCTGGAAATTCTCGAAGACAAGGGAGGCAAGGACGATATTTACAAACTCGCTAGAGACAGCGGGATGGAATTCGGGGACTTTCTGTCCATCATCAAGGGTGCCGAGATGCTCGGTTTCGTCGATACGCCGCCGGGAGACATAATACTTACGGAAGCCGGCACGGCGATGCTTAAAGGGAAAATCAAAGCAAGGAAGAAATTCTTCAAAGGCCAACTCAAGAAACTGCAGACTATTCAACTTGTGATAGACGCACTTAAGCGAGCCGAGGAGAATAGACTCCATCGTGACACGATCTTCGAGATAATAGCAATCCATTTCCCGAACGAAGAGCCGGACACTCTGTTCAATACCCTGGTCGACTGGGGGAGATATGCTGAACTGTTCGGCTACGACTCCGATGAAGAAATATTTTACCTTGATCATGAGAACTGAAAGGGCACATGGACAAACCATTTCACATTGCGACAACGCAAGATATAATAGATGGAAAGGTCACTGATGTATATTTCCGCAGGGCTTTGGATGTACTCGAAGCCAGGGATATTCGTGCACAGGTAAAGGCGGAGTTCGTCGTTAAGCGCTTCCCACCGAACTATTCCTGGGCTATACTTGCAGGTCTCGATGAAGCGGCATCCTTACTCGGCACTCTACCTGTGAAAGTGAAGGCGATGGCCGAAGGGTCGGTATTCTATCCAGGGGAGCCGGTATTGGTCGTTGAGGGTTCGTACCGGGACTTCGCCATTCATGAGACAGCGATCCTCGGTTTCCTCTGCCAGGCGTCGGGAATTGCGACCAAAGCCGCTCGCATTCGCGTTGCCGCCGGTAATAAGCCCGTGGTCCATTTTGGAGCGCGGAGAATGCATCCCGCGATCACTCCGATGATCGATCGAAACGCCTACATTGGAGGATGCGACGGAGTCGCTACCCTGGCAGGCGCTGAATTGCTCGGTCTAGAGCCCAGCGGTACGATGCCGCACGCCATGATACTTCTTTTCGGTGATACGGTGGAAGCCGCCAGGGCCTTTGACGAAGTGATCGATCCCCTCGTTCAGAGAACCGTTCTGATTGATACGTTCGGAGATGAGAAATTCGAGTCGATACGAGTTGCCGAGGCACTCGGGAAGAAACTCCACTCGGTGCGGTTGGATACACCGGGTTCGAGACGCGGAGATTTCCTCGCGATTTGCAAGGAGGTCAGATGGGAACTCGACCTGCGTGGTTTCAAGAACGTGAAGATACTTGTCAGCGGCGGGATCAACGAGTTTTCAATCGGCGAACTTAATCAGGTGGTCGACCTTTACGGCGTCGGTACCTCGATCAGTAGCGCTCCTGTGCTGGACTTCGCAATGGACATAGTGGAGGTCGAGGGAAAACCCGTTGCGAAGCGGGGGAAACTTTCGGGGGAGAAGCAAGTGTATTCAGCGGCGAAAACAGGCTTGAGAATTACCGCCCCGACGAATAGGAAAGTAGGAAAAGAATATCAAGCATTGATCCGGCCGATGCTCGACAAGGGACGCCCTGTTTCTTCAATTCCGACGCATCGCGAAATCAGGAACTTCGTGCTTCGGCAGATTAAGGATCTGGAACTGAAGATTGAGTCAGAGCCTTAGCGGTTCCGAATTCACACGCAGAGTTGAAAGCGCCCTCGGTCAGGCCCTTGGAAATGAGGAGCTCGTAGCCGTCTTGTATGAGACGTGTCGGAATGAAGGCCTATCGACTTCTTTTCGGGACCTGGCTCTCTACGCGAAGAGCTTCCAGAAGGTGACAAGGCTCCTATCCGATGCCCGGACCGGCGATGACACGAAGAAGACCGCGGAGGGTGAACTGGCAGGGCTCATAAAGAAGTTTTCCGACCTGGTCGGTATCATCACATCGAGGCTTCCCCTCGAGAAACAGAACGATATCCGGGCGAATTTCCTTCTTACTACGCCGGAATCTTTCGGAAATCTACAATCTCTGCTGAACGACTTTGTAAGAGTGAAGGACTATTTGCTGAACGAGCGGGACAGGCGGGATCGATCGTGAAGCTGGCGTGACCCACCTTCATCTGGTGCGGACAAGTTCAAACGGGGTGCAGGCTAGAAGAAAGAAGTAGCCGTGCTATTTCGTCGCAAACCCTGAATCCATCTGTCGTCAATCGAAGTGTATCCCCGTTTACTTCGCAGTACCCGGATGTCTCCAACTCTGAGACAAAATCAGGATCGATACGGAAGGAAAATTTACGGAGGAGAGCGCGCATATCTAACTTGCCCTGACGCAGGTGCAAGAATACGAATTCATCCAGCATCTGTGAAAAGGTAAGTCTCTCCTTGGCCGATACGGGAAGCCTGCCTTCTCGTATTTCAGATATATATTTCGAAAGGCTCGAGACATTCCACCATCTTTCTCCGTGCAGGTATGAATGAGCGCTCGGTCCAAACGCTGTGTATTCCTGGGCGTTCCAGTACTTAAGGTTATGTTTGCACTCCGATCCGGGCTTTGCATAGTTTGAGACCTCGTATTGTCGGTAGCCGTGTTTTCGCAGGAGCATCATCACCGATGTATACATACGAGCTTGGCGGGAATCTTCCGTCGGGACGACATCTCCCCTCGAGACGGCAGCAAATAGGGGAGTCCCCGGCTCCACGATGAGGCTGTAAGCAGAAATGTGTTCGATCCCGAGCGAAGAGGCACGTTGAAGGTTCTCCGGTATTCGTTCCTCCTTCTGACCGGGGAGTGCGTATATCAGATCAATGTTGATATTCGTGAATCCGGCGTCGCGGGCGCGCCGCACGGCCGTTACCGCCTCTTGAGCATTATGAATCCTTGAAAGAAACCGGAGCTCATCTTCGAAGAATGACTGCACTCCGAAGCTCAACCTGTTGGCCCCCAGGGCACGATATTCAGTCAGATAGGCAACATCGGTTACGCCCGGGTTACATTCTATCGTGAACTCGGCGTTCGGGGTTATATTGAACGCCTTGTGTAGTGAAATAAGTATGGTTTCCAGTTCCCGAGGCGTGAGGAGGGAAGGAGTACCGCCGCCGAAGAAAATTGTGTCGGCGTCAAGGCGGCCGTGCATACTGCCAAAGAGTTCAATCTCCTTGGTAATTGCCACAATAAAATCGGAGCGTTGGGAATGATTTTCGATCGAATAGAAATCGCAATAAGAGCATTTCTTTTCGCAGAAAGGGATATGAAGGTATATACCCACCGGTTGTCGGAAAGAATTATCTGCCCGATGAGATGGATCCTGCATCATTTCTTGAGCACCTGGTTAAGCGTGTCCTGGCATTCACTCCGTGCTTAATGGATAATCATGCCTATTCTTCCCCAACGTATGCTACCGATTTTCGCAAAAATATCGTAGAGCGGGATGTGGGGATCCCATGACCAATAGATTATCATCGCCTGGCCTACTATGTTTTTGAACGGCACGAAGCCCCAGAACCTGCTGTCGAGACTGTTCTCGCGGTTGTCGCCCATCATGAAGTAGTAGTTGTTCTGCACTTTGTACGTCTTTGCGGGTCTGCCGTCCACATAGACGGTACTGTCCCGCAAGATGCAGTCGTGTCCCTCGCGGTCTATAAAAATCCTCCACCTGAGAAAGTCGCTGGCCGATAGATGAATCACCTCGCCTTTCCACGGGACGACAATAGGTCCGTAGTAATCTTCGTTCCAGTCGGAACCTTCCGGGAATATCTGAGGATTCGGATAGCCCTTCGGCATCACGGCGTATGTATCGAATTTAACTCCAGCAGGGAACGGCTCAATCTTGCCGTTTACGTATACTACTCTGTCAATCACCTGGACGGTGTCACCGGGGGTCCCGATGCATCGTTTGATGTAGTTGACGGGGCTTGGCGGCTTGACTTCGTCGCGGTCTCCGGGCCATTCGAAGACGACTACGTCGCCGCGGTGAGGATGTTCGAGTGGGGGAAGCTGAAAGTAAGGTATCGAAAGATCGGTGAACGGCAGATACTGCGGGCTCTTTGCACCGTAGATAAACTTGTTTACGAGGAGAAAGTCTCCCACAAGGAGTGTGTTTTCCATCGAGCCTGTCGGTATCCTGAATGCTTCGATGACGAAAGTCTTCAAAAGCAGCGCCGCTATTATCGCAAAGATCAATCCTTCGATCGAATCACGGAATCTCCGCTTCTGTGACTTATTCTTTTTCTTATCTGTGTCTTGGCCCGCACTGCGGGAACCCCTGGACTGATTCAATTCTTCTTCTCCATGGTCGGTGGGATCACTCTTCGTCGTTTAATGAAAGGACTGCAAGAAACGCTTCCTGGGGAACTTCAACCCTTCCGATCTGTTTCATTCGTTTCTTGCCTTCTTTTTGTTTCTCAAGGAGCTTGCGCTTCCTTGTTATGTCGCCTCCGTAACACTTGGCGATTACATTTTTTCTTATCGGTGAAATGCTTTCTCTGGCGATGATCTTATTGCCGATTGCGGCCTGGATTACCACTTCAAATAACTGCTTCGGGATCAACTTACGGAGTCGCGAACTCAATTTCCGCCCCCAATCGTACGCCTTCTCTCGATGTACAACGGACGAAAGCGCATCCACGACGTCACCGTTCAAAAGTATGTCGAGTTTTACCAGATCCGACTCTCGGTTGTCGAGGTATTCGTAATCGAACGAAGCATATCCGCGAGTAGTCGATTTAAGTTTGTCAAAGAAATCGAACACGATTTCAGCGAGCGGCAGTTCGAATCGTATGTCGGCTCTCTTGGTGTCGATGTATGAGGTGTTCCTGTACACTCCCCGCCTATCCATGCAGAGTTTCATTACGTTTCCGATATACTCCGATGGACTGATAATCTGTGCGTTAACGAAAGGCTCTTCTATATGATCAATTTCTGTGGGAGACGGCATTGCAGCGGGATTGTCGACGAGGACCACATCACCGGAAGTCTTTACAACCCTGTATTCCACGTTCGGAACGGTAGTGATTATTGTCTGGTTGAATTCCCGATCGAGTCTCTCCTGCACGATCTCCATATGAAGGAGACCGAGGAAGCCGCACCTGAACCCGAAGCCCAGTGCTGTGGACGTTTCCGGTTCATATAGGAGCGCAGCATCATTGAGTTTGAGTTTTGCCAGTGCATCACGCAGTTCTTCAAAGTGCTCACTTTGGGCTGGGTAAAGGCCGCTGAACACCATCGGTTTCACTTCGCGGTAACCCGGCAGCGGGCTATCTGCGGGATTGTCCGCGTTCGTAACCGTATCACCCACCCGTGTTTCGGTAAGCTCTTTGACCCCGGCAATCAGGTAACCGACATTTCCCGCTTCAATCTCGTCGACTGGTGTGCGTCCCATTCCAAGAACACCGATCTCCTCCGCAAGGAAGACCTTTCCGGTCTTGTGGAAAAGGACCCTGTCGTTGGTGTGCAGAGTTCCGTCGACCACGCGAATGTAGGTGACAACGCCTCTGTATGAATCGTACTTGGCATCAAATATCAGGGCACGTAGAGCCGAATCGGACTTCCCGGCAGGCGGGGGGATTCGTGACACAACGGCCTCCAGGATCTCATCAATGCCGATCTTCGCCTTTGCGCTTGCCAGTAATACCTCTTCTTCCTTACAGCCTATGAGTTCTACCAGCTGTGCCTTCACCTCATCAATCATCGCGCCGGGAAGATCGATCTTGTTTATTACCGGAACAAGCTCAAGCCCTGCATCTATAGCAAGGTAGACGTTGCTGATTGTCTGAGCTTCGACGCCCTGCGAAGCGTCCACGACAAGAATTGCTCCTTCGCAGGCTGCGAGTGAACGCGAGACTTCATAAGAGAAATCCACATGCCCCGGTGTGTCGATCAAGTTCAACTTATATGAGTTGCCGTTCTTGCCCATGTAGTTCATTTGGATCGCGTGACTCTTGATCGTGATTCCCCGCTCCCGCTCGAGCGGCATGTCGTCAAGTATCTGGTCGACCATCTCACGTTCTGCGATTGTTCCGGTGCGTTCGAGAAGCCTGTCGGCGAGTGTCGACTTCCCGTGATCAATGTGGGCAATTATGCAAAAATTGCGGATTAACTGGGGAGAATGACTCATTCTATCGGTTAGGATGTTCCATGTGTTTCGTGCAACAATATACGGAAACAGATGTGGTTTATCAATTTACGTGTTGATTTTGAAGTCTCGGGGGGCTGGCATCTCCTACATCGCGTTCGATTGAGGAGAGTTCCGGTGTTACACCGCTACGATTTCTCTTAACGCGGAAACGAATTGTTCCGGATTATCCGGCGTGACGACGATTGTTCTGTCCGTGAAGTGCAGCACCACGGACAACTTTGGATCGGTCGCGAAAGCCCTATACTTGCCCAGTTTCTTGTTCCGAAAGTACCCTGCGATACAGAAGAGGCCTCCGTTGCCGAGCGTCCTCATGGAACCGGACATGGCGTCGGGGTCTATTTCAAAAGACCTTAACTCGGAAAGATCAATTCTTGAATGCCAGAGGAAACGCTGGATGAATAGCGTAGTCTCGGTGATAACATATCCGCGAATAATGAACAGAGAAGAACCCGCGGCAATCAAAAGCGGAGCGCCGGAAATCATGAAGGATTCGAGAAAACCGGGACGATGAACGCCTGATCTTCCGAACATGGATCCGAGAAAGAGTATAACTATGAAAACGAGCGTCGAATAGCTAAGCTTTCTGCTCCATGGGGCGCGAAATGTCATGTATCTTTGCATTAGCGGTAATTATCTGTCTCAGAAATATATGGGGGTCACCCGGAAAACGCAAAGCGGGTATCAAAGGTGGAAGAGCTTGCGCAGATGAAATTTTACCTCAAATCTCTTATAATTGACGAAGAAACAGCCGGCGTTTTGAAAATCGATGAATCAAGCCAGGGAACTTAATGCGCATTTGCATATTCGAAGATGAATTCTACAGGCAGCTCCAGCCTCTGGTCCACATGCGTCCTGTTTTTGATCTTAGATGCGGTCAATTGACTTTGAGAGAGAAGGTCGCGCGAGTATATCCCGACGAGATATTCATTCTGCATTCGCGCGACTGTCTCAGAGACAGCGTGAAAGAAAGACATCCGGGTTCGTTTGTGAACGAGATACCGGCAGACGCCGATCGTGTACTGCTGATCAACGGGAGGATCCTCTTCGGCAGCAAAGCCGCCGCCGCATTTGAGGAAAATCGTGAGGACATAGTCTACACGGATTCAGGCGTCATATTGGGCGCGTGGCTCTCGGGAACAAACCTGCGAAAGTATCGGGACTCGATTGGAAAGGCCGTCGTATCATCGACTGATTTTGACGGGATCAGGCGGGTTGAGATACATGGCCTGGATGTTGTCCGATTTCCCTGGGATCTGATCGATCGGAACGGTGCTCAGTTAATTTCCGACTTCGCACTGTCCACCACGGGCCAGACGGAGATACTCGGAAAACTATATGAAGGCGTACACCTGTTGAACGCTTCTCAGGTTCATGTTGGCAAGGGTGCGAGGATAAAACCTGGGGCAGTTCTGGATGCCGAGCGTGGGCCCGTTTACATTGGAAGAGATGTCGAGATAATGCCGAATGCGGTAATCAGGGGCCCCGCATTTATCGGAGAGGGCAGCGTGATAAGAGCGGGAGCGAAAATATACGAAAACACTTCGATTGGTGAAGGATGTAAAGTCGGTGGTGAGGTCGAAGGCTCCATCATTCACGCGTATTCGAACAAACAGCACGAGGGATTTGTCGGGCATTCATATCTCTGTGAATGGGTGAACATCGGTGCTGACTCGAACACGAGCGATCTGAAAAACAATTATGGCACGGTCAAAGTGTACAACGACGGGAGAGTGGTCGACAGCGGTCTCCGTTTTGTCGGGCTCATGATGGGCGATCATTCCAAATGCGGAATCAATTTCATGTTCAATACGGGAACCGTTGTCGGTGCTTTCTGCAACCTTTACGGTACCGGTGTTCCGCCTAAGTATGTGCCGTCATTTTCCTGGGGAGAAAGCGCGGAAGAATACACGACCTATAGACTTGAAAAAGCGCTGGAAGTCGCCCGTGTGGTGATGAGCCGGAGGAACAGGACACTGACCGGCTCGGAGGAGGAGCTGATAAAGAAGGTCTTCACGATTACTGGGCAGGAAAGGGAAGTCGCGGGAATCGGGAGCTGAGAAGAAACACTTCTCCTCCAGGGGCGTGAAGATAGCGCCCGATACTTCTTCTAAAAAGTGAGAGGTACATTGAAATCAAGAGAATCCATCCGTATAGCTTCGGGACAGGGGTATTGGGGGGACTTGCCTCAAGCTCCTTACTGGCAGGTAAGCAAAGGGCCGACGGATTACCTGGTAATGGATTATCTCGCCGAAGTGACGATGTCGATTTTACAAAAACAGAAATCGCGTGACCCAAAACTTGGCTTTGCAAAGGATCTTCTCCCGGTGATGGAGCAAATCCTCCCAGTAATCGTGGAGAAGAATATCCGCGTAATAACTAACGGAGGCGGAGTGAACCCGCAGGCCTGCCGGGATGCGATTTTCGATATTGCACGAAAGGCCGGAGTGAAAGGTCTCAGGATCGGCGTGGTATACGGAGATGACATCTTCGGCAGGATCGATGAGCTCTTGAACGCAGGTAATGACTTGAAAAACATGGACACGGGCGAGAGTATACTTGCGGTGCGCGATCGCCTTCAGAGCGCGAACGTATACTTCGGTGCCTTCCCGATTGCAAATGCCCTCGCGCAGGGCGCGCAGATTGTTTTGACGGGAAGAGCTACGGACACCGGCTTGACGCTCGCTCCGATGATATATGAGTTTGACTGGAATGAGAACGACTTTGACAAACTCGCAGCTGGCATCGTCGCGGGGCATATCCTCGAATGCGGCGGGCAATCGTCGGGTGGGAATTTCCTTAAAGACTGGCGCAGCATTCCCAACCTCGCTAATATCGGTTTCCCGATTGCCGAAGCGTATGCGGACGGGACGGTCTTTATTACCAAACATGATGGCACGGGCGGTCTTGTTTCCGTAGATACTGTAAAAGAGCAGCTCCTCTACGAAATCGGTGATCCGAGGGAATATATTACACCGGAGGTAATTGCGGATTTTACGAGCATCCAGATTCAAGATGCCGGAGACAACAGAGTGAAGGTGTTTGGAATCAAAGGACGCGCGCCGACAGACTCATTTAAAGTATCAATGGCTTATTCAGACGGCTACTACGCCGTCGGTAATCTGACTTACGGTTGGCCGGACGCGCTCGAGAAGGCGCAGGCAGCAGACAAGATCATGCGACAGCGGTTGACGGATCTCGGGTACAAGTATGATGAGTTTCATACCGAATATCAGGGCTTCAACTCGTGTCACGGTCCACTGAGTCCGTCGCCTGGTGACATGAACGAGGTGGTGTTCAGGGTAGCCGTGCGCGGGCACGACAGGGAAGCGATCGACGCATTCGGCCGGCAGCTGGTTCCTCTCGTTCTTACCGGACCTCCGACCGTTACGGGATTCGGCGCCGGCAGGCCGAAACCGCAGGAGGTAGTTGCATATTGGCCTGCGCTGCTGGAGAAGTCTGTGGTGAAGCCTATCATAGAAGTGACGGAGTTGCGGTGATGAGCACGAATGGACGGAGTATCAGCATCCGGTTTGGGAGGAAGTGGAAGTGAAGAAGATTTTGCTGTTAGAACTTGCCCATTCGCGCAGCGGCGATAAGGGGGATGCTTCGAATATCGGACTGATTGCCCGGAAGCCCGAGTACTACGAAATCCTGAAGGAGAAGGTAACTATCGAAGCAGTGAAAAAGCATTTCGCCGGGATCTGTACAGGGCCGGTCGAACGGTTTGAACTTCCAAATCTTCACGCATTGAATTTCCTTCTCCATGGCGCGCTGGGAGGCGGAGGAACGGTGTCACTTAGAAATGATGCACAGGGGAAAACGATGAGCACGGCTCTGCTCAGGATGCAAATAGAAGTGCCCGATGACCTTATACCGGACTGACCCCGGTCGGTGAGGATTTGTCTTAAGGGGGGAGTAGCACCGAAATGTCTATCGGGGATTTGCCTTCCGTCTTTGCATGAAAGCCGTCATCAGCAGAGCGCTGAAGATCGTAAATATCGAATAGACGATCAGGAATAAAACGAAACTTCCCAGGAAGTCGAAAAGTCCGGGGCGCCTTGCCGCAGCAATTGCCTGGCTCAGCTGATCCATGAGACTCGAAAACTGTTGCCCGCCTGAAGAAAGTTTCTGTATCAATGATTTTACTTCCTGAAACTTTATGGGGGTGACGTAAGGTCCGATCGCGATATCGAGCACAGTCTCGAATCCCGCCCCGAAAATCCCGGTCCAGAGGCCGAGATAGAACCCGTCGATATTCTGGATCGAATAATCTTTCGGTATGTCCATGCGAAAAAAGAGCACCGCGAGAACGCCGCCAATCCATAATCCTGCACAACAGAACATGTTAACGAAGAACAATCCGGGTGCAAAATTCAACACTGCGATTATAAGTCCTGCATACAAGGCGGGACGAAAATAGACCGAGTTATTCCTCATGCTGTAAAAGCCTTCTAGTTTTTAGGTCTCTTAGGAGCGAGATCCAGACCGGTACCAGGAAGAACGAAAGTGAAATCCCGAACAGCGCGCCTGTAATTGCCCGGGATACGAAAGTGTTGTGACCGATGCCGAGGTAGTTGACGCTGAAATCGGCAACCATCGCCAGGAACGGTATCGCCAGATAAAAGGGACTCGGGATCTGCGCGTTCCTGAGTGTGCGGAAGAAAGGATAACCGATGATTCCCAACGTACCACCATAATAGATGGATGCGCATCGTGAGCAGACAGCGAGTTTGTATCCGAATAAGTGAAAGCTGCGTGAGCTCAACTGATCACAAACCGGGCTGAAAAAGCGATAAATGATATCTGCACTTATGCCGAAGTGCATAAGTATCGGCGGACAGGTGAAAAGGGCGTCATAGACTAATGCGAAAACAAGAAGCAATAAATAGCTCTTTCGTTCGTCCTTCAAACCGTCACCTGTGTGCCGGCGCTGCCGCCGGAAGCGATTTTTTCGGCGCCCTCTGCGTCAGTGATGAAGGCTATGCCTGCACCGCCCTTGAGCGCGCGGAAGGCGGCCTCGATCTTCGGGACCATGCCGCCGGTGATGACTCCGTTCTTCTTCAAATCCTCGAATTCTCTTTCCTGTAGTTTCTTCAGAACATTCCCGGCGCTGATGACGCCCGGAACATTCGAAAGAAATATAATCAATTCGGATCGGAGGAAGGAAGCCACGGCCGCGGCGGCATAATCGGCATTGACGTTCAGCGATCCGGCCGATTGTTTGTCGGCGCTGACGGGGGATAGTACAAGGACGAACTTGCGTGTCAGCTCCTCAACCACTTCCACATCGACGTACGATACCTCGCCCACCAGACCGACATCTTCCGGCCCACGAACTAGCTTATCCGCCACCAGGATGCCCGCGTCCACGCCGCTTACACCGAGGGCGCGGACGCCGGAGCTTTGAAGGCTTCTGACGAGACGTTTGTTTATTGCCCCCGACAGCATCATCTCTATAATCTTGAGGCTTTCTGTATCGGTGTATCGCATGCCGTCCACGAATCTCGTCGCGATCCCGAGTGTGTCGAGCAGAGTGCTTATTTCTTTGCCTCCGCCGTGAACCAAAACGATCTGGTGGCCGTCCTTCCGCAGCCCCGCCACAAGCGAAGACGCCTTGCCGAGAAAAGTCGGATTGTCTATTTCATTGCCGCCGATTTTGAGGACAATTCTCAAATCAGTCCCTCGGTTTCATTCACCCCTGTCATCACATTGAAATTCTGGACCGCCTGTCCCGCCGCGCCTTTTCCAAGGTTGTCGATCGATGAGACGACTATTGCATATGGTGAGTTCTCGACTCTCTTCACCGAGATCACGGAAAGGTTGGTATTGACGGTGTGCTGGAAAGTGGCCATGGAATCAGGAGGCAACACCCGTACCATCGGTTCGGACGCATATGTCGAAGCAAACAGATCCACGAGTTCCTTGGTGGACTTGCCGTCGTTTAGCTTTACATAGATCGTGTTCAACATTCCTCTTGTGACCGGCATGAGATGGGGAGAGAATATTATCCTTAGATTCGTGCCCGCGACTTTTTTAAGTTCCTGCTCTATCTCGCCGGTATGCCGATGAACATAGCCGATGTTGTAAGGCGATACATTTTCGTTTACTTCGGCGAAGAGAAGGCGGACTTCCGGCTTGCGGCCTGCTCCTGTTACTCCGGATTTCGCATCGATTATCACGGGTTCGGAAAGATCGACGAGATCCTCTTTGAGCAAAGGGTACACTCCTAGTATCGTCGCAGTGGGATAGCATCCCGGGTTTGCGACGAACCTCGATCTGCGGATCGCTTCGCGGTTTATTTCCGGGAGGCCGTACACAAAGTCATCGAGGAAGTCAGGACTCGTGTGCTTGCGCCCGTACCATTTCTCGTACTCCTCCGCGTCATCGAAGCGGTAGTCGGCGCTAAGGTCCACTATTTTGATCCTTGACGCCCGAGCGGCGATTTGCTCGACTACGGACCTCGCAGCTCCGTGAGGGAGAGACAAAAATGCGACGTCGAGTTCATCCGTCTTTACGTCCGTGTTCTTCACGATCTCTACTTCATCAGTAGTAGGATAAATCTCGCTCAGTCTTTTGCCTGCCGATGTTTCTGCGGTAACGAACGCTATCCGGACATCACTCCGACGTTTCAAGATGCGATACAGCTCGTAGCCTGCATACCCTGAAACACCGTATATAGCGACATTCAAGGTCCTATTCATCGTCGAGACCGAAACCTTTGTGGAGAACTGTCACAGCCTTCTTCATGTCTTTCTCGTTAACCACCACCGAGATTTTGATCTCACTCGTCGATATCATCTGAATGTTGATCCCGGCGTCGGACAGGAACTTGAACATTTTTGCAGCGACGCCCGAATGCGTTCGCATCCCGACTCCCACAAGGGAGACTTTTGAAACTCTGTCGTCGCCGACGGCATAAGTTGCTTTTTTCTGTTTGACAAGTTCCTGGAGGATGCTCATGGCCTTCTCGTAATCGCTGCGCGGGATCGTGAAGCTCATGTCTGTATAGCCCTCGCTGCTGGCGCTTTGGATAATCATATCAACGACTATCTCCGCATCTGCAAGCGGTGCAAATATGCTGTGGGCTATCCCGGGCTGGTCTGATACATGAAGAACGGTGATTTTTGCCTCGTTCTTGTCGTACGATATTCCTGTTACAACAACGCTTTCCATGTCGAGTGTTTCATTTACTACCATTGTGCCCTCGCTATCGTTAAAGCTGCTTCTTACGTGAATTGGTACGCCGAACTTCATCCCGAATAATACGGATCTTGTCTGGAGCACTTTAGTCCCTGAGCTGGCAAGTTCGAACATCTCTTCGAAGCTGATGTTCTTGATCTTCCTTGCCTTCGGAACGATATTGGGATCGGCCGTGTAGACGCCGTCGACGTCCGTATATATCTCGCAGACAAGCCCGTTCTTCGCGTGCGGTTTCATGGCTGCGGCAATCGCCACAGCAGTCGTATCCGAGCCGCCCCGACCTAGTGTCGTTATGTCGCCTTTCTCATCGATTCCCTGGAAACCCGCGACGACTGCGATTGCTCCTTCTCTAAGCACGCTCGTGAGAGCCTGCGCATCAATTCGTTTGATGTGCGCCTTCATATAAGCGGAGTCTGTAAGGAGCCTGACCTGGTGATTTTGGAGTGACCGAGCCTTGCATCCCATCGATAAAAGAGTCATGGAAAGAAGGGCTGTCGAAACCTGCTCACCGGTGGATACAAGTACATCCATTTCTCGCGGATCGGGATGTCCTACGGCGGACTTCGCAAGATCTATAAGTCTGTTCGTTTCACCTGCCATTGCGCTGACCACAACGACGACGTCATGTCCCTGTTTTTTCACTTCGGCGACCCGCTTTGCCACATTATGGATGCGCTCAATTGTGCCGACCGACGTACCTCCGAATTTCTGTACGATTAACATTTGATTTTCTTTGCCTGATCTAATTCAAGTTCATAATTTTCAACACCTCAGCGAGGACGGGCTTTACCGTGATTGGAGGTGCTATCCCGCGCGAAGCAGTGTCGGGATCTTTGAGCCCGTTGCCCGTCAAAGTGCATACTACGGTATCCTTGGTGCCGAAGTGGTTCCTGGCGACGAGTTTCCTCAGGCCTGCTACCGACGATGCCGAAGCGGGTTCGCAGAAAATTCCTTCGGTCCCTGCAATCAATTTTTGGGCAGAGAGAATTTCTTCGTCCGTAACCAAGTCTATCTGTCCCCCGGAATCATCGCGAGCTTGCACGGCCTGCTTCCAGCTCGCCGGGTTTCCGATTCGTATAGCCGTAGCTACCGTTTCGGGATGTTCGATGATCCTGTCGTGGACGATAGGTGCGGCCCCCTCAGCCTGGAAACCCAGCATTTGCGGCAGCGATGTGCCGTGCTTTTCCTTCCACTCCACATATCCCTTCCAATATGCCGTGATATTACCGGCATTTCCGACGGGAAGACAATGATGCGTCGGAGCTGCACCGAGAGTTTCGATTATTTCGAATGAGGCTGTTTTCTGTCCTTCGATCCTGTACGGATTGATCGAATTTACGATTTCAACTTTTGTCTTTTGACCGACTTCGCGGACGATGCGCAGTGCATCGTCGAAGTTGCCGTCGATTTCTATCACCTTTGCGCCGTAAATGAGTGCCTGTGCCATTTTGCCGATAGCGATTTTGCCTTTTGGTAATACAACGAAAGCCTTAAGGCCGGCCTTGGCGGCAAAAGCTGCAGCGGACGCAGATGTATTGCCGGTCGACGCGCATATTACCGCTTCAGCTTTGTCAAGAACCGCTTTTGTTATTGCGACGGTCATGCCGCGGTCCTTGAACGAACCTGTCGGATTGGCACCCTCGAACTTCAGAAAGATCTTGCAGGGGGCTTTCAACTCTGTTCTGAGGTTGTCCGCTTCGATAAGCGGCGTGTTCCCTTCCAGAAGCGTTACGGGTTCGATATCACGGGGAAGGGGAAGATATTCCAGATACCTCTTTATCACTCCTGAATAATTCATGTCTTTATGATTCTTTTCCTTTTCTATTAAGATAAATCAATTTTGCGATTAATTGCCTTCGCCGTGGAACTTCTTTTGCCGGGGGTGTACTTTCAAAACGTGAGGACGATCTTCCCGAATTGCTTTCTTCCCTCGAGGATCTCGTGCGCCTCGCGCACACGGGTATAATGCAATTTCCTGTCTATGACTGCCTTTAACTTCTTGCGGCTCATCAGATCCAACATCTTATGAAGCAGGCTCCTGCTTCCCATCGTGCTACCGTAAATCGTCAGCTGTCTCGAGAAGACATATCGCAGGTCGGTGACCGCATCAGCTCCAGTTGTCGCTCCGCATATCACCACCCTGCCGCCATGTCTCGCCGAAAGAATGCTCTCCATCCACGTGGCGGAGCCGGTGTGTTCGAATACGACATCCACCCCTCGCTTGTTCGTGATCCTCCGGACGGCCGCCGATATGGATTCGCTGTTGTAGTTTATGAATTCGTCGGCACCTATCGATCTTGCCCTTGCTAGTTTCTCATCGGAGCCGGAAACGGCAATGACACGTGCATTGAATAGCTTTGCTATCTGAATGGCTGCAGTTCCGACTCCGCTGCTCGCCCCCATAACGAGTACGTCCTCGAAAGGGGCGACCTTAGCCTTCTCTACCAGCATCTGATACGCAGTAATGAAAACCAGGGACGAGGCTGCGGCATCCTCGAACGGCACGCCGTCGGGGAGGCTTAGAATGTTATCCCGGCGTACCGCGACCAGTTCGGCGTCGGTTCCATCGCAGTGTTCACCGAGGATTTTATACTCGCGGCAGAGATTGTCGTGACCGGCACGGCATTGTTCGCATTTTCCGCAGGACGTGCCGGGCGCGATCAGCACGCGGTTTCCAGGCTCAAAATCGTCGACATCGCTGCCGACTTCGGCAATCGTCCCCGCACCGTCTGACCCGAGTATCATGGGAAGCGGCAGTCTCAGGTTACGCATTCCATCGCGTACCCAGAGGTCGAGATGGTTCAGTGAAGTGGCGGCAATCTTTACGAGAACTTCGTTGGGCCGCAGGACAGGGGCGGGAATGTCGTCGATGAGTACTTTCTCCGGACCGCCATTTTCATGAATGCGGATAGCTTTCACTTCATCCTGCCAGAACGGAGCCTCCGTTGACGTTGAGGATTTCGCCTGTTATGTGGCTGGCGAGATCCGAAGCGAGAAAAAGTACAGGCCCCGCGATGTCTTCAGCCGCCGGGATCTTTCCTAATGGGATCGATCTACGGATTTCTTCACGCGGAGCCTCCTGCCCGAGCGTCCCTGCGCTCATGTCGGTGTCAACCCAGCCGGGGGCGACACAGTTGACCCTGATGTTGAACTTGCCAAGCTCGGTAGAAAGACTCTTCGTGAACGAGATTACTCCGCCCTTGGTTGCCGCGTAATGCGAATGAAACGCCTCGCCTCGCTGTCCGGCCGTCGAGGAAAGATTGATTATGATGCCGCCACCCTGTTTCTTCATCACGGGAACCACATAGTGACAGCATAGAAAAGTACCCTTCAGGTTCACATCCATCGTCTGGTCCCAGACGCTCTCCCTCATCGTGTCGATCTCTCCGTAAGTCCAGATTCCTGCATTGTTGACTAGGACATCGATCTTGCCAAATTCCTTTTGTACATCATGGATCATACTCTTAACGAACTCGTTCTTGCTGATATCTCCCTTGTAAGCTTCGGCTTTCCTTCCGTGTTTTCGGATTTCAATGATAACTTCTTTCGCCTTCGCATCGCTCCCCTGATAAGTTATCGCAACGTCAGCTCCGGCTTGCGCAAACAGCCGAGCAGTGGCCGCTCCGATTCCGCGAGATCCTCCTGTTATCAAGACAACCCTGTCGGTCAAATCTATCATTTCGTTTCCAAATCTGTCTGATTGTTTAATTGAAATTACGCAAGCCCCGCTACTGATTCAATAATTTCGCGCCGACTCCATGTTCCGGTCGAATGGTATGTCGTTTCATGTGGTTAACTCTTCAACGCGATGACATTGTGAAGAAGAATACTTCCGAGCTGAACTCCGATTACGAGCCGTGTTGTGATTTCTCCTTGGGCTCGTGAGATTCTCTTGACAACGCCACAGTTAGTCCTGCACATAGCATCTTCGCGGTAAAACCGACCCCCATAATCCGTTGGATATGACTCAAAAGTCGTTTAAATTCAATGAAAAATGTCACAAACCGGCTTTCCTAAAACCATACTTCCAACGAGCCAGTTCCAGATTCTCGTAAGACAATTCGAAGGATCGATGAACTTCGCGAGCGCCACGACACGTCACGTTTACATGAAAGCGCTCGACCAACTCCTCATCTACGCAAAGGGAAGCCAGTTCACGTTTACGCCGGAAGACTTCACCAGGTTCAGGATTTGGCTATTTGACTCAAGGGGGCTCTCGAACAATACCGTCAATACTTACATGACCGCGTCGCGCCGGTTTTGTGAATTTCTCGTCGATCTCGGCGTCCTGGAGCAAAACCCTGCGTGGAGTGTTCATGGCTCCGCGCAGAACTTCAAGATCACGCGCGTTTCCCTTTCCGAGGTTACCCGATCGATCTCACAGGTGGATACGACTTCGCTTCTGGGAAAACGTGACTACGCGTTCCTCTCGATGATTTTCGAGTGCGGTGCAACAATTTCAGAACTCCTGAACTCAGATGTCGGCGATGTGAAGAAGTCTGGTGCATTTGCAGAGCTGTGGGTGAAGGCGAAGGGAATTCGAGGCAAGTACGAAGCCATCAGGCTGACGCCCGGAGCGAAGACCGCCTTGTTTGACTATATTGTTGCGCGCGGCGAACTTCCACCAGATGCTCCCTTGTTTGCTACCGTTCGTATCGGCAGGTCCACAAACAAGCGCATCTCGTTTCGCGGGGCTCGTGCCGCGATGCGAAAGCGGCTGAGAATTGATGCGGAGAGAGCCTTGCGGCTCGATTCGCTTCGGACGTACTGCGCCGTGCGGTTGATGAAACAGGGCAGGACATCCGAAGAAATCAAATCTTTCATGAGATTCAAAAGCAACATGCCCTTCAGAAAAATTATGGTTAACTCCAAAGCTATGGCAGAAAAAAGATGAAATACGATTTCGGCGCCATTGAGAAAAAGTGGCAGAGTTTCTGGGAAACCAATAAGGTCTACAAAATCGATTTCAATGACAGACGTAACAAACTCTACTGTCTCGTAATGTTCCTTTATCCCAGTGCCGACAAACTCCACATAGGTCACTGGTATAATTTCGCCCCGACCGATACCTGGGCCCGGTACAAGAAGCTCAACGGCTTCAACGTGTTCGAACCGATAGGTTACGACGCGTTCGGACTACCGGCCGAGAATTACGCCATAAAGACGGGGGTCCATCCGCAGGACAGTACGGACAACAATATCGCCGTAATTCGACAGCAGCTGAAGGCAATGGGTGCGATGTACGATTTCGACTTCGAAGTCGATACATCCAAGCCGCAGTACTACCGATGGACACAGTGGGTCTTCCTTCAACTTTACAAGAGAGGGCTAGCCTATAGAAACAACGCACCCGTAAACTGGTGCCCGCAGGACCAGACTGTTCTTGCGAACGAACAGGTCGTCGACGGAACATGCGAGCGATGCGGAACTCCGGTGATACGCAAGGATATGACGCAATGGTTCTTTAAAATCACGGCCTACGCAGACAGACTTCTGGAAGGACTCGACAGAATCGACTGGCCGGAGCGCACGAAACTGATGCAGCGGAATTGGATCGGAAGGAGCGAAGGTGTCGAGATTGTCTTCAAGATCGACGGATCGGGTGAAGTCATACGCGTATTCACAACCCGGCCCGATACGCTGTTCGGAGCGACTTACGTGGTTCTGGCGCCTGAGCATCCGCTTGTGCGGCAAGTGACGACTCCGGCCTACAAGTCGAAAGTGGAAGAATATGTCGACTATGTTGCGCATGAAAACGAGATTGAACGAACTTCCACTTCAAAAGAGAAAACAGGGGTTCCGACCGGGGCGTATGCAATAAATCCGATCAACGATGAGAAAATTCCGATATGGATCGCCGATTATGTCCTGTCGACTTACGGAACGGGAGCGGTGATGGCGGTTCCTGCACACGATGAGCGTGATTTTGATTTCGCCATCAAGTACAAATTGCCTATCAGGGTTGTCGTTCAACCCCGAGACCACAGGCTTGAGGAGCCTCTCTCGACGGCATTCGTTGATGAGGGCATCGGAGTGGAGAGCGGCCCCTACACCGGAATGGAAAGTACAAAGGTGTGGGATGGCATTGCGGACGAACTGGAGAAGAAGGGAGCGGGAAGCAGGAAAGTGAACTATCGCATTCGCGACTGGCTTCTCTCCCGCCAGCGTTATTGGGGTGCGCCGATACCCATAGTTTATTGCGGCGACTGCGGTGAGGTGCCTGTGCCGGAGAAGGATTTGCCCGTTGTCCTTCCGTATGATGTGGAATTCAAACCTACCGGTGAATCCCCGCTCGCGAGGTCAGAAAGCTTTGTGAACACGACATGCCCTAAATGCGGTAAGCCGGCAAAGCGGGATGTCGATACGATGGATACTTTCGTCGATTCATCATGGTACTTTCTCAGGTACCTATCGCCGGGACTCGATACTGCGCCGTTTGACAAGGCGCTTGTCTCGAAATGGCTTCCCGTGGATAAGTACGTGGGCGGCGCGGAGCATGCAACGATGCATTTGCTCTACGCCCGCTTCGTTATCAAGGCGCTTAAAGATGCGGGATGGATTACATTTGATGAACCATTTCAGAGTCTTGTGCACCAGGGGACTATCACGAACCAGGGTGCCAAAATGTCGAAATCGCGCGGAAATGTGGTCAGCACGGACAAGTTCCTGAGCACGTACGGAACGGACACGTTCCGGATGTTTCTCATGTTTATGGGCCCGTATGACGAAGGTGGCGACTGGAGCGATCGCGGAATAACTGGCATTCACAGGTTTTTGAATAAAGTGGTAGATGTCTTCGATGCCGGAAAATCGCTGCCGAAGAATACGCACGGTAAGTTCGATATGGAAAAAATGAACGAGCGGGAACGATCCATATACAGGAAACTGAATCAGCTTTCGAAGAAGGTGACGGAGGACATCGAACAGTTCAAGTTCAATACTGCCATTGCCGCGCAGATGGAATTCATCAACAACTATACCCAGGCGCTCGGTGAAAGCGATATCGGTTCGGAACTTCAGGCGTTTGTACTGCAGCAGGTGAATATCCTCATTGCACCTTTCGCGCCGCACCTCGCAGAGGAGCTCAACGAAATGCGGGGCGGCAAGCCGTCGATTTTCACCTCCGCAAAATGGGTAACCTATGAGCAGTCCGCCATTGAGGAAGAAAACGTGACTATTGTGGTTCAGGTAAACGGGAAGGTCCGCGCGAAGATGATGGTTCCCATCAACTCCGCAGACGAATCGGTCAAATCGATCGCGCTTGCCGATGAAAACGTGAAAAGACATCTGGAAGGAAAACAGGTACTCAAGGCTATCGTTGTGAAAAACAGGATAATTAACTTTGTGGTCAGGTAGTGGAGAAGATCTCCGTTATCATAATAGCAGGCAACGAAGAAAAGAACATCGGCGATTGTCTCGAAAGTGTCAAGTGGGCGGATGAGATCATCGTAGTCGACTCGGAAAGCCTGGACAGTACGGTTGAAATTGCCAGGCGCTACACGGACAAGGTATTCGTCCGCAAATGGGAAGGATATGCGTCGCAGAAGAATTATTCCATGCAGAAAGCGACCAACGAGTGGGTGCTGAGCCTTGACGCCGATGAAAGAGTCTCTCCGGAACTCCGCAGTGAAATAGAGTCTCTCGACTTCACCAAAGTCGACGGTTTCTACATACCGCGACGTAATTTCTTCCTCGGCAGAGTTATCAGGAGTTGCGGATGGTCGCCTGACTTCCAGCTCAGGCTTTTCAGAAGGTCAAAGACCACACTGACCGACAGGGCAGTGCACGAAGGTTTCTCTGTCGACGGAAAAAGGGAAAAATTGCACGGGGAATTGATCCACTACACGCATAATACGATCGCAGGTACCATCGGCAAGATAAACGAGTATTCGACGCTGGAGGCAAAAGAGAAGGCCGATAGAGTGCACGTGAACGGTGTGAAGATCTTTTTCAAGCCGCTCTGGGCATTCCTGCAGCATTTCATCGTACGCCGCGGATTCACGGACGGCGTGTACGGCCTAATGGTTTCGATCATACATGCCATGACCAAGACGCAGGTATACATGAAGATTTGGGAAATTCAGAATGCCTCAAAAAAAAGATAACTCTCTGAAAATATACCTGAGACTCCTGCGGTACGTAAAACCGTACAAACGCTATCTTGGAGGTTCGATCGTATCCACGATATTCTTCTCGATGTTTTCCGGCGTGTCGATTTACCTGATCATTCCCCTCCTCAATACATTGTTCAATCAGGGGGCGCCACAACCTATGCAAGTAGCTGCCGCTTCCGGATTCCTCGAGCATTTGAAAGCCGATGCGGCAAATCTGTTCAACAACTTCGTGTTCAGCGGCACTAAGTCGGATGCGCTGTTCAGAATTTGCTTCGTGATAGTGGCGTCCTTTTTTCTCAAGAACGTTTTCGGTTACGTCCAGGCATACCTGATGGCCTTTGTTGAACAGGGACTCATGCGGGACTTGCGAAATGATTTGTACAGCAAATTACAGGAGCTCTCGATCGGGTATTTCACTAATGAACGAACCGGCATGCTTATCTCACGCGTGACGAATGACGTTACGGTAATCAACAGCGGCATCTCGGCGAGCTTCGTTACAATGGTGAGGGATCCGCTTATGATTGTAGTTTTCCTCGCAATTGCGGTCGCCATCAGCTGGAAACTGACTCTGATTTCACTTCTCGTGACTCCTTTCGCTCTTGTCATCATCAGCCGCATAGGGATGAAGTTGTACAAAGAAAGCGACGCCTCGCAGCGGAAGATGGCGGATATCACCTCCGTTCTTCAGGAAACGATAAGCGGCATGAAGATCGTTCGCGCTTTCGGCACTGAGGATTTCGAGATTGGCAGATTCAAGCGCCACACGAACAGTTATTTCCGGACGCTCCTCAAGATCACGCAGATTAGAAACCTCGCTTCACCCATCACAGAATTTCTCTCCGTTCTCGCGGGCGGAATCATCATCTATTATGGGGGAATGCAGGTGCTTCAATCGGGCGCGCTAAGTCCAAGTGCATTCATGGGATTCCTTCTTGTGATTTTCCAAATAATGCCTCCGGCTAAGGAGCTTACCACCGTGAGCAACAGGATCCAGGAATCGGCTGCGGCCGGAAAGAGGATTTTCGACGTCCTGGACGAGGAAGGGAAACTACCCGAGCCGGCCGATGCTGCGGAACCCGGAGAGTTTCGCGAAGAGATAGAGTTTGAAAATGTGTGGTTTAGCTATCCTCACTCCCGGATAGGCGGCGGCAACCGCGCCGACGGCGCTTATGTTCTCAAGAACATCAACTTTTCCGTACACAAAGGAGAAGTGCTTGCGATCGTCGGTCCTTCAGGCGGCGGAAAATCAACGCTCATCGACCTGATCCCGAGGTTTTACGATCCTACGCGGGGGACCATACTGCTTGACGGCGTCGACCTGAGAAATATTAGGACGAAGAGCCTGAGGGCGCTGATAGGAATAGTGTCACAGGAGACAATCCTGTTCAACGATACCGTCAGGAGCAACGTAGCTTACGGCGAGACGGATTGCGCGCCTCAGAAGATAGAAGAAGCGGCGAAGGCGGCGAACGCGCACGAATTTATCCTGCAGTTGCCCCAAGGCTACGATACCGTCATCGGTGAACGCGGCACCAAACTCTCGGGCGGTCAGCGGCAGCGTATTTCCATAGCCAGAGCTCTTCTTAAAAATCCGCCGATAATGATTCTCGATGAGGCCACCTCGGCGCTCGACACGGAATCCGAGATGCTGGTTCAGGAGGCAATAGAGAGGCTAATGAAAAACAGGACGTCGCTTGTTATCGCACACAGGCTCTCCACAATAAAAAATGCAGACAGGATTCTCGTCGTCAATGAAGGGGAGATAGTCCAGCGTGGGAAGCATCAGGAACTTATGCGTCAAAAGGGCGGTATTTACAAGAAGCTCTACGAGATGCAGTTCAGCGATTGAAGCCGTGCGTCATCGTTCTGACTCCAATTGAAGAATCTTTTCGGGAATTGAATACGGAATGATCGATCGATGACAGATTTACTGCGTGCACTGAAAGTCAGGGACATTATCCTCTTTAATGTCGTCGCGATTGTCGGAATTCGGTGGATTTCGATCGCCGCTTCGACCGGGCCGAGTTCGATTTCGCTTTGGCTTCTCGCGCTCGTACTTTTCTTCCTTCCGCAGGCGGTCGCGGTGATTTACCTTAACAAGAAACATCCGGTCGAGGGTGGGGTATACGAGTGGGCAAAGCAAGAGTTCGGAGATTTTCACGGCTTTGTGGCGGGATGGTGCTATTGGGCCAACAATCTCGTCTATTATCCCTCGCTCCTCATCTCGGTTGCTGCGATTGCAGCGTTCGTTCTTCCCGGAACTTCCGGACTGGCGTCCGACAAAATATTTATAGCGGTGGTGAGCCTTATTATTCTTTGGGTGGCGATCGGCTTTAACGTGGCCGGAGTGAAAATTGGCAGGTGGGTCCAGAATGTCGGAGCCCTCGGTACGTTCGGCCCGATACTTATACTCGCCGTCCTCGCGGCCATCATCGTTCACATGGGAAAGCCGGCCACCCATTTTACACTTCTAAACATTCTGCCGACAAAATTCGACTACGGCACGGTCTCCTTTTGGTCGAGTATGTGCTTTGCACTTGCCGGACTGGAGTTGGCTGCGGTAATGTCCGGTGAAATCGTGGATGCCGGCAGGACGATTCAAAAGGCGACATATATTTCCGGGGTAGCGATTGTGCTCGTTTACCTTGTCGGCACCGTATCTCTTCTCATCGGCCTTGCGCCCAAAGATGTCAATCTGGTCACCGGCCTCGTCGAGTCCATACAGGCCCTTCAGGTCAAGACCGGCCTTGGGTATCTCTCCAATCTAAGCGCGTTCCTTATAACATTGGCCGGAATCGGCGGTGCAGGAGCATGGCTTGCCGGCAGTGCTAGAATTCTCTTTGTGACGGGAATCGATAACTACCTTCCGAAGACCTTCGCAAAAGTTCATCCGAGATGGAAGACCCCTCACGTGGCTCTGATATTCCAGGGGGTCGTCGCCACTGTATTCCTTCTTATGAGCTTCATCGGCGCCTCAACTCAGGAAGCTTATCTGGTCCTCGTCGATGCAACCATCATCGTGTATTTCATACCTTACATCTACATTTTTCTGGCGGCTGTGAGAATTTTTCGACGGGATAAGGGGACGCTTCCGAAACGGACAGTCCTTTTCAGAGTCGGCGCGAGTGCGGTCGGGGGAGTTACGACAGTTGCCGCCATAATACTTACTTTAGTTCCCCCTCAAGCAGGCGGGAGTCCGCTCCTTTTCCTAGCCAAGACGCTCGGCGGAGCCGTTGCATTCGTTGCCGTCGGACTGGTAATTTTCTGGCATGCAAAACGGAAATCCGCGGCGGTTGCAGGCAAACAGGCTTGACAGTATCCGAAGATTTTGGTTAGTTGTAAGAGGAAGTAAACAATGAACGAGGGGCTCGATGGAATTCGAAAACATTCTCCATAGAAGTGAAAGCGCCTATCTGAAAGATGCGGCAGAGCAGCCGGTTCACTGGCAAATTTTCTGTGACGAGGCGTTCAATCTTGCTAAAGAACTGGATCGCCCGATCCTCCTTGATATAGGTGCAGTGTGGTGCCACTGGTGTCACGTGATGGACCATGAGTCGTATTCGGACAAAGCAGTGGCCGACCTGATAAACAAGCTGTTCGTCCCCATCAAAGTTGACCGGGACCAGATGCCCGACGTCGATGCAAGATATCAGAGCGCGATAGGTGCTATGACTGGCGGAGGCGGATGGCCTCTTACAGGGTTTCTGACTCCGGAAGGGAAAGCTTTCTACGGGGGGACATACATTCCCAAGAACGATATGGATGGAAAGCCCGGCATGTTGTCGCTTCTTCCACAGATTGCCGAAATTTACGCCACGCGTCGGGAAGAGGTGCTCAAGAGTGCCGATGAGGTTGTAAGGTATCTCCGTGACTTCGAGTCAAAGACCGCCATACTGGGCGAACTCGATGAAAAAATCGCCGATAGAATTTTGAAATCGATCACCGACAATTTCGATCCCGAGTTCGGCGGGCTGGGAAAGTCACCCAAGTTCTTCAATGCAACCGCTCTGATGCTGCTTGAGGAAGAGGCTGTGCGAACAGGAGACAAGATTCTAAGAAACATGATAGATCTATCCCTGGAAAGAATATCTCAGGGCGGTGTCTGTGATCAAATGGGCGGAGGCTTTCACAGGTACTCTGTCGACAGGTATTGGCACGTCCCCCATTTTGAGAAAATGCTTTACGACAATGCGTTGCTGCTCAGCGTTTATCTGAAAAACTATGAGGCGACACGTGTCCAGATGTTCCGGGACACGGCCTATTCCACCGCAGAGTGGATATCGGGAAGAATGCGCTCAACTCAGGGGCCTTTCTATGCCCATGAAGACGCTGACGTCGGCCCGGGTGACGACGGGAGCTACTGGACATGGACCGAAGGGGAAGTGCGTGAGGCTTTGGAGCCCGAAGAGTTTGACGTGTTAAGCGAACACTTCGACATTAGAAAAATGCCGCACGATATTCATGAAATGCCCGAGAGAAACGTACTGAGAGTTGCAGTTTCTCCCCGCGATATGGCGAGCGGCAAGGGGAAGAGCGAGGAAGAGATCATTAAACTCATCCTTTCTGCCAGGAGAAAACTTCTAAGCATCCGGGATCAAAGGATCCCCCCGTTCATAGACAAAACATTTCTTTCCGATCGGAATGGTCTGGCCATCAGCGCTCTCGTCGAAGCTTCTCTCGTTCTAAAAGAGCGCAAGTATCTTAAATTTGCCTCTGAGGCGGCAGCCTTCATCCTGAGGGAAATGGTTGACGACAAAGGGAAGGTGGCGCACGCTTTTTCGGGAGAAAAGGTAGTCTATGGTGGACTGCTCGACGACCAGGTCTATTTCGGCATCTCTCTCCTGGATCTGTTCGATGTCATGAGGAGCGACGAGCACATTCATTCTGCCGAGAAGATCGCCCAAGTGCTTTTGGACGATTTCGAAGATAAGGAGTCGGGCGGTTTCCTTGATCGACCGGCCAACAGCCTGGGCAAAGGCCTGCTGGCAAATTCGAAGAAACCCATCGACGATACTCCCACCCCTTCCGGTAATTCAGGTGCTGCTCTGTTCCTGGACCGGCTCTTTCTCGCTACTGATAACGGGAAATATTACCAAGCGGCCGAGAAGACTCTGAAGGCTTTCGCCGGATCTGCCGATACACTGAGCATATACGTAGCCAACTATGCGAGGGCTTTGCGATTTCACCTTCGGATTCGAAAAAATGTGAAATAGCTTTTAATCGGCCCCGGAATTTTTCGCCGATTCGGTTTCCCGGATTGCGGATAAACTGGGAACCATGCTATTCATTATCGCCTTGAATCAGCGGGGCCAATACCGCCCGGGCCTTGTCGAAGTCTTTCCGGTTGACGAAGAAGTCGATGTTTCCCATCCCAGGTATGGGATATATCGCCGCCACCTCCTCGTTCTGAGTAAAATACTCGATTTCGTTCTCCTGCAATATCATTTTAGCGGCGATCACATCGGACTGAATGTAGGAACTATAGACTTTAACAGGCGCAGAGTGGTCTTTTTGGGTCATCATCATACCTTTGAAAGCGAATTCTTGAAATCCAGAATAAGGTCCTGAGTGTCTTCAAGACCGACGGAAATCCTTACCATGCCTTCCGACACGTGTGCGGATCGCAGTTCATTAGGACTCATCTTGATGTGACTGGTGAGGACAGGAATGCTGACCAGGGTCTCGACTCCTCCGAGGCTGGTGGCGTTGAGTCCGATTTCGAGATTGTCGCAGAATTTCTTGGCGCATTGCAAGTCGGCGAGCTCTATGCAAAGCATACCGCCGAATCCCGTCATCTGTCTCCGCGCGGTCCTGTAACTTCCGGAAGAGGGGAGACCCGGGTAATAGACCTTCTTAACCTTCTTTTGCCGGCGGAAGAACTCAGCTATTCGCTGCGCACTTTTGTTCTGCTGTTCGACGCGTACCTTGAGAGTCTTGAGACTCCTGTCAAGCATATATGCGTCGATTGGGTTGATACAACCGCCGAACGCCTTAAGCATTTCTCGTATTCCGGCTATTTTTTCTCTTGAAGAGACTGCTGCACCGGCCATGATGTCGCTATGGCCGCCGATGTATTTGGTGGCACTATGAACCACTACGTCAACACCCATGTCAATCGGGTTCTGGTTAATGGGTGACGCGAACGTGTTGTCGACTATAGTAACGGCGCCGGTTCTTTTTGCCGAACGCACGGTTTTTTCTATTGAAATGCAATCAGTCGTCGGGTTTACCGGGGTTTCGAAGTAGTAGAGTTTGGCGTCAGGGTATGTGGAATATGCTTTGTAGAGTCCCGATTCCTCGACGAAGTGAACGCGTATTCCGAAGTTTGGTACTATATCGCGAAGGAATCTGTATGCCATGCCGTACAACCGGCGGAGAGCAACGATTGAATCGCCTTTCTTCACGAAGGCCAGTATCGAAGAAGTTATCGCGGCCATCCCGCTCGAGAAGAGCAGTGCATCTTCGGCGTTTTCCAATGAAGCCAGCTTCTTCTCGACATTTCGAACCGTAGGGTTAGAGTATCTGGAATAAATAAAGAAGTCCTCGGCATCCCCGATGAATTTGTCGTAGTCGTCGCTCTTCTCTACGGCAAATGTCGTGCTAGTGTAAACAGGGTAATTCGCTCCGCGGTAAAGGCGGTCTTTTGTACCGAGGATAGCCGTCGTCGCTTTTGCTTTGCTCAATGCCCGGCCTCCCGCAAAATGTCCAACATTTCCTTGACGGCTCTCTCGATGCCGACGAATACTGCGTGACCGATCAAGGCATGGCCGATGCTGAACTCTTCAATCTCGTCGATCGAGGCCACCGGCTTGATGTTGCGGTAGTTTAATCCGTGCCCTGCATTTACCTTCATTCCCAGTTTGTGCGCTTCCTTTGCAGCACTTCGGAGACGGGAAAGCTCATGTTCCACAGATTGTCCTCTCGCATTAGCATATTCGCCCGTGTGAAGCTCCACGAAATCCGCTCCAGCTTTCTTTGCCGCTGCAATCTGATCGCTCGCCGGCGCGATGAACAGGCTTACCAGAATATTTTTCCCGTGAAATTTGTCGGTCACGTCTTTGAAATGGCTAATCTGCGACGCAACGTCGAGTCCTCCTTCGGTGGTCAGTTCCTGCCTCCGTTCGGGCACTAGAGTTACGAGATCAGGAACGAGATCAAGTGCGATGCCGACAATCTCATGGGTAGCCGCCATTTCAAGGTCAAGCTTCGTTTTCAACATTTTGCGGAGGAGATAGACGTCGTTGTCGCAGATATGTCTTCTGTCCTCACGCAGATGGCTCACTATTCCCGACGCGCCGGCCAGTTCAGCCATCAGGGCGGCCGCGACCGGATCGGGTTCGTTCTCCCCGCGCGCTTGCCTGAGCGTCGCGACATGGTCAATATTTACCGATAGACTTTTCATCTGTTCTTTCCTTGTTCTTCAGGCAGCGAGCCTGTGCCGCGCTGTCGGGACACTTCGTAACAAATTATGCCGGCCGCAACTGAGACGTTGAGGGAATCGATCCTGCCGATCTGAGGAATCCCGAACGTGATGTCGGATTTTTCTCTCAACAATCTCCTGACGCCTCCCCCTTCGTTCCCTAGGATCACCGCAACGGGCATCCGAAAATCCACCTCCGAAATTGAGAGAGGCGACTTGCCTGCACTTGTTGCAATCCAGTAACCTTTTTCCTTCAGGTATGTAATTGCCCGATGTAAATTTGTCTCACGAGCGACCTTCACATGAAAGGCACCGCCGGCTGAGGCTTTGACTACAGTTTCGTTGACAGGCGACTGTTCTTCTTTCTGGATTACGACCCCGTCTGCCTTGAAAAAGGCGGCACTTCTCAGAATTGCTCCGAAATTCTGCGGGTCCTGGATGCGGTCGAGGACCAAGAAGAATGGGGGCCTCGCGGCAGGGGCCGACTCGACGATGGACTCTATAGTCTCGAATCGAATTCGGCTGACTGTTGCAACGATTCCCTGCGCCGATTCTCCCGGAGAGAGCTTCTGTGTCAGTTCACCGAACTGCTTTGAGTCGACCCGTGATATCGGAACACCATGTTGCTTTGCGAGCGTGTATATCTCCGCCAGGTTTCCGCCATGTGCCGAGAAGAGCACATATATTTTTGAAATGTTCATCCCGGATTTAAGCGCTTCCGCTACAGCATTGCGGCCTATGATCTTCTCTTCAGCCAAATAGGTTTCCTCTTGGATTATTGGAGAATACTTATGATGTATGAAATTTAATCAGAATAGGAATTAAAATCTTGAAGGCCCGATGGTCGTCGGCCCTTGACGCGTATTAATTGACCGTACGCGAAAGCCATTGACGGGATTCTCCATCCTCTCCTTACATCTCGCCTTGCAAGGTCCATGCTACGGGGCGACCGGTCGGTGACATTGCGAATGTGTCAACAGTGATAAGAGTATCTATACATCCCTGGGCTTAATCGAATTTCGCGAGCTCTCCGAGGAAGTCCTGCTCGTCAAGTTTGAATTCGAATGTAAGCTTGTCGTTTATGAAGACGATGGGTACTCTGTTTCCAAATCTCTCAAACATATCCGTGTCTTTCTGGAGCATTACCTTCTCGAGAAGGAATCCCTTCTCTTTCATATGCTTTTCGAGAATTGCCTCTGCTTCGTCGCAGAGGTGACAGCCGTCTTTCTTGTATAGAAGTATCTTGGTCAAATCTTCAAGCGTAGTGGTTGTTTGTTCAGGCGAATGAAACCGAACGAGCCGACTGCAATAAGCACGGCAGCTACCAGTTGAGCTTCGGTCAGACCCAAGACGAGCCTGGGGTTGAGTCGGATGAATTCCATGAAGAATCTCTCCATTCCCGCAAGTACAAGGTAAATCATAAAGAGTTTGCCGTCCGGCCCGATCTTTTTTCTGATTTTCCAGAGGAAGTAGAAAATCAGAATCCCTGCAAAGAATTCATATATCGGTGTCGGGTGCAACAAAGTATTGTTGGGCACAACTCCACCCGGAAACATGTGTTCGATATGCGGGAATCCTCTGAAAGCAACTGACGGCGGGACTATACCGTGTGAGTAGTTCACTCCCCAGGGGAGGGTAGTAGGTTTGCCGTAGTCACCGTCGCCGGAAAAGTGGCATCCGAGCCGAGCGACCCCATATCCGATAATGAGGGCCGGCGCAAGCGCGTCGGCAACCCTAGAGAATTTTAGATGTTTCCTGCGTGTTGCCCAATATATAGCGATTGCGGCTAAGACGAAGCCGCCGTACCAAGTCAATCCTCCGGGAGAAAATGCCATCGCCAGAGGGTCCTTGAGGAAGTCGCCCCAATTTTCCATGAGTGAAAGAATCTTCGATCCTGCGATACCGAAAACAACTGCAAGCAAAGTCACCTGGTACGCGAAATTACCACCCAGGCCTTTTCTCTCGAATTCTTTTGCGGCCACGTAGTTCGCGATCAGAAACCCAATTCCCATCATCAGGCCGTAGCTGTAAATGTTTAGTGGGCCGATCGAGAATAGAACAGGCATCACGGTCTTACTCAGCACATCGCTCAAGCCTGCCTCAGTCTCCCTGTGGTGCCCACTGGGCCCGGTCAGTGTAGACGTCGATGAATCTGTCTTGTTCGAGAGACCTGATCAATTTCGGGATTTTGTTCAGGGACACCTTGAACTGATTGACTTGCTTTCCTCGACGGTCGATAACGAGAGTGTACTCGCCTTGTTTAAGATTTTCAAATTCACATCTGCAGAGAGCGGGACCCGGGCGGGGGAAATCGGACATGGGGGTTCTAAGCCCCATGATATTGAAAAAGATTTTTCTCTCAACCTGCTCGCTCTCGACCACAAGTTCGTATACGAAGTTCTGGAATTGTTCCGAAGTGCGGAAAATAAAGGCGACGCCCGACCTTTTCGGCAGCTCATCGCTGAATCTTTCTATCAGGAGCTTAAACTCGACCCCCGACTCGCTCCGGTTCAGCTTAGGGGGTTTTCTCTTTGCCATATCGTATCAAATATCGAAATAGCTTATTTCTTCGTCTTTGAAAAACTGGACGATATCCGCAGGGGTTTTCGCCGTGAGCAGTTTTTTTCTGAACTCGTCCTTGTTCATAAGACGGGAGATCCTGCTGAGAAGCTTTATGTGTGGACCGACCATATTGTCTCTTCCAACGAGCAAAAAGAGAAGCCTGACGGGTTCACCATCGAGCGATTGAAAATCCACAGGTTCGCTGGTGACGGCGAAGGCGGCTACGATGTCACTCACCGCATCGGTTTTTCCGTGAGGGATAGCGAAGCCCTTTCCGACCCCGGTGGACATTATCTTCTCCCTCTCGAAAATGGCCTCCCTCACTTTTTCAAGTTCCTTTATTTTCTTCGAACTCTTCAGCAGATCAATTATCGAATTGAGCACTTCTTCTTTGGTCTTACCCGGTAATTTTGTCGACACAAACTCATCTTGAAGTATGTCGCTAATTTTCATCTCTTAATTATCTTCCTTTCGTTATGAAGGCTTTTGTTGGGAAGTTCCTGAAAAGTCATTTATGCTTCAGCACTTCGGGCTGGCGTTAGCCGGACTGGGTTTCCCGCATCACGCGGCTCCCGGTCTGTTCCCCTGAGCCCATTCTGAAAGCCATGCGTTGATTTGGGATTCGAATCTTTCTACCGCGGAACGAGCCTGGTCCTCGTTCTGCGATTCGGCGTTGATATGGAATATTGCCCGTTCCTTGTCGGGCAGCAGGTGCACCCACGTACCGTCATCATAATGGATTTTGATGCCGTCGATCGTCTCGCGTTTCAAGTCCTTGCTGAGCGCGATGAGCCTTCTCATTATGCTTCCCTTCTGGCTCCACGGACAGTCGACATTTTTCTTGACCATCCTGAATTTAGGAACCATCCTATCGAGGTCAGCCATTGTCAGGCCGGTCTTCGCGGTCATTTCGAGTATTTTCGCCACAGAGAACATGGCATCGCTTGCAAAAAGGTAGCTTGGAAATATGAAGCCACCCTTCGTTCCCCCTACAAAATCAAAATCACCCCCGTATGCTGCATTCATCAGTGCCTGATGGGTCGCCTTCGTGCGGACTACCTTTATCCCATGCTCTTCCGCGACAAGATCGACTTCGCGTGAAGCAGAGAAGGGGACGGCTATCCGCTTCGCCTGAGGAGTGGACACAGCAAAGAGTTTCGTCACCAAAGAAAGGAGCCGGTCTTCCTCGATGAATTCACCTTCTTTGTTGACCACAAATGTCTTTTCAGCCCCAGCGTCGAACATAAATCCGAAATCATAGTTCAGCGAACGGACGATATCCTTGAGTTGTTGCAGGTCCGCCTGCAGCTGCCGATTCGTCCGGGTGAGTCGCTTCGGGTCGAGGTAGGCATTAAGGGCTACGACGCTCGCATTCAGGGAACCAACTATAGTAGGAAAAAGAGTGGAGGCTACGCCATTTGAATAATCGATTACTATATTGAATTTCTTTTCCCTAATGGCGTCTATGTCGAGGGCCTTTATGAAATCTTCCCTATAACTTTCGATCGTGCGCTCGGGGAAGTAGATGTCGCCGACCTGGTCATGCGGCGCCCGTGCAAATTCCTCGCCGAAAAAGAGCCTTTCAACCGACTTCACCTTGCTCTGAGCAAGATCACGTCCGTCGGAATCAAAGAAGATTATGTCGGTGAGATCCGGATCTACGGGGCTTTTCCTGACGTGGATCCCGCCTGCCGCGCGTCCGCTCCTCAGCTCGTGGCGAACGATCGGTACGGGTTCGCCCCTCAGGTCGTAGACGTTGGTGCCTGCGGACATGAATCCGACGATCAGTGAACGATTGATCATTCTGCTTACCGTATCGGAATCCCTGCTGCATATGACATACGCACCCGAACCGAGCAGTGAACCGAATGCAGCTCCGAGTTTTGCGGCGAACTCGGGATTCATTTCTATGTTGGACGTCCCTGTGACTCTCGCATCCGTGAAAATTGCCGAGAGCCATTTGTCTTCCCAGACCAGGCTTCTGGACAACGTCGCCCCGCTGTCGACTACCTTCTTGGGCCAAAGTTTCACATTCGGACGGATATGCGCTCCGTTGCCGATGATGCAATCGTCGCTTATGAAAACATTCTCTTCGATCAACGCCCTTTCACCGACCATGGTGTTACTGCCGATGACGTTCCCGATTATTCTGGAATGAGCGCCGATACTGATATTATCCCACAGTATGCTGCGGCTAACAGTCGTTTCCGCGCCAACCGATGTGTTGTCACCCAGTATGGAGTCGACCAGCTCTACGTCTTCGGCGATCTTGACGTTCTTTCCAATTACGATTGTACCCTTTGCTTTGAAACCCTTTGATATTTTGAAATCCTTTGGAGCGACGATTCGGGCTCCCTTGTAATTCCGTGTCTCTCCATCGGTCCCCACCTTGACCTTGTCGTCGAGGCAATCAAGCTGCGCTTCGAGATATTCGTTAAGATTTCCGACATCTTTCCAATACCCGTCTGCGGAATAGCCGTACAAGGGTATCCCTTCCTTGAGCATTTTAGGGTATAGCTGTTTGCTGAAATCATATTCTTCGCGGTAGGGGATCATTTCAATGACATCGGGTTCAATGACGTAAATGCCGGTGTTGACGGCGTCGCTGAAGACTTCTCCCCATGTCGGCTTCTCGAGAAACCTGACGATCTTCCCGTCGGGCTCAGTGATTACGAGACCGAACCGCAGGGGATCGGGAACGTGGGTAAGAACCAAAGTGGCCTTTGACTTCTTGGCTTCGTGGTACTCAACGGCCTTGTTCAAGTCGAAATCCGTCAGCACGTCACCGCTTATAACCAGGATCCTGGATCCTTTGAGCAGGTCGTAGGCGTTTCGAACGCTTCCTGCGGTCCCGTAGTCCGAGTCCGCCTTAACGTACTTGATTGATGCACCGAACTGGCTCCCGTCACCGAGGAAATTCCTGATTACATTAGGGTGGTAAAAAACAAGGACGACTATATCCTTGATCCCGTGTCTTACAAGGAGCCACACGATGTGCTCGATCATGGGCTTGTTCATGATCGGTACCATCGGTTTGGGTATCTTGCTCGTGAGAGGCCGGAGTCTCGTGCCGAATCCGCCGGCCATTATCACTGCCTTAAGCATATTGCTCGTAACGCTCCTTGCTTGAAAATTCGGTGAAATATAAACCCCATGTGAAGGAAAATCAAGGAAATGGGCGCCTCCCGCGATGCTAAGTCAAGCTCTCTTCGATGATTACAACGCGAGTTGCAAAAGAGCTCCATGGTAGTTACCTTAAGTCAGCCTTTAATTCCATCCGGTGAGGTGGACAAGGACCTACCTTGGTAAATCAACCTACAGATGGGATTTCATGGCGTGTTCAGCAGGCCGCTTGTGAACGTTTGCTGATGACTGGGCGCTTTAGGGTTGCAGCGCAAGGAGCAATGCCGTCGGTCCACTGCCGGTGGCTGGCATGTGCGCTTGGCCGACCCTACCGCATGAAGTCGTTATCCCGAGCGGTCCTGCCGAAATCGACAAGGAGGAAATATGCGAATAAAATCCAAGATTGCCGACGCGCGACAAATGTCCCGTTCCATCACTCGTCTTTCGCATGAGATTATAGAACGGAACAAGGGCGCCGGGAATCTATGCGTCATTGGCATAAGAACTCGCGGCGACTTCCTCGCTACGAGGATAGCAGAAAAGATATCCGAAATCGAGAAAGTCGCTGTTCCACTCGGCACACTTGATATAACCCTGTACCGCGATGACGTCCGCCAGAAGCTGAAGCTACCCGAGCTGAAACGCACCGAGGTACATTTCGATATTACCGACCGGCATGTGATTCTCGTTGATGACGTCCTCTATACGGGACGAACGATACGTTCTGCAATGGATGCGTTGATAGATATCGGGAGGCCGAATACGATCCAGCTGGCGGTGCTCGTCGACCGCGGACACAGGGAGCTTCCCATCAGCGCTGACTTTGTAGGAAAGAATCAGCCCACTTCCGTGAAAGAGTCGATAGTGGTTCACCTTGAAGAGGTGGATGGGATCGACGAGATACTCCTGGTTGGGGAAGGCGATGGAAGCGATGCCTCTAACTAGCGACGTCAACGAAGCATGCCAAAGGATACTGAAAGGGAAATAAACTAATGGCACAAGGAATCGGAAATCTGCTCGGCCTCCGCAACATGGAGCCGGACAGGCTGGTGGAGATACTCGACACGGCCCGCACCTTCAGAGAAGTGCTGGAGCGGCCGATCAAGAAAGTCCCAACTCTCCAAGGAACGACGGTGGTTAATCTCTTCTTTGAGAGCTCGACGCGCACGAGGATTTCTTTCGAGCTTGCCGAGAGAAGATTGAGTGCGGACGTGGTGAATTTCGCCGCGAGTGGGAGCAGCGTATCCAAAGGAGAGACCTTGAAGGACACGGCCCGTAACATAGAGGCCATGAAAACCGATATTGTGGTTATCAGACACTCGTCGGCCGGGGCGCCGCACTTTTTGTCGCGGTTCCTTCAATCGCCGGTGATAAACGCGGGGGATGGAATCAATGAGCATCCGACGCAGGCACTACTCGATATGTTTACCATGCGCGAGAAATGCGGAGACTTGAAGGGCCTTAATGTCTGTATAGTGGGCGACATAGCGCACAGCAGGGTGGCCCGGTCGAACATATTCGGTCTCACCATGATGGGAGCTCATGTGGCGGTGTGCGGACCGCGCACGCTGATACCGGACTATCTTGATCGACTCGGAGCAAAAGTGTTTTACGATATCGACGATGCTATTCAGTGGGCGGATGTCTTGAATGTGCTGAGAATCCAGCTTGAAAGAGAGGCCGGAGGCGATTTCCCGACGATAAGAGAATACAGGCTGTACTGGGGGATCAACCGAGGCCGCCTTGAAAAGTCGCGAAAGTCGATCATCATAATGCATCCGGGACCGATAAATAGGGGCGTCGAGCTCGATGCTGATATTGCGGACGGCGAGACGTCGGTGATTCTCGACCAGGTCACAAACGGTGTCGCGGTGCGAATGTCTGTTTTATATTTGACTGGAGTGAAACCGTCATGAAGATATTTTTCAGAAATGCCAGGATAGTGGATCCTGATGATAAGTACGACGGCCTGTTCGATATTTTCATAGTCGACGGCGCGATCCAGGAAATAGGTTCTTCTCTGGGAGGCAACCCGGTGAACTATGAAGTCAATCTCAACGGAAAGTTTGTCGTCCCGGGTCTTTTCGATATGCATACCCATCTACGGGAGCCGGGACAGGAGTACAAGGAAGATATTGCCTCTGGAGTTGCTGCCGCGGCAAACGGCGGTTTCACTGGAATTGCAGCGATGCCTAATACCGACCCGGTCGTAGACTCCGCCGATGTAGTGAAGTATGTGCTGGATCGTGCCAAGCAGTCCCCAAACGCCGAGCAGCCGGGGCTTGTGAATGTCTACCAGATCGCCGCGATAACGGAAGGGAGGAAAGGAACGCGTCTTTCGGAAATGAAGGATCTCTCCGAGGCGGGAGCAGTGGCATTCAGCGATGACGGTTCGGCGGTGACCGATTCGCAAGTGATGAGGCTGGCCCTGGAGTATTCTTCCATGCTCGACAGACCCATAATTCAACACTGCGAGGACCACTCGCTAACCAGATCCGGTACGGTCAATGAAAGCCCTGAAACGATAGAATATGGACTCAAGACGCAGCACCGGCTGGCGGAAGAGCTCATACTCAGCCGCGACATCAGGATGCTCGAAGCCTTCGGTGGCAGGTACCACGCAACGCATTTGTCAACGTCGCAATCCGTCGCCCTTGTCGCTGCCGCAAAGGAAC
The DNA here is from genome assembly GCA_046706745.1 of Candidatus Kryptoniota bacterium. Classification (GTDB taxonomy): domain Bacteria; phylum Bacteroidota; class Ignavibacteria; order Kryptoniales; family JAKASW01; genus JAKASW01. The sequence continues at coordinate 111,061 of JBJKPC010000002.1, forward strand.
GCGGTCTTCCCATCACGTGCGACGTGACTCCGCATCATCTGTTCCTCGATGACAGCATACTCTCCGGTTATGATTCGGATTACAAGGTGAATCCGCCGCTTCGTACGAAGGCCGACAACGAAGCGCTGGTCGAAGGCCTGAAGTCCGGGGTGATCGACGCGATCGGCAGCGATCACGCTCCACATGCGCTGCATGAGAAAGAAGTCGAGTTCGACGCGGCTCCGTTTGGCATGATTGGATTGGAGACCACCGTCGGGGCGGTGATGACGAGATTATTCCACGAGAAAATTCTAGATATCCGGGCGATCGTACGTCTGCTTTCTCTGAATCCAAGAAGGATTCTGAAACTCCCGATTCCAAAATTCGATCTTGGTGCGAAAGCGGATCTTACGATAATCGATCCGGATTTTGAGTGGATTGTCGAACCCGAGAAATTCAAGTCAAAGAGCCGGAATACGGGATTCAAAGGGATGAAATTCAGGGGGAGCGCCGTGGGGATAGTGAACGGTGACAGGTTTTATTTCTCGGACAGGCTGAGGTGAAGTGGGGTCGACTATACCCCACTGAATTGAGCTTCCGTACGGATCGCTTGCCGGAGAAGTTTGATGTATCCTGCCCTTGCTATCTCTTTTGCTCCGAACATTCTTAGATGAGGCGTAATATACTGGGTATCGAGCAGAGTGAATCCTTGCTTTTTGAGATGCTCGATCAAAAAAGCCAACGCGACTTTAGAGGCGCCGCTCTTGAGACTGAACATCGACTCGCCGAAGAAAGCGCTTCCGAGTGCGACTCCGTATAAACCCCCTTCCAATCCTTCGGAGTCATAGCTTTCCACGCTGTGGGCATATCCGAGGCGGTGGAGCTCGGTGTAACTCTCGACGATCTCACCGTTGATCCATGTCTCGTCTCTGTTTGCACAGCCTCCGATCACGTCTTCAAAGCAAGTGTTCATCCGCACGGTGAAAATCTTCTTCCGGACCAACTGGCGTGTGGATCGCGGTACCACGGCTTCTTCGAACGGAATTATCGTACGAGGATCAGGGGAGTACCAGGATATGCGGCCGTCGGAATCCGCCATGGGGAAGTACCCTATCGAGTAAGCACCGAGGAGCACATTGACGGGTATCATCAGATTGTGTAAGTCTTGGGCCGTCCAGAATTCATGGTCCCGTTATCTTTCAGGTGCAAGAGGATTGACAAGACCTGGGTGCGATATTTCTTCGTTCGTAACCCTTTGATCCTCCCGAAACGGCGCGGTAGAGGACGGGAGAGATGCCTACTCCGTAGGACTGCACTGCGGATTCCAACCGGATTTCCGGCGGTTGTGCGATTGCGCCCTCGGTCTGATTCATTTGATTATTTTATGGGCAAATGTTTCAAAAAGCAAAAGTCGTCCTTCAGGCCGGGAAATTAGTTTGCCGTCTGACTCGGACACCGGGGTAAACGAATTGACCGTCGTTTGACAGGATCTGCATGCTGTTCCCGTTCTGCGATCGAGCAGGCTCTCTCTGCGGATGGTTAGTATTGTTGAATCTCATCGCTATCTCCCTCCGGAGAATCGGCCTTTTGACGCAGGTTGGCTCTCGATACTGGAAAGGGAATTTATCCGCCAACGACAATCCTTGCATTTATTGCGTTCCTTGGATATATTTTTCGTGTAATTTCGAAAAGATGAGAACGAGAAAAGGCAAATTTCTGATCGCAAGGTTTCTGAAAGAAAATTCAAAAGTCGGTCAGGATATATGAAGTGTTCCGGCAGATACTGGAACACTTTTTTTTTGTTTTTTAATAATCGATGAAGCTGTCAGAAGTAGTAAAGAAGATTAAAGAGAGACTTCCAATCGGATTAGTGGCAGGCCAGGACAATGTGGGGTTGATTTCCGGAAACTACGACGACGAATGCCTTTCAATGACGGCTGCCTATGAATTGAACACAAGCGTGATCGAGGAAGCCGCCGGATCCAACTCCAATTTGATAGTAACTTACCATACTCCTCTTTTCAGGCCAACGAAAGCGTTCACGAGTTCCGTATCCAATCCCGACCCGCTTTTTTACGCTACTCGATCCGCGATAAACGTGTTCTCGGTGCACACATCTCTTGACGTTCCCAAAGACGGATTGAATTTCGATCTTGCTGCCAGGCTTGGTCTGAGGGATGTCAGGTTCCTTTCGCCGCTTGAGGATACGCTTTACAAGATCGTGGTTTTTGTTCCTCAGGACCACCTCGAGACGGTGCGCGCCGCGATGTCACGGAACGGCGCCGGAAAAATCGGGGATTATTCCGACTGTGCCTTCGCTTCGGAAGGCGAGGGATCATTTTTGCCCGGGGAAGATGCCAACCCTTATGTTGGTTCACCGGGAAAACCCGAAAAGGCAATCGAGTCGAGACTCGAAATGGTTGTGGAAAAGTATCTTGTCGACAGGGTAGTGGATGCCATGATCGGAGTCCACCCATACGAAGAAGTGGCTTACGATGTTTATCCTTTGGTAAATGACTCCGTAAACTACGGCTTCGGTGCCATCGGCGAGTTTTCTGAACCGCTGCCTATGAAGAGATTCCTTGCCGATGTAAAGGAACTTCTCGGTTTGCCATCGATCAGAGTTTCGCAATTGCCCGAAAATGAAGTGAGGAGAGTTGCGCTGTGCGCAGGTTCGGGGACTTCATTTTATCATCAGGCAGTACGGAAGGGTGCGGACATCTTTGTCACGGGCGACGTCAAGCATCACGACTTCAGACAGGCGAATCTTCAGTCAACTGTCCTTGCAGATGCGACACATCGCGGGACTGAGCGATTCGCATCGGAGGTGCTTTCGGGAATTCTGCGCAAGACATTTCAAGATAGAGTCGGTGTCAATCTTAGCAAGCACGATTATGACAGTGCAGTCATTGTTTAACTTATCCAGGAGATTAAGGTGGTTGTCAAGGATAAACTGAAAACGTTGTACCAGCTTCAACAGGTAGACCTCAAACTTGACGGTTTGATGGAGGAGCGGGGAGACCTTCCGGCAGAAGTGGAAGAACTCGACAAGAAAATTTCTACATTGAAAGCTCAGATCAAAGAGAACGAAGATTATCTTAAGAAAGCTGTCGTACGGAAAAAGGAAATTGACAAGGACCTTGACGAAGTGAGGAAGAGGATCGACAAGTTTACCGAGATGCGGATCAAGGTCAAGACTAACAGGGAATATGACGCGCTCAGCAAGCAAATAGACAACTCAAAGGAAAAGCTTCAGGAGTTGCACAAGGAACTGGAGAATATTCAGGCGAAGGAGGGTATCGCCGGAAAGGACGTCGAAAAGCTCAAAACCGAGTTCGAAGAAGAAGAAGAGGTCTATTCTTCGAAAAAGGTCGAGCTCGAGGAGCTTGTGTCGCTTACCCACGACGAAGAGAAACGCTACGTGAAAGAGCGCGAGAAATACCTAACGAAGATAGACAAGCAGACGATCGGAAGATATGAATTCATACGCAGGGCGACCAAGGGAAAAGCCATTGTACCCGTAGTGCGGCGCAATGCATGCGGAGGATGTTACAATGTCCTTCCCCCTCAGAGACTGCTTGACCTTCGGCAGATGCAAAAGATCTACGTTTGTGATCATTGCGGCCGGATACTCGTGCCAAATGAGATTGTGGAAGAGACTGACCACGAATCCTAGACCGACGCCGGGTCAGGGGAGGATTGGCCCGGACAGCCCGGTTTAGACGAACCTTAGGGCTATGCGGGTGAAGCGCACAAGTTTACCCGTCCCGATGCCCCGAACAGGAATTAGTAGAGCAAAAGCCGCAGGGAAGTGTGTGGGAAAACGGGGGGCGTGGAACTTGCGGAAAAGCCCGATTGTAGCGAACTTGAAAAGCCTCGAACGGGAAGGAGTCGATTCTACGTCCTGAGGTTGGCTGCAATTGGAGAGGCGTGTTTTGCGATCCATCGAGTTGAAATTAGAACATAATATTGGATTTAGTTGCCAGGGCTTTTGTTCCGAATGGGCATTTAATAGAATTCCCGGCAAGAAAATCAAGGACTTTTAAAGGAAGGAGTACTATTTGGCATTAAGCGACCCGGTCGACAATGTGCCGAGCGTAACCATAGTCACAAGGATGTCAGATTATCGCGGGATCGGAGATTACAGCGTCGGATCATCCGGCGCGGCTGAGCGGGGACGACGGCTACTTAGTCGTTTTCTTGACCGGGATATTTGGAGTGAGCCAGGCAGCCGCTCCGGCTTCGGTCGGGGAGGAAAGTCCGGACTCCATATGGCGGCAGGCTCCGTCATTCACTTCGGTGGGTGCCGGAGGCGGGGTGACCCGACGGAAAGTGCCACAGAAAATATACCGCTCGCCTACGCCCGTAGGGCGCAGACGAGTAAGGGTGAAAAGGCGGGGCAAGAGCCCACCGTTCCCGGTGGTGACATCGGGATGCAAGGCAAACCCCCTGCGGAGCAAGACCAAGTAAGGGAGGAATCCCGGACGGATTTTGTCCGGCCGGGTGCGAGGCGGCCAGTCTCGCCTGACTTCCGGGTAGGTCGCTTAGATAAATGGCTGCCTCTCCTTCGTGAAAACGGCGGAAAGACAGAATTCGGCTTATCGGCTCACTCCTATCAGTGTTTCGCCGCATCGGAAGGCGGGATATGAAGTACAGCTGGAGAATTTCCGATCCGTCCGACGACGAAGTGGTCAATGAGCTTGCCCGTCAATTGAACGTGAAGCCGATTATTGCGAGACTCCTGACGCAGCGCGGTTTTGACACCGCGGAAAAAGCAAGATCGTTCTTTATGTCTAATCTGAATGACCAGCACGACCCGTTTCTTATGAACGGCATGTCGACGGCAGTGGAACGCGTCCTGGTTGCGCTCGAACGATATGAGAAGATCCTCATATATGGAGACTATGATGTCGACGGCACAACCGGTGCGGCACTTCTCTACATGTTTTTCAGAAAGCTCGGTGCAAATGCCGAATTCTATATTCCCGACAGGATGAAAGAGGGGTACGGTATTAGCACGACTGGTGTGGACTTCGCATCGTCTGGTGGATTCACACTGCTCATAAGTGTCGATTGTGGCGTTGCCGCCGGAAAAGAAATCGCATACGCCTCATCGAACGGGATAGACACAATAGTATGCGATCACCACGAAGTTGGTGAAATGCCGGAAGCCGTGGCTGTCCTGGATCCCATCAAACCAGGGTGTGAATATCCCTTCAAGTTCCTCTCGGGGTGCGGCGTTGCATATAAGTTTGCGAAAGCCATATCGATCAAGCTGGGAAAGGCAGATCTGCCTGACGAGTACCTCGACCTGGTGGCGATCGCTGCAGCTGCAGACGTCGTCCCGCTTGTAGGCGAAAACAGGATTCTCGTTCAGGCAGGGTTCACCGCCATAGCCAGTCACCCCAGAGCAGGGATCAAAGCGTTGCTCGAGAGTTCTCGTGTCGACACGGGGAGGCTCACGACCGGTCAGGTTTCTTTTAACATAGCGCCTAGAATAAATGCTGTTGGAAGACTTGGCGATGCCAAGCGGGCCGTCGAGCTCCTTATTACGGACAACCCCGATATGGCGGAGGAATTTGCCCAGATACTGGAGAGCGAAAATTCGCACAGAAAATCGCTGGACGAAAAGACCTTCGTTGAGGCTCAGGAACTCGCTTCGGATCTCCTTGCGCACGGCGAACGCAATTCGTTGGTGTTGCACAGTGAATCCTGGCATCCCGGTGTAGTAGGCATCGTAGCGTCAAGAATAGTGGAGACTTTCTACAGGCCGACTATCATGCTCGCGACGGTTGACGGTGTGGTTAGGGGAAGTGCTCGCAGCGTCGCTGGTTATGATATCTTCGCCGCTATTCGAGAGTGCTCCAGTCTTCTGATGCAATTCGGGGGGCACAAGGTTGCGGCAGGACTGGCTCTTGCGCCAGAAAATCTCGACCGCTTCATCGAGACGTTTGAAGAGGTGGTTACTCGAACCATCACCGAGGATCTTAAGACCCCCGTGATATCGATAGATTCCGATTTCGATCTTTCCGGTCTGAACGGCGATTTTATGACGACGCTCAAGAAATTCGAGCCTTTCGGACCTCACAATGCCAAGCCGGTATTTCGGAGTCAAAACGTTTATCTTGCCGATGCCCGGATTGTAGGCAACGCCCACTTGAAGATGAAATTGAGATCGAACGGCATTACTTACGACGCTATCAAGTTCAGAAACGGCGATAATACGGTGAAGCCGGGCACACGACTCGATATTGTTTACTCGGTGGATGAAAATCACTATGCAGGTAATGTATATTATCAATTACAATTAAAGGATTTCAGAAATTCTTCCGATTCCGAAGCGGCCTTCGGAGAAGAATTCGGAAAAGAAAGCTTAGGAGGTTGAGATATGTCCGGACATAATAAATGGGCCAAGATTAAGCACAAGAAGGCGGGGACCGACGCACAGCGGGGAAAGCTGTTCAGCCGGCTTATAAAAGAGATCACGATCGCAGCGAGGCAGGGGGGAGGAGATCCCGCCGGGAACCCGCGTCTCCGGCTTGCCGTCCAGACTGCTAAGGACAACAACATGCCTGCGGACAACATAAAGCGCGCGATACAACGCGGTACGGGCGAGCTTCCGGGCGTCCAGTACGAAGAGCTTACCTATGAGAGCTACGGTCCCGGGGGCGTCGCCCTCATGATTGAACTCGTTACCGACAATAAGAACCGGTCAGTCGCGGAGCTTCGCCATTTGCTGGACCGTAATAACGGCAAACTCGCCGAGGCGGGATCAGTAGCGTGGATGTTTCAAAAGAAGGGAAGCATCGAAGTCCCGAAGTCCGCGATCGGGGAAGATGAACTTCTGAACATAATTCTGGAAGCGGGCGCCGACGATATGAGCTCGGAAGAAGACTATTACGACGTAACGACATCGTTCGAAGCATTTGAAGCCGTGAAGAAAGCTATTGAGGATAAGGGCCTTAAGGTGAGCAATGCGTCGGTTCAGATGCAGCCTCAAAATACCGTCCACGTCGAGGGTAAGGAAGCCGAACAGGTTCTCCGACTGATGGAAGCGCTTGAGGAGCATGATGATGTACAGAACGTTTACGCAAACTTCGACATCGACGACAGCGTTCTTGCACAGCTCAACCAATGATCGTTCTTGGCATTGATCCCGGTTCGAGGAAAACCGGGTATGCCGTTATAGATTCACACGACGGCACCAACTCAATTGTCGACTTCGGCACGATTTTCCTGATGGATACGAAGTCGATGCCTGAGAAGCTCGTGAGAATCTTCAATAGGGTAACGGAATTGTTTCAGCAATTCTCGATAAATTCGGTCGCGGTAGAGGCGGGGTATTACGGCAAGAACGCACAGAGTGCGTACAAGCTCGGGTATGCGAGAAGCGCTGCCGTTCTCGCCTCGGCATTGAAGAACATAGATGTCGTCGAGTACTCCCCGCGAAAAGTAAAGCAGGCAGTTACGGGTAACGGAAATGCTTCAAAAGTCCAGGTCAAGTATATGGTGAAGCGGCTTCTCGCAGGTGCGGCGGGACTTCCACTTCGTGAGGACGAAGCGGACGCCTGTGCCGTCGCGATCTGCCATGCTCAAAATTCGCGCGGGGCCGCGCCGGGGTACAGGAATTGGAAAGAGTTTGTCGCGAAGAACAGTCATCTCGTAGTCAGCCGAAGTCAATTGAGCCGCGGGAAATGATATTCGCGTTGAAGGGACGTCTCGCGCAAAAGAGCCCGACATCGCTTGTGATAGATGTGAACGGGGTATCATACGAAGTCAATGTGCCCGTCTCGGCGTACGACGCCGTCGGAAGTGTGGACGAAGTAGTGTCTGTGTTTACCGTCATGGTCGTGAAGGAAGACGGAATAATGCTCTATGGGTTCGCGACGGAAGATGAACAGAGGTTGTTCAAACTTCTCGTCGGTGTCAGCGGCATTGGGCCGAAGACTGCACTTGGGCTTCTATCTTCGGCCGGGGCGGCGGACATTTACGGTTTCATAGCTAATTCCAACACGCAGGCATTGACCGCTTTGCCCGGCATCGGGAGGAAGACAGCTGAGAGGGTTGTGCTGGAGCTTCGTGACAAGATTCGAAAAATCGGGTTGTCCGTATCGGGTGAGATGGGCGAGGCAAAAGAGGGAGCCCGGTCGGGAGCCGTCGATGCACTCGCCGCTCTCGGATACTCCCGGATGCAGTCCGAGAGAGCAATAAGAGAGGTCCTGAAGCGGGATCCGAGCGCAGGAGATTCCGTGGAAGAATTGGTGAAGGCGGCGCTCAAGGAAGTGAAATAGGGGATTTCCACTCCTTAGGATTTGTTTGGCTTTTTCGCGATTGGAATCAATGTCGTATATTTGTTTCGTTACTGGTTATCGAGTCCAGAAACATTATCGCGCACGATGATAGGGAGGATAACGATGACGAAAGTTCGAGACGGTTTGCATCGAGGCAGCCGCACGATGTCCAGAACTTTTACCGGCGTTTTGATCGGGGCTAGCACGGGAGCGTATATTGGAATTTACATGAAGAGCGTGATTGACGGCCTGATCGTCGGGACAGCAGAACTGCTTGCCGTGGGGTACTCGATGGGGTTGAGAAAAAGGAGTCGAACGCGCCCGACGCCGCCTCGTCAGTTTGAGTAAGCTGTTGGCGTAGCTAAGTCATGTCCGTTATCCCCTGTTCGTTGCAAAACGATTCAGTCGGGAGTCTTTGATGCTGGTACGGACGAAGATTTCCGCCGGGAGCATGCGGGCATGGCAGGTGGGGGAATATGGCGAGACCGAATGGCAGTGCGATGGAAACCGGGCAGAAATGATATCTTCTTGTATTTGCAGTTACCCGACCGCGCAGATAAATTATGCCGGACGAGAGAGGGAATGCGCATTGCAGGCGAACGGAGCACGATTCGGCTCAGCCAGCCTAACCAATGCGACGTCTTACCATTTCACATGCATAAGGAGATGCAAACAAAATGGAACAACCAGCCTACAAGATTTACGGATATAGATGGATCATACTCGTGGTCTTCATGCTCGTTGCGGCTTTCAACCAGCTCGTTTGGATCACGTTTGCTCCTGTAACCGAGTCGGCCGCCTCCTACTACCATGTCTCTCAGCTAGACATCGGGCTTCTGTCGATGAGCTTCATGATAGCGTTCCTCGTCTTCTCTATTCCCGCCTCGTGGGTGATCGACACATACGGTTTTCGGGTGGCGGTGGGCATAGGAGCCGTCCTGACAGGGGGTTTTGCGTTGATGCGCGGGATAGTTGCTGCGGACTTCACTTTGGTCATGATTGCCCAGATTGGCACGGCCGTCGGACAGCCATTTATTCTGAATGCTCTGACCAAGGTGGCAGCGCGGTGGTTTCCGATCGAGGAGCGCGCCACCGCTTCGGGACTCGGATCGCTTGCGATGTATCTCGGGATACTCGCGGGATTGGCCCTGACCCCCGCGCTCGCATCAAGTGACGGTATATCTAACATGCTTCTCTACTACGGCATAGGGGCGCTGGCTGCCGGAATAATATTCGTGGTATTTGCGCGGGAACATCCGGCCACTCCTCCCGGACCGGCGGAGCAGGAAGAAAGGGCGCTCATGTTCGACGGAATGAAGCAGATACTCAGGAACAGGAATTTTCTTCTACTTATGTCGATCTTCTTCATCGGTCTCGGAGTCTTCAACAGCGTGACAACATGGATAGAGGACATAATTGGTCCGCGTGGTTTCAGTGCCACTCAAGCCGGCACGGCGGGCGGACTAATGATAGTCGGGGGAATTGTCGGTGCTTTGATCCTCCCCACTCTTTCGGACAAGTACAGGAAGAGAGTGCCCTTTATACTCATAGGGCTGGGCGGCACGATCCCAGGACTGATAGGGGTGACTTATGCCACTACCAGCGGTTTGCTCTATACCGCTTCCTTTGCGCTGGGTTTCTTCCTGTTGAGCTGCGGCCCGATAGGTTTTCAATATGGTGCGGAGATAGGTAGACCGGCGCCGGAAGGCACCTCCAACGGTTTGCTGCTTTTGATGGGACAAATCTCGGGGATCGCATTCATTTTCGGTATGGATGCCTTTCGCGTCGGACCAAAAGGCTCGATGACTCCTTCTCTTCTCGTCATGACGGCACTGGTCTTTGTCAGCTTGTTTATGGCTATGCGCCTGAAGGAGTCGGAGCTTGTCGGAAGCACCGGATCTCAGCCGCAGCAAGCCCCGGAAATCTCTTAGCATCCGGATACGTCGTATAACCGGCCATAGAAGGCGGGCCGCTCCGACTGAAGATTTCCATCGGATCGAATCACAATTCGCCAAGTCTAAATGCGATAGATATTCGAATTCTTCGGTGATGTCATTATCTTCTTGAGCCGGCAAAGAATGTAACAATGCGGCAAGGAGGGAATAGAGTCGTGCGAAAAAAATATATAGGGCTGTTAGGATTATGGCTATTCCTTACGTTTGCGGGTCCGGGGGTGGTATTCGGAAAGACTATCGTGTTTTACCAAAACGGGTTTCCGGCAGTTAATAATGGGCGAATCAGCCGGGTGACACTTGAACATGCGCTGGCGCCGATGAACCCGTGCTTTGCGGGGCTCGACAGCCTTCCATCGGCTTTGTCCCCCGGGGATCTATTGGTCCTTCCATACGGTTCTGCATTTCCTGCGGATGATTGGGCGGCAATACGGAAACATATCAGCGACGGTAATATTCTCGTGCTCGGAGGGCGACCATTATACGTTCCTGTGTATCGCGAGGGCGCAGGCTACCGTATAGGGCCTCCACAGAACAGCTTTTCGAAAAGCATTGGTATCATGTATTCCTACTCTGCTCCGCAACACGGTTCGTGGAAGCTGGAGTGGGACACGGACGCCCCTTTTTTTGACGTGAAGATGTTGGATGCTGATACAGTGTTCGTGAATACGGGTAGCGGAGGAAGATATAGGGGCCTTGGATTCATGGTGGATGGAAATGGGAACCGAGTCGCGGCTCCGGTAGTGGCCGACGATATTATCGGGTTCGGGCCACCGAGACGGGCGGTGTTCCTGAGCTTCGAAGGAAAGGCGGGCTACTGGGACTCGAGAGATGGTGAAAAGCTCATACTTGAAGCAGCACGCTATGCTTCTTTCGGAGGACTAAGGGTGTACCTAGACTTGGAATCTCTTACGCTCGACCCCGGCGACCGCGTTACCGGCTCCGTGGATGTTCTGCGTGATGGACCGATCGTGAAGCTTACCCTGGAGGTTCTCTACGGGTCCAGAGTGCTTGAGAAAAGATCTTCTGAATGCGGGAATTCCTTACACGAACCACTGAACCTCGCCTATAGACCCAAGAGACCCGGATTGTATACCGTGCGTGCCGTTCTCTCCATGGGGGACACGGTGTTCGATCAATACACTTCCGGCGTCGAAGTGCGGAAGCCCGGTTTGCTTCAATCGGGAAAGAAAATGACTGCCGGTCAGGACTATTTCCGCCTTGGGGGAAAACCCTATCTTCCGATTGGAGTCAACTACTTCTCGACCGACCCATACGGTCGCGCTTTCTTTGTCGGACAAAGCATAGGAGGAAATCCGTACGTTTGGGAAAATGATTTCTCCGCGATGGAGAAAGACGGCCTGACAATAGTTCGTACCGGCATCTGGACGAACCGCTCTCGGTATCTGGAACAGGTGAGCGGTGCATCGAACGAGCGCCTCTTGAATGCGATAGAAGCTTACCTCGAAGCTGCAGCACGTCACCATATGCAGGTTATCTTTACGTTCTTCGCTTTCAACCCGGGGGAAGGCATGCAAAGGGGGCGGGACGAGGCAAGCGGAAGCCACAACGCTGAGATCAATGCATATCTGAATCCGACGGCGATTCGCGAGCAGTCGATTTACGTCCGCTCGATAGTCTCGCGGTTCAAGCATGTTCCGTTCCTCAGCTACGACCTTATAAACGAACCAAGTTATGCGAACCCCGGACACATTTGGAAAGGTAATTCGCCTACTGAAGACCAGGCTGAGATAGCGGCGTGGCGGGAGTGGCTCAGGATGCAGTTCGGAACAGTCGCGAATCTTGCGGCGGCATGGCATGTCGCTCCCGAAGATCTCGGTACATTTGAGCGGATTTCTCTCCCAACTTATGAAGAACTTCAACCGGCACGTGTCGATAATTCAATGAGCGTGCGGGCGGTCGATTACAACCACTTTTCGCAATACGCATTTGATAAATGGGCGGAGGGAATGATCCACACCATTCGTTCAACAGATTCGAAGCAAATTGTGACGGTGGGGCAGGACGAGGGGGGCGTTACCAACCGGCTCCTCAATCAGTTCATTGCCGCTGAGACTGATGTGGCCTATACTGCCAATCATTCGTGGTGGCAGGACGACGCTCTTGTGTGGGATTCGGTCGTTCCCAAAAGTCCGTTCAAACCTAATCTTGTGGAAGAGACAGGTCCCCAGCCGGTTTGGTCGCTTGACGGAACATGGCGGCTGGACGATATGAATGGACTGGGCCTGGAGGAAAGAAAGCTTGTGCTTGCATTTGCAAATGCCGGCGCGGGGGTTCTGCATTGGGACTGGACCAAAAGCAGCGACTTCGGGCTCATGCGACGCGATGGTTCTCAGAAAGTATGGCTCCCTGCTCTTAAGGGAATTGCCGGGTTTGCCCGTGCGGCGGAACCGTACCTGGAACATCCCGTCCGCCCGGAAATCGCGCTCGTTCTGCCGCAATCGCTCCAACTCTCCATGTTCAATGAATATTCAATCGAGGTGCAACAAAAAGCTGTACGTGCACTTTACTATAATGCGCGTGGAACCGCCTTCGCCGTCGGGGAGTACCAGCTCGCAGACATGCCGGATGCGAAGCTTATCATTGTCCCGGCGCCATGGGTATTCAGCCAAACGGCCTGGACACAACTGATCTCAAAAGTCAGATCGGGGGCAACGCTTCTGATATCCGGCAGGATTGACGCGGATGACCATTGGAATTCTATCCCTTCGCGCGCCAGCTCATGGAGAGTCGGCTATTCGGAAGAGGCGCTGCGTACCCGCTATGTGGAGATCTCTTGGCCGGGTGATTCGGCCAGGCTAAGCTATCCGGGTGCAATCACGACCTATCTGGATCGCGGAGTCTTAAAGGGAGGCAAGACTTTCGCCGATATACGTGTCGGCCAGGGGCACATTCTTTATTTTGCCGTGCCGTTGGAACTTTCGAACCAAATGGAAGCTATAGGGAGTGTGTACAGGTATGCGATGAGGACTGCCGGTGTCAATGAGCCCTACTCGACAACCTCTAATAATCCTGGATTCCTCTTAGCTCCGACACAATTTCGCAATGCTACAATGTACGTGTTGGTATCGGAGACTGCATGCAGTGCTCCTTTTACTTTTCACGACAACCTCAGCGGCCGTAATTTCTCTGTCGAGCTCGCCCCAGGAAGAGGAGCGTTGATGCTTGTCGGCAGGACGGGTAAGGTAGTAGCTTCTTACAATATCCACTAAGGAAAATCGGTTCACATGTAGATCTGGTTTTCGCGCAAGTATCTGACAGCACCAAACCGGATGGTCAGCGAAAGCAGTTGTTAGGGTCATGGACAGCGCGGCGACTTTCCGGTAGGGGTAAACCAAAACCGAACCGGTCCGGCAATTTAAATCCGAGTGACGCTCGATCCATGCATTTTTTGGTAGTGGTGCATTTTAAATCCGTCGTTCACGAACAGTGGGAACTGAATTGCGGAAAGCAGTGCGGTTGTGGCTTGTTTTAATCCCGTAGGGATGAAATTACTATAGAACTATTATGGAACCTGGATAGATGAACCCTGAAAGGGTGACATAATATCATCCCTACGGGATTCTTGATCATTGGAATTCAAATTCTATAGTAATATCACCGCTTCGCGGTTGAAGCACAGGCAAAATGCACCACCACTCATTTTTTGAAAATCTTAATCGTGAGGTTATATTTTTTCAATGAGACCTACGCACGCTGAAGTCGATTTGACCGCTATACAAGACAACGTGAGGCAAGTTGTGAAACGCGTTGGGCCTGAGGTCCGTGTGCTGGGAGTCATGAAGGCAAACGCGTACGGGCACGGCTTAGTCTCAGCGACGAAAGCGGTTCTTGAAGCGGGCGCGAGCTACATCGGCGTTGCTTTGGCGGAAGAGGGCATGGAGGTGCGCCAGTATGTGCAGGCACCGATATTGGTCTTTACCCCACCGTTCGATAACTCTCTCGAGACGTATGTACGGTTCGACCTGGATGCCACTATTACATCGATGGAGACGGCCCATGCGTTGAACTCGGTCGCGAAAAGTGCCGGCAAGAAGGCTCGTGTACAGATAAAGATCGATACCGGCATGGGGAGGATCGGATTTCTCCCGGATGTTGCCCTGGACGCGGTTAGAGCAGTGGCCAATCTTGAATCACTCGAGATCGTCGGTGTCTACTCTCACTTTGCGACATCCGACGAGACGAACAAGGAGTTTGCGCGGAAACAGCTTGGTATTTTCCGGAATCTGGTATCATCGATAAAGGAGCTCGGACTGGGGGCAGTTGTTTTTCACATTGCCAACAGCGGAGCGGTTCTCGATTTGCCGGACTCGTACTTCGACATGGTTCGGCCGGGAATCATGACGTACGGATACTATCCCTCTCTCGAGACCTCTGAATCGTTGGATCTGAAGCCTGCACTGAGCCTGAAGAGTTCGGTCGCGCTCATCAAGAGTGTTAAAGCGGGAACCAGCATCAGTTACGGCAGAAGATACTTCACTAAGAAGAACAGCAGGATTGCCATCATACCGGTCGGGTACGGGGACGGCTTCACGAGGCTGCTCTCCGGAAATGCGTCGGTCCTGATAAAAGGGAAGAGGTATCCGATAGCTGGTACAATTACGATGGACCATATCATGGTCGACCTTGGGAGCGATTACGAAGTTCAACCGGAGGATGAGGTAGTGTTGATGGGGCAGGATGGTGAGGAATCGATCACTGCATGGGAGTTGGCATCGAAGTTGGGAACGATCCCGTACGAGATACTCTGCATGCTGAACAACAGGGTCCCGAGAGTTTATGTCAATCAAAGCCATTCACAATCAGATTGAGACAGGAAACCGATGAGAGTATTTGGAGTTATAATGGCGGGAGGAGTTGGAGCCCGCTTTTGGCCCAAGAGCCGCGAGAGCATGCCCAAGCAATTTCTGGAAGTTTTCGGGTCGAGGACCCTTTACCAAAGGACGTTTGACCGTATCTCTAAACTGATAGCGCCGGAAAACGTATTTGTCGTCACAAACAGCGCACAGCGACCCATTGCCGCGTCACAGCTTCCCCAAATTCCCGAGAGAAATGTCATCGCCGAGCCGTTTGGACGAAACACTGCCCCTTGTTTGTCCGCGGCAGCATCCGCGATTTCCTCTATCACGGAGGACGCGGTAATGGTAGTTCTTCCTTCCGACCACCTCATCTCGGAGGACGAAGTCTTCCTTACCCAGTTGAAAGATGCCATACGGCTTGCCGACAAACAACGCGCCTTAGTAACACTCGGGATCAAACCCTCTTATCCGGAAACGGGATTCGGTTATATTCATCTTGATAAGAAGGGTACGGACAAGAACGTTTCGGAATACAAGGGTTACAAGGTCGAATCGTTCAGGGAAAAACCCGATCGGGAGACTGCCGTAAAGTTTCTGGAAAGCGGAGACTTTCTCTGGAACAGCGGCATGTTTGTCTGGCGTGTAGACGTAATTCTCGAAGAGCTACGCAAGAATCTTACTCACTTCGGGGATTTCAGAATACAACTGAGAGATGCGTTCGGTCGTCCGGGGTTCGACAAGATTCTTGAGGAGTTTTACCTCCGTGCCGAGTCGATATCCATCGACTACGCAGTAATGGAAAAAGCCGAAAAAGTGTTAACGATCCCCGGAAGCTTCCAGTGGAGCGATGTAGGGTCCTGGGACGAGGTTTACAGATTGAGCGACCGGGACGGTGAAGGCAACTCGCTTAAAGGAGACGTTATGGGGATCAATTCCCACAACAACCTTGTCTGGACTGAAGAGAAGACGTTTGCGCTTGTGGACATAGATGATCTGATCGTCGTTGAAACGAAAGATGCGGTACTGATTTGCAGGAGGGGCCGGTCCCAAAATGTCAGGGCGGTAGTCGAGAACCTGAAGAAGAGTAACAAGCAAGATTTGATTTGAGAATCCTTTACCCGCTTGGCCTGGTTGCTCTTTCGCTATACATCGTCGGATGTTCTGCAACGGCCCGATTCACCAGCTCCGGCCCGGCCCCGGGAGCAGTCCCTTCAGGAAGCGCGCCCCCTACAAGGTTTTCCGGACGCGCCCTTCTCACCGAAAAAGGGATGGCATCCTACTATTCGACAGGTTTCAACGGGAAGAGAACGGCAAGCGGCGAAATATTCAACAAGAACGCATTTACCGCCGCTCACAGGGAATTCCCATTTGGCACGCTGCTGAGAGTCACTAATCTGAGCAACGGCGAAAGTGTCGATGTCGTCGTGAACGACAGGGGGCCGTTCAAGAAAGGTAGAATCATAGACCTGTCGGAGGCCGCGGCTCGGGCCATCGGTATGATTCAGAACGGTACGGCAGAGGTGAGGATTGAAGTTCTCAAATGGGGCTCCGGAGATTATCATAAAGAGGGCTGAGGGGAAGCGAATCGAAGAATTGCGAAGTCCTAACTCATCTGCTTTGCGAAGCAGACGGCACGAGATCAAAATTCTCCGGCCTTTCTCCGCTGTCGCTTTAGACTGCATGAAAGGATATGAGATTTGAGGGTATCGTCACGATTCAAAGGTTACGCGAGCATATTTGGGGCTGCGTTCTTCTGGGGAGCATCCGCAACGGCGGCGAAATATCTGTTCCAGGACAAAGTGCCGGTGTTGCTAATAGTACAGTCAAGGGTTGCGATTGCCGCCGTGCTTATGACGGCATTGCTTTTATTCATAGACAAGCGTCTTCTGACGGTAAGAGTGTCCGACTTGAAGGACTTTGCATTGCTCGGAATTTTAGGCGTCGCGGGATCAAACTACACTTTCTATATGGCCGTGAACCTTACGACCGTCGGCATTGCCATTCTGATGCAGTATACCGCTCCGGCTATGGTTGCCATCTATGTGCTTCTCAGCAAGCAGGAGCATATAAGTAGGGTTA
Organism: Candidatus Kryptoniota bacterium; assembly: GCA_046706745.1. Classification (GTDB taxonomy): domain Bacteria; phylum Bacteroidota; class Ignavibacteria; order Kryptoniales; family JAKASW01; genus JAKASW01. Next base: position 128,182 of record JBJKPC010000002.1, read on the forward strand.
AGTTGTTTTCGATCCTTCTGTCTCTGGCCGGAAGCGCGATCATGCTGGGTGCCTTCAATCCGCACTTGCATATCACCATGATCGGGATATTCTTCGGCATTTTGTCGGCTGCCTGCTTTGCTTTTTTCAATATTTACTATAAGATTGCCTCGAACAGGTACTCGGTATGGACAGCCGTGACATGGACGCTGATCTCGGCGGGTGCGTTCTGGATTATACTCGATGTTATCGCAGGAATAAATCCGGGTCACATTAGGACTTCGGAAATCTCTGTTCTAATAGCGTTCTCAGTTTCATCGATAGTCATTCCTTATTTCTTTTACTTCACTGGCTTGAAATACCTTGTGCCTTCGACTGCGATAATCGTCGCGACGTTGGAGCCCGTCGTCGCTATTGTCACTTCTTTCATCTTTCTCGGAGAAAGTCTGGCTCTTTCGCAGATCGCGGGGGGAATCTTTATAGTTTCGGCGGTAATTTTACTGGAGGCATTCAGGGAATGAAATCTGAACGAAGAATCGCGAGACTGACCGAAGCAATCAGACATACGCAGCCCGATCTTACCCTGGTGCTCGAGAACATACATGACCCCCATAACGTGAGCGCTATTCTGCGGTCATGCGATGCCGTAGGAGTCCGGAAGATCAGTCTGCTTTACACGACGGAATCCTTCCCGAAGGTTGGAAAGAAGAGCTCTGCAAGCGCATACAAATGGGTGGAGAGGCTCCAATTCAGATCGACTGAGGAGTGTTTCGGCAAGCTGAGAGATGATGGCTTTTTGATCGCGGCAAGCGTGGTAGACGACAAGTCGACGTCTCTTTATGACCTGGACCTTGGCCGGAAGACGGCACTGGTTTTCGGTAATGAACATCGGGGTGTATCGGATGAGGCCTCCGCCGGAGCCGATATTCATTTTCAAATACCGATGCACGGAATGGTTCAGAGCCTGAACGTCTCCGTCGCGTGTGCGATCACCTTATTCGAGGCGCTGCGTCAGCGGCTGGAAGCCGGGGAAGGGAAACAGAGCGGCCTCAGCGAAGCTGACAGGAGAAAGTTGTTTGACGAGTGGGTGAAAAAATAATATGGTCGGTCCACATATTTGTATCGCAGAACGGTTGACTTTCTCCGAATCCTGAAGTAACATTCGCTGAGTGGAGAGAGCTATGGCTGAGACCGCAACACTCAAAAATATCCTGCAAGATCACACGGTCGATGGGGAGTTGTACCGCAAGCTTGATAACGATTGGGTACTGTGTTATGCCTGCGGTCATCGATGCAAGATCAAACCGGGCCGGGACGGAATTTGTCGGGTTCGCTTCAATCGCGACGGCAAACTATACGTCCCATTCGGATACGCCGCGGGAATTCAATTGGACCCGATTGAAAAGAAACCGTTCTTTCATGCCTTTCCGGGCGCAAATGCCCTCTCCTTTGGGATGCTCGGCTGCGACTATCACTGCAGCTATTGCCAGAACTGGCTGACCAGCCAGACGTTGAGAGACCCGGCTGCGAATGCGTTCCCCGAGTTTGTGGGACCCGAGAAGATCGTCGAGCTGGCGATGGTCTACAAATCGCCGGTTCTCGTTTCGACTTACAACGAGCCTCTGATTACCAGTGAGTGGGCGGTTGAAATAATGAAGCTTGCAAGAGTCTACGGCATTCATGGCGGATACGTCTCGAACGGGAATGCGACCCCTGAGGTACTCGATTACATCCGTCCATATGTGGATATGTACAAGGTGGATCTGAAAGGTTTTGACCCAAAACGTTACAGGCAGCTTGGAGGAAGGCTCGAAGTTGTCCTCGATGCGATTCGGCTTCTCAAAGAAAAGAAATTCTGGGTCGAGATCGTAACGCTTATTGTTCCGGGGTTCAACGATAGCGACGTGGAGCTTAGGGATATTGCAAAATATATCGCCTCGGTATCGCCGGAGATACCATGGCATGTAACGGCTTTTCACCAGGACTACAAGATGCTGGACAAAGATAACACAGCGGCAAGAGGACTCAGAAGAGCCGCCTCGATCGGAAAAGAAGAAGGCTTGCAGTTTGTTTATGCGGGCAACCTTCCCGGTATGGTCGAGAATCTGGAAAATACTTACTGCCCGGGCTGCGGTGCATTGCTCATAGAACGGGACGGGTATCGTATCGCAATGAACTCGCTCGTAGATGGGAAGTGTCCGAAATGTTCAAGGAGAATACCCGGCATATGGAATTAGATCTCGGATTCACTGGCGAAGAGAAGGCGCGGCTTCTGAGGATAGCGAGAGAATCCGTCGATGCAGTTGTTGAGGGCAGCAAATATACGCCAGTCCGGCCGTCGGAGCCAAGGCTTCTCCAGAATGCGGGTGCGTTTGTTACGCTTCACTCTCACGGAGAGCTGAGAGGATGCATCGGTCTTATAGAGGCGAGGTTTCCGATTTACGTAACAGTCGCCCAGATGGCCGCAAAGGCAGCAACAGCCGACCCGAGGTTCGAAAGCGTCAGTCGCCCGGAAGTGGGTGATTTGGACATCGAAATCTCAGTCCTCTCACCACTTGTGAAGATCGAGGATCCCGAAGATCTGATAGTAGGAAAACATGGAGTGGTAATCGAAAAGGGATTCTACAGAGGGCTTCTTCTTCCGCAAGTTGCGACAGAGAACGGTTGGGACAGAGGAGAGTTCTTGAAATATGTGAGTATGAAAGCTGGTCTCTCCAAGGAAGCTTACCTTGATCACGACTCCAGGATATTTGTCTTCACGGCCGAGGTGTTCGCCGAAGGGAAATCTGCCCCGGAAGAGGAGAAGGGTGTTGCAGAAAGAACGTGATTATGTTCGTCCACCGGCGGTTGCGGGCATGTTCTATCCGGCGGACAAGAGTGATCTAGAAAAGACGTGCCGCGGCTTCCTTGATCGCGCGAAAGGAAGTACGAGCGAGCTTACAGCCGGCACACCTCTCGGAATTATTGCCCCCCATGCCGGGTATCAATACAGTGGCTTCACCGCGGCTCACGGTTATTCCCTCCTGGCTCCCAACCGGATCAGAACGGTAATTGTAATTTCGCCGAGTCACAGGGAATACTTCGATGGAATCTCGGTTTTCTCAGGCAAAGCATATTCCACGCCGCTTGGTGAAGTCGAAGTAGACAACCAACTGCGGGAGGCATTTCTCGAGACCGCGGGAGAATCCGTAATAGAGTCCCGAGCCGGACACAAGACCGAACACGCACTTGAAGTGCAGATACCTTTCCTACAGGTTACACTCGGAAGTTTCAAGATTTTACCGGTGGTGATGGGGGATCAGGATCGCCGGTATTGCGAGGTCCTTGGAATGACGCTGGCTGATATCATCACCCCCGGCAGCACTTTGATCGTAGCAAGCTCCGACCTTTCACATTATCACGATTACGTGACGGCAAACTCGCTGGACAGGATTTGTACAGAGGATGTAACGGCACTCGACCCCGACAAACTGCTTAGTGACCTGCAAGCCGGCAGATGTGAGGCGTGCGGAGGAGGCCCAATAGCCTCTTTGCTCTACGCTGCGAAGAAACTGGGGAAGACCACCTCAAGGTCGCTTCACCACTGCAATTCGGGCGATATGATGGGAGATAAGTCCGCTGTTGTAGGCTACTTGTCTGCTATCGTATCATGAAAATACGGGCCCGGTCGTTTTGTCTGGTTGGTCCAGGGCGGGTCGGGTCAAGTGTGGGGATGGCACTGATCAGGGCAGGTTGGCGTTGCGATACAGTGGTGATGAACAATCGGGGGAGCTCGACGCTAATGAGGGGCCTCAGAAGACATTTCCGGGACGCGTCTCTTGTCGATTCGGTGTCTTCATTGAAGAAAGGGAGTTCGCTTTTCCTCATAACGGTTTCGGACGACATGATTGGTCCTGTTGCCGAGGATCTCGCGAAGAACAACAACCTCAGGCTAAGGAACACCGTCACTCTACATGTGAGCGGGATCGTTCCGGTTGGTGTACTTGGCCCCCTTCGAGATGTGGGTGTTTCCATCGGTGCTTTGCATCCGGCCTCGCCGTTTGCGAGGCGTTTTTCGCCCGACAGTGCCAGAAATATATACTATGATTTCTTCGGCGATGAATACGCGGGTGATGTGGCGCGTAAGATTACGAGGGCATTATCATCAAAAATTGTATTCCTGAGGAGCGAACGGCAGCGGGAGTTGCTTCATGTTGCCAGCGTTATAGTTTCTAACTTCACGGTACTCGGAATGCAGGCGGCTGACAAATTGGTCTCGGGAATTATTCACCGAAAAGACGCTAAGCTCCTGCTTGAAGGCCTCTTGAACTCCACCGCTTTGAATTTGTCTGCTGAAAAGGGAGTATCTCCTCTGACCGGACCGTTGGCGCGTGGAGATATGGAGGTTATTGCGAAGCACCTGAAAGCGCTTGAAAGTAAACCTGTTTTGTTGCAGTTTTACAGGTCAGCGTCGCTGCTTGGTGTGGATGTGCTGATGGAGAGTGTGCGCACCCCGGCGAAAAGGCGGAGACTGTCAGAAATCAGAAAGTTGCTGGAGGGATGATGAAGTTCAAAGCGCTCATAGCCAGCGGGGGACGCGGCACCCGTTTAAGGCCGATTACACACACACAGAACAAGCATCTAATTCCGATTGCAAATAAGCCCATCCTCCACTATGCAATCGAAGCGGCGGCAGCGGCAGGGATAGAGGACATCGGAATCGTCACGAATGCTGAAAGCGATGAGGTTCAGAATGCGGTTGGTGACGGATCGAGATGGGGAGTGAAGATTACCTACATACCGCAGGATGCGCCAAGAGGACTCGCGGATGTCGTCAAGATAGCCGAGCCCTTTCTGGGAAACGAGAATTTCATATTCTACCTCGGCGACAACATGGTCATAGGTGGAATAGCGAAATACCTCGACGAATTTGAAAGGAGCGGTGCAAACTGCTACCTGACTCTGGCGAGAGTCAAGGATCCGGAGCGTTTTGGGGTACCCGAAATAAGGAATGGTCGCATCGTAAGAGTCGAGGAGAAGCCCAAGACTCCAAAGAGCAATTACGCGGTCGCCGGCATTTATATCTACGACAACAACATCTTTGAGGCTGTAAACAACATTAAGCCCAGCGCGAGGGGAGAGCTTGAAATCTCGGATGCGCACCAGTACCTTATCGACCACGGTCATAGAATCGGATACTCAGAGATTACCGGGTGGTGGAAAGACACAGGAAAACCGCTCGACCTGCTGGAGGCAAACAGACTCATACTTGAGAACATATCTCCGTGCGCCGATGAAACTGCGGAGGTGGACGGACGAAGTGATGTGGCAGGGAGAGTGGTGCTTCAGAAGGGCTGCAAAATTGTGGCCAGCAAGGTAAGAGGGCCTGCAATAATCGGTGAAGGGGCGGTGATAGAGAACAGTTATATCGGCCCCTTTACTTCTATCGGTCCCGGCACACATGTGTTGAACAGCGAAGTCGAATACAGCATAGTTCTCAAAAGTTGCCGGATAGAAGACGCGGGCATAAGGATAGAAGGAAGTCTGCTGGGCAACGATGTTGAGATAGTTCGTGGAGATGGGAAGCCGAGAGTGCAGAGATTCATGATCGGAGATCAGAGCAGGGTCGAAGTTGCTTGACGAAAGGAGAGTAATCCGATGGAATTCAAACTGATCCTTTATCAACAGATTAATCACGCTGCCGTAATCACAATAAACCGTCCGGATAAACTCAACGCCCTTGACGAGGATTTACTGAAGGAGTTGGGCGCGGCTCTGGATATGGCCGGGGCTGAAAAAGGTGTTGCGGCAGTTGTCATCACTGGAAGCGGTGACAAGGCGTTCGTTGCGGGGGCCGACATAACCCGCCTAAAGGAATTGGACATTATAGCCGCCAAAGAGTTCTCCGAGCTTGGACAAGCACTCTTCAACAGGATAGAGAAATTCAGGAAGCCGGTTATCGCCGCTGTCAACGGCTATGCCCTGGGGGGAGGCAGTGAACTGGCCTGGGCATGCCACATTCGCATCGCGTCGCGCAACGCCAGGTTCGGCCAGCCTGAGGTAAACTTAGGTATCATTCCCGGATACGGTGGGACGCAGCGGCTTACCAGGCTGGCAGGCCGGGGGATCGCAACAGAAATGATGGTGACGGGGGATCCCATAGACGCTGAGCGGGCGCTGGAATTGCGGCTGGTCAACAAAGTTGTCGAGACTTCTGAACTCATCCCAGCCGCACTTGCGTTGGCCGAGTCGATCGCGCAGCGCGCACCGTTCGCGGTGAGGCTCGCACTCCAGTCCATAGATGCTGCGGTCCAGCTCCCTCAGGATGAAGGGATGAAAGTGGAGGCGCAGCTGTTTGCTCTTGCATGCGGTACCGAAGACAAGAAAGAGGGCACAACGGCATTTCTTGAAAGACGGAAGCCGACCTGGAAGGGGTACTAGTCCGGCTTGCACGATAACTGCGGGCCGCGACATGCACTCCGGCACCGCTTCCTCGGTCGAGTTGTTCTCTGAGTGGCTGGACCGGAGCCTTTCAGGATCTGCAACAGTAACAGTGTTCGGGGATGCTCTTCCGATATGGCAGTATGAATTTGTCCCGACAATTGGCGCGCGGGTCCTGTTGAACTTCCCGGTGCACCTCCTTGATAGCCAGGGGACGCCGTCGCTTTTTTACCCCTCCCTTCTTTAGTAAATTGATATTGTCATGAATAAGCATCCAGTCGGAAAGAGAGTTCTTGTTGCTATGAGCGGGGGAGTCGATTCTTCCGTCGCGGCCGTTCTTATGGTATTGGCGGGGTACGATGTGATCGGAGTTACGATGAAGACGTACGACTACGAGGATGTCGGTGGAAACGACAATCGAGACTCGAGCTGCTGTTCTATTGATGGCATAAATATGGCACGAAGCGTTGCAGACAAATACGGCTTCCCCCATTATGTTTTCGATTTCACCGAGAGATTCAAGCGGGAGGTGATCGATGAGTTTGCCGCAGAGTATTTGGCGGGACGTACGCCAAACCCGTGTGTCATCTGCAATAGAAAGATAAAGTGGGAATATCTTCTCGAAAAGGCAGACAGTCTGCGAGTAGACTTCGTATGCACCGGCCACTACGCGCGGGTCCGGTTCGATGCAGGGCTCGGCCGTTATGTCCTTTCGAGGGGCGCGGATGCGTCGAAGGATCAATCCTATGCTTTGTACGGACTTACTCAGGGGAGCCTTGGCAGAACAATATTTCCGCTTGGTGAAATGACAAAGCCGCAGGTCCGGGAACTCGCTTTGAAGCACGGCCTGGCAAGCTCGACCAAGCCTGAGAGCTACGAGATATGCTTCGTCGCGGATAATAACTATGGCCGATTCTTGCGCGAGTACGTTCCGGGGTTGGGAGAAAGAATAGATGGCGGCGACATCCTGTATAGAGGAAGGGTACTCGGAAAGCACAAGGGCTATGCTTTCTATACCGTCGGTCAGAGGAAGGGGCTGGGCCTTAGTCACGAAACGCCGCTTTACGTGAAGAGTATTGATGCGGCCCGCAACCTTGTGGAAGTGGATGACGGCGACCGGTTATACTCCACGGCCCTTGTGGCAGAGCGTGCCAACATGGTCAAGTACCCGGCAATTCCGCCGGATAATTTTTTCCGCGCCAAGATCAGGTACAAGGACGGAGGAGCCGACTGTTTCGTAAGACAGCCGCAGGCCGACAGATTGGAAGTACAGTTCAAGTCCCCCCGCAGAGCGATAACTCCCGGACAGAGTGTGGTTGTGTACGAAGGAGACGACGTTGTTGCGGGCGGGATGATTACCAACACTTTGGAATAAGATGGCGAAGTACTCAATCCTCATAGCCGATGACGATGACTCCCAGAGAACCATTCAGAAACTTGTGTTTGATGAGGTGGCTAAGTCGCTGGGAGCGGAGCTGAAGATCGACGAAGCTGTCAACAGTGTGCAGGCCAAGCATCATCTTCAGCACGACAAATACGATCTGATCATTCTGGATAATGAGTTCAAGGACGAGATGTCTCCGGGCCACCTGCCTGGAATTGCGCTGCTCCAACTCATGAGGAAGGGGGGCCCGAACGCTTCATGTCCGACGGTCTTTCTTACGGGTGACCCGTATGAAACGTTGAGACCCATGGCGGAGAAGTATAAATCTGTCTACTATCCGAAGGCGAGGGCCGACGCGCAGGAAATGACCACGCTCTACAGCAAGCTCTTGCTCGAATAATCGTCGCAGCCTCTTTTGCCGGCGAATGTCGGAGGAATACCGACCCCGGGTCGGAAAGGGAGGAAATAAATGCGGCCGGCGAGTGGCTACCCCGGCGGCGTCTTCTCGACGACCAGAACCACGTGATGTGCTTTATCTATCAGTTTCACCAGCGGATAGTCGATCGCCCTCCAGAGCCAGAGCGGCAGCTTCCTGAAGATCCTGACCATTCTCGTGAGTGTAAGAATTTTGCTTCCGAATACGTACGGCCGTTTCACTGCTTCATCGGGGAAGAGAGACGTGAGCTTCTGTATGTCGAAGCTGTGGAGGTGGGCGTTCCACGGCGTAATCCGATTACAGTGCACGCATAAGGCGTAGCGTATTTTTTCTTTGTACGGAGTAGACACGATAGCTTTACCGCCGGGCTTCAGAACTCGCCAGATTTCCGATGCTGCCGTTGCGGGGTCGTTAAGATGTTCCACTATTTCAGAGGCGACAAGGAACTCCACGGATCCGTCCCGAAAGGGAAGCCTGTGGGCATCAGCCAGAACCGGTTCGGAAGGCCGCGACTTGAGGGCTGAAAGATTCTTCATCGAGAGATCGACGAACACTATATTTTCGTGCGGGATGGCTGCGGTCCAGCCGCTTCCGCTTCCGATGTCGACGACTGCGGAGTGTTTGCCCGCTTTCCCGACTATATATTTGCGGAAAAGGTGTTCGTAAGCCGCGTCAGTCGGATCCTCGTTAACAAAGTAGTCGAACTGCTCGGCGTCAAGATCGTAGTGTGCAACGTAATCTGAGCATCGGATCATTTCAAACGCTCCGTGAGTTCTTCCGCGAATGCGCTGTAGGCTTCACGTCCGAAAAGTACGAACGTGATACGGCAAAGGGATTTCGAACCGTGGAGAAATTCCCAAGCGGCTGTTACCATGATCTCCGCAGCTTTTCGCATGGGAAATCCCCCGACGCCAGTGCCGAGCGCAGGGAAGGCCAGGGAGCCTAATCCCTTGGATTCCGCCAGCCTGAGACTTGAATGCGTAGCATTGAGTATCGCCGATGAGTTGGTACGGAGGTCCTGTCCCATCACGGCGGCGTGAATGACGTACCTGGCTTTGAGCGTGCCGCCTGAGGTGATGACTGCTTCGCCGACCGGTCGCGGTCCCTGCCTCATCGCCTCAGCTTCGATGGCCTGTCCACCTTTCCTCTTGATAGCTCCGGCGACCCCGCCACCCATCCAGAAATGATTGTTCGCCGCATTGACTACAGCCTCGCCATCGTAGTCAGTTATATCTCCCTCGACTACTTCCAAGGATTTGCCGTCTCCGGTCTTAGAGATCATTTTTCTCGCTTGCTTTTCTTAAAGGCAGCTTCAGTATGATGTTGGTCCCTTTTCCGAGCTCACTCTGTATATCGATAGTACCGTGGAGCTCTCCAAGTATCTTCTTTACTATCGCCATTCCGAGTCCGGTACCTCCTTTTTTTCCGTATGTGACGAACGGTTCGAATATTTTCTTCTTCAGCTCTTCAGGCATTCCGATTCCGGTATCCGCCAGCTCTAAAGTCAGAATCTCCGGCCCGGCATATGCGCGAACGGTGAACACGCCGCCGTCGGGCATTGCGTCGCCCGCATTTCCGCCGATATTCAGGAGCACCCGCGTCATTTTATCCGGATCGGTCTCGATCTCGCCGTCGTACCTGATGTCAGTGTGTATCTCGATGTTTTTCTTCTCGAAATCTCTTTCCAGAAAGTGCAGGGCGCCCGACAGAAGCTCAACAAAGCTTACGCGCAGTATATTCAGCTGAGTCACACCGCTTGAGAAATGGAGCAATTCCTGGGACATGTCGACCAGACGATCGATTTGCCTGATTATCTCATCAAGAAGCTCGGCGGATTCTTCGTCGTCTTCCTTCTTCTTCAAAACTTGAGCGTAGAGCCGGATAATCGACATAGGACTCTTTATGTCGTGGATTATCATCTCCGCCATTTTACCCACGACGGACAGCCGTTCGGTCTGAACCATTCGCTGCGCGAGGTTGGAATTCTCGACCGCGATGGCAGCATTTACCGAGAAGGCCTTGAGAAAGCTCTCATCTTCCCGATCGAAATCGGTCGCCCCGTGTCCCTTGTTTAGAAGCTGGAAGACTCCGATGATCTTATTCTCCCTGTTCTTCATCGGCATGCAGAGAATGCTCTTTGTTTTATAACCCGATATTCGGTCGAATTCCGGATTGAAACGTTTATCCTCGTACGCCTTTGAAACGTTGACGGTTTCACCGGTTTGCGCAACGTAGCCTGAAATCCCCTTCCCGACAGGCTGGCGAATCTCACTCACGTCGTCGCCCGCAATCACGCGTCCCCAGATCTCGCCCAAAGATTCGTCTATAAGGTAGATGGTCCCGCGCTCCGCATCCGTGATTCTCATTGCCTCCTGTAAAATGAGCTCTAGAACCCGGTCGAGATCCAGCGAACTGTTTACCGTTTGTGTGGCCTGGACGACTGAATTAAGTCTGGCAATCTCTTTCCGGCTGGCCATGCGGTAAGTCCCGATCTGGTTCTTCAGCGCATCATCGGAATCTTTCAGTCTGCGAGAGAGGGTCTTGGCTATGTTCCAAGATATCTGCGGATATTGTTCTATGATGTGGGCGAGCTCGTTTCGATCAAACAGAATCAGAGTGCAGTCCCTCGCCGCTACGACCGACACCGAATTCTTCCTTCCGTCTAAAGGAGCAAACTCTCCAAAGAACTCACCCTCCCGAATCGTCTCCACGATCTCGGTTGTCTCGTCAATCCTCTTACGGACCTCGACTTCTCCCTTTGCGAGAACACAGAGCCCTTCTGTATCGTCGCCCTCGGCCGTCAGGAGTGCACCCTCGGTGACTTTCTCTTCGCGGGCCCTTTTCAACAACCCGGCGATTTCAGTCTCGTTCAGTCCTTCAAATATTGAGTACATGGACTCCTTTCACGATGCGCAAGTGAAGATAATTTAAGGGGTTCATATACGCAACCGGTGGAATGGAAATCTGTCGGGGTAACCTGCAGATAAACGGAGGGGTGCATGTGCCGCGCCGGGCTATCAAAGCGCCTTGACTTTGATCCACATGCTCACCTAATTTTAGTCACGAATCCCGTGAGACTAAACACTTCTACATTCCTGGTAGCTGCGTTAATGATGTCGACAGCTTTGGGCGGTTGCTTTGCATGGAAATATGTCGAGCAAGGGTACGACAACTTCTCGGCATACTTCAACACGTTCTATAACGCGAGCCAGCTGTACGACGAAGCGATGAAGGATATCACCCAGTCAAAATTTGCCTATGAGCTGAGTGTTGTCGCGGGCGACAACCCTCCTCCTTATGCGATAAGCAAGAAGGCAAAAGACGATTTCAACGATGTTATCGTTAAAGGATCCAATGTTCTGCAGTATCATCCGCATTCCGAATTTACCGAGGATTGCCTATTCATGATCGGGATAGCGTATTACTATCAGGACGATTACCTGCGGGGGGACAGGAAGTTCCTCGAAATAGAGTCCAAGTTTCCGCACACCAAGAGGCTGGCGGAAGCGGAAATGTATTACGGTGGGCTTCAACTTAACGGGACAGAAAACGAAACAGGAATGGAACGGCTTCATCATGCGATCGAGCTTGCGATGAATGAGAAGAATCAGTCGATCGTCGCCCAGTCTGCGGCAATAATAGCCGACTACTACCTTAGGCAGGCCGATACGATGAAGGCGGCTTCTTATCTTGACACGGCTTCGGTCTTCTCGAAAAACGACCAGGCGGCGATCTACTCCTGTCGCGCCGGCAATCTTTACACGACGCTGCACGACTACAGTATGGCTGAAAAGGAGTTCATGAGGGCCCGCAACGAGGCCAAGGATGTTAACCTTAGGTTTTATTCCGTCTACTATCTTGCACGGGTTTACAGGTTTCTCCACCGGTATTATCTTGCGATTGACGGGCTGAAGTCCTTGAGGGACGACGACAAATATTTCGATTATTTTCCGCTTATCGATTATCAGCGGGCCACGGTGATGTACGATTCCGGAGAGGTGTCCACTGCAGTGACTGCTTACGAAAAGATCGACACGGCAAATACGACCAGCCCTGCCGCCACACGGAGCGCATACCGGCTCGGCAACATATATCTCCACCTGGTAGGGGATTTCCAGAACGCGCTGAAATACTATCAGCGGGTTGGGAGTCACCCGAAGGTCTTCGGGGTCTCCGACACAGCTCAGGAAATGGCGAAGACTCTTCAGACCTACCTGATTTCCGGTTATAAGGCCGTGCTCGAAGATAGTCTCTACGACAATGCCATCAGAGCCGTGGCTCATCATGACACCACCGCTGCTTATTCAAAGGCCAGAATTGATTCTTTGTATGAGCAGGCAGCGGAAGCCCGAGATGAGCTGGCAGGATTATTCATGTTCAAACTGCAAATGCCGGACTCCGCGCTTAGATCCTATGGAATCATACTCACTAAATTCAGGGAATCGCGGGTGTATCCCTCTGCGCTATACACGCTGGGGGAGTATTACTACTCGACTGGAGACACTGCCAAGGGAAAAACATATCTTGAAGAACTCGTGACGCGGTACAAGGAGTCTCCATTCGCCGAATCGGCGTTTTCGGTCCTTGGCGAAAAGGCGCCAGTGTATGTGGATTCGTCGCAAGTCAGGTATTCCAAGGCAATTACACTTTCAGACCAGGGGAAGTATTCGGATGCCGTCGATACCCTGGGCCTGATTGTACGGAACAAGAAGTCGAAGTTGACTCCACAGGCACTCTATACTGTCGGCTGGATTTACGAGAACAAACTCCAGGAACCTGATTCCGCGTTCAAGTACTACAAGATGCTTTCTACCGAATTTCCTGCCAGCACCTACGGACAAAAGGTCAAGGTGGCCGTGAACGGTTATGAGCTGGCTGAACGCGACAGTGCCATGGTGCGGAAGAGGCGCGCTGAATCAGCCGCCAACGCGAGGAAAGAAAAGGCGGACTCTACGCCGCAGGAAAAGGGAGCTCCGGGCCCTTCCAATTCAAGGGTGCAGGTGCCCCGGCGCAATTCCGGCAGCGGGAATCCGGTCCAAACCCGGCAAGCGCCCCCCCAAGATCACGGCCTGCAAAACATCCCGGCCCGCGGTGAACCCGCGGACAGTTCTATTCGACTGAAAGATGAGCGCAAGGCGCCTCCACCCGTCGCGCCTGCTCAACACCAGGATACCGCTCGCGGAATTCCTCCTGCCGTGAAGGACTCTGTGCACCAGTCGGGTTCCAACAAGAACGAACAACAAAAACACGGGAAGTGATTATTGCCGGGTAACTCTATACTGGAAACCGCAACGACGATTGATACAAAACAATTTGCCGAACGAACCTATGTTACAAGATTTCATTGTCCCGGGATCGCTCGGCTCGTGTCCGCGGGACAATTTCTGATGGTGTCATTTCCGGAAACATCGGATCCGCTGCTTCCGAGGGCGTTCTCGGTTTGCGACGCGTCAGCGGACACAATTTCACTCCTCTATGTAGCAGTAGGACGTGCCACCAGGAAAATTTCGCAGCTCCTTCCGGGAGAGCCATTGATATTCAACGGTCCGTTGGGGACGGGCTTTCCCGTGTTGCACGAGCGTGAGAAAATATGGACCGTTGTCGGTGGATCGGGTGCCGCTGTTATTCCGATCTTGAACCGTGCCGCGGAAAAAGCGGGTTGCGAGATGAGATTCTTCTACGGCGCGAGAACCGCAAATCTCCTTGTGAAATTCGAAGAAGTCAGATTGATGCGCTTCGCGACTGATGACGGTTCGATCGGATTTCACGGTAATGCGGTCGAGGTCGTAAAGAATGAGCTTGGCGGTACAGAACCTCCGGATGCGTTGTTTGGGTGCGGTCCCACCCCGATGCTCGCGGGGATGCAGAAGGAATTCGGACACCGGTTCCCGACTTATCTATCCGTGGAGACGCCGATGGCATGTGGGATAGGGTTCTGCCAGGGATGCCCGGTGAAGAAGGCGGAGGGGAACGAATATTTTCTAGCTTGTAAAGATGGGCCCGTCTTCAGATCGACTGAGATAGAATTCGAGGCGGCCCGATGAACCCGGATCTGACGGTTCGGATCGGTGACCTCGAGCTGAAAAACCCGCTGATGACGGCTTCCGGAACATGCGGCTACGGCGATGAGCTGTCCGGCTATTTCGACATATCGATTCTCGGCGCCGTCGTTTCCAAATCTCTAACGCTGAAACCGAAGATCGGCAACGCTCCCCCTCGAGTGGCCGAGGTTGCTTCAGGGATGCTGAATTCAATTGGCCTCGCCAACATCGGTATAGAGCGATTCATTTCGGACAAAATTCCGATCTTGAAAGAGCTTGGAGCCTTGATCATAGCAAACATTGCCGCCAAGCGCGTTGAAGACTACGTCACTTTGGCGGAGAAGCTCAAAGAAATTGAATCTGTCCGGGGACTGGAACTGAATCTTTCATGCCCGAACGTGAAGGAAGGCGGCATAGAATTCGGCACTGACATCAAAACGCTGTCAAGTATCGTCAGGCTCGTAAGGCAAGTTTATCCCCGCACACTTATCGTCAAGCTTACTCCCAACGTTACGCGCATATCAGATTATGCGAACGCTGCGGAGGCGGAAGGTGCGGATGCCGTTACGGTGGCAAACACTTACGTGGGCATGGCAGTCGACATTTACAAAAGGATGCCGAAGATCCATACCGTTACAGGCGGCGTGTCGGGTCCTGCGATAAAACCGCTGACGATGGCAAAAGTCTTCCAGGTTTCTAAAGCGGTGAGCATACCGGTTGTAGCCAGCGGGGGAATTTTTGTTTGGCAGGATGTTGTTGAATATATGATTGCCGGTGCCGCGGCAGTCGAGATCGGTACGGCTCTTTTTGTCAAACCGGATTCGCCGGTAGCGATTCTTGAAGGCGTTAGAAACTATATGGCGGAACAAAGAATCGGAAAAACGTCCGATCTTATCGGCAGCCTCGACGCGGGTACCGGCGAAGTTCCCCATCTGACTCGCGGCTGATTCGGGAAATTATTCTGAAGGTGAGCGATTCAGGACAATTCACTTCAATACCACTTAATGGTAAAGCACAGTGCCGATTAACCGGTACCGATAATGAACAACGAACGTGATAGCGGTCAATTGATTTCGCCGAGCGTCGAGTTTCTGTATGGTCTTGAGAAGTTCGGCATCAAGATGGATCTCGACAACATTTCGGCGCTGATGGAGTATGCTGGAAACCCACACAAGCGTCTGAAGGTTATCCATGTGGCCGGGACAAATGGTAAGGGAAGTACGTGTGCCATGATCGCAAGTGTATTGTCCGCATGTGGATATAAGGTTGGGCTTTACACTTCGCCGCATATTGTCAGCTTCACCGAGAGGATAAGGATCGATGGCGTTCGTGTTCCGATAGAACGTATTGATCACCTCACAGATTTCTTTCGTGGTGAGATCACGAGGCTGCGTGCCACTTTCTTCGAGGCAGTTACCGCAGTGATGTTCAAGTACTTCGCGGAGGAAAAGGTCGACTACGCAGTGATTGAAACGGGCCTCGGCGGTCGGCTGGACGCTACGAACATCGTCGATCCCATGGTTTCGGTCATCACCGGGATCGGGTTCGACCATACTGAGATCCTCGGCAATTCGCTGGAGAAGATTGCCTACGAGAAAGCTGGAATAATCAAGGCTGGGCGTCCGGCGGTTGTGAACATCGATCAACCGTCGGTTAAGAGAGTGTTTTCAGAGGTTGGATCGGTGCGTGGGGCGAAAGTCCTCTTCGTCGCCGAGATAGCGGCAGCGAGCGCAAATACAACCGGGATCGATAATTCGACGATCCGGGCGCAAATCTTCCAAACCGAGTACGATAGTCTGAAGGTCGACCTTGGCGGCAAACATCAGGTGAGCAACGCGTTGACAGCCCTTTCTGCTCTCCAGGTGCTTGAGAAAGAAGGCGTAACTATACCGCGGCAGGCAATTTACGATGGTTTTGCACACATAAGGGAACGGACGGGGATTCGCGGGAGGCTGGATATGGTCTCCAAGGAACCTTTCATCATCCTGGACGTTGCCCACAACCCTGGCGGGATAAATGCGTTGGTGGAGAGTCTCGCCCCGCTTCTCGATAGGAGGAAGGGGGTAGTTCTGTTCGCGGCGATGAAAGATAAAGATGCGAATGCGATGCTGAATAGCTTGCGGGAAAGGTTCTCGCATATTATCTTGACGCAGTTGCAGATAGGCCGTTCCCTGGGTGTTGATGATTTGAAGAAGTTGAGCAACGGTATTAAATTAGGTACGCAAGTTTTCGATAATTCCACCGACGCGTTAAGAGCTGCAGTAAGCCATACCGACAATGATAGTTTTCTGTTGATTACGGGATCGCATTATTTGGCTGGCGAGGTATTGCCGGTGTTGGATAAATCGGTAATGAATCTTGAAAGCCTGTGATAACTTTAACCCGTTCTTTTTGAACCCCAATCTATAGGATCCCCGGATCAAACCTGATGAAGGGTAATTAGATCACACACTTGGATTTTTCCTCACGGTGTACGTGCACCGGAGTCAGGAGTTTGTTTAACATTTCAAAAGCGACAAAATCTCGTAGGAGGTAGTTTTCGATGACTGTAGATCTTGCGGAGCTGCAGGGAATGAAAGTGGCAGAATTGCACAAGCTGGCCAGAGAACTGGAGATTCCCGGCTATAGCGGACTTAGGAAAGAAGAAGTCATATTCAAGATAATGGAGAAGCAGAGCAACATGGTGAAGGAGGCACCTCCCGTCGAGACTGCTACGCAGGCACCGCCCGAAACTCCCGGCATCTCCGTCAGCGCGGGTGTCCTGGACGTCCACAGCGACGGCTATGGATTTCTCCGGTCGCCGAAGTACAACTACCTCTCCTCGCCCGATGACATCTATGTTTCTCCTTCTCAAATCAAAAAGTTCGGCCTGATGACGGGCGATACCGTGAGCGGTCAAATCCGCCCGCCTAAAGAAGGCGAAAAATTCTTCGCGCTACTTCGTGTGGAACGTGTGAATTTCCGTGAGCCAGAATTCACGCGTGAACGGGTAATGTTCGATAATCTAACGCCCCTTTATCCGAATCAGAAGCTTCATCTCGAATCGGTCCCCGGTGAATATTCGATGAGGATAATCGATCTGCTCGCCCCGATCGGCATGGGACAGCGCGGTATGATAGTGTCGCCACCGAAAGCCGGAAAAACCATTCTCCTGCAAAAGATTGCGAACAGCATAACCCGGAATCATCCGGATGTACGACTGATCGTTCTTCTCATAGACGAACGCCCCGAAGAAGTCACTGACATGGAACGCTCGGTGAACGCCGAAGTAGTAAGCTCCACTTTCGATGAAGAACCGCAGCGGCACACTCAGGTTGCCGAGATGGTCCTGGAAAAAGCAAAACGTCTAGTGGAAGCAAAGAACGACGTCGTGATCCTGCTCGACAGCATCACGAGACTTGCGAGAGCCTACAATGCCACCGTGCCGCACAGCGGAAAGATCCTTTCCGGCGGTATCGACTCCAACGCGCTCATTAAACCGAAGCGGTTTTTCGGTGCGGCACGTAACATCGAAGAAGGAGGAAGCCTTACCATCATTGCAACCGCCCTCATCGAAACCGGAAGCCGAATGGACGAAGTCATCTTCGAAGAATTCAAGGGAACCGGCAACATGGAAGTGGTGCTTACCCGCGAACTGGCAGACAAGAGAATATTCCCCGCTATAGATGTCAACCGGAGCGGAACGCGACACGAGGAGCTCCTTCTGTCGCCGGATGAACTGAACAGGATCTGGGTGTTGAGAAAGATACTGAGCGATTATTCGCCGGTGGATGCGATGGACTTTTTGCTCGACAAGATGCGCGGAACCAAGAACAACAAGGAATTTCTGAAAGCAATGAACAGCTAAACAAGGAGGACCTCATGGGACAGGTCGTTATTACGGGCGCCTGTCGAACTCCGATCGGCTCATTCCAGGGGGCATTAAGCAGTCTCACCGCACCGAAGCTGGGATCGCTCGCGATCCGGGAGGCCGTCAAACGGGCCGGCATTTCTCCCGGTCAGGTCGAGGAAGTATTCATGGGGTGTGTCCTTACTGCGGGGGTCGGGCAAGCCCCGGCCAGACAGGCGGCAATCTTTGCGGGTTTGCCAAACAGCGTACCTTGCACCACAATCAACAAAGTCTGCGGTTCCGGACTGAAGTCCGTAATGCTCGGCGCTCTCACCATCATGGGGGGCGAAGCCGATATAGTTGTGGCGGGCGGCATGGAGAGCATGTCGAACGCACCGTACCTTCTCGAGAAAGCGCGCACGGGGTACAGGATGGGGGATGGGAAGATTGTCGACTCGATGGTGAAGGACGGGTTATGGGATGTGTACAACAACTATCACATGGGAAATGCCGCCGAACTTTGTTCGCGCGAATGTCATATACCGCGCGAATCGCAGGATGAATTTGCCGCGGTGAGTTATCGTCGGGCTCTTGAAGCCATGGAGAAGGGGTACTTTAAGGATGAAATTGTGCCGGTCGAGATATCCGGCAAGGGCGGGACTACCACTGTGGTCTCGGAGGACGAAGAACCCGGGAAAGTCAGGTTCGAAAAGATGCCACAGTTGAAGCCGGCATTCGAGAAGGAAGGGACCGTTACGGCGGCAAACTCGAGCAAGCTCAATGACGGGGCTGCGGCGCTGGTACTGATGTCGGAAGAGAAGGCGAAGGAACTCGGTGTGAAGCCCCTTGCAAGACTGGTGGCACAGGCCTCTGCGGCTCAGGCTCCCGAGTGGTTCACCACCGCGCCGGCCACGGTGATCCGGCGGCTGTTTGAGAAAACGAAATTGAATAAAGATGATATCGACCTCTACGAGATCAACGAAGCTTTCTCCGTCGTCTCGCTGGCGGTCGGACAAATTCTGGACCTTGATCCGGAGAAGGTCGACGTACACGGAGGTGCGGTCGCTCTGGGTCATCCAATCGGCGCAAGCGGCGCTCGTATTCTAACGACGCTTATTTACGCCATGCAGCGGCGCAACGCTCACCGCGGGATTGCCGCGCTCTGCATCGGCGGAGGAGAGGCGGCGGGAGTAATAATCGAAAGGTAGAAAAATGGATGTTAGCAACGTTGCCGTCATCGGCGCGGGGACTATGGGAAACGGAATTGCTCATGTTCTGGCGCTGTCCAAATTCAGCGTAAATTTAATCGACGTAAGACGTGATGCAGTAGAGAGGGGAATGGGGTATATCAGACATAACATGGACAGACAAGTCGGCAAAGGTTTTCTTTCGGAAGACCAGAAGAACGAAGCGCTCGCGAGGATATCTCAATCGACCTCCCTCGAAGGCGGAGTACGGGATGCCGATTTCGTAATCGAAGCAGCCACTGAGAACATCAAGATCAAGAAGGACGTCTTTCACACTCTAAGCGACATTTGCAAGCCCGAGGCGATCCTTGCCAGCAATACTTCCTCCATTTCCATTACAGACCTTGCGGCGGCAACCCCGAAGCCGGACAAGGTCATCGGAATGCATTTCTTCAATCCGGTTCCGGTCATGAAGTTGATAGAAATAGTCAGGGGCCTGGCCACTTCCAACGAGACTTACGAAGCGGTGCGTAACCTGGCTTACAAACTCGACAAGGTTCCGGTAGAGGTCCAGGATTTTCCGGGATTCGTTTCCAACCGAATCCTGATGCCGATGATCAACGAAGCCGTGTTTTGCCTGATGGAAAATGTGGCAACGGCAGAGTCGATCGACACGGTAATGAAGCTCGGGATGAATCACCCGATGGGCCCGCTTGCGCTGGCCGACCTTATCGGCCTCGACGTATGCCTCGACATAATGAATGTCCTCTTCCACGGAACGGGGGATACAAAATACAGGCCTTGTCCACTTCTCAAAAAGATGGTGGCGGCCGGATATCTGGGCAGAAAAAGCGGAAAGGGATTCTACACGTACGAACCAAAGAATTCGTAGAACGCTTTTCGACCTTCGCAATCTCAAAACAGGAGAGTGAAATGGTTGAATTTGAACTCACGGAAGAACAGTCGATGATCATGGAAGCCGCGCGTGACTTTGCCGACAAAGAACTCGCGAGCGGGGCAGCGGAAAGAGATGAGAAAGAACAGTTTCCATCCGAACAAGTGAGAAAAATGGCGGAGCTGGGCTTCATGGGGATGATGGTTCCCCAGGAACACGGTGGAGCGGGGCTGGATACCGTCAGCTATGTCCTCGCGCTGGAAGAGATAAGCAGGGCAGATGCATCTGCGGGTGTCATTATGAGCGTAAACAACTCGCTAGTATGCTGGGGGCTGGAGAAGTTCGGAACGGACGAGCAGAAAAGGAAGTACCTGAAGCCTCTGGCATCGGGCGTCCAGCTCGGTGCTTTTTGCCTTTCCGAGCCTGAGGCTGGAAGCGACGCAGTACACCAGCGCACGACGGCGGATCGCAAAGGGGATTTCTTCTTCCTGAACGGGACCAAGAATTTCGTTACTAACGGTGCGAGCGCGGATATTTTGCTCGTTATGGCATCCACCGACAAAACCAAAGGTGCACACGGAGTCAGTGCTTTCATTGTCGAAAAGGCTTTTCCCGGCGTTACCATCTCCAAGAAGGAGCACAAGCTCGGTATACGGAGTTCAGACACTGCTCAGATAACGTTTGAAAACTGCAGAGTCCCCAAAGAGAACCTGATAAAAGAAGAAGGTTTCGGATTCAAGTTCGCCATGATGACTCTTGACGGCGGAAGGATAGGGATAGCGTCACAGGCGATCGGCATAGCGAAGGCAGCGCTGAACGCTTCGCTCAAGTACGTCAAAGAGAGAAAGGCTTTTGATAGACTCCTCTACGAGTTTCAGGCCATACAGTTCAAACTGGCTGAAATGCATACCAACATCGAGGCGGCTCATTTGCTGACCCTAAACGCGGCGCTGAAAAAAGATCGGGGTGAAAAGTTTACGAAAGAAGCTGCCATGGCTAAACTGTTCGCATCGAAGATTGCCGTGGATTGTGCTCTTGAGGCCATTCAGATTCACGGAGGCTACGGCTATCTTAAAGATTTCCCGGTTGAAAGATACCTGCGGGACGCGAAGATCACGGAGATATACGAAGGGACATCGGAAATACAGCGCCTGGTTATCGCGAGGGAAGTCCTGGACCAGGATTAGCGATGTCTCACGGCTCGCCGCAACCGATTCAGCGGGGCGCCTGCGCCCATGTGGACGGCGTTTGGTAAAGACGGTCACTTGAAACCTAAGGGGGGAATCTGCTGTGAGAGTGTGTTGGTTTCCCGCGGTGTTCGCGCTGCTGCTCATTCCGAGTCTGAATCTGATGGCTGATATGGACGTCATCCCGACACCGAAATTTGCTCAACGGGGGAAAGGATACATCCGGTTTACGAAAGTGTTTCTCCATTTCCCGGGACGGACTGCGGACAAAGCTGCCCAAAATGAGCTGCGAAAGTTCTTCGGGCGCGACTTGCTCTCCGAAAATACGGCCTCCTCCGACGAGGTTACAATTAATGCCCGCCTGATTGGCAACGATGGTTTCATGGACCCCAGGATTCCTGTCACGACGGGGGACAGCGCTCTTGCATCGGAGGATGGATACATCCTGCTGATCGAGAACGGGACGGCGGACATTCTGGCAAAAACGAAGACCGGGGTATTCTACGCTGTAACCACTCTCCTACAGCTTATCGGCCGGGACAGAGGGGGGTACAGCCTCCCGCGAGTGGCGATAGCAGATTACCCCGCGATGAAGTTACGCGGCATAAGCGACGACATAAGCCGCGGCCAAATTTCCACAATGTCGAACTTTCGTGCGATCATCCGTTTCCTTGCAATGCACAAAATGAACGCGTACATGCCGTACATCGAAAATGAATTTGCGTTCAACTCTTATCCGAAGTTCAGCGAGGGAAGGGACCCGCTTACTGCGGAGGAGGTAGCCCGACTCGACGCTTACGGTAAGACGTACCATGTACAAATCATCCCCGCCTTTGAAACCCTGGGACATCTGGAGGACGTACTGCAGAAACCGGAGTTCTCCAAATACGCTGAGTTCCCGGGTGCTACCTGCCTCGACATATCAAGCAAGTCTGCAATCGGTTTCATGGATAGCCTCCTTACCGAAATAGCCCCCGCTTTTTCGAGTCCCTGGTTCAATATGGGTGCCGATGAGAGCTTCGACGTCGGATTGGGTGCGAGCAGAAAGCTTGTCGACTCGCTCGGGATGGCGGAGGCATGTGTACGATATTACATAACGATTTCCCATGTTCTGAAGTCCATGGGTAAGAACGTCATGATGTACGGGGATGCACTGCTCGCAAATCCCGGGATCCTATCCAAATTGCCGAAAGATATTACAATAGTCGACTGGCACTATGGTGATGATTTTGAATATCCCAGCGCAAAGGTCTTTCGGGACTCCGGCTTCAGTTTCATAGTAAGTCCGGCAATTTCCAATTTCACCGGTCCCTTTCCGGATTTCTACAAAAGCTACGCAAACATACAGTATTTCACGCGGGAGGGTTACCGCGCTGGAGCGCTCGGGGTGATCGTGTCATCGTGGAACGACAACGGCGGCGCGGAATTGAGGGAACTTAACTATCCCGGCTACGCATGGGGCGCCGAGTGCGCGTGGAATCCCATGGGCAGCGATCCTGCCCATTTCGAGGATACTTTCTTCCGTCAGTTTTTCAAAACGAATTCTTCTATTCCGAGGATCGCGTATGAACTGCTGAGCTCGGCCAACAACCGGATTACCTGGGAGGACTTCTGGCGAGCTCCCTTTCTTAAAGTGAATGCTTCCGATGCGGGAATGAAAGTCGAAAGTATCAAAGCAGCAATGCCGGAGGTGATGCGGACCATAACTGAAAGCGTCCGGTCCATCGCGGCGAACAGGCAGATCCTGGAGATTTACAGGCTTGTTGCAAAGATGAACGAATATTGGGCAGACAGGATTATCGGTGTTCAGCGGATGCGACGCATAGGAATTGATCCCGCGTTGAATGAGGCACAGAAGCGAGATAGAATTCTGGAGGTCCAGAAACATCTCCTTGATCTTCTTTCCGCGATACGCAAGGATTATGTCGGAATATATCTTCGCACCAACCGACGCCCGATGCTACAGCTCATTGTTGAGCGATTCAAGGAGCAAGAGGCTCAACTGAAATCCGGTACGAACCAGATGCTCGCCGGCAAATCGGATTATGACCAGGTGCTTCAGACGTCTTTCATCTACTATCCCGAGAGTCGTCCGTATACTCAACACGGCAACAAGGTCGACTCCGCCACTTTCGTCAGGACGATCGATCTGGATCGCGTGCCCTCCGATCCGATGCTGCAACTGATAGGAGACACCTATTGCAAGCTCTACATCAACGGGAGGCTGGCCGGTGAAGTCGAAGGGAGGAGCACGCTGACATGGGACGTGGAATTTAAGCGGGTGGGCTTTCTGCACATAGGCAAGTTCCTCAGGAAGGGAAAGAACGTCTTTGTCGTTCAATCCGCCAACTATGATCGGAACGGGTCGGCAGGATGCAATGTATACTCGGTCGTCGGCCGTGACACTATATCGACTGACAGCACCTGGAAGGTCGCGCGAGGTATAATTCCTCCGGACATCGTGACGCGTAGACGGCTTGTGAATGCCGCCGCATACGACAACGGCTGGACAGTGTCCGCGCCCGATTTCTCACTGAGGCTCAAGTCCTGGATCGAAAGATGAGTGCAGGAAGCATGCATGCGGAGGACGCAGTGTGGGCGATTTACCCGGAGGTCTTCTCTGTCACTAACCGGGTGGCAAGTCCCATTTAGATCAGAAAGGATACTTCGGTAGAAATGTCGATATTCAGAGAAACTACGGTTGAGGAACTGAATCGGTTGCGCGAGAATACGCTGGCCGAAAGAATTGGCATCGAGATTACGGAAATAGGGGACGATTTCTTGAAAGGGCGCATGCCCGTGGACTCTAGGACTCTGCAACCTTACGGCATAATGCACGGCGGTGCGTCTGCAGCGCTTGCGGAGACTTTAGGCAGCATCGCCGGGTCGCTGGTGCTCGATCAGGAAAAAGAGTATTGTGTCGGAATGGAGCTGAACGCCAACCATATCAGAAGTGTGCGGAGCGGGTACGTTTCAGGAAAGGCGACCCCGATACATATCGGAAGAACAACGCAGGTCTGGGAAATCAGAATAGAAACGGAGCAGGGAAAACTGGTTTGCATCAGCAGGCTGACACTTGCGGTTGTACCAAGAAAAGGGCGGGAAGTCAGCTGACGGCATCTTTCTTTTGCCCGAGGATCTCCGAGACCATGACTACGATCGCATCGGAACCGTCGTAGCCTCCCGATTTCAACTTTGAGTCGATGTCAAGAAGAACGGAAATGGCAGTCTTCAATTCGTGGATGGAGTATGTGCGGGCTGCGCCGGTGTATTCGTTGATGAAAGGATTCCATTTCCCAAACACGGCACCGGATATGTCCTTCGGGTTCATTCTTTTGGAGAGATCGTGCTTGATCTCCAGCAGATTCAGGAAATATCTTGCCAGCATAAAGTTGATGTAGACGGGGCTCTCTCCGGCACCCAACATCTTGGCGGCAATTTCTTGTGCGCGCACGGCATCCCGCAAGCCGATTGCGCGCTGGAGCTCGAAAATGTTGAAGGCACGCGACTGTCCCGCCGCGGTTCCGACGTCGTCGGTATCTATTTTCTTTCTGTCACCTACATAAAGGGAAAGCTTCGCCAATTCTGAGACCAGATCACCGACGGAATCTCCCATCATCTCCACGAGGAGGTCGGCGGCACCGGGGGCGAGTTCCTTTCCGAAAGAGTCGGATGCTTCAACTAGGAAATCGACCAGCTCAGATCCTCGGAGCCGGTTGAAGGTGAGCGTTTCCGAAGAGGCAATGACCTTTTTGTACGTCTCGTCATTTGTTTTCGTGTCTCCCGCAACGAGGCAGATAACGTTGGAATCCGGCACGGCGCCCAGGTGGTCGGCAATATCGAGACGGTTCTTTCGGTCCATCTTATCGAATCGCCTGACAACGGTGAGCCTTCTCTCGCCCACAAAAGGGAAACTCAAGATGCATGAGAGAACCGCGTCGGAGTTCGAATCCGTGCCGTCGAGTAAATCAAGATTGAACGATCTCTGGTCGGGGCTTACCACGTTGTCGATAAGCAGGTCTACTGCTTTGGATATGAAATATTCCTCGCTCCCGTGTACGAAGTAGACCTTCGAAAATTTCTTAGCTTTTATCGACGCCTCGAACCTGCGAAAGTCGGACATTACTGGACGTAGGCTTTCAAGATGTATACGGGTTTGAGCGGAATGTCCATGGCATCATGCGGTACCTGCGCGATGCTGTCGACGACGTCCATCCCCTTTACTACCTGGCCGAACACTGTATATTTGCCGTCAAGCTGCGGAAGGTCGCGAAGGCAGATGTAGAATTGGCTGCCGTTAGATCTGCGTTGAGGATTGACCTGATCGGCCTCACGGGCCATCGCGACGGAGCCGCGAAGATTGGGCTTCAGAATTTCAGCGGGAAGCGTATAACCCGGCCCGCCCATGCCGTAAGTAGCTTTGTTAGGCGTGCGCGTGTTAGGGTCGCCGCCCTGAATTACGAAACCCGGAACAACACGGTGAAACTGGAGGCTGTCGTAGAAACCTTCGGATACGAGCTTCCGGAAATTTGCACTGGTTACGGGGGCGGCATCGTCGAAGAGCTTGATCTCGATATTGCCGTAATTAGTTTCGAGTACCACGTTGTGACCTTTCATGCTGCATCCGAACAATGTGAATGATATGGCGAGTATGAATATGATTCGTTTCATTTTCCCTCACTTGATGTACAAAAAGATAATGATTACCGCGGCAAAGAGAAACCGGTACACTACGAACGCGTTCATCGTATGGCCCTGCAGATACTTCATGAAGAATTTGATCGCTAGAAACCCAAGGAGAGCAGAGAAGAAAGTGCCCAGTAGCAACGGCGCCATTTCATGAGCCGGAATCCCGTGAATAAATACCCTGAGCTTGAGGAGCGCTGCACCGGCTATCACGGGAATTGACAGGAGAAATGAAAATCTTGCCGCTTCTTCGCGGTCATACCCGAGGAACAGCCCCGATGAAATGGTTATGCCCGATCTGGAAGTCCCCGGAATCAATGCCAGCGCCTGCGAGAATCCTACGATCAGTGCGTCCCTGACCGTCATCGACTCGCTCTTCTTTGCACGCTTAGCAATTTTCTCCGCGTACCACATCACGATCCCTATCACGATGAGCATGGTTGCCAGCACAGCCGGGGTTCGGAATTTCGTTTCCACCCATTTGTCAAGCAAGACCCCGAGTACACCCGCCGGGATGGTACCAATGAAGACCAGCAGGGAAAACCTCGTTTTTGGGTCGTTTTTGAAATTGCGGTTCCAAAGTCCTTTTACAAATCCTGAAATGAGGTCGACTGTATCTCTGAAGAAATACGACACTACCGCTATGAGAGTCCCGAGATGAAGCGCGACGTCAAAAGTCAGGCTGTTAAGGAGCTCTGAGCTCCAGTGGAACAGAGCGGGAACAATGACAAGGTGTGCCGTGCTGCTTATGGGAAGAAACTCCGTCAGCCCCTGAATAATTCCGAGAATAATGCTCTCGATCGATATACCCATTTAGCCTCCTAATTTTCACCCGAGTATCAGAAATAATAGACGAGCCCTAGAGATACGCCTACGCCGAGTAGATGCATGTTAACGGGAAGCATATTTCCAGAGTTGAAGTCCAGATAAGTAAGCTCCGTTCCATCCGCGGCCTTCAAATTGCCGACAAACTCGGCGCGTGCCTCACCCCCCACTCTGACGTAAAGACGTTTGTCGAGCTGGGCATCGAACGACCCGTCAAGCCGTACTCCCAGCCCCGTCGCGGAATAGTCGACGGATTGACTTGAATATGGTGAAGAAGTACTGAGCGACCCGAAGTGGTACCCGAAGGCCCCGCCGAGGCGCACAACAAATCCCTGGACTCTTATCAGTCTTCTGATAGTCAGAGAGGGAAGTGAGTATGAGAAGTTAACTTGCTGTGAGCTGAGAAAATTATTCCCGGAAACACTCTTCGTAATGTACCCGTATTCTATCCCGACCGCCCAGTCTTTTGAAAGCTCATATTCTCCGCCGACCATGAATCTGACCGCACTGGAGAACTCCCCGGGGATCGCGCTTCCCGGCGCGGCGTAGTTGAGGTAATTAGAAAGGCCGTCGGCTTTGTAGTATTCAACGCCGATGCCGCCGTACGCCGAGAACTGTTGTGCGAATGCATTACCCGCAAACAAAACCAGTGCTGCCGAGAAAAGGAAGGAAAGTCGA
The DNA here is from genome assembly GCA_046706745.1 of Candidatus Kryptoniota bacterium. Taxonomy (GTDB): domain Bacteria; phylum Bacteroidota; class Ignavibacteria; order Kryptoniales; family JAKASW01; genus JAKASW01. The sequence goes on from JBJKPC010000002.1 coordinate 155,729, forward strand.
TGGAACCCGGTATTTGCGGCGCGGGGGCAATCTCTCTCTTTCATGGTCATCCTATGCGGAATTTGTCGACTGCAGTTGAAGCTCAAAGCGTAACAGCCTCGCCGACCGACAGGGACGAAAGTATTCTGAAGGTCGCGAGGGTCGTGTTGATAAGTTGATCGAACGGAATCGGACCCCCGTGACCGGAGTTCACGGATTGCATGAACACCTTAACCTCGTTGCCGATTCCCTTGTCGAGCCTTCCGGTCCCGGTCTTCGAAGTTTTTCCGTTCTTGTAGAGATACAGGTTCCTGAAGTTGTCGAGAATCGCGGCTCTCTTGCCGGAGGTTATCTCGATTCGTTCCTTGGGAAGTGAAGAATCTCCGTTGGCAAGGTAGGTTACGATGCCGAGCGAACCGTCGGACATTTTCAGCGTTATGTTCACATTGTCGCCGATCGTAATCGAGGAATTATCAGTCGAGATTGATTCGGCATAGACTTTTACAATGCGGGAGCCGGTGAGATACTGAATGTAATCCACGAAGTGGCAGACCTCGCCGAGTATTCTCCCTCCGCCTTCAACCGGGTCCTGAGTCCAGTGGCTCTTCGGGATGAATCCGGCGTTGACGCGATAGTTCACGACCATAGGTTCACCTGTGCCGCTGAAGAACCGCCTGGCCTCGGCTGTAAGAGGTGCGAACCTGCGGTTGAATCCTACCATGAGTGCGGGCATATGTTCTTCGTCGTTTCCGCGATAGAACTGACTCAGCGAAATCAGCTCGTCCTCGCTTAAAGCAAGCGGCTTCTCTACAAACACATTCTTGCCCGCTTTGAGGGCCTCCAGAGCAAAGGATGCATGCAGGTTATGGCGCGTAGCTATGAAGACCGTTCCGATGCCTTCGTTTGCAAATATGTCCTGTGGATTTGTCGTGGTGAATTTGAACGCGAACTGGTCCTGCGCAGTCTTTGCGCTCGCCCCGGATGACGTACACACCGTATGCAAGGCAACGTTCTGAATCCCAGTTAGGGCCGGAATCAGATTTCCCTGTGCAAAACTGCCGGCACCTATGAAAGCTATCGTGGACGGAGACTTTCTGAAGGCATCGGTCTTCGGCTGCAATAATGTATCGCTAGCGCCGATTTTCCCGGGAACGGAGACTTCGCCGCCTTCTTTCTCGTATTCCAAAAGTATCCCGATGTATCTCTCTGTTTTTTTTCCGCTGATAAGGCTGTACGCCCGGGCGGCGTCACGCAACGGGAATCGGTGAGTCGTAAGGCCGGCAACATTCACCTTACTGTCTTTCAATAGCCGAACAAATTCTTTCATGTTCCGGTTTTCAGTCCACCTCACATAGCCGATAGGGTAGTCATGTCCATGCTCCTCGTATTCGGGATCGTACCTCCCGGGTCCGTAAGAACGCGAGAGTTTAAACTCAAGCTCTTTTGTATAGTAAGGTGGCCTCGGCATGTTCATCCCTGTCGCACCGATCATAACTATCCTCGATCTGTCCCTGGCGATTTCGCCGGCAAGGGCTACGGGATCGCTCGACCTCGTTGCTGCAGCGATAATCACGGCGTCTGCCCCGTAACCGTCGCAGAACGCGTTTACCAGTGACTTCACTTCGGCGGATCTCTCGCAGGTTTCGTCGGCACCCATCTCGCGTGCGAAACGAGCGCTGACGGGGTCAACGTCGATTCCGAAAACGCGGCACCCGTTGGCTTTCAGGATTTGCACAGCCAGCAAGCCGACGAGGCCGAGGCCGATCACGACAATGTTTTCGCCGAGGGCGGGCTGCGCCTGGCGAACTCCCTGCATGGCTATCGCCCCAAGCGTGGAATAAGCGGCGTCGTCGAGGGGAACTTCGTCCGGTACTTTCACGGCAAGATTTTTCGGAACGAATATTATGTCCGAATGTATCGCGTACCCCGCGCCCGCACACGCGACCCTGTCTCCCGGCTTGAACTGTGATGAACCCGCATCCGCCGCAAGGACGACCCCCGAAGTGCTGTAGCCGAGCGGCTTAAGGGAATCGAGTTTCGACATGACCCTCTTGTAAGTCTTCAGGAAGCCGTTTAGCTTTATCTCCTGCAATACCTTTTTGACGTCGTCCGGACGAGATCTCGCCTTTTGAAGCATGTTCATCTTGCCGAGATCGACGGAGCTTTTCTCGGTTCCTGCGCTGATCAGCGAAAAATAATTCTTTACGAGAATTCCGCCTGATTTCATCGCGGGAGGAGGAAGTTCATCTACTCTGATTTCGCCTGTCTTCAGATTCTGGACAACCTGTTTCATTAGCCCCTCTTAATGTTGAAGAAAAATCACGCAAACTCTCTTGGGTCCGTGGACACCCTTGACCAGTTGTTTCTCGATGTCTGCGGTCCTGCTTGGTCCTGTTATCAGAAATAAGCTGCTGCCGTCAAAGTTACTCAATGTGTCCGTGAATAGCTCGTCGAGCGAAGGAAGAAGCAGGTTTGAATCCAAAATTACAAACAGGCTTGCCGCCAAAGCTGCAGGCAGTCTCGAAGCCGTGTTAATGACAACCGTGCCCGTCTCTGCGATACACATGAGGCAGCCGCTGACAGCGCAATCGATTTGGGCCAGCTCTTCCTTGCCGTAACTGCCGTCGGATCCAGTTTCCGATCTGACCCGCCTTGATCCGGTCAGTGCAGCGCTGAAGTCGGGTTTGGTTTCTTTTACATCGTCATACAGGAAGACCAGGTCTTTCTCGTCCGTGTGATCGGCGACGAATTTTGCGGCGGCAGTTTCGGAATCCACCGCGACGGCCTCTCCGCCCAGCGCGGACAACTCCGATTTGAATTTGGTGAAAAGAGTGTCGAAGCCCTTTCCAACAGGATTGATGAGCGGAGACCTGGCGTCCCGTTCTGCTTTAAACGCATCGTTCCCGCGCAGGCGGCGCCTGATAGACGCGAAGATTTTTTCGCGGTCGTCTTCCATCAGCCGCCTTTCCTGGATTTGTACATGTCTCTGAAGGACTGCGGAGGAATTTCGGGCAGATCCCTCGAAACGGTCCAACCTTTCAAGTATCGCTCGACAAACGAGTTCCGCGACAGGCGCCGAATGAGCTTTCCAATCAGCCTGTAACGAGCGGGTCTGAGCATGGCCTTCCTGTAGCTGCGGAAGATTCTCCGTTCGAGTCCGCCTTTACGTAGCGACTTTATTTCATTCCTAACCGCTAGCAGCTGGTGATGAATCTGTATGCCGACCGGGCAGACTTCCGTGCAATTTCCACAAAGTGACGAGGCGAAGGGAAGATCGGGCGCGTTCTCGGTACCGAAATAGAGCGGCGTGACGAGCGAGCCGATTGGGCCGGGGTATACAGAGCCGTATGCATGTCCCCCGATGTTCCGGTAAACGGGACAGACGTTGAGACATGCGCCGCAGCGGATACAATGCAGGACTTCCTGCTGCTCAGTTCCCAGCAGAGCGCTACGGCCGTTGTCCACGATCACGACATGTACCTCCTCGGGTCCATCTTTCTCATTTTCCGCGCGGGGCCCGCGGATGAGCGACACGTAACTGGTAAGTTTCTGACCGGTGGCACTTCTTCCCAGCAAGCGCATGAAGATCCGGAGATCTGAAAATTTTGGAATCACTTTCTCGATGCCGGTCACAATCACGTGTACCTTCACCGCTGAAGTAGAGAGCCTGGCATTGCCTTCGTTCTCTACGATAACCGAGGTCCCGTTCTCGGCGACAAGGAAATTAGCGCCGGAAATTCCCATATCGGCCGCAAGGAATTTCTCCCTCAGGATTTTCCTCGCCTCCCCGGCCAGATATTCCGGGTCATCATTCATCTCGATACCGAGTTCACGGTGAAGTAGCTCCGCGATTTCGGTCCTTGATTTGTGAATTGCCGGCGCGGTGATATGTGAGGGTTTCTCGCCCGCGAGCTGTATGATGTATTCTCCGAGATCGGTCTCCACCGTCTCTATCCCGAATTTTGTAAGGAAGGGAACCACTCCGATCTCTTCCGTCACCATGGATTTGGACTTAACTATCTTCCTCACCGCGTTCTTCTGCGCAACTTGGAGAATGTATGCGTTCGCTTTTTCAGGGGTTTGCGCGTAGAAGATGCGGCATCCGTTCTTCAGGGCATTGTCTTCGAACCGGGAGAGCAGCTCGTTCAGATGCGTAGTCGATTCATGCTTGATCTTGGTCGCTTGATTGCGTAGAAAGCTGAAATCGACATCGGAAAGAGAATCCTCTCGCTTCTTCGTGGCCTCCAGGGTTGCCTTTCTGAGGTTGCGCCGCAGGCTTTCGTCCGCGATTTTCTCCTTGTAAAGACTTTTGAACTCGCGCGATCTCAGTTCCATGATCAGGACCCGGACTCCGAGATGCTTTCAGCCATGATCTCGGCGATATGCGCGAATCTTTTCCTAGAACCCTTTCTCTTTGCCCGTCCCTGAAGATGCATGAGACAACTCGAGTCCCCGGAAACAAGTATATCCGCCCCCGTCGCTTCAAAGTTTTCCAGCTTCTCGTCCGCCATGGCCGTAGAAATCTCAGGGAACTTTACAGAAAAAGTCCCGCCGAAACCGCAGCAAATTTCGTTGTGAGGAAGCTCGATCAGTTTCAACCCCTCGATTCGGCCGAGGATTTTGCGCGCCTCGTCTTTGAGGCCGAGTTCGCGAAGTCCGTGACATGAATCGTGGAATGAGACGGTGGCGTCGAGTCGCCCGCTGAATTTCTTGACACCTATGATCTTGGTTATGAATTCGGAAAACTCGAAAGTGCGTTTGCTCATTTCGCCGGTAATCTTCTCAAACCGCATGTCATCACCGATGAGCTGCGGATAGAAATTGCGGATCATCGCAACGCACGAACCTGAAGGTCCAACGATGTAATCGTGCTTGAAATCGAAGTCGGGCGGACTACCGGGGGAGGGTGTGGACTTGAGGTTCAGCAGCGCGTTCACCTGGTGCATCGCCATCAAACGTGCCTCGTGGAAATAGCCCGAATTGTAGGCGGGCTGCCCGCAACAAGTCTGGTTTTCGGGAAAAACAACGTCACACCCCAGGTGCTTAAGCACTTTCAATGTGCTTTCAGCGACCGCCGGAAAGATCTGGTCTATGAAACAGGGGACGAATAGGAAAACGCGCATTTCAATTTGAAAAATATAAAGTCTCATCAAGTAAGATTCAATTAGAGGGTATGAATGGGCCGTTTGTGACAATTTGCCAATTAATGCCATATTGGCAGCGAATCGTTGGAAAGTGACAATATCAGAAAATGTGATTGGCTCTTCTATCTTCAAAAATAGCTCAAAAACGTGGATTCTATAGCGGCATAGGCCTTGCAGAACGAATAATCATAGTGTGAAAAGAAAATCTTACTAAAGGAGAGATATGAGATGGCGAAAATAATTGGAATTGATCTGGGAACGACAAACTCGTGCGTTGCCGTAATGGAAGGCAACACCCCAACTGTGATTGCGAACTCCGAGGGGGTGCGGACGACACCGTCCGTTGTAGCCCAGTCGAAGACGGGTGAATGGCTTGTGGGTGCTCCTGCAAAGCGCCAGGCGATAACTAATCCCCAGAACACGATATTCTCTATCAAACGGTTCATGGGACGGTTTTTCAACGAGGTGAGCGAGGAGATGTCGCGTGTGCCGTATAAAGTCGTCGCGGGAGCGAACAATACCGCGCGCGTAGATATCGGCGGCAGGCAGTATTCTCCGCCCGAGATCAGCGCGATGATCCTTCAGAAGATGAAACAGACGGCCGAGGATTTCCTGGGCCAGAAGATTACAGAAGCTGTAATAACGGTTCCTGCATATTTCAACGACGCGCAGCGTCAGGCGACCAAGGAAGCAGGCGAGATTGCCGGTTTAACGGTTCGCAGGATTATCAATGAGCCGACCGCTGCTGCGCTCGCATACGGTCTCGACAAGAAAAACAAGAACGTGAAAGTCGCGGTGTACGATCTCGGCGGCGGTACTTTCGATATATCCATCCTTGAACTGGGCGAAGGCGTGTTCGAGGTCAAGTCTACGAACGGCGACACTCATCTCGGCGGTGACGACTTCGACATGAAGATAATGGATTACATTGCCGATGAATTCCAGAAGCAGGAGCATATCGACCTCAGAAAAGATCCGATGGCTCTTCAAAGACTTAAAGAGGCGGCTGAAAAGGCCAAGATGGAGCTGTCTTCTCAGATCCAGACGGAAATCAATCTGCCGTTCATCACAGCTACACAGGACGGTCCGAAGCATTTGAACATGACCCTGACCCGGGCGAAGCTTGAGCAGCTTGTCGATGATCTTGTCCAGAGAACCGTGGTTCCGGTGAGGAAAGCGCTCGAGGATGCCAAGCTCAATCCGTCGGAAATCGACGAAGTCATCCTTGTCGGCGGTATGACAAGGATGCCGAAGGTGCAGGAGGTGGTGAAAGGTTTCTTCAACCGCGAGCCGCACAAAGGAGTCAATCCCGACGAGGTCGTAGCAGTCGGCGCGAGCATTCAGGGAGCGGTTCTGACCGGCGACATCAAAGACGTTCTGCTTCTCGACGTCACTCCGCTTTCGCTCGGCATAGAAACACTCGGCGGGGTTATGACTTCGCTGATACCGGCGAATACGACCATCCCGACGAGAAAGAGCGAGATATTCTCCACTGCGGCGGACAACCAGACGTCCGTGGAGATACACGTGCTTCAAGGCGAGCGTCCCATGGCAATGGACAACAGGACCTTGGGAAGATTTATTCTTGACGGCCTGCCTCCCGCGCCGAGGGGCATACCGCAGATCGAGGTAGCTTTCGACATCGATGCCAACGGCTTACTTCACGTAACGGCCAAGGACAAGGCCACGAGTAAAGAGCAGAGCATACGAATTACATCTTCCAGCGGACTCAGCCGCGAAGAGATCGAGCGCATGAAGAAGACGGCAGAAGAGCATGCGGCCGAGGATAAGTCGAAGCGTGAGGAAGTCGAAACGCGTAACCAGGCCGACAACCTGGTGTTCCAGAGCAAGAAGCAGCTTCAGGAATTCGGTGACAAGATTCCTGAGGACAAAAGAAAGCCCCTTGAAGAGGCGATTCAGAAACTTGAGAGCTCTGCCAAGACCGCGTCTCTTGCGGAACTGAAATCGCAGATCGAAGCGCTGAACAAGATATGGGGCGAAGCTGCGACTTTCATGTATCAGCAGCAGGCCCAATCGGCACAACAGCCGGGTACGCAGCAACAGAGCGAACCGCAGGCGGGCGGACAACAGCAGGGTCCGAATGGTTCGCAGACTGATACCGCTGAGAACGCAGACTACGAAATAATCGATGACAAGGATAAAGAGAAGAAGTAACAAGCCGGAAGTCAGAGATCCGGGCGGGAAGATGCGCACACGTCCGGACGGCGCCGAAGGCGCCGGGTAAATTAATCGGGAGACCGCTCTTTATTAAAAGGGCGGCTCCTTCTTGAGAGGCCCCCAAAAGGGCGGCCGGAACTGTTCGGAAGCCGACAACTCACGGGCTTTTTTCGGTTCGTGAAACGGGCGTAGATATTTTCCGGCGTGCCGCTCAACGAATGACAGAGCGGGTCTCGGAGAGTGAGGATAAAATGAATTTGAATAAATTGACGATAAAATCGCAGGAAGCGCTTGAAGGAGCGCAGGGAATTGCCGACGAGAGGTCTCATCAGGCAATTGAACCCGAGCATTTGCTTGTAGCACTACTGAAAGACGACGAAGGGGTACCTGCCTCGATCCTGAAAAAGGCTGGCGCCAACGTCGAGTATATACGTCAGAAGGGTGAGGAATCTCTCAGAAGGTTTCCACAGATATCGGGAGGAGGGGTTGCAAACCATTACCTTTCGCAGCCGCTTGCAAAGATCCTGGACGCGGCGGAAAAAGAAGCGTCTCAGATGAAGGACGAGTTTGTGAGCACGGAGCATCTTCTTCTCGGACTCCTGAGCGATAAGGCAGGTGACCCGTACAAGATTCTGAACTCCCAGGGAATAAACCGCGACCTGGTTCTCAAGGCACTGCGAGAGATACGCGGCACTCAGCGGGTCGTCGACCAGAACCCCGAAGAGAAATACCAGTCGCTACAAAAATTCGGGCGGGATCTCACCGATCTTGCAAGAAAAGGCAAGCTCGATCCGGTAATCGGCCGCGACGATGAAATAAGGAGAGTCCTGCAGGTGCTTGCAAGGCGTACCAAGAACAATCCTGTCCTCATAGGCGACCCGGGCGTTGGAAAGACGGCAGTTGTCGAAGGAATCGCAAGAAGAATCGCCAGCGGCGATGTACCCGACGGACTCAGATCCAAAAGGATTGTCGAACTCGACATGGGAAGCCTCGTGGCGGGAACATCTTACCGCGGCCAGTTCGAAGACAGGTTGAAATCGATAATCAAGGAAGTCGTCGAATCGGAGGGCGAAATAATTCTTTTCATGGACGAGCTTCACACCCTTGTCGGAGCGGGCGCTGCGCAAGGCTCGGTGGATGCTTCGAACATGTTGAAGCCGGCGCTCGCACGCGGCGAGTTGCGTGCGATCGGTGCCACTACCATCAAGGAATACCGAAGCTACATCGAGAAAGATCCGGCACTGGAAAGAAGATTTCAGCCGATAATGATCGACGAGCCGACAATCGAGGATTCGATCTCCATTCTAAGAGGACTTAAAGAACGCTACGAAGTACACCATGGCGTCAGGATAACGGACGGCGCCATAGTCGCGGCAGCGCAGCTGAGTAGCCGGTACATCACAGACCGGTTCCTGCCCGACAAAGCGATAGACCTGATAGACGAAGCTGCCTCTAAACTCCGACTGGAAATGGACTCGCTGCCCGAGGAACTCGATGAAGTGGAGAGGAAGATTAAGCAGCTCGAGATCGAGAAGGAAGCTGTGAAGAGGGAAAAGGACGAAGAGTCGCTAAAACGTCTCGACGTGATCCAGCACGACCTGGCGAATTTTCGGGAACAGAGTTCCCGGCTTCGCAGCCATTGGCAAAATGAAAAAGAGCTGATACAGACCATTCAGAAATCTAAGGAGGATATCGAGCGCCTCAAAGTGGAGGCTGATAAGGCGGAACGCGAGGGGGACCTCGGAAAAGTCGCCGAGATACGGTACGGGAGAATAACTGCTGCGGAGAAGAAGTTACAGGAGTCCACGCAGAAGCTGAGCGAGAAACAGCAGCACAGCAAAATGCTTAAAGAGGAGGTAGAGGCTGAGGATATCGCCGAGATCGTATCGCGATGGACCGGGATTCCCGTTGCAAGGATGCTGGAAAGCGAACGGAGCAAGCTACTCCACCTTGAGGAGAAGATACACGAGCGGATGGTGGACCAAGAAGAGGCGGTTTCGGCCGTCGCAAACGCGGTTCGCCGTGCGAGGGCGGGAATGCAGGACGAGAAGCGTCCGATTGGGTCTTTCATCTTTATCGGCTCAACCGGAGTTGGTAAAACCGAGCTTGCCCGAGCGCTGGCAGAGACGCTCTTCGATGATGAGGACGCCATGGTCCGCATAGATATGTCGGAGTACACGGAAAAGTTCTCCGTTTCGAGACTGACAGGTGCGCCTCCCGGATACGTCGGATATGAAGAAGGCGGCCAGTTGACGGAAGCAGTCCGAAGGAAACCTTATTCGGTCGTGCTGCTCGACGAGATCGAGAAGGCCCATCCCGAGATATTCAACGTCCTGCTCCAGGTCCTGGACGACGGCAGGCTCACTGACAGTAAAGGTCGGACGGTCAATTTCAAGAACACGATCATAATAATGACCTCCAACCTCGGTTCGCAGTTGGTTCAGCAGAAGATCGAGACAACTGCCGAGCGGGATAAGGACGAAATGATGGATAATCTGAAGAGCGAGCTCTTCACACTTCTTAAGCAGACCATCAAGCCGGAGTTTCTGAACAGACTCGATGAGATTATCGTATTTAAACCGCTCACAAGGAAAGAGATAAGGAAAATCGTGGAGCTGCAGCTCGACCGGATAATTTCCAGAATAAGAGATAATAACAACATTAAATTGGAAGTCAGCGAGCGTGCGAAGATGTTCCTTGCCGACGCAGGCTACGATCCGATCTACGGGGCGAGGCCGCTGAAACGGACCATACAAAAATACGTCGCCAACCCGCTCGCATCTAAGGTCCTCGCCGGCGATTTTGTGCCCGGCGACAGGATTGCCGTGGATATCCCCGCGTCCGGAAAGATTGAGTTTGAGAAGGTACCGGAATCCGTACAGACAACGGAGGACGCGTTCTCCTAGAAAGAAGTCTCTAGATAAAAGAGATCGGTTGGTAAGATCTCATTATCTCTCCTGAGTCCGCCCCTGAAAACACGGGCGGATTCTTTTTTTTTCGTCGAATAGACCCGACATCTGGACAGCGTCTGGATTTCGGTATCGCACTTATCCGAACAGGAACCAGAGAAAGCAGGAGCCGAGAGGAAGTTGAAATCTCCGGCGAGACCGTTTAATCACATGTAGGGACTACCTAATTCCCGGTAGTGGTGCATTTTGAATCCGTCGTTCACGAACAGTGGGAACTGAATTGCGGAAAGCAGTGCGGTTGTGGCTTGTTTTAATCCCGTAGGGATGAAATTACTATAGAACTATTATGAAACCTGGAT
>JBJKPC010000003.1:0-66760 GCA_046706745.1 Candidatus Kryptoniota bacterium
GGGACCGAAGGGGGTGGGATGTGGAAGCGTCCGCTGGCGGAGATGATCACAGGTATTGAAAGGCATTCCCAGGCTCTGCCCAGTGAATTCTCTCTCTCGCAGAACTATCCCAACCCGTTCAACCCGACAACCACCATCTGCTACCAGCTGCCTGCAGTAAATCACGTCTCTTTGAAAATCTACGACCTTGTCGGCCGCGAAGTGGCAACCCTCGTCAATGAGCGGAAGGCGGCCGGCAGATACGAAGCCATGTTCGACGGGTCGAAACTTGCGAGCGGAATCTATATTTGTCGCCTCCAGGCGCGAGGCTTTGTGCGCACAATGAAGCTGGTTCTGATAAAATAGTGTCTGGTGATAAATGTATTGTCCGCGATCTCACGCCGACTCCAGCCGTTCGTAAATGGGAAGGCACAGCCAAACACGAAAGAAGGCCGTGGATCGTCAGATCTCCGGCCTTCGTTAATCCCGCGGGCGTACCCTGCCTACTTCTCCTCCTTGAACGAAGAGGGGGCAAAGTCAATCGATTTCACCTGCGTAATCGGCACCGTCTGCACCTCGTTCTTTACCTGGAACCTGATGCTGTCCGCTGTCGCGCCCACAAAAACACCCGACATCGTCTTACCATCAGTGAGGTACATGATATCATCATTACTGTTCGGCGGCGCCGGAGCATTCTGCGGTCTCGGGACTACCATGTATGAGTTTTCACCGGGGAGATAGCGATAGTACACTCCACCGCCGTAGAAGTACATCGCAGGTCCGATGTTGAAACTCCAGAACCCGTACGGGAGGAATCTGAGTCTCGCTCCTATCGGTGGGATAAAGTGGTAATACCGTCCCCTCCAGGGTCTGTAGAAATGACCGTTGTGATAGAAGTAGGGACGATTTCCTATCATGACCCTGGTGTGATTTGGTGGAAGCTGCATCATGCGCGGCGGGACTTGTCTCTGCGGTGCAACCCGCATTCTCTGCGCCAACGCCATATCCGGTGCAAGCAACGCCAGAGCAGAGACCAGCGCCGCAAGCATGCCGACACGAACTCCGCGGAAAGTGTAGTTCTTCATTGCATCAGACCATCCTCTCTTCAAAAGGCATAACCGCTATTACTGAACATCCTGATCGATCACCTTTATTTGACCTTTAAGGCTTTTCGACAGTTTAATCAAGGCACAGCACCAGTGCCGTGGGAATCGAACAGCCCGGCCAATCCCGATCTAGCGGGAATCATCTGCATATTCTATTCGAAAACCAAAGGCCTCAAGGGCTTCGCAAAGAAGCTGGTCTCTTCGGGGAAGAGCCACGGTCATATTCGAAAACTCATATCTGAAAACATAATTGCCTCTCAATTCCTTGAAATACGGACCGCGTTGATCCTGCTTCACGTCTGCGATCTTCCGAAGAACGGCGTCGTCTTTAGCGACGTCGTAACATCTGCTGACGATTTGCGATATGACTTTCTCCGAATCGGAGTAGTCCGGATCGACGGTTATTATGGGATCCTTGGGCGGGGCGATCACAGAAGAAGCGTCCCAGGTTTGTGTCAAACCAAAGTGAGAACAAAAAGCCTCATATACCATCCGGGTAGCGTTCACTTTGCCGTCTATGGAATAACCGGCGATGTGCTGCGTGCCGACCGCGCACATCGACAGAAGGTCGATGTCGATATCGGGTTCATTTTCCCAGACATCAAGCACAGCCGTCGCGGGTCTTCCGGCAGACATTGCAGTCTTGAGCGCGTTGTTGTCGACAACTGGCCCGCGGGAGGAGTTAATCACAACCGAACCGGGCTTCATCTTGTCCAGCCTGACGCCGTCAAACAGGTGATGTGTCGGATCATTGCCCGTCTTTGTGTAAGGAACGTGAATAGTGATAAAATCGGACCGCATGAGATCATCCAGGGGAAGAAAACGCGAATCGCCGGTCGCCCTCGCGAGCGGCGGATCGTTCTGCAGGACAATCATGTCAAGTTTTTGTCCCACGCGCACAATCTTGCTGCCAATGTGTCCGACACCGACGACCCCGAGGGTTTTGCCTTTAAGGGAGAGCCCGTTTCTCTCGGCAAGCGTAAACAGGGCCGAAAAGACGTATTGAACGACCGCGTTGGAGTTGCAGCCGGGTGCGCTGGCAAAAGCGATGCCCTGCTTCTTCAGGTAGTCAACATCCACGTGATCGGTCCCGATGGTGGCGGTCCCCACAAATTTCACTCTGCTGCCGGCGAGAAGCTTCTCGGTCACCTTTGTCTCGGACCTAACAAGCAACGCGTCCGCTTCCTTCACTGCAGCACTGTCAATGGCCCGGCTGTCATGAGTGGCAATCTCCCCGAACGGGCCGAAAGCTTCACGGACAAACGGTATTCTCTGATCTGCCACGATTTTCATGAAGTCACTCCCGTCAGATGGTCATCGCCGTGAATCCGCCGTCGACCGGAATAATCGTGCCCGTAACAAAAGACGAAGCTTTGTTCGAGGCGAGCCAGACGAAGGCACCGTTGAGTTCATCCGCCTCACCGTATCTCGCCATTGGAGTATGTCCGAATATCGACTTGCGCCGCTCCTCGGTCAGTATCTTTCTATTCTGTTCAGCGGGAAAAAAACCCGGCATGACGGCATTCACACGAATTCCGAATTGAGCCCATTCGCGTGCCAGGAAACGCGTCATATTGTTGACCCCCGCCTTCGAGATGGCGTAAGTGAAGACTTTTGATAGCGGGATCTCCGACGACACCGATGAAAAATTGATGATGCTTCCCTTCACCTTCGCATCCACCATATGCTTGCCGAAAACCTGGCATGCGAAGAACATCCCTTTCAGATTGACAGCTATAATTTTTTCCCATTCGTCCTCAGTGATGTCGAGAACCGGAGTGGTCGAGTTGACGCCCGGGGCGTTCACAAGTATGTCGACACGGTTCCATCTCGATACGATCTCGTCTTTTGCTTTTTCAAGATCGGATTTGACCCGGCCGTCGGCATGTACGGCCATGGCCTCACGCTTATTCGATTGAATGTTCTTCACCCGATGGTCCGCGGCTTCCTTTCCGTGATTATATATGATGGCAACGTTCGCGCCAGCTCTGGAAAGAGCCTCGGCGACACTTCCACCAAGCACTCCAGACCCTCCGATAACTGCCGCTACTCTACCTTTCAATCCAAAGATATCTTCCAGATAATTGCTCATTCTGTTACTCCATGTTGAATCGATACAAGGGCCGCATTGGCGGCCGTTTTCTTGAATTTAAGCTATTGAAGCCATTCAAACCGCCGGGAAATCGGAATCAATTCCGATGACCTTCTCGCCCGATCAATCCCGCTTTCACCTGCCCATCCGTCCACCATCGACCGTCAAGATGCTGCCATTCATATACGCTGATGCATCCGAACATAAGAACGCAATCGCGCCCATCAGATCATCCGGTTCTCCCCAGTGGCCAACAGGTATCCTGTCGAGTATGCCCTTCGACCTGACGGGATCTTCTCGAAGCGGCTACGCGCTGCCGGTTGCGATGTAACAGGGCGTAATCGCATTCACCGTGACTCCTTTCGAGGCCCATTCATTCGTCCGGAGACGTTCATTTGAGCAGGACTGAACACCTCTGTCAAAAGCCGTTTCGAAGAGTCCCCATGATGTGCTTTAATACCGAGCAAATGATGAAAGAGTTGCCCGCGGCGATATGGCTCACTCTCACGTAGTTTCCTGCTTCAAACCCGTCCCCTGCCGGGCAAACAACGTGACGATGAGGATGCGCGTGGGCATTATCGGCCATGCCATAATTGAATTCCGCGCGCACAAGGATTATTTGCTTTGAGTATCCTGGTCCCTTCTGCAGCGCACCGTGCATCTCCCCTTCCCATTCGTTTTCGGCCGGGTCAAGAAACAATTGCGCCTTGAATTTAGCGCTCAACTGCTCTTTCAAAATGACTTTCCCGCAACATTACCTATCTCGGATACAGCTAACGCCACAATATAATAAAAGAGAGCAAGCGATCGCACATCCTGGATACGGAGGCAAGTCTTTCTCCCGATCTATACAAAAAAATCTCTGAAGGGCAGCCTGCTTCGTCTGGACAAGTAATACAAAGTTTCTTATCATAAATACAGTTCAAGGCATTGCGGCCTTTATCGCCGGACACGGACATCACGCTCCGGAGAGGATCGCGAGGCTTCCACCAAGAAGGAGAACGTGATGGCGTTGTTTGACTGGAGCGATGAATACAGTGTCCGTGTAACCGAAATGGACGAACAGCATAGAAAGCTTGTCGCGTTGATCAACGAGCTGAGCGAGTCTATTGGGAATGGGAACGAACATGAGGTCATTAAGCAGACACTCGACAAACTGCTGGATTACACGGCGTACCACTTCTTAACAGAAGAGCGTCTCCTCGAGAAGAACGGGTACCCGGGGTTGCGCAAGCAGAAAGAAGAGCACGATACACTGTCATGGCGGGTCCTCGATATGAGAAGCAGATATTACAGCGGTGAGGGTGTGGAGCCGAATGAAGTGCTGGTTTTTCTCACGGGTTGGCTGAAGAATCACCTTCTCTTCTCCGACAAGCAATACGCTGCTTATCTCAACTCTAAGGGAGTATTTTGATCCATTGCACGGCCGCGCAAACCGTAATGCAGGCGAAGGACCTATTGCCCACCATGCGCCGACGGGATGCTGACGTAAGCACCGGAGAAATCGAGAATATATAGTGAAGCCTCCCTTGGGCGGATATGTCTGCCGACTCTCAGGGATTTCAGGATTCTCTCGCCCCTCTATCTGATCGTCATTACCTGTTCTTCGAAGATCTTCCGAAAATGGAATCCGTATATCGCGAAGGTAATTGCGAGTGGGAATAGTTTCGGCCTCGTAAACAGTGACCAGAAGAACAGGCGCCAGTAATAGACCCGCTCTTTCGCGATGACCCCGAGCAGAAGCGTGGATTTCAGAAAAGCCTTGATGTCGGCGGCGCTGACTCTGAATACTTTAGCTTGAGGCGGTTTGAAATCGCGCATAAAATTCTTCACCCGGTGATAATACTCTTTCGGCGAGTAGATTCTGCCGACGATGCTTTTGTAACCGTCTATAAGAATCTCGCGGTTCATCTTCGGGATGAAGTTCATTGATAAATCGGTATTGTTTCCCGAAAAAACGTGAAGGAGCCTCCCCTCGCTCATGAGCCTCTTGTACAGTTTGGTCCCTTTTGGAGCGTTCAGAAGTCCGACCATTGCAGTCACGATGCCCGTGTCCTGAATAAATTCGGTCAGCCGATCGAAAATCTGAACGGGGTCGACATCGAACCCGACTATGAAACCGCCCTGAACCTGCATACCAAACCGCTGGATCTTCCTGACACTCTCGGCGAGGTCCCTGCTCTTGTTCGGGATCTTCTTGCATTCCTGCAGGCTTTCCTCATTTGGGGATTCAATCCCGACGAACACTGCGTTGAATCCGGCCCGGACCATCAGTGTCATCAACTCTTCGTCGTCAGCGGAATTCAGAGATACCTCGGTATTGAAATAAAACGGATGTCTGTTCCTGTCCATCCATTGAATGACCGAAGGAAGGATCTCCTTCTTGAGCTTGTTTCTATTCCCGATAAAGTTGTCGTCGACGAAAAACACGCTCCCTTTCCAGCCCTGGTTACGCAAGCTGTCGAGTTCTGCGATCACCTGTTGATTCGTCTTTGTCCGCGGAACTCGGCCGTAAAGCACCGTTATGTCGCAGAATTCACAATCGTACGGACAACCCCTCGAATACTGGAGATTCATGGAGGCATAATTCTTGAGTTTGATCAGGTCCCACTTCGGCACAGGTGTGGAGGACACGTCAGCAAAGTCGGAGGATGAATAGAAGTGTTTCGGAGTGCCGAGGGCGAGATCATCGAGGAACGGCTTCAGCGTGATTTCCGCCTCGTTCAGCACGAGATGATCGACCTCATCGAACTCATCGTAATAAGAGGTGAACAGCGGGCCGCCCGCTACGGTCTTGCGTCCGAGCTTTCTGCATCGCGTTATCACCGCTTTAGCGGACTCCCTTTGCACCGTCATCGCACTTATGAAAACGTAGTCCGCCCATTCTATTTCTTCGTCGGACAGTGAGTCCACATTGAGATCGACGAGCTTCTTTTCCCATTCATCGGGCACCATCGATGCAACGGTTAGGAGGCCGAGCGGCGGGAATGCCGCCTTCTTCGAAATGAATTTCAACGCGTGGCGAAAACTCCAGAACGTATCGGGGTAACGCGGATAGACGAAAAGAATCTTCATTGGCATCCCATCTTTATCGTCTAAAAGTAATCAATCGCAAATCAGCTGTCAAATACGATTCACACATGTGTTTCATCCGACGGGCGGTCCTCTCCGATTTCACTTGACAGCATCGGAATCGTGTGTTAGTTTATTCCTAAACCGACCGGTCGGTTTATTTATAAACTTGTACGTGACGAAATGCCGGATGGAGAGGCGGCGTATGCCGAGAAGAGTAAGCGTGGAAAACATTGCCAAACGGAAGGAACAGATCCTGCGAGCTGCCATAAAAGCCTTTGCCCGCAACGGCCTGAAGGGAACGAGCATGAACGATATCGTACTTGAGTCCGGCATGAGCAAAGGTGCAATCTATTGGTACTACAACAGCAAGGACGAGATAATTTCCGAGCTGGTCAACTTCTTCTTCGACCCAAAGGAAATGAAAATGCTGGACCGGTTATTGTCCGAAGGCACTGCGATCGAGAGGATCAAGAAGCTCGCCGATTACACCGCCGAGGCGATGGACAAAATGAAACCTTTCCAGCCCGTCATCCAGGAATTGTATGTAATCGCGTTCAGGGATGCACAAACGAAGAAGATGGCTACAAAGAGCTTTCAGGAGTCGACATCCCTGCTCGAAAGAATCATCGATTACGGAGTGAAGAAAAAGGAATTCAAGCGTGTCGATGCTCATCAGGTATCCGTCTCGATTATCGAGATGATGGAAGGGGCCGCAATGCTCTGGTTCCTCAACACAAAAGGTTTCGATTATGTCGCACATGTTCGTTTTGGTATAGACTTAATAATAGATGCAATCAAGGTGAATTAATGAGGGCTCTGAAGATGACTATGCTGAGAAATACAATCCATTCCTTCGATGGGAAATCGAGCCGGGGATTCTTCCGCTCTTGGATTCCGGTGGAGACGTTTCTCCTGTTGGTGACTTTATCTCTAGGCGGGGAAATCTACTCGAACGCTTACGCCCAAACCCCGAAGGAGATCATTCAACGGGCGGAAGACGCCATCAAAGGCAAGATCTCGAGCCATTCTATCATGGAGATGATCATCAAGACTCCCGACTATACGCGCTCCATGAAGATGGAAAGCTGGACGAGCGGAACGTCGAAGGCGCTCGTAAAAATTCTTTCGCCGGTACGCGAAGCCGGCAACCGCACTCTCAAGCTCGGAAACGATATCTGGATGTACCTGCGCAACACCGAAACCACGATCCGCATCCCCCCTTCCATGATGCTTCAGTCCTGGAACGGTTCGGATTATACATACGACGACATGGTCAGGGAGGAGACACTTTCGAAGGACTACGACATAACGATCGTCGGAACCGAGAAAATTGGCGGTGTGGAATGCTGGAAGCTCCAGCTTCTCCCGAAGCCGAACGCACCCGTGGTATGGGGAAAGATCCTCTACTGGGTGCGCAAAGCGGACTCCTTGCCTCAGCAGGTCGAGTACTTCGACGAAAGGGGTAAGCTGATGCGTACAATGGTGATGAGCGCTTTCAGGGTCATGGGCGGTAGACTGATACCGACTGACTGGACGATGTACAATGCCGACAAGACGCATTCCACCGAGATAAAAATTGAAAAGGCGTCGTTCGATCAGAGAATACCGAGCAGCATTTTTTCGCTGAGAGAACTGGAGAGGTGATGAAGAAAGCTCCGAACCACAAATACCAAATTCCAAACAGAACCCAATTTCGAAACTCCAATCCACAAAGGAAACGAAGCGAGCTCTGTCTCCGGAAGTCAGGGTTTGTTATTTGGAGCTTGTTTGGAGCTTGGTATTTGGAACTTGGAACTTCCCCTGTGCGAGCAACGACTCCATGAAACTCCTCATTCGAATTGCCTGGCGCAGTCTCTGGCGAAATCGGAGACGCTCCATCCTCGCCATTTCGGCGATCGCATTTGCCGTGGCTTTGGCTATTGTCAGGCTCGGCTTCGACGACGGCGTATTCGCTCTCTCGCTGAGGACCGCGGTCAGATCATCTACGGGCTATCTGCAGATCCAGAAGACCGGTTACAACGAAAACCCGACCCTTCAAAAAAGCTTCACCGTAGGTCCACGCATCGAGTCCGTATTGGAGTCCGATCCCGCGCTCAACGGCAGCTCCCCTAGGATCCAGGCGGGCGCGCTTATCAGCTACCGCAATCAATCACTCGGAGTAATGATAACGGGGGTCGATCCGAAAACGGAGGACCTCATCACCGATTTCCCCAAGAAGGTGATCGACGGGAGATTTCTTGCGAGCGATTCGACTCCCGACATCGTGGTTGGATACAAGCTCCTTAGAAATCTTCGGGCTCAAGTCGGCGATTCGGTCGTTGTTCTTGCGCAGGGATTCGATGGCGTTCTCGACAATATGTTTGTACGAATAGTCGGGACCTTCAGGACCGGTTCCGACGAGTTCGACCGCACCGGTGCTTTCATGAGCATCCCGGTTCTGCAGAATTTCCTCTCTATGGGCAAGAGGATCAATGCCCTGGCGCTGTCGGTGAAGGATCCCTCGGACGCGGAAAGGATCGCCGGTTCACTCGATCCGGTTCTCAAACCACTTGGACTTGTGGCGGTACCCTGGGAAAGACTTCTTCCGCAGCTAAGGCAAACCATGAGTTTCAGCCATGCCGCTCATTTGATCTTTCTGATACTTTTATTCATAGTGGTCGGCTTCGGTATACTCAACGCCCTGCTGATGTCGGTCACCGAGCGCTTCCGGGAGTTCGGCGTAATGCTTTCAGTTGGCATGTCCAACCTGAAGCTAGCCGCGACTGTAGCCATAGAAATAGTATTCATGATCCTGATAGGTTTCGTGGTCGGCAACGTCGTCGGAGGGGGGCTTAATTACTACTTTGCCGTCCATCCGATCGTTATGGGAGGCAACATAGCAGCGTATGTTCACGAGTGGGGGTTTCAGCCGATTGTCCCCTCTTCCCTTTCTCCCGGAATCTTCGTCACCGCAGGTCTGATCGTGGCCGCAATATCGGTGCTCGCAGCAGTGTATCCGCTGTGGCGTGTAGCAAAGCTGGAGCCGTTGAAAGGCATAAGGTACACTTGAAATGAAATTCGCAATCATAAATTCTGAACTCGAAACAAATGCTAATTCCAAAATATCATATTCCTGTCCAAACTCGTCTCTCGGTTGTTTCGGAATTTCGACTTTTGGATTTTGGACTTGTCCCGCTCAATTATCGTATATGGGAATGCGGGATACTGTAAGCCGGAATTTAGGATTTGGAGTCTCGTGTTTAGGCTTTTTGAATGGGATGACAAGGGGGACTTTAAAGTGATCGGCATAATTGCCTGGCGCAACATACTCAGAAACAAACGACGGTCCCTGATCCTGATCGCGTCCATAGTGGTCGGGGTTGTCGCCCTGGTCCTGACGGAAGGATTTGCCGTCGGGATGCTGCACCAGATGCTGACGAACCAGATCGGTGCCGATGCGGGATATATCCAGATTCACAGGAACGGGTACCAGTCGGATCCGACGCTCGATAATTCAATGAGCGATCCGCAGGCAATTCGGAAAATACTGCGGAAAGAATCCGGCACGCTGAACTACGCCGAGCGTCTCAGGGTGTTCGGACTCGTCAGCAGCGCTTACAACTCGTATGGAGTGTCGATCGTGGGGATTATCCCTAAAGAGGAGAAAAAGATCTCTACAATTTCGAAATATGTCCTCAAGGGAGCGTATCTCTCGGGAGAACCGGGGCAGATACTGATAAGCGCTTCCATTGCGGAGAAGCTTAGGGTCGGACTCGGCGACAAGATTGTGATCATGGCGTCCCGGGAAGACGGCAGCATCGGCTCAGAGGCATGCAGGATAACGGGCATTTACGAAACCTACAACTCAGGTTTCGACCAGTCCCATGTTTATATTCCCATGCAGACTGCCGTACAGATGCTCGATGCGAAAGGACTCGTTTCCGAGTTCGTAGTGAACCCTCTCGACCCCCAAAAAACCGACCTTGTTGCAGAAACCATCCGGCACGAGGTGGTAGAGTTGCGAGGTCCGAACCACTACGAGGTTCTTACCTACGAGCAAATGCTCCCGTTGCTGGTCTCGCAGCTGGCGCTTTACAAGGAGGCTCTTTATCTTATCTCGGTTATCATCGCAATAGCTCTCGTCTTTGGAATAGTCGACAGTATGATGATGGCAGTTATGGAACGGACACATGAATTCGGCGTGTCGATGGCCATAGGAATGGCAAGTAACAAGATTTTCACAATGGTGATGACCGAGGCTTTTTTTGTCGCAGTCATAGGAACCGCAATAGGCGTCGCCGCTTCTTATGGAATCATGATCCCACTTTCGCACACAGGCTGGAATCTATCGATGTTCTCAGACAGCATGAGATCAGTCGGCGTAGGAAGCGTCATTTATCCCGCGTTCAATGCCTCGGTACTGATGCAAAGCGTCGTCATAATCCCGATCGTGACGCTCCTCGGGGCGATTTATCCGGCGTTGAAAGCGATCAAGCTGCAGCCTGTAGACGCGATAAGAGCAGTCTAAACTGGAATATTAGAATTATGGAATATTGTCCGAAGGACGCTTCGGGGACTAATGTTGAGACACGCAGAACGCGTATCGAAATCCCACACTTCGCGGGAGATTCCTGGATTGATGGATCATACGGCGACGGCAAGCTGAAGGAGCTGACATGCTGCTGATTCGACTGGCGTGGCGGAGCTTGTGGCGAAACTGGAGGCGATCGATCATAGCGATGGCGGCGGTTATTTTTGCCATTGCCTTGTCTATAATTCAACGAGGCATGCAGTATGGAACCTACGCCGAGACGATCAGTACCGCGGTCCGCGCATCAACCGGTTATCTACAAATCCAAAAAGAGGGCTACAACAAGAGTCCGACGCTCGAGAAGAGTTTCGTTATGACGCCCGCCATAGAGAAAGCCATAGAGGATTCACATTCCATCGACGGAAGCTCACCCAGAATCGAAACGGAGGCTCTTCTGAGCTACCATGACCAGTCGCTCGGCGCCATGATAATGGGAGTGGCGCCAAAGACGGAGGGGGAGGTGACCGATTTCCCGAGCAAAGTAGTGCAGGGACGCTTCCTCTCCGTCGATTCATCGGCCGCCGAAAGCAACGTGGCCCAAATCGTCGTGGGCGACAAACTACTGCAGAATCTGGGCGCGCAGGTCGGGGACTCCGTGGTTGTGCTCGCACAGGGATTCGACGGAATGCTGGGCAACATGTTTGCCAGGATAGTGGGCACTTTCAGGACCGGTTCAACCGAGTTCGACCGGATGGGCGTCTTCATGAACATCCATTCTCTCCAGGATTTCCTAAATATGGGAAACAGGATAAATGCGATCGCGATATCTGTAAGGGATCCCAATGATATTCAACGACTCTCCGAGAAGCTGAGCAGGACGCTCAAGACCCGGGGACTGGTCGCACTCCCCTGGCAGGATCTTCTGCCGCAACTTAAGCAGATGATAGAGCTTGACGACTCAAGCGGCGTGCTATATATAATAATACTTCTTTTCGTCGTGGGCTTCGGAATCCTCAATACCGTGCTTATGTCGATCACCGAGCGTTTCAGGGAATACGGCGTAATGCTTTCACTCGGCATGTCGCAGGAAAAGTTAGTGCTGGCCGTTGCGCTGGAAGTTTTCTTCATGCTGGTAATCGGGTTCATCGTCGGGAACGGCATCGGTGTAGCCGTTAACTACTACTGGGTTCACCATCCTATTGTGATCGGCGGAGATATGGCAAAGCTATATCAGGAGTACGGATTCGCTCCCGTCTTCGTGTCTTCCCTTTCGTTCAAGGTATTTCTCGATTCGACTCTGACGATCCTCGGGATCTCTGTAGTAGCCGCCGTTTACCCGCTCTGGCGTGTCCTGCGTCTGGAACCGCTGAAAGGTATAAGGTACACTTGAAATGAAATTCGACGTTCTAAATTCGAAACTCGAAACAAATATTAATTCCACAATTTCATGTTCCTCTCAAAGCTCATCTCTTAATTGTTTCGGAATTTCGACTCTTGGATTTTTGATTCGTCCCGCTCAATTATCGTATACGGGCATGCGGCATGCCGCAAGGCGGCATTTAGGATTTAGAGTTTCGTGTTTGGACTCTTTGAACGGGATGAAAAGGGGGACTTTCGAGTGATCGGCACAATTGCCTGGCGAAACATACTTCGCAACAGGAGGAGGTCGTTCATCCTCATACTTTCGATCATGGTCGGCGTTATCGCAATGATACTCACCGATGCGCTGTCGATAGGCATGGTCCGTCAGATGCTGGTGAACCAGATCGGGGCGGACGCCGGTTATATACAGATACACAAGCTAGGTTATTTTACCGACCCTGCACTCAAGAACTCAATCGTCTACACCGCCCCTGTTCGCACCGCACTCGCCCCGGACAGTGCCGGATGCAATATATCCGAACGCCTTAGGACATTCGGCCTGATCAGCAGTGCCTACAATTCGTCAGGCGTCTCGATCGTCGGTATAATTCCGCATGAAGAAAAACGAGTGACTACGGTGCACAGCTACATTGTGAATGGAACATATCTCACAAATACTCCCGGTAGTATAATCATCAGTACGACTACGGCGGAGAAATTGAAAGTGGGGCTCGGCGACAAAGTAGTTATTATGGCCTCACGCATCGGAGGAAGCATCGGGTCGGAGGCATGCCGCGTGGTCGGGCTCTTCGAAACTTTCGATTCCGGATTCGACCAGACGCATGTTTATATTCCGCTTCAGACCGCACAGCAGATGCTCGGCGCTCCGGGAAGAGTATCCGAATTCGTGGTCAATCCGGTCGATGCCCAGAAGACAGACGCAATTGCTGCCCGCCTCAGAAACGATCTTCCGTCGGGTTTTGAAGTATTGACTTACAAACAGATGCTTCCACTTCTGGTTATGCAGACCCAGCTGTACGACGAGATGATCTATTTCTTTTATGCAATCATAGCCATTGCCCTCATCTTCGGCATAATCAACACCATGTTGATGGCAGTGATGGAAAGGACGCACGAGTTGGGAATCGATATGGCGATCGGCATGTCTCACAGGCGAATTTTCGCGATGATACTGATCGAAGCATTTTACCTGGGTCTCGCCGGCACCGCGGTCGGGCTTGCGATCTCCTTCGCTATTTATATTCCGCTCGCACACAGCGGATGGAACCTGGCTGCGTTCTCCGAGAGTCTGAAATCGATAGGAGTCGGGACGACTATTTACCCCGTCCTTACGGCATCGTCGCTGATCAACACGATAGTGATTATCCCCTTTGCTGCCGTATTGGGGGCGATCTACCCGGCAATACGCGCGATAAAGCTGCAACCGGTTGACGCGATCAGAGCGAGTTAGTGGAATGATGGAACAATGGAATGTCGGAATAATGGGAACTCTGATTTTAGGATCGACGGGTTTATACGTTAAAGAGGGATGTCTCAACCGGTGGTCTCGACTAGTCCGCTTTTTTTATCCGGGAAATAAGCGAGAATTTGAACGCACGAAGCTGAGCGGTAACCGGCCACAGCTGACTGCGAGGCAAGGAGCAACTTAAGCATGAACTCAAGGAACACAAATGAAATCGTCCGCGTCGAAGGCGTGAGAAAAGTTTATCAAGATAACGGAGTACCGGTGGACGCACTGCGCGGGATCAATCTCACCGTTTCATCGGGTGACTTCTCGGTTATTGCTGGTCCGTCGGGGTCGGGAAAGACAACTCTCCTGAACATTGTCGGCACGCTCGACAAGCCTTCCGAAGGGAAGGTGTTTCTCGATGGAGAGGACGTGGCATCGAAGTCCAGACGAGAACTCGCCGATATAAGGTTGAGGAAGATCGGTTTCGTCTTCCAGGCCTACAACCTCAACCCCGTTCTGAGCGCTCTGGAAAACGTGGAGTTTACGATGATGCTTCGCGGTATCGATTCCGCGGAGAGGAAACGTAAGGGTCTTGCCCTGCTCGAGGAGCTCGGCATTGGTGAACTCGCCCACAAGCGCCCAAACGAAATGAGCGGCGGCCAGCAGCAGCGTGTCGCCATCGCGCGCGCAATCTCCAACGATCCGCGGCTCGTCCTAGCCGACGAGCCTACTGCCAACCTCGACTCCGAAACGTCGGACAGGCTTCTGGACCTCATGGAAAAGCTCAACCATGAAGACGGGATAACGTTTGTATTTTCGTCCCACGACCCGCAGGTCATCGAGCGTGCGCACAGGCTGCTCATACTTAAAGACGGCCAGATAGTGACTGACAAGGTCAACGCGTGACGGATGAAGATGGGATAGTGGAAGAGTGGAATATTGGAACGGTGGAATGATGGATTGCGGGTTTGATGGAGTGCAGGTTGCGCATTTGTCGGCATAAGCAAAAAGAAATAAGGCGGTTGTTTCGCCGTCCATTCCCAGTATGCCGTGATCGCGCGCCGAAGTGCGGCGTTTCGTCACGCAGGCGAGTTCCGTTCTCCTTTTTCCTTTTCCCGGTTCTCTGTCTCTTCGGAGTCTCCTCCGCCTTCGCGCAAACGCCGCTTTTCCCTGGAACCGAACTGAATTTCTCCGGCTATGTCATGGAAATGCCGGTGTATGAAAACATCCAACAGACGTTGGCCCAGCTGACAAACACATCGAGTTCCGGATTTGAGAATCTCGCCAGATTAAGACTCCGGCCAACCCTGCACATCGGCGACAATACGAAGATTGGTCTCGAATACGAGATCGACGGACTGTATCACTCCGAGAATGTCTCATTCGGTTTGATCGCAACGACTCCCCTACGGCAGGTAGTCAGCCTGCGCTGGAGCCCTGTCGACACCAGACATGTAACAGTTTCCGACTATGTCGACAGACTCTACCTTGACGAGGAATTCTCTTTCGGAAAGTTTGTCCTCGGAAGACAACGTATAAGCTGGGGAGTCGGGCGCGTATGGCAGCCGACCGATATTTTCAATCCAATAAATCCCGCCAACTTCGGCAAAATCGAAAAAGACGGAGCCGACGCTGCCTCGATGAAATTCTACCTCGGACAGCTCACCGATCTTCAACTTGTCTACAATGCGGAATATCATTTCAGCTCTTCGAATTACGCAGCAAGATTCAGGACCAATGTCTTGGGATACGATCTGGCCGTCCTGGGCGGATCGGTTGACCGGAGGCTCATCGGTGGAGGAGATTTTGCAGGCAATGTCTGGACCGCAGGGATACGTGGGGAAGCGCTTATATCGCAGGATCCTTCGAAGTCGCACGACTATTACATAAGATGGATACTAGGAATGGATTACCAGTTCACGGACAAACTCTATGCACTATTCGAGTACTATCACAACGGACAGGGTACTCTCAACCGTTTTGCATACGATTTAACCGGCCTTTATGAAGGAAGGATCCTCAACGTCGCGAAAGATTACCTCGCGTTGAGCGGGACGTACCAGCTGACGTCCCTGGTTACCGTGATGCTGTCATCCATTTCAAATTTCAATGACGGAAGCGGTTATATCTCCGGTACCGTCAGCTATTCGGCAAGCGACAACGCGTCGCTTGCTATCGGTTCGCTTTATGCTTTCGGAAAAACATTCACCGAATACTGGTACTATCCTCAGGCCTACTACATAAAACTTGAAACTTATTTCTGACAGGTGATCCGGTTGACTGCCGATCCGACCTAAAGAAGCCAGCCCCGCTCAAGCCGGCTCAAAAAGGCAGGCGCCAGACGCTCCCGTCACTCATCTGAATGAAAATGTAGTTGCCGGCCTGGCTGAAGGCGTAGACCCCGGCATTGGGCAAATTCCCAACTATATCTGCCCAGCTTCCGCCGTCGTTCCTGGAAAGAAAGATACCGTTGTCATCGATCACAACCAGACTCGAATCCGAAGCTGCGATGCCGATCCCCGACTGTGCACTGCCGGGCAGGTTGCCGCTTATGTCCGTCCAGCTCAAGCCGTTGTTTTGGGAAAGATAAACCTGCGTCCCGAGAGCTGCGGCGTACAATTTCCCGTTATGGAGGAGCAAAGAAGCGACTGTCGGAGACCCGGAGAAGTAGGGGCTCTGGTTCACCAGCCCGCTGTCGTTTGCTATCCAACTCTGACCTCCGTCGCTCGAGAGAAACGTACCGTTCTGGGTACCCGTGATGATGTTCGGGCCCGCAGAGACGATGCTGTACGCGCTGCTCCCATAGCTTATCCCGTCATTCGTGGCGTGCCATGTTCTACCGCCATCGGTCGATTTGAAGATTCCGTTCGAAGATGTGCCGGCAAAGATCGTGGAATCGACCGATGCCATACAGAGTATAGTCTGATAGAAACCGGCGTAGGACGTACTCAATCCGGAGTCCGCTGCCACCCATGTAGAACCGCTGTCGCTTGAAATGAAAATGCCGTTTCCGCTGCTGTAGTCCCCGATGAAAAGTTTCCCGTTAATGGCAGCAATCGTATATCCGCCTGAAGGAAGGGCTGTGTCAACCTCTGTCCAGCTGCTGCCGTTGTCGATGGAGCGGAAAATGCCATAGTTGCCGGCTGCGTACATCACTGATCCGAGCATCGCTATATTGTAGAACCCGGTCAGACCGGTCACCTGAGTCCAGCTTGTGGAGCCCGTGTTCGCCGGCGGTCCGACTACACTGGTGGCTTGGTTGCATCCTGCCAGAGCAAAAATTGAAACAAGGGAAAGCAACGCCAGCAGACGGCGCTTCCCGGATCTGCCGGAAAGACCAGTTGCGAATTCAAGGGAAGTGGCGCGAACGGCCCCAGATATCAATTCTCTACCACTCTCAGTTGCACCCTCCGAATCCATTATCGATCTTAACTCCCTTTTGAACATCATTTCTTATCTCCTGTACCGGCAGAAAATACTCTCCATCGTCCTAACATACAATCCCATATGAATCACGTGCCTCGCGAAGCACAAGATTCATCGGCGGCTCAGACTACTTTTGAATTCTTTCCTATATAGTAGGATTTTGTACAGTTGTACACGAAGCGGGATGTTGAAATCTGGAAGCCGGCAGCAGAGTATTCTTCCATTCAGAATCGGTACCTATGCTCCGACCGGTAGGAGATCACAGAACCAGAACCCTGTTTCAAACGGATCTTCGGAGTCGGCTGAAGGCATGTCGCCCGTCCCCTGCTTCTGCCGCGAGTATTTTCTGTGGACAACTTCGCCGGTCCTGAAGTCCAGCGGCTTTTGAAATATCGGCCCGTCGTAAACGAACGAGTGAAATTCCCCATTTTCGCCGCACGGATCGACGTCCGGCGGAAGATCCTGGAGAAACGACTCATCTAACTCCCTGCCGACGAAACTTCTATCAAGGTGTTTCTCATCGACGCAGACGGTGATCGCCCTGAAGCCGAGTTCGATGAATTCGAGGACCAATTGACTCGTAGATATTTTCCAGATGGGAAAGCGACACCTTACACCGATGGCTGCAAGATTCTCTTCCCGGTATTTGCGGAGGTCTTCGAGAAATATATCGCCGAATACTGCGGCCTCTATTCCATCCGCTTTCAGCCTGCGCAATTGCTGCTCCATGATTCTCTCATAGGTCTGCATGTCCGGCATTTCGGGGAGCATGACCTTTAGGAGCGGGATGCCTATACTTTCGGCTTGTCTCTCAAGAAGCTCGGTCCTGACCCCATGCATTGAAATCCGGTTGAAGGTCTCGTTGACCGTCGTAAGGAGGCACGTTACCTGAAGATCGCCGGCCTGCAGAACTTTGTACAGGGCGAGCGCTGAATCCTTCCCACCGCTCCAGTTGAAAACGGCGTTCATCTAGGATACCTTGCGAAGCTGGTTCGTGAGCGCATCAGGTAGCTTCGCAAAGTACCTCACCTAGAACGTGTTTTCTTCGACAGCGGCTTCTTGAGTGAGGTAGCTGTGTACGGCGGCGGCACATTTTCTTCCTTCAGCAATTGCCCAGACTATCAACGACTGTCCGCGTCTCATGTCACCGCAAGCGAATACTTTTTTCAGACTTGTAGCGTGAGCGTTCTCGGAGTCACCGAACTCGGCTTTTACATTGCCGCGTTTATCGAGTTCCAGCCCCGCTTCCTTCAACTCGTTGATCATTCCCTCGTGGACGGGATGAACAAAACCGGCCGCTATCAGTACAAGGTCTGCTTTCAGCTCGAATTCAGTATCGGGAATTTCGACGAACTTCCCGCCCTCGATCTTCACCTCGACGCATTCGAGTGCTCTGACCGCGCCTTTGTCGTCACCTTTGAACGACTTCGTGTTGACGCTCCATTTTCTGGTTACCCCTTCCTCATGACTCGACGAAGTACGAAGTGTCATTGGCCAGTAAGGCCATGGCGTACTCGGGGGACGTTCCAGAGGGGGCTTTGGAAGAACTTCGAGCTGAGTGACGGATTTCGCTCCCTGCCTGTTCGATGTACCGAGACAATCAGAACCTGTGTCGCCGCCGCCGATGATGACGACGTCTTTACCCCTGGCAGTAATCTGGTTTTTCACCGTGTCTCCGGCATTAATGCGGTTCTGCTGCGGCAGGAATTCCATCGCGAAGTAAATCCCCTTCAGTTCCCTTCCGGGTATCGAGATGTCTCTCGGCTTTTCTGAACCGCCTGCAAGTACGACGGCGTCAAATTTCTCGATGAGCTCCGCCGCGGAGATATCGACGCCTACATGAACGCTTGTTCTGAACTCGACACCCTCTATAGTCATTTGTTCGACGCGACGGTCTATCACGAATTTCTCCAATTTGAAGTCGGGGATCCCGTACCGCAACAATCCGCCGACGCGGTCGTTCTTCTCAAAGACCGTTACGACGTGCCCTGCACGGCAAAGTTGCTGCGCCGCGGCGAGCCCGGATGGGCCTGAACCAACGATCGCAATCTTTTTCCCGCTCATGACGTAGGGCATCCGCGGCTTGACCCACCCCTCTTCCCAGCCTTTGTCTATTATAGTCCGTTCGATCCCTTTTATCGTGACGGGCTCTTCATGTATTCCGAGTGTACAGGCTGTCTCGCACGGCGCGGGGCAAAGCCTTCCCGTAAACTCAGGAAAATTGTTCGTGGACAAGAGGTTATCGAGCGCTTCACGCCAATGATTCTTATAAATCAGGTCATTCCACTCCGGGATATAGTTTTGAACCGGGCAGCCCGTGTCGCCGTGACAAAACGGTATGCCGCAATCCATGCAGCGAGCGGCCTGAATCTTTGCATCCGCACTATGGAATCTTCTCTCGAATTCCTTGAAGTTCTTCACACGTTCATCGGGTGGCTTATGCTCCGTTTCGACCCTACTGTATTCCATAAATCCCGTCGGCTTACCCATTGACGACCGCTCCTTCTACGACTTCGCCGCTCGTGCCGACAGCAGTTTGCCGTTCCTTCGCCATCTGAACGAGCGCTTTTTGGTACTCTTCCGGAATGATCTTCCAGAAATTATCTTTCTCCGTGCTCCAGTTGTTCAATATAAACTCGGCTCTTTTAGATCCGGTATATTCGAAATGCTTCTGAACCATTGAATGAAGCTCGGCGATGTCGTCTTCGTATATCAGATATTCGACCGATACCATTCCGTGGTTGATATATTTCTCCGCGATCTTGTTCGGATCCCAGACATAGGCAATGCCGCCGGACATACCCGCCGCGAAATTGCGGCCGATCTTACCGAGCACGGCGACTCTTCCTCCGGTCATGTATTCGCATCCATGGTCACCCACTCCTTCGATCACCGCGTATGCACCCGAGTTGCGCACGCCAAATCGCTCGCCGGCGACACCGTTGAAATAGGCTTCGCCGCTGGTCGCGCCGTACAGGCAGGTATTCCCGATAATGATGTTTTCTGAAGGATCGAAAGTAACCTCGGGCGGTACTTTCACTATCAGCCTGCCGCCGGAGAGCCCTTTTCCGGTATAGTCGTTCGACTCCCCCGTCAGGTCGAGCTCGACCCCTCTTGCAAGAAAGGCTCCGAGACTCTGCCCGGCGGTTCCTCTCATCTCGATTTTTATCGTGGCGTCCGGCAGGCCTTCGTCTCCGTACTTTTTTGCAATCTCGCCTGAAAGCATCGCACCGACCGTGCGATTGATATTCCTAATCCTTCTCTTGATATGAACAGGCGTACCGTTTTCAAGAGCCGGTCTCGCGAGCTCGATAAATTCGTGGTCGAGCTGGTTCTCAAGTTCGTGATCCTGTCCTCGCGTCCGGTACGGGTTCGTCTCGTGAAGAGGTATCGGCTTGAACAGCGGTTTGGTGAGATCGAGTCCGCGAGCCTTCCAATGGTCGTTTAGGCGGACGGGTATGATCTTCTCGGTCTTTCCAATCATATCGGTGAATTTCCTGAACCCCATTTCCGCCATAAGTTCTCTGACTTCTTCCGCAATGTAAAACATGAAGTTCACAACGTACTCGGGCTTGCCTATAAACTTCTTCCTAAGTTCCGGATTTTGCGTCGCGACTCCGGTCGGGCAGGTGTTGAGATGACACTTCCTCATCATTATACATCCCTGCGTTACGAGCGGAGCGGTCGCAAATCCGAACTCTTCCGCGCCGAGAAGCGCTGCGATGACGACGTCTCTCCCCGTTTTCAATTGCCCGTCGGCAGCCAGATACACCCGGTCTCTGAGGCCGTTCAGCATGAGAGTCTGGTGAGCTTCGCTCAGTCCGAGCTCCCACGGCGTACCGGCGTATTGGATTGACGAGATGGGGCTCGCACCGGTGCCGCCGTCGTGACCGCATATAAGTATATGGTCCGCGTGAGCCTTGGCTACCCCTGCGGCGATGGTGCCTACGCCTGCTTCGGAAACCAGCTTCACGCTTATCCGTGCCTTCGGGTTTATGTTCTTCAGATCGAAGATAAGCTGCTTCAGATCTTCGATGGAGTAAATATCATGATGGGGCGGCGGGCTTATCAGGGTAACGCCCGGAATGCTGTGACGTATCCTTGCGATTATCCTGTCCACTTTGAATCCGGGGAGCTGACCGCCTTCGCCGGGCTTTGCTCCCTGAGCCATCTTGATCTGGAGTTCGTCGGCATTGACAAGATACTCCGCCGTGACCCCGAATCGCGCGGATGCAACCTGCTTAATTGCAGATCTCATGAAATCGCCGTTGGCGAGGGGCTTAAACCGGATCGAGTCCTCGCCACCTTCACCGGTGTTCGATTTGCCGCCGATCCTGTTCATGGCAATGGCAAGAGATGTGTGGGCCTCCCACGAAATTGACCCGAAGCTCATTGCGCCGGTGGAGAATCGCTTCACGATTTCTTCCGCCGGTTCAACTTCCCCGATAGGTAGGCTCGCACCGGAAGTATCGAGTTCGTAAATGCTGCGAAGCGTGACTCTTTTCTTGTTCTGGTTATTGATCAGTTCGGTGTATTCCTTGAAAGTCTTGTAGTCTCCGCGGCTCGTGCTCAATTGAAGTTTCGATATCGTAAGCGGATTCCAGAGATGGTGCTCGCCGTCTCTTCTATAGTGGTAAAGGCCGCCGACATCGAGCGTGCTCTGGTCGACCTGCGGATCGAGAGCGATCCGGTGCCGCCTGATCGTTTCCTCTTCAAGCATCTCCAGGCTTAGCCCTTCGATCTTCGTAGGAGTCCCGCTGAAATAGTTTTCGACTATCTCGCTGTCCAGTCCAACGGCTTCGAATATCTGAGCTCCGCAATACGATTGAAGCGTGCTGATTCCCATCTTGCTGAAAATCTTGAATAATCCTTTGCTGACAGCTTTGACGAAGTTCTTCTTGGCAGTCTTGTAGTCTTTGATGTCTGGAAGGAACCCCTTTTCGACCAGGTATGCAAGGGTCTCATATGCGACATATGGATTGATGGCGTTTGCGCCATAACCGCAGAGCAGAGCGAAATGATGCACTTCCCTCGGTTCTCCCGTTTCGACGACGATGCCGGTTTTCGTTCTCAAGCCGGCTCTCAAGAGGGCATGGTGGACACCGGATGTCGCAAGCAGGCTCGGGATAGCTGCAAGGTTCTGGTCGACGCCTTTGTCGGAAAGGATAATAAGCGAAATGCCCGATCTAACCGCCTCTACAGCTTCGTTGCAGATCTGGTCCATTCGTTCCCGCATATTGTGTCGCACGCCGGGATTGAAAAGGAGTGGAATCGTTATCGACTTGAAATGTCCCTTCGCGATATTCCTGATCTTCTCCATCTGGGAATTAGACAGGAGTGGATGTTCAAGCTCGAGCCTGTGTGCATGCAGAGGGGTCTCAGCGAGAAGATTTTGTTCCGGGCCGACGTATGTCGTAAGCTCCATTACGAGTTCCTCACGAATCGAATCTATAGGTGGATTCGTGACCTGTGCGAAGAGCTGCTTGAAATACCGGAACAGCATCTGCGGGCGTTCGGACAACACTGCTAGAGCCGCATCGCTTCCCATCGAGCCGACCGCCTCCTGTCCGTTCAGGGCCATGGGGAGGATCACTTGAAACAGATCTTCCTTCGTATAACCAAATATCCGCTGCCTCATGTGAAGGGTCTCGAAGTCCGCATTATAAATGGAATCCGGCGTCGGCAGGTGAGTAAGGTTGATCATGTTATCCTTTACCCACTTGCGATAGGGTTTCTTCGTCACTATTTCCTTTTTGACTTCTTCATCTTCTATGATCCTTCCCTGCTTCAAGTCGAGTATGAACATGCGGCCAGGCTGGAGTTTCCCTTTTCTCTCGACGTTATCCGCATCCACGCTGAAAGTCCCGGCTTCCGATGTCAGCACCACAAGACCGTCTTTGGTTACGACGTACCTCGAAGGGCGCAGACCGTTGCGATCAAGTGTAGCGCCTATGATGTTCCCGTCGGTAAACACGACCGCGGCCGGCCCGTCCCACGGTTCCATCATAGTTGCGTGATACTCGTAGAACGCCTTCCTATCTGGGTCCATCAAGTCGTTCTTGGACCATGCCTCGGGAATCATCATCATCATCGCATGCGGCAGACTCCTGCCGCTGAGGGTGAGAAGCTCAAGCACCGAATCAAAGGTTGCTGAGTCGCTCTGCCCTTCCATTATGATTGGAAGCATTCTCTTCAGGTCCTTGCCGAAGTAAGGCGACTCCATTACGTGCTGGCGCGCCGCCATCCAGTTCTTGTTGCCGCGTAAAGTATTTATTTCGCCGTTGTGCGCGATCATTCTGAACGGGTGGGCAAGATCCCATGTGGGGAAGGTATTCGTTGAAAACCGGAGATGGAGCATCGTCATCGCGGATTTCATGTCCTTGTCGTTCAAATCCCTGTAAAACGCAGTGAGCTGCGGCGCCAGAAGCATTCCTTTATATACCAGCGTCTTGCATGAGAACGAAGGGACGTAATATTCGCTGCGGTCGCAATCCAGCTCGGCTCTGACGCGATGGTCTATTATCCTTCTTATGGCATAGAGCTTCCTCTCGAACTCGTCCCGATCCGTCATGTTTCTGGCAGCCCCTATGAAGCATTGTCTTATGAATGGCTGTGTCGCGCGCGCACCCTTTCCGGGGACCGTAGGATCCACGGGTACGTCTCTCCAGCCGAGAAACTTCTGATTTTCGTCGATGACTATTTTCTCGACTATATTTTCGACGGCCTTCCTTCTTATCGGATCCTGAGGAAGGAACATCATACCCACTCCGTATTTTCCTTCGGCAGGGAGTTTGATTTTCTTTTCGGCAGCGACCTTACGGATGAACTCGTCGGGCATTTGAATCAGGATTCCCGAACCGTCGCCCGTTTCCGGATCTGCACCGACGGCGCCCCTATGTTGGAGGTTCTTCAGAATATCGAGCCCCTTATCTATGATGGAACGCGACTTCCTCCCCTTCACGTCCGCAACGAATCCCATTCCGCAAGCGTCGTGCTCCCAAGCCGGATCATACATTCCCTTGCTCATCGTCTCCATTTTCTTATCATCCTTGTCCTTCTGGTGCCTTTTCTCGTCAGCCATTTTACCACTCCTGAAAAAAATTTTTCTCATTATATTAATAACTCCGCGGGAGGTTGTTTGCAAGCAAATTTTCGATCCCTCTCAACTTTTGGCCTTACAAATTAAAGTTTTGGGGCAAAAATTTGCAATTAGTAAGGGGAAATCGGCCGCGAGCGTTCTATGAGGATACTTTTTCAGCTTTCCGGCGACTGACGGCCGGAGATCCAAAACGCGGGCCGGTGGATCGGGCCCAGACAACCACCCTTATCGTCCACCCCGGTATTAAGACCCGGGGAGATGAAGAAGGATCGAATAATGGTTACTTCCAATCCTTGAATGGTTCGAGGTGCCTATGGAAATGCTTGATCAAAAGCTCGTAGTGCAGATTTTCGTTTTGATCAAGACATTCGTAAATCCGGTTTCTGAAAACATATTGGGATGTCCTGTTCTTTTCCGTCAGTACCCTGCCGTACGTCACGTGGAGCACCTGGCGAACATCCTCAGATGAGAAGAGCCCTTCGAGTTCAGAGTCTTTGTAGTCTTTGCCCGCCTTGATCTTTCTCATGTCAGCCGAGACGAAGTAACTCTTCCTCTCTGTGTCATAGAGACTGACGGAAAAATCTAGTATCCTTCTGAACAGTTCCGGCTCGCGCATCGCCACAACTTTCAGCGCTTCGAGATAGCTTGTGCCGGCAGTCTTCACGTGGATCAGGGCTTGCGGAAGAGATCCGACCGCTTCGTACACCCTGAACTTGTCACTGCCTGAGTGAAAGCTGATCTTGTACGTTCCGAAATATTTCGCTATTGCGACATGCTTCAGATAGTGATCCTTAAAAAGCTCAATGTCCCCTTTGTATTCGATCCCCTTTTCGAAATCTCCGACGAAACGCGGTGCGAGGCTGACGAAGGCCACCCCCATTCTCTTCAGCTCGCTCGCAATGAAGTAATGTTCGAACGGCGTGGTGACCGTGTCAGTCTCATCTATGGATACTTCTATTTCACAGGAATAATCCGAGTGGTTCGTCCTCAAGTGTGTGTGTATTCTTCTGATATTCACGATTGCGGCCATATATTTCAGGCAAGCTTCCCTGACTTCTCTCTCCGTAGCCGTTATCGAGTGAGATCCGTCCAGCTTTGTTGTCCTGTTCTTGTATCTCCCAAGCAGAGTTTCAAAAGTATCGCCAAATTCCTCCCACGGCAGGGTGCTGACTCTCTTCGAAAGCTCATCGTCGTTCAGCTCGGTCACACCGTTCACGACATGATCGCTCGGATCTATAGTGAACATGGTATAGCCTGCCTTTACGAGTCGATCGACATCTTCGGTGGTCTTAAGATGATCCGCGTCGGCACCGAAACCGTCCTTGTAGCCTTCCTGAAAGACAGCCCAAACGGCCGCGTCCATCACGTCCTCGGGGGTGCGCACAGTACGCGTCAATTCGCGTATCGATTGCTGTGCCATTATCGGCCTGAAGTTGTATCCCCTCAATGCCCTGAGGTGCCCCGCGTTTGCCAAGCCGAGTCTGTCTCCAAATCCGTACGAGTTGTGAAGACCTATCGCCACGGGCCTCGTGAACTGAAACAATCCCTGCAACGCCAGAACGTTGTTATGGCTCAGAGCGCACCTCTTCAGGCTCACAGTCTTCCCGTTCGACGCAAGTTTACCCATATCTTCCCCATCAAATTTCGAAATTATCGCGCCGGGATTTCCCGTCGACACCAGATAAAGGTGCTTCTTCCCCTTTTCGCGCCCCATGAACACCCTCGTCCCTCCTATCTCATTCACCGAGTTCGGATAAGCTTCGATTGAGAAACCGTTTCCGAAGGCCATTGTCGAAAGCCCGTTTGATGTGGCCGCATTAATATCGCTTTTCATCTTAGTCCCTCGATCAATTTGTTTCGATTTAATGCATAAGTCCTACAAATTTGTAACAGGCCTGTGCCGCTGCACAGAAGCCTTCATTATCGCCCATGCCACCAGGCAACTCAGCCCACAAATCACGAACGTGATCATGTAAGCGTGCTGCGGATCGGCTTTGAACATGTCGATAAGGTATCCGGCCAGAAGCTGTATGATGACGCCGCCGATTCCACCCGCAGTCGTACCTATGCCGATTATTGAAGCATTGGCTTTTCGGGGAAACATATCCGATACAGGCGTAAAAAGATTAGCCCACCACGCCTGATGAGCGGTCGTTCCTATGCAGATCATGGCGACAGCGAGCATGATCCATGGCGGTCTTCTATCTCTCGACTCTGCCCGAGCCGCTCCCCTTGGCAAGCTTGTCCACCTCTTCAACGGAGACGAGGTTGAAATCTCCCGGGATAGAGTGTTTCAAACAGGATGCAGCCGTGGCAAACTCAAGCGCATCACGGGAGTTCTCTTTGGTGAGCAGGCCGTATATGAGCCCGGCGGAAAAGGAATCGCCTCCGCCGACCCTGTCAACGACCTGAATATCGTATCTTCTGGAACGGTAAGGCACGTTGCAGTCTGCATCGTCGTGCAGAAGTGCGCTCCATCCGTTCCGCGAAGCCGAGTGGCTCTCGCGCAACGTGATGGCTACCGATTTGAACTCGAACTTCTCTTTGAGTTTCCTTGACAGTTCGAAGAAACCTTCTTCGTCAAGTTCCCCTCCCTCGACGTCGGTCGATCCAGCCCTGAATCCGAGGCTCTTCTCCGCATCTTCTTCATTCCCGATGCACACGTCCACATATTCCATTAGCGGCACCATTACCGACTGCGCCTCCTTCGTGGTCCAGAGTTTCGCTCTGAAGTTCAAGTCGGCACTCACAGTCACGCCATTCTTCTTCGCCGCGAGACAGGCCGTCTTTAATGCTTCACGGACTTTCGCGCCGAGCGCAGGAGTGATCCCTGTCCAGTGAAACCACTTCGCTCCGCCGAAGACCGCGTTCCAATCCAGGTCGTCTTTCCCGAGTTGGGTAACAGCCGAGTCTGCCCTGTCATAAATGACTTTTGAAGCCCTCTGACTCGCACCGCTCTCGAGGAAGTAAATGCCCAGCCTAGCTCCTCCGCGAACAACATAGTCCGTTCTTACGCCGAAGCGGCGGAGGCTGTTCAACGCCGATTGGCCGATCTCGTGAGTCGGGAGTTTGGAAACGAAATAGCTTTCGAGTCCGTAGTTGGCAAGCGACACAGCTACGTTAGCTTCGCCACCGCCGTAGTTGACGTCGAACTGCTGCGATTGTACGAACCGGGTGTAGCCCGGGGTGGAGAGACGAAGCATTATCTCTCCCATGGTTACTACCTTATCTGCCATATGAATTCCTTTTTTCCTTGCCGGCATGGCCGGGCTCCAAAATTATCTGCCGAAAAATGCAAATATGATTGGCTAGCGGACAAAGTCCGCCGCACAGCGTAACCGGGAAAAAGGCGAAAACCGGCATGTCTAAATCGAGGATGTGAACCTCTCGCGTGAAGAGGCAATCGCACAGATTAGGCAGATTTCATTTCCTGTCTCGCCCTGATAATACTTTCCATGAGCCGCTTGGCATTCTCCGTCAGCACTCCGTATTTTTCCGATGCTATTGCCTTTTTATCAAGCAGTGCAGATCCAACACCTACTGCACACGCACCCGACTTCAACCATTCCCCTGCGTTTGTGAGAGACACTCCACCCGTCGGCATGAGTTTCAGGTGAGGCATCGGAGCGAGAACGCCTTTGAAGAATGCCATCCCAACCACGTCTGCGGGAAAGACCTTCACAATGTCGGCGCCGGCTTCAAAAGCGGTCTGAATCTCTGTCGGTGTAAACGCCCCCGGCATTGCCGGAACGTCGTTTCGGTGAGCCGCCTCCACTATCTCCCTCTTGAAGATCGGGCTCACGACATATCTTGCACCCGCATCGATGGCCTTCTGCGCAGTCACGGCATCGAGCACCGAGCCGACTCCGACATTCATGTAACTCCCGATTTCCCTGCTAGCCTTTTCGATCACGCTTATCGCATTGGGAACTGTCATAGTAATTTCTATTCCGGATACACCGCCATTGTAAATAGCTTCCGCTACTCTGATTAGCTTATTCGAATCGGCAAGCCTGATCACCGCAACTGCTCCCGCTTCGATAACTCTATTGAGGGTTTCCTGTTTGTTCATTTCAATTCCTCTGCAGGTTCATGTAAGTCATGCGCACCCTTACTTCCGTACGGGAGAATGCTCGTCGGGCCACTGCTAAGATAACAAATCCGGAGGAGACGACATCGTTCGTCCTGTACTGATGCAGGGGGTAAATCTCTGCTTATTTCGCGACGGAGCCCAGTGCGGTCTATTTTTTGACGCAAGTATCGCGTATCACGAGTTCAGTCGGTATTTCTATGTGTTTGGGAAGACATTCATCCGATTCGCGAATCTGTTCGACGGCCAGATCGACTGCCGCTTTACCGATAGCTGCAGTGGGTTGGTCGACATAGCTAAGCGCAGGTTTCAGGAATTTGTTGATGCTCGCGCTTCCAAAACAAATCAAGTCTATATCGTCTGGGATCTTCATTCCGACCTCCGCAGCCGCAGCATATATGCCCAGGGCGACGGGATACGTAACCGCTAGAATGAACTCGGGAATTCTCCCGCTCTTATAGAGCTTCATGAAGCCGTCATAGCCGTCATCCTCCCCAAAGCCGCCGTACACGACCCAATCCGGATCTATTGGGAGTACGTGTCGGGTCATGGCTTCGGCGTACCCATCATAACGTCTCCTGCCGATGTTGCTCTCGCGGTATCCCCCGATGTATGCTATCTTCGTATAGCCGTTGTCTATCGCGAGCTCGATTGCCTTAAAAGCTCCACCTTTATCATCGACAGTAACCTGACTGGTCCCTTCAATCTCCATCACCCTGTCCATAAAAACCAGCGGCACATTCCGGCTAACGACTTTTTCGAAAATGGCTTTGTCCCTCGTCTGCTGACTGATAGAGATGATAAGTCCATCGACTCTCATTGCCATCAAAGTTTCGATATGCTTTCGCTCCCTTTCGTAATTCTCCTGAGAAACTGTCAGAGCGATATCGAAATTGTTGTAAAAGGCATTATCGTAGATAGATTCAATGATCGAACTGAAAAAGAAGTGTGCAATCTTCGGCACCACGACACCGATCGTATTGGATTTCCTCGATGAAAGGTTTCTCGCCGCGAAGTTCGGAGTGTAGCCGAGCACCTCGGCGACTTTCTCAACACGTTTTGTTGTCTCGCGCGAAATATCCGGGTGTCCCCTGAGCGCCTTCGAAACCGTTACCTTCGAGACGTTAAGCTGTTTCGCAATGTCATTCAACGTGACATGAGGTTTCCTGTTCAAGGTAAAGCTCCTTTAGTCATCACCCACAACTTGACCGGCTACCGTGTGATATTACGAAATGCACGCACTATTTCATAGGCCTGCCCGCCGTCTGAAAGAGGCAGGCTCCCGTCACAGCTTGTATGCTTTCTTCGCCAGTCCGTATGCCAGTGCCTTGCTCATCGAACTCGCATCATCCATATCAATTATGTGCCTGACCACCAATCCCGCAAGGAAATTCGAATCCATCCTTCTTGCCAGATCATGTCGGGCGGGGATAGACAGGAACGCTCGGGTGTCGTCGGTGAATCCAACCGTGTTGTAAATGCCCGCAGTCTCGGTGACGCTCTGTCTATACCTCGTCATGCCCTGGATACTATCGTGGAACCACCACGATGCCCCCAGCTTCACTGCCGGATAATGCCCTGCGATCGGCGCAAGTTCACGAGAATAAACCGTCTCATCGAGCGTGAACAAAACCAAGGTGAACTTCATGTCGTTGCCGAATTCGTTTAGCAACTCCTGCATGTTTATCGTGTACTCCGATCGAATCGGAATATCCCCGCCCTTGTCGAGACCGAACCTGTCGAACACAGGCTTGTTGTGATTCCTGAGCGCTCCCGAATGTATCTGCATGACAAGACCGTCGTCGACGCTCATCCGAGCCATCTCCATGAGCATATTTGCAGTAAACGCTGCCGAATCTTTCACGGTCGCTTGTCCTTTGAAGGCACGCTGGAATATAGCGTCTGCTTCGGCTTCCGACAGTCTGTGAGCATACGGACTCTCGACTCCCTGGTCGGTCGACACCGCACCGAATTTTTTGAAATATTCCCTCCGATTCTCGATAGCTCTTATATAGCTTCTGTAATCATTTATCTCTATACCGGATACCTTGCTCACGGCCTCAATTTCTTTTTTCCACGTTTTCGAAGCGATGTTAACAACCGAATCCGGCCTGAGACACGGGATCACCCGTCTCTTCCAGCCCGACTCCTTCAGCTTGCCGTGATATGTTAGAGGATCGGACGGACTATCGGTAGTGGTGAGAACCTCTATGTTGAACTTTTCGAACAAAGTCTTGGGGAGGAAGTCTTTGGTTTTCAGCTTCTCAACTATCCTGTCATAGATTTCCATGGCGGATTTCGAATCGAGCTTCTCATCAATTCCAAAGATCTCGGCAAGCTCGTGGTTGAGCCACACGCCTGTCGGAGTTCCGGCGAAGAGATAGAAGTTATCGGCAAATATCTGCCATATCTTTCGGTGATCCTTCTCCACCGGTGTGCCGTCGACTGTAGGAATCCCCAGCGATTCCAGGGGTATACCCTGTGAGTAGAGCATCCGAAATATGTAATGATCGGGAATGATGATAAGTTCGGTCGGATCGGGAAAAGGCTGATTGTCCGCCAGGAGTTTGGCCTCGACGTGACCGTGAGGACTGATTATGGGCAGATCCTTCACATTCGAGTAAAGCTCATATGCGGTTTTCCTGATCGCCTCGTCGGGATCGAAGAAACGATATTCGTCAAGTAAGTTATTCTTCATTTTAGACTGCACTCTCTTTCAGACTTTATAATAACAGAAGTCAGACAATTTCACGGCTCAACGGACCAATGCATCCATCATTTGCCTGCGACGGGCGCCGCAAGGATGAAAGCGCGGCGGCCCTGAAGTATTTGCCGGACAGATAGCCATCATCAGCGCGTTTTGCAAACGCGTAAACAAACCTCGCGGAAGTCGCAGGTTCGATATGACTACCCTTTTTGCCCGCTTCATCGATGACCTGATACCACAAATTAGTCCGCATGTCCTGATATTTCAATAAAGTGGACTTAATTTCCGCCTAAGAATTCCTCCACCTCGGGTCTTTCAAAGTATTTCGGGCGCGACAAAGTGGAGCTGTCTTCGATTCCTCGGCGCGATCCCCCATAAGTGCGAACTGCTTCACGACGAGTACGATGGGGGAATGATATTTTCTCAAGTTCGCTGGGTACCCGTCTTTCTTCTGGAACGACACGACGACGGAAGACTAGTGACTCTCGAAGCAGCAAGCTAACCGTCGGCTGGACCGGTAAGCGCTCCGAATGTCTTCTACTGCTGCCGGGTCTTCTTCCTAGGGTAATTTCGATGAAAGTGTCGACGGCAACCAGCCTTCAAAGAAATGGTTTCTCACCGTTTTTCGGCCTACGGATCCCTACAGACAAAAAAAAGCGGAGAACCTGAAAGCGTGTAGGATCACCTCAGGAACTCCGCGTTTATGGCATATGAGATGTATCTTAGGGAGAAGCATTCTCTGCCAAACTTGAAAGAACAAGTAATCAATCGGGAAAAACGGTAAATGAGCAAGCAGCTCCGCTTTTCATTACCGTCCTCGAAAAAAGATGAACCATGTCGCGAACAGAACCGGAAGTAGAATAGGCAGAGCATACTTCAATATGTATGACACGAATGACGGGCACTCGACTCCCGCCTGTTCGGAAATACTCTTTACCAGAAAGTTGGGTCCGTTTCCGATATACGTCATCGCACCGAAGAACACTGCCCCTATGGAAACGGCCTGCACGATGATCGCCCTGGTGCCGAGAAGGTAAGCTGTCGAGACCTGATTCATCGTGACATTGCCTGTGGCCATGCTTGAAGCGTGATACTTCATCATGACTGCAACGGTGCTCCGCGCTGCCCCGCCGGAGCCGCCGT
Source organism: Candidatus Kryptoniota bacterium (assembly GCA_046706745.1). GTDB lineage: Bacteria > Bacteroidota > Ignavibacteria > Kryptoniales > JAKASW01 > JAKASW01. Next base: position 32,061 of record JBJKPC010000003.1, read on the forward strand.
GCAGTACCGCAGGTCCGTGAACGCGTATCGCATCATAGATGTGCTGGACCACTCCATGGTTCACGAATACTCCGAAGGCCGCACTTAGGAAATTCAGATACGTCGGAGTGTTGTCGAGAACCGACGACAGCGACCCGGTTGCCCAGTAGAACTGCCCCGCGTTCTCGAGGCCGAATCTCGCGGCATTCTGGCTTATCCATTCGAGGGCGGGAACCATAGTCATGAAGATGCCGATGAATAATATCGCGACTTCCTTTATCGGTACGAAATTGAAGTCGTTCTTCCGGTGAATATCCGAGCTCGTGGTGAAGTACGAGCCCGCGGCCGCCGCGATCATTATTAATTCCCTAAGAAAGAGCGGATGCTGAATAAAAACCGCGACAAGTACGATCAGGAGGAAGACGATGTTATGCAGACCGGTTATTTCACCCTCTTCTCCCATCTCCTCAGCAAATTCCCTTTGTACCTTGTTCAGCCTCGCAAATTCTCTGCGGTCGATAACATAAAATACTGCAAGAATGGCTGCAACTGCGAACATCCACATATACCAAAGATTCGCAACAGACCAGAAGAACGGTATTCCTTTTAGGTAACCGATAAAGAGCGGGGGATCACCGATCGGGGTGACCGCACCGCCGATATTGCTGACGATGAATATGAAGAATATCACGTGGTATGGTTTAATGCGGTACTTGTTTACTCTTACGAACGGTCGAATCATAATGATCGATGCTCCGGTCGTGCCGACAAGATTCGCTACCAGAGCCCCTATGGCCAGGAAAATCACGTTAGTCGCCGGTCTGGACCTGCCGCGAAGACGTATGTGAATTCCACCCGCTATGACGAACAGCGAACCGATCAGGGCAATGAAGCTTATGTATTCGAATCCCGACTCCAGCAGCGGCGCAGTTCTATGAAGAAAGAACAGATAGTATACCACCGTCACGATTGCCAATCCGACTGAAACCGCCGGGTAATACTTCTCCCACCAGTCTCTCTTGAGAAGAGGGAGCGCGGCTATGCAAACGAGAAGGATAACGAACGGGATAGCCGCCCAGGCAGGAATCGCGGCGGACTGCACTACGCGGCCTCCATCGGATAGAATGGAAGAAAGAGGCGGCTAGCGGTTTCCACAGTGGACGAATTCATCATACATTCCCCTCGGCACGATGGCGAAGCCGCCTGACGAAAGATGAGCCGTAGCCGAGCAGAACACCGGCCGATACGAGCCATTCGACGTTGCCGCGGAAGAACAGCGGACACAACACCTGTATTGCGACAAGCACTACAAGCAATACCGCCACCCTGCTCATCGAACCGGGCATCGCCGCCCAGCCTGTCCCCAGATTTCCTCTTTCACTTCGCTTCTCATTTTTTGCCAGAGCGACATTCTGGAACGTACCGAACACAAAACCGATCGCTCCTCCTACCACAATCGCCGCCAGAGTTATTATCGGATCCATCATTTCATCGATCTCCCTATTCATTAAAACGGTCTGCTGCGCGCAGGGATTCCTTCCTCACGCAGCAGGCCGCCCTTTACAATTTATGATTTCTTCGGATGTGTTGTTTCCGAAAACTTGTCCATACTGAAACCGTTATATCCCAGTACTCCCATTTCGGGAATATCGAGTCCGTCGATCTCCTCTTCTATCGGCACCCGGTTGCCGACGATCTTGTCGGCCAGCTTATAGACGGCGTATGCCAGGACCGAAAGGGTGATGAAGCAGGTTACGACCCCTATCAGCTCCGCCCAGAACTGGCCGAGACCGCCGCCGTAGAAAAGGCCTTTCACATTTCCTGCGACTCCGTTCCAACCGTCGCCGTAGGTGCCGTCGGCAAAGAGACCGATCGACAGGCATCCCCACGCACCGTTCACACCGTGGACGGATATCGCACCGACCGGATCGTCTATCTTGATTCGGTCGAAGAAGAAAACCGATTCCACAACCAGAACTCCGGCAATCAGACCGATTATCGCCGCGCCGCCGGCACTCACAAATGCCGAAGGGCCGGTGATAGCGACCAGGCCCGCCAACATACCGTTTGCCATCATGGAAGGATCGGGCTTCTTCGTCCGGAACCACCACATCCATAACGTCGCCGCAAGCGCCCCGGTTGCACTCGCAAGCATGGTATTGACGGCGACTACGCTGATTCTCAAATCCGTACCTGCCAGGGTCGACCCCGGATTGAAACCGAACCATCCGAATGCCAGTATGAAGGTTCCGATCACGGCCATAGGGATGCTGTGCGGCTGGACCGGGTTGATCGAACCGTCATCATTGTACTTGCCGTACCGCGGACCGATCAACCAGGCAAAGATCAGCCCGATCACGCCGCCCTGCATGTGGACAACCGACGATCCCGCAAAATCCACATAGCCGTTACCGAGACCGAAATTCACGCCAAGCTGAGAAAGCCACCCTCCTCCCCACACCCAGTTGCCGAAAATCGGATACATTATAGTACCCACGCAGGCTCCGTATATCATGAACGCGGAGAACTTCCACCGCTCGGCGGCGGCTCCCGTCGGGATTGTGGCCGTCGTGTCCATGAACACCATCTGGAACAGGAACAGGGCGAACGCCGCGACGTCATAACCTTTTCCCTGCAGAAGAAAGCCGCTCCAGCCGAGAAGCCCGAAGGACTTGCCGAACAGGTTCAGGGTTATCTCGTGACTGAGACCGGAATAACCGCCCAGGGTTCCTATAGGGCCTATTCCTCCGAACATGAAGGCGAAGCCGACGACATAGAAGCCCAGCATGCCCATCGGGTAAATCATGAAGTTCATCGCCATAGTGTGGGCAACGTTCTTGGCGCGCGTCAGTCCTGCTTCGACCATGGCAAAGCCCGCCTGCATGAACATGACGAGAAATCCGGTGATGAGCGTCCACACGAAGTTAATTGCCACGTGGTTGTGCCCGACAGCGTTACCGAGCTCCAGGAATGTTGGTGAACCCGGCTTCGCGGCAGGTACGTCCATAATGGTGCCCGTTTTCGTCCCGGACGGGTCTGGTTGGTCCGAAGCATATGCGATCGACGAAGCGGCTGCGAAGGTCATCGCGAACACGGCGGTCCAGACCAGGAACTTGCTCCTGAAAAATGACATCATAAAAGATCTCCTCGATGATTTTAATTTTTGAGTGAATTGAACCGGTGGCTCTAGAAAGTTGCCACTGCACCGATGAGCAGCGTGGGCTGCGAGGTTTTCGATATCACGCCGTCCGACGACATGAACATCGGTCCGTTAGCGAAGTCGTCGCGAAACTCTCCGCGGAGCATCAGATTAGCGAACAGATCGTATTCGTACGTCAGAGTCACTTCTTTGAAGGTGGCGTTCGGAAACGCAGCCCCCGTGGTATAATCGTTCGGATCGAAGTATATCTCGCCGCGCAGGGCCAGATCCGACTTGCCGGTAAGTGAATATCGTCCGTATATCGCGACTCCCTTCCACGTGTTCAGGAACCCGAACACACGCTCTTCGCCGTAGTCTGCGTTCAGAGCCATGGCAAAGTTCGAGCTCAGCTGCTGAGTGACGACAAGATTGATGACATTCTTCTTGCCGTAAGGGACCGGGCCCGGCACACCTATCGTGGTCTGCTCGAAGCCGCTGATGCCGTTGAGCAATATGTCGGTAGAGGTGGCCGGTGTGTAGTTGAGAGTGAAGCCGAGTGTCTTGGATTTGTTGTTGTCTACGACTTCATTCCAGCCATTCAGTATATCGATCGTGGCGGAGAAACTACTCGAGAACGGGTAGGTGATCCGCATGCCGGTGTGGTAGAACGGAATGGCATAAGTAAACAGGAATCCCCGGGAATAATTCCAGTTTCCGTTCGATTCGATGACTTCGTACCCCATGTGGGTGACGAACTTACCGATGTCAATGGTCAGTCCGGATCCAAGCGGAAGGATAAATGTGAGGTATGCCTGCTCCACGTTCGAGAGTGTGCTGTAAGAGTTGTTTCCAAAAGGCGCGATTCCCTGGACGAAATCGTTTGTCGTCCCGAACGCCATGTCCATTGTCAATCCCACCGGAGAAGCCTGCTTTTTTAGGTCGATCTCCGCAAGGCTCAACCCGAACTGGTTGTCGTATATGTCGAAGTTTCTCATTCCGTTTATCTGATCGGAAGGGTGATTGAAGTTTTCGCTGTAGTACACATCGACAAGTCCGCTCCATGTGATGCCGGACGTGATACTGGAATCTGCCGCGAAGGCGCTTGCCCAAATGAGCAGCGAGGCGGCGAGCAGTGAAATAGTGTAGACGGTTCCCTTCATATGTGCTCCTCGATTTATGGATAAATAATCACAACGCACTTTCGCCGGACTCTTCGGTCCTGACACGAATGGTCTCCTCGATCGGCTGGAGAAAGATTTTCCCGTCCCCGACTTCGCCGGTCTTGGCAGTCTTGATGACGACAGATATGACTTTCTGAACCTGTTCGTCGGGTACGACAATCTCCAGTTTGATTTTGGGGACGAAGTTGATTTCGTACTCCGATCCGCGATAGGTTTCTGTATGTCCCTTCTGACGACCGATACCCTTCACCTCCGTGATCGTCATTCCGTTGATGCCGATTTCGTGGAGAGCCTCGCGGATATCATCCATCTTGTGAGGTCTCACGATCGCCTCGATTTTTTTCATCCTTTTCTCCTCGTTTCTTCTGAGACTTAGTTTTGTTTGGCAGCGCGCGCCGATTTGTAAAGAACTTTAACATATGCGCCCATTTTGTATTAGTAAATAATCAAAACGCACCACATTTGTCAAGTAAATTAAATAAAACTTCGGATAGGCTTTAATTATTAACGTTACGTTGGACTTGCACCCCTCGTATGAACGGAGATTTTGACCGGAAATCTAACGAGGGAGTTTCAGGTAAATTCTTGGCAGGTCTGCAAAGGGAGGAATTTGATCTCTTGATGAGATACAAATACACTTTAATAATTACGGCCAATATCTTCAGGAGCCGTCTCAGTCCAGGTCTAAGAAAGTGCTCCGAGCGCGGGAGAAGATCGACGGCGCAAACAAATGGTTGCGGAAGTGGACCAGCGGGCGGACCGATGCTTCATCGCGGCATGGCACAATTGAGTGTCGCACAATGGGGACACGATGACGGCTTCCATCGGAAGTCCGTAGCCGGAGTCGAGAATTATCGAAGTCGCCTTAGGAGGGAAGGTCGCCACCCCCGGCACGATCGCTGGTCGTGCCGGGGAAAAGCGATTACAAGCTCAAGGAGGTTAGTTGCCCGAGCTTCCGCCTATGTCCGGTAGCGGAGGAAGCTGCGGATGATAATTCCGATACGGAGGTATTTCATACTTTGGGAGCGGATGCTCCTTCAGCTCCTTCATTGCGATCTTTACTGCAGCTTCTAGTTGCGGGTCATGCCCTTCTCTCACCAGTTCAGGATTCTGCCAGACCTTCACGTCAGGCTTGATCCCGTGGTTCTCGACTGGGAAAGTTCCGTTCAATCCTTCCACGGCTATGCGGGGGGCGGTGACTGAACCTCCATCCATTAGCGAAGGATATCCGCCGATTCCGACAAGCCCGCCCCAAGTCCTTTCGCCGACAAGCGGGCCGATCTTGTCCATCTTGAAGTACCAGGGCAGCGCATCGCCCCCCGAGCCGGCGAACTGGTTGATGATCATTACCTTAGGTCCAAAGATCGCCATCGGCGGACATATCGCCATCTTGCCGTAGCGGGTGACGTTCATGCTCATCGGCTTGCGCATCAGGTAGTCGATAATATAATCGGAGATATAGCCGCCGTGATTGAACCGCTCGTCGATTACAACTCCCTTCTTGTCCACCTGAGAGAAGAAATATCGGTTGAAATCATTGAAGCCTTCACCGGCCGTATTAGGAAGATAGACGTAACCGATTTTACCATCGCTCAAACTGTCGACGATCTTCATATTGTGGTCGATCCACGCCTGGTGACGCAACGCAAATTCGCTCGGGATTGTTTTCACGGTTATCTGGCGGGAGTCTTTCATTTCGGGATTGGGGCCTACCGTGAGCGTTACGGTCTTACTGGCAAGGTCCTGGAACGCCTCGTAGATGTTCATGCTACCGTTGATCGGGACGCCGTTAACAGCAAGAATGTAATCCCCGACTTTCACTTTGAGACCGGGTCGATCGAGCGGAGCATACAATCCCGGATTCCACTTGCCCGGTCCGAATATTCTTGTAATCCTGTAACGGCCGTGTTCGACACTGTAATTGGCGCCGAGCAGTCCTACTTTCACCTCGCTCATCTTCGGTTCCGTGCCGCCGCGAATGAACATGTGACCGACCGACATGTAACTGAGCATCTCTTCAAAGAGGAAAGTAAGGCCGTCGCGACTGGCCACTCCTGGCAGAAATGCGGCAAACTCCTTCTCGGCAGCGTTGATGTTCAGTCCGTCATAATTCGGGTTGTAGAAGAAAGCCCTTTCTATTCGCCACGCATCATGGTACATCTCATCCCACTGTTCGCGCGGGTTGACGAAGACCTTCATGTCGCCGGTACGGAGCTTCTCAGGGCTGTCGACGCCGGGTGCGGAGGTCGCAGAGATGTACCAGCTTCCCCCTTCTTTGTACAGCATATGACTTCCGTTCGATGAAAGTGCGAACTGCGAAATTCCGTCGATCAGCGTCTTGACCTTCTTTGACTTCATATCGAATTTGACGAGGCTCGCCGTTCCCTGACCGCTTCCCGGCACGTTCACGAGAGCAGCCCGGAGCATGAAAATTGTTCCTGCTTCACCCGCTTCGAGCCACTGATAATTTGCAGGAGGAATCGGAAGTGCCACAATCCTCGATGCGATATCTTTGAAATCAATTCTTACGTTTTTGGGGCTGTTACCCTTCGCGGAGGCAGATGTGTCCGCAGCAGTTTTGCGGTGACCGGAAGTATCTTCTTTTTCAAATCCTCCTTTGGGAGCCAGCGGCGACCCAACTTTGCTCGTGAGAAGGACGGCGTATACGTGGCGGACTACAGGACGTTCCAGCTGAGTCATATCAAGCCAGCCTTCCGCCAGGCCTGTGTTGGTACTCGATGTGAAGTATAGATACTTCCCGCTCGCGTCGAAAGACGGATAAAGACAGTCGCTTGCACCATAGGTTATCTGATGGATCTTGTGGCTCTTAGTGGAATAGACGAAGATGCCGTGCAGATAATTCGGAAGGACCTTGGTGTAAGCTATCCATTTGCTGTCCGGCGACCAACTCTGATCGAATTCATGAAGCTCGGAATAGTTGTCGGTGTCGATTTTTATCGGCCTGGGATTCTTCATCGATAGATCCACATACCACAGATTCAGTTTCTGGTCGCTGAACGCGAGCTTTTTGCTGTCGGGCGACCATGAAAGCTGATAGTAGAACGCTCCTTTTTGGCCGAGAGTGATTTTGCGGGCTTTGCCCACCCCGTCCTGACTTCGGATATACAGATCATACTCACCGTCCCTGTCGGAAAAATACGCGATCCATTTGCCGTTCGGAGACCAGGCAGGATCGCGGTCTTCTACGCCGGGACTATGCGTCAGGTTCTCTATGCTCCCGTGCTTTGTGGGGACTGTCAGGAGATCCCCGTGCGCCTCAAAAACGGCCCGGATTCCGTTCGGGGAAACGTCGTAGTTTGAAATCGCGTTCGCTACCTTCATGAAATGCGGCCTCAGCTGGGGGAGATCGCCCGCCACTTTTACGTGAACGGCATGAGATCTCTTCGTCGCGAAATCATAAATATGCAACTGGCCGAACTGCGAATAGATAATTCCTCCCGGGCCTGCGGATGCGGAAGTAATGTCGAAACCTTCGTTGTTGATCAGCTTAGAAATCTTCTTAGTATCGACATTGTAAGAGAAGAGGGTAATCGGTCCGTCCTGATCCGACAGATAATATACTTTGTTTCCCACCCACATCGGGTCGTTATAATTGGCGCCCTGCCGCGGTATTTTGACGACACTGGAATTGGACAACTTCGCAATCCAGATCGGCGTTGTCTGTCCTCCGCGATATCCTTTCCAATAAGGCTCCCACTGAAATGATGGGACGTATGCAATCATTTTGCCGTTCGACGAGTACGAGCCCGTCTCCGCCATCGATAAAGGAAGTTCCTTGGGAAAGCCTCCGGTCACCGGGACGGTATAGAGCTGATCAGGATCGGAGTAGCTGTACCGATGCGAGCGGAACAGGACGTCTTTTCCGTCGGGAGTCCACCCGACCGCAATATCGTAGCTCGGATTGTAAGTCAACCTGGTCGGCTCACCGCCGTCGGCCGAGACCACGTATACGTCCATGTTGTGCTCGTACGTGCCGGTATAAGCTATCATGGAACCGTCGGGCGAGAAGATAGGCTTGGTGAGCACATCTGTCCCGGTGACGAGCCTGTGGGCAGTTCCTCCTTTTCGATTCACGATCCATATTTCGCCGCCGTACTCGAAAGCTATTTTCGTTTGGGACATTGTGGGAAAGCGAAGCAGCAGCAGCTTGTTCGGCGGGGCCTGAACTCTGGCTTGCGATCTCATCGCCCCCGGCTCCCCTTTGACGACAAGCGCCTGACTCAAAAGAAAGCAGAGCGCTAATGCCTGGGAAAGCAGGATTTTTCGTTTCATTGAAGTACTCCTCTAGCTAGACTGATATAATATGATTTTCAAGTTGAAGTCCCGGGTAATCGGCATTTAGTGGCTGAAGGAACCAAAGGTCCAGCAGCCCTTCGCCGCGTTGATTAGCCGGCTGACTGTCACTCGATTTGGTTGCATGCACGGGCTGCCGCTCCACTACTACAGTCCGTTGAATACCTGAAATGCTCTCAGTTAAATCACTCAATTGACCCGCGCCGCCTCTCCACCACAAGCACGGCTCTTATGGCAAACGCCCGTAAAAGGCGCCATGCCTTCTTTTCCGTCAAAGCGAAATTCACGAAGGGTATCAGTTCGAGAAAGAAAGGGACACAAACGTCGCTTACTCATTCTCGTCTGTCTGCTGAGAAACAGGAGATTGCGGTCCTTCGTCGCTCCCGCAATAGCAAACCATCTTTGGAGCGAGTATTTCCAAACGGGCCGTGTGAAATCCAAGGAGGACAATTTATGTCTCAATGATTCAGTCATGATGGTTATGCGTGCAGGCAAAGAATGACAAACTCTGGCTCCGGCGGCGGATAGCGAGCCGGATCATCTTTGTTTCGCAGCCCAGCGCTTATCTACTGTACGCAGGGCTCCAGGTACAAAAGTAAGAACAGAAGTCCATTTAGAAAAGAATGGAAAGCTTCGAGAACAGTGAAGGCCCGGCAGCGCAAGTGAGATCCATTCTGATCTCAAGCTGCGGCCGCGCGATTCGCCGGATGCGGACAGCTTCGACTTTGAGTAGATTATCGGGTCAGCAGGTCCATGACTTTATATGTGATATCATAATAGGGATCGGCGTAGAGAACCACCGCTGTTTCATCGTTCTTGTCGAGAACATACTGTAACCCGTCTTGCCTCGCGACGCGGGCAATAGCAGCATATAATCTTGTCGTGACCGGCTTCAGTAGCTGCGCGCGTACTTTGTCGAGTTCTCCGCCCTGTCCCACCCTTGCTTGCCGATAGGAGATTATTTCCTGCTCAAGATCGCTTATTTGATTCTGCGCCCGCTGCTTTGCCTGAGGTGACATTAAATCCGACTGGCGCTCATAATTGTCGACGTCTTTCTGATATTTCTTTGACATCTGATCGATCGTGTCGCTCCAGTCCTGGACTAGAGTATCAAGCTTCGCCTGAACTGACTGCGCGGCCGGCAAGAGATTCAGAATCGTGGCTGAATCGACGTAACCTATCTTCATCTCCGAACTCGCCGGAGCGGTCGCAAACATGAAGCCGAGTGTCAGGATGATAATCCCCGTCGAGGCAAAGATGGTCAGCCATCGCTTAACACCGACACCACTAACGTCGGATAGTCGAGCAGCCGAGGTACGAAGCAAAGAATCTTCTGACAACGTGGGTGACTCCTTACTGTTCATCGGAATTATTGTTTGAACATAGTAAATGGGAAGATCAGATTAAAGGCAGCTGACGACTCGCAAACCTCAGGTAATTGCGACTCTGCCGGAACGGGATTCCTTTCGCATTCGATAGACGTCAACTGTCATTTCAGTAATCCTGTAAATAAATTACCACGACAACTCTTTGGAGTTCTCGGACTCCATCTTGTAAAATGGAACGTATATGTCTCCGGATTGGTTCCAAAAGGGGAATGTTACGCTCGGCAAAGCTGGAACCACGCCGGATATGAAGCGTCTATATCGTACGGACTTCCCGGTCCATGACGGAGCTTCTCCGAAATCAAAAGCACATGAAAAAGTAAGGAGTCAAACATGAAAAGAATGATAACGTTGCTATCGCTGACTTTAGTTCTCCTTCTTACAACCCGGACATCTCATGCCCAGATACGTATCGGCGTCCATGGCGGACTGAGCATCCCCGATCTGCGCGGCGGAAACAACGTGATCAGCGAAGGATACACTTCCCGGCTTGCTCCGAATTTCGGCCTTTCTGTCGAGTTCCCCGTTGGAGGACATTTCTCGATTGAGCCGCAGGTTAATTTTGACGGCCAAGGCGGGCAGAGAACCGGGATGCAGCCCATCACCTCAGCTTCAACTTCACTTCCGCCGCTTGCATCCGGAGGTTATTACTACGCAAATTTCAATAATACTTCCATATTGAATTACTTAGAAATTCCAGTACTCGCAAAATATACCTTCGGACTAGGCTTGATCTCTTTCAATATCGACGCCGGCCCTTACGTCGGTTTTCTCCTGAACGCGACGCAGAAGACCAGCGGATCCAGCGTAATATATGTCGACAGCAAAGGTGATCCTCTTGTCATCCCCAATGGAAGCGGTGGATACATACCGTTGCCAGCTCAATCCTTCGACGCAAGCAGCAACGTCACCAGTAGCTTACATACGGCGAATTTCGGCATCGACGGCGGTATCGGCATCATGCTCCCAGTAGGTAGTTTATCGGACATCTCGTTGAATGTCCATGGCCTTTACGGTATCACGGTTATCCAGAAATCCGCAGCAGACGGAACAAGTCATACAGGCAATCTGATCATCTCTATAGGTTATTCTTACAAGCTGCCGATTATATAGCATTAAAGAAGGACAGCACTAACCTTTATCCGGCGAATGGCATTGGGATGTGTGCCTAATCCAAGGGCCCTATCCCCCGGAGTCTGGGAAAAGGCCGTCCGGGCATTTGCTCGGGAGGAAACCGGTGAGGCCCTGTAGTAGGAGTCCTGCTTGGACCGGGGGCTGAAGAGGCATAAGAGCGCGATCCTCGGGTCGAAATTCAGACTGATCTAGTTTTCATAATCTCAGGCACCACCGGTCATTCTTCATTTGATTTTGAGCCCCAGCTCGTGCGCAAAGAATGTGTATTCGGCGGCGGCGTTGCTGACACGCTGGCTGAACGAAGCAGTCACTCCATGTCCTTCGTCCATCCTTGTCAGCAGCAGGATCGGGTTATCCGACGAATTGGCGTGCTGAAGAGCTGCGGCAAACTTCCTCGACTGCCATGGCGCAACGCGAGGATCGTTCACACCAGTTTCCAGAAGTGTTGCGGGATAACGTGTGCCCCGCTTGATATTGTAGTACGGAGAATACGCATACAACCACCGGAAATCCTGCTTCATTGTGGAAGTACCGTACTCGCTGACGTTGTACTGCCCATTCGGGAACAGCTCAGCTCTCAGCATATCGTAGATGCCGACGAAGCTGACGACTGCTTTGAAGGCAGCCGGGTGCTGAGTCAGCTCAGCGCCCATCAGCAAACCGCCGTTCGATCCGCCTACGATTCCGAGGTGGGCCGAGTCAGTCCAATGATCATTTACCAGTAGTTCCGACGCCGCATACATATCGTCAAACACATTCTGTTTTTTGCCGAGCATTCCTGCTTCGTGCCAGCCTTCACCAAACTCGCCTCCACCGCGGATATTGGCAAACGCCAGAACCCCTCCGTTCTCCAGCCATAACAGCGACGAGCCGATGAAATGCGGAGCTGTCGGGATTCCGAATCCGCCATATCCCGTCACGATGGCAGGACGGCTTCCGTCTGGGGTAACCCCTGCCATGCTGAGAATAGTAACCGGGATTTTCGTACCGTCCCTCGAGACGGCGTTTGTAATCTCAAATCTGACTTTCGAGTAATCCCCTCTCGGTTTCACCCGGAAGATTTCTTTCAACATGCCATTCGACAAATTATACTCGACCCAGGTTTCCGGCATATTCCACCCCGAGAAGGTGATCAGTGCCTGATCGGATCGCCCGGATGACGCAATAGTATTTACACCGATCCCGGTTGACGGGAGTCCGACTCTTCTTACCATCCTCCCCCGGTCGTCATACTGGTTTACCTTCCAATCCGGACCGAGTACTTTCTTTATTAAAAAGCCCCCTTTGACCTCCGACACTCCGTTCATCGCCCATTTTCCCTGCGGCACGAGGACAGACGCTTTTCCGTCAAGGGCAACCGCGAGAAGCTTACCTCTGGGAGCGTTCTCATAGGATACCACCAGCAGGCGGTCTCCCATCCATGAAGCACCCCTGTTCACCTCGGAAGCAACCCGGACATTGGCTTCAGGACCAAGGACTTTTCTCCAGCTGCCGTCGCCTCTTCTCACGTATACAAAGTCCGGATTGCCGTCCCCGAAGTGCACAAACATTGCCGCATATTCTCCATCTGCTGACGGAATGAAAGTATACTCTGCAACTTTCGATAATCCTTTGCCGAAGACAAGCTTGTCGTCTGTCTGTGGGCTTCCAAGTCTATGGTGGTACAGAGCTGCATAGAACTGCAGGTCGCTATCCGGCACCGATCCCGGCAAGGGAAGTCTCACATAGGTGAATCCCTGCTCGTCAGGGTCCCACACAATGCCGGGAGCCGTTGTACCACCACCCGCATGGGGGAGAGAATCCGACAACACATCGCCGGTCTTCACGTTCACCACGTGGATGGTAGCTGCCTCGCTGCCTCCCACAGCGGTAGTGTAAGCAACATAGTTCCCTTTTGGTGACGGCCAAAATCCTGTAATAGCCGTACTCTTATCATTATTCAGATTAACCAGTATCTTTATCTTTCCATTTGGCCAGATCTCGTAAGCTAAGACGGGCTGCGACTGCGGCGGTGTCCATCTGAAAAAGAAGAGCAAGCCCGCAGTCATTTTCGGAGAGAATTGTTGCGGAGAAGTTATGGAAAGATTTTTGATCCGCTTTACGACCAATTTCCCTTCTTGGAAGCTTGAGAGGACTCTGTCGGTGAAGTCATTCTGTTCGTCAATCCATTCCTTCACTTTCGGCGATGCTCCATCTTCGAGCCATCGGTACGGATCGTGCACAACAGTACCGAAGTAATCGGTGGTGACATTGTCTCGCGCAGTTTTTGGTACGCCTGAGTTCGGATTCATCCCGCATCCTGCAACAAAACTCAGCATGAGACACGAGGCAAACAAAATTCCCGCTTTTTGCTTCATGACAGGCTCCTCAGAAAGATAAGAATTGGTGCTTCAGCCGATAATATCCGCATCGTTCGTGTAGTGTTCAATAGCTCCGGGGGGTGTTCGTAGAAAAAAACACGTTCGAGTGTCTTCAGCGCCCGAAGATGATCCGACCGGTAATCATGCTGATGTCTCGTCAATTCTTAATGATGGCTCAATCACTTTCAGCTTGTCGATATTGAGGCATGCTCCGCGGCATACGGTACCTGACCGCTATCTTGTTACGGACCTTCTGCCGTCATTTCCTTCGGGGTGCCTAGCCCTTCGGATGGAAAGCCCGGCATAGTGAGGTGGTTTCAATAGAAAAAGAGTTCTCTGTGTACCCTCCACGACGGGACGCCGAACGTGTCTTTCAGGACCTTGAGCACAGTCGCCTGCATCGCGGGAGGACCGCACATATAAAATGAAGCTTCCGGCGAGGTGATATGTTTAGATATGATTGCTCCGGTCAAACGCCCCTTTTCGAATTCAACACGATCGGCAGCGGCCGGCAAATCTTCACTCCCGGATTTGCTAAGGACATGGACTACCTTCATGTTAAGTTGAGCAGCAGCGGCACTCAGCTCTTCCCTCGCGATAATATCATCGTAAGTCTTGTTACAGCAGAAGAGAACGATGTTCGATTCGGCAGAGACGGCGAGCGCATGCCTGATATTGCTCAGGAACGGCGTGATTCCTACTCCGCCGCTGATCATGACAACCTCCCGCTCCTTCCTGTAATCTATTGTGAAGATTCCATATGGCCCTTCACACAGCACGTGGGACCCGCGTTCCAGCATAGGAACTGAGGATGTAAATTTTCCTGCAGCTTTTATGGTAAAGTGAAGCTTCTCGGAGTGCGGAGGGGCCGAGATGGTAAAAGGGTGAGGCTCGCTCCATCGGTTCCCATTCCGGACCCTGATGATAGCAAACTGTCCGGCGCGGCGGCTGCCGAACGCACCCGGCCCTTCAGGACGTTCGAGGACCAGGGTGGCCGTATCGCACGTTTCCTTCACGACATCGGCAACCTTCCAGGGAGCCTGCCGTCTGAGACGAGACACGATCATTGCCCTGTATATCGAGATTGAAATTAGAATCGCGACCACGGGTATGAATAGCGCAAGGTTTGAAATGCTGGCGAAACGGTTCCCCTGTTCCATCCAGGCGTGCATGACACCGACTGCAATCGCAGGGTAAACAAGCAAATGACTGTTCTTCCAGAGCCAGTACGAGATATGGTGTCTTCCCCAGAACGCGAGTGGAATGACGAGGATGAGTACGTAAAGCGCTATATGCCCAAGCAACAGCGGAACGTTTTTGGTGCTGAAGTAGAACAAGAAATTCCAAGCCCATCCGTTTCCCCGGTGCAGCGAGTAAGCGAGGGTCCGCAGGAGGGCATGCCCAAGGAAGATGAAAAGGACCGTAATCCCCAGGATTCTGTGAATGTGATACACCCGGTCGAGCCCCATGACCTTTTCGATCAGAGGCAGACGGGTGCCGAGTGCAACCATGACAACAAGCAAGACAAGTCCTATGAGCGCCAGCATGTTCCCAATACTACCCGCCAGAACTAGCCACGATAAATGTCCCCGGAACTTTTCTATGTAGACGAATGCAGCACCCCCGGCGGCTATAATGACGAATGGAAAAGCTAACATCGCGATTCTTCTCGTATACTTCACGGTAAAAGGACACTCCTCTCGGGTGTTTTGGGTGAGACGCAAATTTGGATTATCATTTATGCGAAGTCAGCGGCCCCTGTAGAACCTTATCCGGCGGAAGTGCCCTTCACTATTATTCCCTATACGACCTGTTCTGACGATGAAATCGTTATGAGTGCCGTCCCTCATCGCCTGCCCCCCTGAAACAATTCGTTCCGATTCGACATAACTTTGGACATAAGCGTTTAAGGTGGGTCCAAAGTATATTTTCATCCCTGCGGCTTTTCTTTTCTTCTGAAGAATCAGAGCCACAGAGGATAATTTCATTTGAATCTTCATTCTGCCAAGTGTCTCTCTGCGAAACCTATTACCTTGCCAATCATACACTTAGTTAAGACGACGTTCTCAGGATTCCGCTTCTCCAATTGCGATAAGTGGACTCCGGTAGCCCGAGTTATCCTTACTAACACAAGAATTCACGATATGGTTCGGCGGCGGCGGGACAATAATTCCGGAAAAAATCTCTCAGACTTTCATTTTCTCGAACGAATACGTTCCCAGGATGATCACGAGAACAGTGAAACCGATCATTATTCCGAAATCGATAGCAAGCCCGAACTGTGACGCCCCGAGGATAACGTTCCTCAAAGCGTCGACCGAGTAAGTGAGAGGGTCGATGAGAGTAAGCGAACTCAGCCATGCAGGGAGTTTGTCGAGAGGGAACAGGGCACCGGAAAGGAAGAATATCGGGAAGAGGAGGAAACTGGTGATCAGCTGGAATCCCTCAGGGCTTTCCATCCGCGAGCCGATTATCAGTCCGATACTGACCATCGAGGTCGTCGTGATGAAAAGGATAATAAGCGAAGCGAGTATCGAGACCACGGTGAGGCTGAGGCCCGGGATAAGTCCGAACTTCTCGAGGAGAAGTCCCAGAGCAAGCAGGATAACCGATTGAATGATCGAGTCCGTGGCACCGCCGATAATCTTTCCAATAAAAATTGCCGTTCTGGATATAGGCGCAACCAATACTTCCTTCAGGAAATCAATCTTCCTGTCCCAGACGATATATACCCCGAAGAACACGGAGGAAAAGAGAACGGCCTGAATCAATATTCCCGGGAATATGAATGTCTGGTAGTTGATGCCGGAAATGGATATGCTGGCCCCAAGCCCGCCGCCGAAAATCAACAGCCAAAGTATTGGGTTGACTATCGAAGCCACAATTCTCGATTTCTCCCGTTGAAAAACTTTGAATTCTCTGTACCAGATTGCGATTATTCCGTTTAGCTCGTTCATTTACTTGCCCTGTAATTCATTGCTCTTTGTCCCCATCCGCCTTCGGCCGCTTCGTCGCGTATTTCCCTCCCCGTGTAGTGCAGGAACACATCGTTCAAGGTAGGCGAATGAATCTCGACCGATTCCACGTTCCCGGTTTTCTGCAGTATTTCCGGCAAATGCTGGTTCGCATTGACGACAGTTAAAGAAATCAAGCCGTCTTTCCTCTCGAGTTTTTTCACGTATTCCAGTTCACGGAGTGCATCGACGTCAGGCGAAGACGTCCTCATTACGACGACTTCTCCGCCGATTATTCGCTTGAGCTCGGTCGGCGACCCGAGCGCGACGACTTTCCCTCTATCTATTATCGCGAGGCGGTCACAGAGCCTGTCTACCTCCTCCATGTAATGAGTAGTAAGGATAAGGCTGATATGCTCTTCCCTCGAGAGGTTCTCGATGTACTGCCAGATGTTTTCGCGGGACTGTGGATCCAGACCGAGAGTCGGTTCGTCCAGAAAGAGAACCTTGGGGTGGTGCATAAGTCCGCGCGCGATCTCAAGTCGCCGGCGCATTCCGCCGGAATATTTCTTTACGAGTTCGTTTTTTCTGTCTGTGAGGTCCACCAGCGCGAGCACTTCTCTTATCCGCTCCTCCCTTAAGGGAACCGGCATCCCGTAAAGCATACCGTGGAGTTTCAGGTTCTCATAGCCCGTGAGCGTATCGTCTGAGCTGGGATCCTGGAAAACGATGCCGATCGACTTCCGGACCTGAGAAGGCTGTCCTACGATGTCGAACCCTCCCACCGTCGCCCGTCCGGAAGTCGGCTTCAGAATCGTGGTCAGTGTGAGGAGTGTCGTGGACTTGCCGGCGCCGTTGGGGCCTAGAAGGCCGAAGAGCTCACCTTCTCCAATGGCAAGGTTGAGCCTGTCGACCGCAACGAGACTTTCATATTGCTTCGTCAGGTTTTCAGTTTCAATAATGTAATTATTCATAGATCCTTGGAGATTTTTTTCCTCACATTCGACCACCGGGAGTTACTTGGATAAAGCAGCTCAAGGAGGACACAGCAGAGTTGGCCGGCCAATCGACTTGCGAAGCCTTTTCACAAGAGAAGGCCGGATGGCCGCCGGATCACACCGGTTCAAGGGACCATTTCAGCGTCGGACTATCTGGGGCTTCCTTTTCCCAGGCTTCCCTTCTCCCTACTTCCTTCCCCGGAGATCCTGCCATACTTCACGGCTCGTATATCGCTCGGGATGTAGGACCTTCGGACGCGGGTCCTCAGCCTCGTTCAACTGAAGTACCATCCATCTCGGGTAAGGCACTCCAGGATCGGAGGCTTTATCGAGTTCATTGATATCCTCAGCGGTCAACTTTAAATCCACCGCCGATATGTTGTCTTCCAAATGGGGCAGGGTTCGGGCGGCAATGATCACGCTGCTTATCGCAGGACGAGAAAGCGTCCAAGCGATTGCAACTCGTGCGGGCGTGGCATCATGGCGCCCGGCCACTTTACGAAGCGCTTCCAGAATCTCTTCTCCTCTTATCTCATCCACCGGCACGAATTTGCCCGCCTCTCCGAAGCGGGTGCCCGCGGGAGCGGTCTGACCTCGTTTGTACTTACCGCTGAGATATCCGCCTGCAAGCGTGCTCCACACAAGTATACCAATGTCGGCATACGCTGCAAAGTCGATCCAGTCGTTCTCGAGGCCGCGCCCGACGAGGCTATAGTAGAGTTGAGCCGTGACGAACCTTTCCAGGTGCTCTTCATGTTGAATTCCCAATGCAACCGCAGCCTGCCAAGCAAAGTAATTGCTGAGCCCGATATATCTAACTTTGCCCTCCCTGACAACATCGTCCAGCGTCCGGAGGGTCTCTTCAATCGGAGTCTCCTTGTCCCAGCCGTGAACCTGATACAGATCGATGTAGTCGGTTTGCAGCCTGCGGAGGCTGTCTTCGATCTCGCGTCGGATGTTGACGCGGGTTGCCCCGCTGTGATTGAAATGATGATCGCTCATGGGTAGACGCACCTTCGTGGCAAGCACCATTTCCTGCCGGATTCCTTTCAACGCGTTTCCGACTAGAGTCTCGCTCTCACCGCGGCTGTAGACATCGGCCGTGTCCACGAAGTTTATGCCCCGGTCAACCGCGAATCCCACCATCTCGTCGGTAGCCTTCTGGTCCAGATTTCCAAGATTCATTCCGCTACCGAACTGCATCGTGCCCAGTGAAACGGAACTCACTATCAGTCCAGAGTGCCCCAATTTTCGATATTCCATGCTAGTACTCCTGTATTTTCTTTCGATCTTTTTCTAAGAGTCTCTTCCGACATAATTGTCGCAGGACGAATACTCAGCGCGCCCCGTTGATCTCATGGGAGAAGGAGAAGCTTGCCTGTAGTTTTCCTTCCCTCCAGATCCCTGTGGGCTTGTGCGGCTGCGATCAAAGTGTATGTGTTTCCGATCCTCAGCTTCAGTTTTCCGGATAGAATCATATCAAGAACCGCCTCCGAGCGAGAGAGGAGCTCCTTGCGTGTCGAGATGTAGTTGGCAAGGCTCGGCCGCGTAACAAACAAAGACCCCTTCTGCGCAAGAACGCCCAAATCCAAAGGCGGTACATTGCCGCTCGAAGCGCCGAAAAGGACCATCATACCGCGCGGGGCGAGAAGGTTCAGTCCCTTGCCAAAGGTCGTGAGACCCACCGAATCGTAGACAACCTGAACGCCGGCGTTAGCCGTCAGTCTTCTCGTTTCGGCCTCGAAATCCGTCCGCGTGTACAGTATGATTTCATCCGCTCCCGCGTCTCGTGCGAGTCTGGCTTTGGCTTCTGTGGACACCGTTCCGATGACACGTGCACCGAGAGAGTGTGCCATTTGGACCAACAACAGACCTACTCCGCCGGCGGCGGCGTGCACCAGTGCGGTGTCGCCATCCGTCAATCGGTATGTATCATGGGTCAGGTAATGTGCCGTCATGCCCTGCAGCATCGCGGCGGCCGCCTGCCGTATGGGGAGACCCGAAGGTATGCGTACGGCTCTTTCCGCCGGAACTTTCACGTACTCTGCGTACGAGCCCATAATCCCTGTCCAGGCGACACGATCGCCGGCTTTCAAATCGTTCACGTTCCTTCCAACCGCATCGACAGTTCCGGCCCCTTCCTGGCCAAGAGTGAACGGAGTGCTGACAGCATATCTTCCGTCTCTGTGATATACGTCCACGTAGTTGACGCCCGCCGCTTCGACCTTAACAATAACTTCGCCATCTCCCGGTTCAGGAATAGGAAGTTCTTTCGCTTCGAGCACTTCCGCGCTGCCGGTGCGGCTCACTTGTATCGCAATCATAATTTGGATGCCTCCTTAAATTCCTTAATTACTGAATTCTTTTGAATGTGAATAATTCTCTTCCCGCTTAACCTGATGGATAGCATCACGAAAACAAAACGTGTAGCAGACCCGCCAATTTCCGGTCTTGTCTCAGAGGAACCCTTTTCCTCCAGTCTCCTCTGTGAACATGCACTCAATGTGTTTCATACTGATTGAAGCAATCCAAATCGATTGACCCGGTGAAGTGGCGATTCCAATCGGATAAGCGCCGGGATCTCGCAACTGGTCCGCTGCTCCGGACGATGCGAATGTCACTTACGAATTCAACTCTGCGGTTGTGAGATAGGTTCCGATCCTCTTCTTTCATTCGAGGATGATATTTCGCCCAACATTCCATGAGGCAATCGAAGATCCCGGACCGCTCTTTCACCACGATTTCTCGGTAGAGTAACAGGAGGAGAACAAATTACTCGATTAAAGAAGATACCTTTCTGTCGTTCGTGCATGATTGCAAGAACAGTAAAGCGAGTTGACGACATCATTTAACCGGCATCCAGGCGCCGATGAGTCAGAGAGAGAGCGTGTTTCCCTGCTCCCTTCACGGACAATCTAATTCTCCATCCTTTCGTATAAAGAGAATGGGGGGGCATCCACAGTACGCCGCACATAAGCCCCGGTCCCGATCACCGGGTTGAAGGTTCCAGGTGCACATTTGTTAACAAACTGAACACATCACTCGGAGGACTTTCCGAATCGAAGGCTCGTCTCAGCGTACCCTGAACGGGCAACGTTCCAATAGACTGTGTAATGCTGATGGTTTATCTCGTAAAGCGGTGCCAACTCCACGTCGTCCGGCCGACCTACTCCGACAGTCTTGAAATGCAGCGGGTCTCCTTTCACCGGCTTCAGCCATTCATTAACGGGCTTCCCCGAGATCGCCAGCTCGGGGACACTTACAGTCGGCATTTCGAAGAAATCGTTATTGTTCTTAGCGTAAGGAAGAGGGACATACCCTCCGAGCTCTCCCGCAAGCACAATCGGGCCGTACATGATGGCCACTTTGTTGCTGTCGTTTGCCATCGGTTGGACACTAAGGCGCATCGGAAGAGATATCTCGATGCTGTCTCCGTCATGCCACTCGCGCGTCACCTGCTCATAGCTTCCGGGTTTCCCCGTTATCCCCACGGCCTTTCCGTTTACTCTTATCTCAAATCCGGATCCGGCCCAATAGGGGTGCCTGATTTCAAGGCTGAGCCGCTCGCTGTGATCCAATTTCAGATGCAGGATGCTTTTCTCTGAATTCGGGAAGTGGGTATCCTGAGTAACCGTCATCCCTTTTTCTTTCCATTGCAATACCGAAGGGATATACAGATTCACGTAAAGGCTGTGGTCGTTGTGCATATAGATGAACTTGCCGTACTTGGAATGGTTTTCCATTCCGGTTCCCACACAGCACCAGAATGAGTTAAACGGTGTACTGAATGTCTTGAAAAAGCCGGGTTGCAGCGAAATGAAGTATGTCATCATTCCGGTTTTCGGATCCTGAGATGCAAGGATATCGTTATACAGGGCGCGTTCGTAATAGTCGGCGTATTCGGCCCTTGGATCCCATTCCATGAGATGACGCGTCAGTTTAAGCATGTTGTAAACATTACATGTCTCTCCGGACGCCTTATTTATCCGGTGCGGAAGCTCCCCGAGTTTCCCGAAATACTCGTAATCGCCCATCTCACCGTTTATGTAAATGCGTTTGGTGGTAACTTCCTTCCAAAAATAGTCGGCCACGTCCTTCATCCTCGTACTTCCGTCCAGCTCATATTCCTTTGCGGCTCCGATTATTTTGGGAATCTGCATGTTCACGTGATTGCCCGCCAGTGAATCGACATCGTCTGCAAGCGGCGTAAAGAGCTTCTGATCGTTGAATCGCTTTGCGACGTCGAGATATTTCTCTTTGCCGGTCATCTGGTATAGATCGGCCATGACCTCGTTCATTCCGCCGTATTCACAATGAAGCATTTTTGTAAATTGAGCATCACTTAGATGACGGGAAAAATCCACAACCCAGTCCCCGAACTTCTCCATTACTTCCTCAGCCTGCTTGTTGCCGGTGTATCTATAGGCGTCGCGAAGTCCGGCAAATGCCTTGTGCAGGTTGTACCATGGCGACCATACGCTGTCAAGACTGAAACTCTGCGCAACGATCTCTCCGTTTTCAACCTTGTGCCACAAAGCGATGCCGTCCGGAATACCTCCGATGTAGCCGGTTCCGACCGCCGCCTGGCATTTAGCCAGCTCAGCTACGATGTAATCAACGTTCTCTTTCAGCTTCTCAATTCCCGTCGACGCATACATCATGGAAGCGGCAGACAGGTAATGTCCGAGTATCGCACCCGACAACTGGGTGGATTCCCAACCTTTGTACTGCGGCGCTTTTGGCTTAAGGCCGGCCGTTTTGAAATACGGAGCCAGCAGTCTGTCAGGGCTCAGTTCAAGGAGGTAATTTGCGTCCATTTCCATAGCATGTCTGAAAGGTCCGTTAAGCAAACGAACATCGCTGAGTGGGAAAACCTGTACTTCAGTACTTGCTTCCTCTTTGTCCGGTTTTGCGAAAGCGGACGATGATGATCCGATTGCCAGGGTGAATGTAACCATTAGAAACACGCTCCTGACTGTTAACCGCCTAATGCTGCCGGTCGGCAGGCTTTTCGCGTCCTTGTTCATTATTTGGTACCTCCTGAGGTTTCCAGTTGTTTGCTTCCGGTCTTCCCGGATCATTCCACTCGGCGTTGAAATTCTTCCTCGCGTTATCAACTAGATTACTTCAAGGAGGTCTTCAAATCAAGCTTGATCACCCCGTCCGGACCCTTGACAATTCACGACATGTAAAGGGGCCTTTGCGCTGGCTCACAGCCAGATTCGGAACTAATGTTTACTATTATGCTGAGGTTTCAGTCCTCAACAGCTCGTCATAGAAATTTGAAATGACGACCGGTGAGAGCGGTTGGTGAGTGACGAAACGTCCAGTTGGTTTCTGAGGAAAAGGAGGAGAATGAGTTACCGCATTCATTTCGACGAAGAGGACGGAATAGTCGAGATCAAGCTTTCGGGAAAGTGGACAAAAGAAAATCTGGAGACACTCACCTGCAACGGGATAGGCTTGCCGAAGCCCGAGGCCACCAGAATACTAATCGATATCCGGGATATAGACGAACGTCTCGGGATGGCCGATGCATTCAACAGCGTCTCGAAGTTTCCGATGGAGCAGCGATGCCGAAAGACAGCCCTGCTCGATCGCAAGCAGAGCGTGAAGGTCGTTACACTTTTCGAGATCGCTGCGCAGAACAGAGGCATACCTGTCAAGTGGTTCAGAGCGAAGGAGGATGCACTCCTCTGGCTGAGAAGCTGACAGGTGTCTCAGCTTCGGGATATCTTCCACACCGAGCATTCCGGGACGATTCACTTCAGCTAAATTCAACCAACCGGCAATAGAGAGACCCGCCCCTCGCAAGTCGTCTGACGAGGGACGGGTCTTTCAAATAGGTAAGGATTGCTTCATTCGCCTACTCGAGGCGGGCTAATCTCTCTCAGATGTGCACGTACTGCCCTGAGTTGGCATAAATATACTACACCGGGCAGAACTCTCGCGTCAAACTTGACTATCTAATCGCCGGGGCTCTTCTTTCCGAAGACGAAGGCTCTCACCACCCTTCCGAACGCATCTTAGTCACTCAGATTCACAAACTGCGCCCGAGCGCCATAAGGCACTCCGGCGTCCAGGCCCGTAATTATGCATCGTCATCCACGTGATAACCTGTAGGGGGCATCCGCCAAGCCAATAGCGGATCTGCTCTTCTTCATGGTAGAATCCCGACATCAACAGATTAGTTCAGCAGGCGGAAGGGCTCATCTTAGTCGCAGAATCCGGATTGGCCTTAAAGGTGAATTCGACGGCATGATGTATTGCCGGCGAGGATTGAGGCAAAAGGGGGGTACCCGATATAGACCACGCTACCTTCAATTTCATAGCCACGTTTCGTTTCAGGAAGGAGAGGGCACCACTTTCGCGGGCCCTCTCCGGAACAGATTGGCTATTTCAACTTCCGAAAATAGCGTCAAGGTTATCGATATTGATCGGCTGATACAGGCAGTAGTAATCCCACGTACCGCCATAATCTCCGTAAGTCGTCAGATACACATGAAGCTCACCTTGTCCGGCGTCTACGGCGTTCATGTGCATGTAATGAGAATAAGGGTTCAGGCTGTTAATATCACCGCCGTCGTACCAATCGTAAAGTCCTGCTCCCGTCTCGGGATCGCAATTGGTGAATTCCACCCGAAAGTGGTCACCCGTATTGGTGTCCGAGTAATTGCTGTTGGAATGGACCTGGATATCGTAGTAACCCGTCAAGAGCCCATTATCGTTTCGTGCACACTTGAATTCGAGCGTGTATGAATATGAGCCGTCGGTCCCGCTGTAGGAGACAGACATCTTGTATTCGAGCGTTTTGTTCTGATAACGAACTTTCTCAGTGTACATGTAGGAGCCGCCATATCCGCCAGAATACGTGCGCGTGTACCAGCCCTGGTTGTCGGGCCCGGCAAAGTCATAAAGACCGGCAACTTTCTTAACATCCCCGGTTTTATCCTTGGGTGCAGCGATCGGCGGCTCGGGTGTCGGCGGCATATCGAACGAGCCGCTGTCACTTGGCGATGACAGTATCCCCATCAAGGAACTTATTATGCTTGAAGGTATCTCGTTGGAAGCCGTTACCTTGGTTTGAATTTGTTCAGTAGTCAATGTTGCAGTGTCGCCCGGACTCGTAGAGCTTCCGTGGCATCCGGCAGCAAATGTCGTTATCACAAATAGGAACAGCGCGCGTAGGAACAGTTTCGGTTCCGTGCCCATAAAGTATGCCTCCTGACTTATTGTTTTGGTTTATCTACCTACATGATCCTCTACTTCGTTTAGCGACTCACCCCTATAAAATCAGGTCAGGTGAGTCTGTGGAATTCGCGACATTCATTTCAAAATCATGAATTTTTTCGCCGCCGAGTAGCTCCCCGCCTGAAGTCGGTAGAAGTATACTCCGCTGGCGTACCGCGAACCGTCGAAGTGGATCTTGTGCATGCCCGATGATTGTCTTTCGTTTACCAAAGTCGCCACTACCCTTCCGAGTATATCGTACACAGTCAGGGTTACATGGCCGGGGACCGCAATTTGGTACTTGATCTCCGTAGTTGGATTGAAGGGGTTCGGATAGTTCTGCATAAGCTGGTATGATCTTATTTCGTTTACAGGATTATGAACAACTGTCGGGCCGGTGCCCAGAATTGTAATCCGGTTCCATCCGACGTTGTTGTTCTCCTTAAGCTCATCGATATTGTTGTTCGGATCGATCACGGCATACAACACAGAATCGGAGGAGGACAAGCCGGTGGGAACGCGCCATTTGAATTGTAGCACCTGATCGCTCCTGGCCCCGACCGGACTTGAGGTCGTGAACACCGTATCCCCATTCAAGTCCGATACGGTGATACCGCCGTCGTCCGAATTCCCCAGATGGAAGCGCACCTTGACGGGGCTCTTCGTTGCACACAAGCTGTAGTTGTGAATCTCGGCAATAACTGTAACTGTGTCGCCCTGTTCCGGGTTTTCAGGGAATATTGCAATTTCCTTGGTCCAATTTGCCAGTTCTGGCGAAAGACCACCCAAACCCTTTTCGCCGAAATATCGATAATAGCAGTTAAAAGTAAGATCTGGCTCACTGGAATAGTTCGCTTTCCAGAACGACGCGATTCCGTTGGTGTCCAAACCGCCGACGAGGTAGTCGAGAACCAGCGCACCGTTCACGGACCAGTATGCGTACGGCTGGACATTGTACCCGGCGGAAGCATACTGCTGGAAGATTGTCCCGAAGTTCGCCGTCATCCCGATGCTGTGAGTGACGGCGGTTCTGTGAGTATTTACCGCTCCATGATCGTAGTTAGCCTCGGTTTCGAGACTCACTCCCCAACCCTCTACCGAAGCCTTGGCAGAGATTCCGTAATTAACTGTCGTATCTTTCTGCTGCTCGCTAAGAGTAGTCCAGTCGATGGTCCAGGGATTCGGCGAACTGGTAGGGCTCAGGTCGTAAGAGTCCTTGCTATATATGAGCTGACGCACATCCGGATTATTGCTCGGGTCGCCATAATCGGGATAACTCAGAAGGTTCCCGGGCTCGTGATCGAGTATGATGTTCTTTCCAAGCATCGTAGTTACATCATTGCTCTGGAACCAATGAGGAGCTCGCGGATGGGCAATAGCGGCCATGACGTTTCCCTTCCGCACCCCGTCAACAAGAACGGGATATTCCCAGATATCGTAATCAGTTACCGTGGCATATATCCGGTCGTCCCATTGGGCCGTGTTGGACTCGGTGACTGTGAAAGTGCTGTCGTTTCGTTGAGTATTCTTAAAATCCTTGCCATACTTTGCGGTCAGAGATGTCTTCACTCCGATTCCCAGGAATGTGCCCCCCGCGCTGAGCGTCGAAGAAACTCCCCATGAGCTGTGGGTTTCGGTGGTGAGATCAGCCTCGTTCGATATGGTCTGGACGAGTTGTGAGGAAAACATATCTGAACTTCCGCCTATTGGATATGCTTTACATATGTCGAGGCATGAATCATTAAGCATATCGAAATGAACCGGAGGAGCGTTGATGATGATTACGGGCTCGACAAGATGATTCACCGCTTCTCTGCGCGGCTTCCCCAGTTTTATTGCGTTTCCCCGGAAATATCCCAGGAGTATGCCTCCGTCCGTCATCTGATTCGGAGGGACTGCACCTGGGTAATTCTCCGTGAAATTTCCGACATTTGATATCGTGAACGGTTGCGTATTGGTCACCTTGTACACCCGGATATGAGGAGTGTTGTTCGATTCGTTCGTGGGATCGTTTGTCGGGCTCCAACTGAAATCTGTGCAGACGATCTCGGGATACCAGTTGGAACTGGCAGAATCTGCAAAGGTTGTGTCGCCATCGATGTCTGCGATCGCAATTGCATTATGACTTAAGTAGCCGATCTTTGAATAAAGGCCTACGTTTGCAATGTTGGACGGGTTCAAAGTGTTGCCGAATTTATAAACATGGAAGTAAAGCATTCCATTTACTACCAGTTCATCTTTACCATCCTTATCCAGGTCACCGGAAGCCGCCGTCATCTGAGCATTTGATAATGAGCTCGAAGTTCCCATGTAAAGTCCGGTGCTCTCGACTTCAGTCATATTGTTATCGTTGAAGACGAAGCTTCTCAGATCAGTGCTGAGGGAAAATGGCGAAACATAATAATACATGTATGGGAACTTGAGGCCATAAATAGAAAATGTATAATAGGCATAAACGGCGAAACCGAATGCGCATTCGGCGCGGCCGTCTCCGTTGAAATCACCTGAGGATACGACAAGCTGCGTTAACGGATATTGTTCGGGTCCGCCGCCCACATAACTATATCCCCCGAGCGTCCACGATCTTCTTGTAATGCCCTTGGATACGAGCCGATTTGTCGTCCAGTCGAAGTCGTAGGAATGAAAGCTCATCGAGACAATGCAGCTTGATCCCGAAAGAAAGGTCGGCGCATTGTTCCTGACCAGCACGAGCTCGTCGAGTCCATCGCCGTCATAGTCTCCGGCAGTGATGTCAAAGAATGCCTGAGTCCCGAGGCTGGCAGGAAGAGTGTCATCACGTACCGGCGCACCTATCTCGACCGGGTTGCCCGACACGCTGTCCAATTTGAAGACCCTGATAGTAATCGATTGCGAACTGTCGGGGACGTTATATGCGACTACGAATTCTTTCTCCGGTCCGCCGTCGAAATAACCTGAAGTCATCCGTACCTGCAGCCTTTGCCTGGCTGTTTTAGGCGAGACCATAAACCAGCCGAGCGGCACTTCGGCGATGCCGAAGGTGCCGTTGATCCACCGCATGACGGTCAACTCCACCTGGATAGATGTATCTCCCACCGAGGCCATTGTCGCGCAGACAGCTTCATCACGGGATTGGTCCGAGGGAGACCCCATCATGAAGTTTCCGGATACCCCGTCGGACGATATTACTTTGCTGTTCGTGCCCTCGATCATCGACGGCTGAAGTGGAACGTCGTTGTTAAAAAGACCATATCCAAATTCCTGGCCTGAATCAGGATGAGAATTGAACCACACAAGATCGGCGCGTCCTCCGAGGGTATAGCTTCCGAGAAACGGATCGATATCGTTGTACTTCGATTGTGCAATTGAAAGACCGGACACTAATAGGAGTGATGCTGCAACAGCAAGGTGGGCTTTCATCTTGTGTTCCTTTCAGGTTACCGAGCAAGTTTTCCTGTTTTGGGTTATCTCTTCACCCCCTGACAAGCGGGTGCGTCGCTACGATAATGAAAGGTGCTTGGGAATTTCTTGTGCGAGAAATTAAGAACTGGAAATTTATCAAACAAGTACGGGGGACATGGTTTTGAGACCGCATTTGTTTCTGTGCAGGACCTCCCGGGCGAATCGGTAATCCATTATGGTTGGGTGATGATGGATTTCCGGGGACACACTATCCACTTATCCGACAGCTATGGGCGACCCACCGGGAAGATTGTTGGATATCTACTGAAATGACACCGTCATTTCAATGTTACCCCGCCAAAAAGATCAGCGGCATATCCCTCCTACGAAAGGCCCCTTCGGGGCTGACCAAATGACAAAGTTACTTGATCAGCAGCATCTTCTTTGCAGACACAAAGGTACCCGCCGTCAGTCTGTAAAAATACACTCCGCTTGGCAATCCACTTGCATCGAACGTGACTTCATATCCTCCCGCCTTCTCAACTTCATTTACGAGTGTCTTCACTTCCCTGCCAAGCATGTCGTAGACCTTCAGGCTGACGAAGCAGTTGGCTGATAGCTCATAGCCGATAGTTGTTGTTGGATTGAAGGGGTTCGGATAGTTCTGGTGAAGGTGGAAATTTTCGGGGAGAATCACGGTGCGTTTCCCTCCATCACTGACCGGGACGACGCCTCCTTCTTTGAAGACAGCTAGCCCACCTTTCGTGCCTATCCACTTATTGCCGATACCGTCTAAAGCAATGCTCAGGATCGAGTTTGAAGGCAGACCCGAATTGCTCATATCAAACACGACCCAGTCAGTCCCGTTGAACTTTGCCAGACCTGCGTCGACAGTCCCGACCCATTTGTTACCGAGGTCGTCAATTGAGATACAAGAGACCAGGTTAGAAGGTATTCCGGAGTTCCCGGTGTTGTAGAAGGTCCAGTCGGCACCGTCGAACATCCCGAGACCGCTGCAAGTACCGGTCCATACGCGGCCGTCCTTGTCTGCAGCCAGGCAAAACATGCTGTCCATCGGGAAGGCAATTGGAAGAGGATGTACGCGCCAGGAGCTCCCGTCGAACTCGACCAAACCGCCTCCATGCGTGCCGATCCATTTCTTTCCATCGTCGCCGATGGCAAGGCAGCTTGCGGGAGGATCATAAGGCCCCAGGTCCGGTAGGTTGTAGATGGTGTAACCGCTGCTGTCATATCGGTAGAGAGAATGCAATTGCAGCGACCAGTAACCCCCATTTCCATCCACGGCAAGACAATAGGCACCGTAGAACAATGAAGTATTCAAATCGGTCCAGGTCGTGTCTGCCAGCCTGGTAAGACCTGCGGGAGTGCCTATCAGCTTAGATCCGTCGCGGTCGATCACGACACAAAAAATACGATCCGACGACAAATGTGAATTGGAAGTGCTGTAAATGGACCAATTGATTCCATCGAAACTTGCCAGACCTCCGTCGTCGGTCCCTATCCAAGTTTCTCCACTCTCGTCGATAGCTATGCTTGATACCATGTTTGAAGGCAGCGGCGCCGTCTTGATGACGGAGGACCAGCCCACGCCATCAAACTTGAGCAACCCGTTGCCGGTACCAATCCACTTACGGTCTTCGCCGTCAATGATGAAACAAGAGACGTCACGCGACCAAAGGGCCGATGCCGGAGGATAAAAGGTAGTCCAGTCAGTTCCATCGAATTTTGCCAGACCTCCTTCGATCGAGGCAATCCACTTATTTCCACTTTTATCAATGCCGATACATGATATGTTGCTCAGTCCCGAAGGGGAAATGCTGAAGACGGTGCACGCCATCTCGTCGAATTTCTCAAGACGGTTCGTGGCTCCCGTCCATACGCTGCCGTTACAATCGACGGCCAAATTGCGGACGTCATTATCCAGCAATCCGCTATTGTAAGAATCGAAGAAAGTATATGTGGTGTCCTCGAACTTCACCAAACCCCAAGAGGTTCCGATCCAAGCGCACCCGCCTCCGTCGAAGACGATGCAATGGACAGGTACCGAAGGAAGGATGACATAGAGACTATCGGATTGAGACTCTGCAACCTCCTCGAGCCTTGCAAGCCCCTGATCGGTCCCAATCCATATGCCCCCGTTTGCGTCCGAAGCGATACAGGTGATGTAGTCCGAAGGTAATGGGAAATCAGACATCGTGTAGCGGATCCAATTAGTCCCGTCGTATTTAACCAAGCCTTCCCCTACAAAGTACGGGCCGTAGAAGTACCCGGTCTGCATTGTACCCGTACCAAACCACTTGTTGCCGCTACTGTCGACGGCCAGGCACGAGATCGAATGAAGTGGAAATCCGGAAGCGGCAGTTAAGTAGGAAGTTGAGGTCCCGGTCTCCTTTTCTATTTTGACCAATCCCCGAGAAGTACCTAGCCAGATGTTCTCTCCATCTTCGGCCAGCGAAGTCACTTTGTCTCCCTTCGTGTATGTTATCCATTCCGGTGTCTGGCCCATAATGATTGAACTCTTCCCGATCACAATCAATAATGAGAACACAAATATCAGTACCTTCTTCTTTTGCATATCACGCCTCCTTTGAAAGTTCGTCTTGAAACCAGTGGGGGCCTTGAACAACCTTGGAGCATCGAATGCCCGCGGACTTCACCTGCGAGCAGCAGGTCATTTGATGACGGCCATCTTCTTAACTGCTGTGTACCCGTTTGCTGTAATTCGGTAGAAGTACACACCGCTAGGCAAATTGCTTGCATCGAACTTCACTTCGTAAGAACCGGGGTTCTTCTTCTCATTCACCAGCGTTATTGCTTCCCTTCCCAGGACGTCGTACACCTTCAGCTCCACGAACCCAGAACTACGAACCACGAACCGTATACTTGTGACAGGGTTGAAAGGATTGGGGTAATTCTGAGATAGTGAACACCTGTCGGGCAAGGCATCCCGGGTCTCTTCCTCTCTGACTCCCACCAACGAACCGCCGTTCGTAGTATGTAGAATCGTTCCCCCTTCGCCAACGATCCATCCGGTGTTTGTATCGATCATGCAAACCGACATCAGGGTGTTGGATGCAACACCGCTAAATTGGTCCTTCCACGTACGTCCTCCGTCCCGGCTTCGCAATATAGTCCCTCCTCCTCCGACCGCCCAACCGTTGTAGTTGTCTGTAAAACGGATCGACATCAAACTCTCAAGTCCCGGTGTTTCCAATTGCTGCCAGTTATCGCCTCCGTCCGTGGTAAGGAAGATTCTTCCGTAAGCGGAGGACACCCACCCGTGCGACTTATCGATGAAATAGACAGAAGTAAGGCGGAAATTCTGTGACGCATTCGCATCCTGTTCAAGCCAGGTTTCTCCACCGTTTGTTGTGTAGAGGATCGTTGAGAATTCTCCCACCGCCCAGCCGTTGGTCTCGTTTGCAAAATGAACCCCGTACAGCCAGCTTTGCGTTGGACTCGATTGTCTCGTCCAATCGACACCGCGGTTCGTCGTGTGAATTATTTCGCCGTAATCTCCGACTGCCCATCCGTTATACTCATCGATGAAACAAAGCGCATTCAGATTGGAAGTAATCGGGGAAGTTTGTCGATGCCAGTTAACTCCGTTCATTGTGCGGAGCACCATCCCGTGCTGCCCGACGGCCCAACCATGCGACCCGTCTATGAAATCTACGGCATTAAGCAGTGTGTCGACGCGGCGCTCTGTCCAGGAGGTGCCTCCGTCAGTTGTACGCAAAATGATTCCATTGTGAGTTCCGGCTTCCGTCAGATCGCCGCCAGCAGCCCATCCTGTGTCTTTACTTGTGAATTCGACGGACTCGATAAAGAGGCGGGTCCCAACGTTTTGTATTTGGAAGTCGGTTCCGATCCCCGAATTCTTCAAAATCAATCCATAGTGACCGACGACCCACATATTGTCTGTTCCCCATTGATCTTCCACATCGTATAAAGTCGTGTTTGTTCCAGATTTCCTCTGAATCCACGGTTCGCCAACATCGGTGGTTTCAAGAATTGTTCCCTCAGTTCCTACTGCATATGCCCTCGAATAACCGACGTTCAGAATATCGTTGAGATGTGAGTCGGTCCCGGATTCTTCGGCAACCCAGTTATTGCCTCCGTCGGTTGTGATAAGAATAGTTCCTGAGTTTCCCACCGCACGGACATGCTCAAATGTCCCGATATTGACGGCGAGAAGGTGGCCGGTTGCCGGAGGATATTGTCTTGTCCAGGTGATGCCCCAGTCGGTGGTGTGCATGATGAAGCCGTCTAGACCAACTGCCCAGGCAGTAGTGCATTCGATGTTATGAATCGAATAGAGATTGTTATCGTACCTCACATTCTGCTTGTTCCATGTTCTGCCCATATCCGTAGACCTGAGAACGGTTCCGTTTTCGCCTGCAATCCAGAGGCACCCGTTCGTGTGGGAGGTGATAGATCGAAGGTCCTCTGTAGTACCGCCGTCCTGCTGGGTGACATCAAGATTGGCTCCGTCATAATACAAATACAGAATCAGCCCGTTGTCCCCGACGACGAAGATTTGGGTTTCGCTGTGCATGAAGACGCAGTTCAGATTCTCCGTCGTGCCGAGGTCCACTTTCTCCCAGCTTGCACCGGCATCCGAGGTATGGACAGCCGTCCCGAGCGGCCCGACTGCCCATCCTTCGTTTACCACGATGCTCAGACTGTAAAGCGCGTTCCCTTGAGGAAGAGGATTCTGCCACTGCCATCCCGTCTGCGCAGGACCACTATCCACCAGAAGAAGAAAGGCTATGCTGAAAAATGCAACCTTTTCCACTGCAGCCTCCAGTACTTACTTCATCAATACGAGTTTCCTAACCTGCGAATAAGAACCGGCCGTGATTCGATAGAAATAGATCCCGCTTGCGAGGCCGCTTCCGTCGAAGATCACCGTGTGTGTACCTGCGCTCATGCGCGCGTCTACAAGTGCTATGACTTCCCTGCCGAGTATATCGTACACCTTCAGACTTACTGTCTCCAAACCTGGAATTACGAACCTGATAACCGTCGATGGATTGAACGGATTCGGGTAATTCTGAAACAGTGCAAAGTGATCCGGCTTGTGCGGCCCACTCTGGACGGGCGTAGCTGTCCCCGACGGCCCGCCCGCATCTGCAATGAGCCCATTGGCGGTCAGGTCATCGTCCCCTCGTGCCCCGTCGGTCAGATGCAGAGTAATTATATTTTGAGAGGTTATTTCGGCACCTGTTGAAGAGTTATAGTCGAAGAGATACCAATGAGGCAAGACAGAATCGGGTGTCGACCCATATTTGTAGTAGTGCTCTGCCGATACACCGGCTGGCAAGTAGACTTTGACTAATGCATCCGGACCGCCTCCCTGCAAATCGACGGTAAACCGGAAGAAACCGACGGGAAAAGACACCCCCTCCGGAATGTCGCCTGACGACGGGTCCTCCATCGCACTAATGTTTACGAGCTTACATCCGGCGGGTGCGGCAATCGTCACGTAAGAAGAGGAATTGAAATTCCACATAGATGTCACGTTGGATTGAGAGTGGTCCGGAGTCGCGTCCCCGTTCCCATCGTAGCTGGCATCGTCGCCATTAGGTCCCATCTCGGAGGCATCTGAGACGCCGTCTTCGTCGGCATCGATCACGACCTCATAGGCACCGATGTCGGCAACCGCCGTTCCATTCTGATCTCCGTCCTGAGGACGAGCTATGCCCCGCTGGTCAGTTCGCGAAGACGTGAGATTGTCCGCGCGGTCTATTGCAGGGCTCCCGACCTCCAACCTGTGAAGCATCACAGTGGGAGAGATTGAATCGAGTGCGCTCAGCATCGGATCGACGTCGTAGATATCGCTCGCGGTATTTCCGGTCATATTGGCCCCCGATCTATCCCCGATAAGATTATACCCGTTTGAAAAGATTCTTCCGCGCAGATCATTATAAGAGCCGGTATTTCCTGCAATGATGCTGTTCCTTATCGTGATGACAGTGTCGCCGGACATTGGAGAGTTCTCGTAAATCCCCCCGCAGGTATCGGACGAGTTATCCGTCACGGTGCAATTATTCAATCTCAGTTGGCCATAGGAATAGACGGCCCCTCCTTTTAATTGTTGTGAGTTTCCGGACACCGTGCAGTTCTCCATTTCCAGGTACCCGGCATTGTAGACTCCTCCCCCTCCATAGAACGGGTGATCGGATACCATGTTGTTGCAGATCGAGGTGTTGATCATAAAGACGTTCGAGCCAGAGGAGATTGAAATCCCGGCCCCGCCGCCGCAGCTTCGATTCTCCGCAATCAGACAATTGACAAGATAAAAGTCTCCTCCCGAGAAGATTGCGCCGCCGCCGCCCATGTTGTGGTAACTCGAGACATTGTCCCTGATGACGCAGTCTATCAGCTTCACTGTGTCGGCACTGATAAACATTCCGGCGCCTGAGAAGGTTGGCGTGCGGCCGCCGCGAAATGTCAGTCCTTTGAACAAGAAGTTCATTTCGTAGCAGTCCTTGATCAGGATGACCCTGCCGCTGGTGCCGACCGATATTGCCAGAAGATCGGGACCCGGTCCTATCATCGCCAGCGGGTCCGCGATAACAAGGGTCCCTGCGTTATAGATCGTTCCCCGCACTTCAGCTG
>JBJKPC010000004.1:0-17121 GCA_046706745.1 Candidatus Kryptoniota bacterium
GGACTTCAGATGGATTATGATTTGGAAGTCGAAGAGGAAAGACTCTCCAAGCGGTTGGACCGCGAGGTTCATGCTCGGAGCCACGACTACGCGCGTTAGCGAGCGGGATGAGACCGCACTCGGTGGCGCTATTAACTATCCCTTCGCTTGCCCGACGGAGCTGCTGCGTAGTCGGCGCGAGCAGATGCCCGGTATGAACCGAACCGGCTCCAGCGACGGAAGGTATAAGTTGAGGCATCCATAAAATGGAAATAGATGATGCCG
Source organism: Candidatus Kryptoniota bacterium (assembly GCA_046706745.1). Lineage (GTDB taxonomy): Bacteria > Bacteroidota > Ignavibacteria > Kryptoniales > JAKASW01 > JAKASW01. The sequence continues at coordinate 265 of JBJKPC010000004.1, forward strand.
AAACCTCCAAGGAGCTCGACCCCACGACATCTCTTTATTATTTTGGGGCGAGCTACTATAGTCCATGGTCGGGCACATGGCTGAGTGTCGACCCCCTGGCAAAGAAGTACCCGGGGTGGAGCGACCCGACTTCTGCAGCGACACCTTCACTAGTGCGACTGAGGCGAGACAGGCTCCTGAAACGGCTGTTGCTCCCAAATTGGGAAACAGCTAGATTGTCGCGTGAGGATAATTGCCCGGAAGAGGCTGAAGGATTTCTGTCAACGGCCCGGATGTGAGGACGCAAAAATTCCCCTGCAGGAGTGGTTCACAGAGGTGAGAAAGGCAAATTGGAAGACTCCTAACGACGTGAAAAGAATATTCGGCAGCGCCAGCATCATCGCGAACAGCAGGGTCGTTTTCAACATAAAGGGAAACGAGTACAGGCTTGTAGTTGCTGTCGATTACAAGCGCCAGATAATTTACATCCGATTCGTCGGCACACATAAGCAATACGATGGAATAAACGCAGAGGAGATATGATGGACGTAAGGCCGATCAGGACAAAGAGAGACTATGAACGGGCTCTGAAGAGAGTTGAGGAACTATGGGGTGCGGAAGTGGGTACAGCCGAAGGCGATGAGCTGGACGTCCTCGCGACACTCGTTGATTCCTATGAGAGTCAACACTTTCCGATTCCGGCACCGGACGCGATTTCGGCCATAAAGTTTAGGCTCGAACAAATGGGACTGAAGCAGGCCGACCTCGCCGCGATAGTCGGAGGGAGTAACCGAGCCAGCGAGATCATGCGCGGTAAACGGAAACTGACGGTGAAAATGATAAAGTCGCTTCATGAGAAATTAGACATCCCGGTCGAGTCTCTCATAAACGCCGGGTAGTTTTACCGAGCGACTTCTGAAACCAAGTCTGACCGATCCGGTTAACCGTGAGTCCCTCAGATTATGTTGCGAAACTCAACCTCCAAAAGGACAATATCAAGATGGTCTTGAAGTCGGCGGTGGAATAGATGCCTACATCAACGGATTTTATCCCGCCGCAGGCGGGAATCCGTTCGCCTGCCCGACGAAGCTAATGCGTAGTCGGGGTGAGCAGATGCCGGGTATGAACGGAACGGGCTCGAGTTACGGAAGGTATAAGTTGAGGTATCCATAAATGGATAAAGAGGTTGCCGAAACCTCCAAGGAGCTCGACCCCACGACCTTGCTCCATTATGGAGTTTATCCGTCCGAAGGACGGAGGGCGAGGTACTATGCGAAGCAACCTTCGGACAGCGCCTGGGCTGTCGAAGATGCCGCAAAGCGGCAGCGGGAGCCGCTGGATGAGTGTTGACCCGCTGGCAAAGAAGTAACCAGGGCATCATGCTTGTTGTAATCACCTTTCCTCTTTAGAGTCATTTTCACCATTTCAGTTCCATCTCCCAACCTCATGAGGCCCAACATGAAAACACTCCTAACCGGAGCACTTATGCTCCTTCTCTCTGTTCCGTCATTCGCGCAAGCGAGCGGAACAGCATCGGACGGCTATCGGCCCTTCACATTGCCGCCAAATCCGTCTGCCCGTCAGATCACCAAACTCCTCATGGAAACTACCGAAGGCATCCACGACCCGTTCGCGGTGCTGAGGAAGATCGGATCGATGGGGAATAATGTAGTCCCGGTGCTGAAGACGTTTCTCTTCAATACGCGGACTATAAAAGTCGCGTCTGTTTCTCCTGAGGGAAAACATGACAGCGTCGTTGTCTCGTCATCAATATCTGCTAATCTGAGAAACCGAAAAGAAAATGAATCCATTCGTCTGTCATGAATGTAACCCGCGGGGCCATTATGCACCCGTCTCGGATTCGGACGCTTCAAGACGAGCATTCTGTATGGCCGCCCTCACTGCTTTTGCTGCCTTGAAGGCAAAGGCCAGCGCCACGAGAACCATCATCGCCCCCGTGTAGAATGGCCATGACATTCCTACTGTGCCTATCATGAAGCCTCCCCAGAAAGGGCCGATTACTCTGGCGAGGCTGGTGAACGAAGATGAAACGCCCAGGACGCTTCCTTGTTCCGTGCGGGAGGCCGATTTGGATATCAGGCTTGTGAGAGAAGGTTGGGCAAGTGCGCTTCCGATCGCCAGAAAAGTCAGCAGGACCAGCAGCTCCCAGAGCTGGTGCGCCACAGGCACGAATACCAAGCCGAGGAACAGCGAGATTACACCTGCAATCACGAGTCCACGCTCGCCGAATCTCTTTACCAATTTACCGGTAGCGCCACCCTGTATTATCACGACTATGAGCCCCATGTAAGCGAAAAGGTATCCATTCGCCTCGGCATTGTAACCGAACCTGTGCCCGGTGAACAACGGGAATGCGACATCGAGCGTGGAGAAGGCGATGATGTAAAAGAAATAAACCATGATCAGGTTTAAAATCGCGGGGTTTCTGAAAGCGCTGCGTATCCCGCTGACGTCCATGACGCGGAACTTTCGTGCCTTGTCCGGCTTTTGCGTCAGAGATTCGGGAAGCATCGAGTAAGCAAGCGCAAGATTCACAAGCGAAAGTCCTGACGCGAGAAATCCCGGCGCACCCAAACTGATTCTGCTCATCAGCCCGCCGACGAACGGTCCGAGCATGAACCCTACACCGAACGCCGCTCCTATCATCCCCATGTATTTCGCTCGCTCCTCAAAGGGTGTCGAATCGGCGATATAAGCGTTCGCCGTCGAGATGTTCGCTCCCATGAAGCCTGAAAGGATTCGGGATATAAACAACACCGTCAATGATCCTGCAATTCCAAAAACAAAATAGGAGAGGAACGAACCGGCCACGCTAAGAAGTATGATCGGCCTTCTGCCTACCCGATCGGAAAGCTGCCCCCAGAAAGGAACGAAGAGAAACTGCATCAGGGAATAGGATGATGCCAGCAGTCCCACTTCGACCGGCGATGCGCCGAAATGTTCGGCATAGAAGGGGAGAAGCGGAATTATCATGCCGAATCCCAACAGGTCGATGAAAACTGTGAGTAAAACTATGTATACAGGCGCACGCCTCATTTGAATCTCCGAGCTTACATATTTTGAATGATGTTCATGAAGTTTCTAATTGGTGTCTTCAAGTGAATCGCAGGGGCGCGCAATCGCACCGTTCCTCGTGAGCTACCCAGATAAGAGCTTTAGTGTCAGGGTGTCTGCAGGCTGTCCACCGTTTGCTCAGTGGGAACGAACTCTGAAGGATTGTACCCCTGATTCATGAGAATTTCATCGACCGTCGATTTTTCTGACGGTGTCAATGCGGGAGTCCGGCTGAGTATCCAGCCGTATTTTCGCGACGGTTCACCAACCACGGCGTATTTATATTCTTTATCCAGGCCGAGGATCCAATACTTTCCCCAGAAGAGATGGACACCGAGTATGCTGACGAAGCTCACTTCCAGCTTGGCATTCGAGACCGTGTCGACGACCTTCGCGATTCCTCTTGCCACGCTTACTTTACCGTCTTTTTCAGTACAACGATTTATCACCTCTATTTCTCCGTTCTTCATCATGCGATAAGTCGCCGTCGTATTTCTCGCACACTTTTTCTGAAAGAAATTGGGAATCTTGGCAATTTCATACCAGGTGCCGAGATACTTCTGGAGATCCACGTGATTGACCGCGACCGGTTCCTTTCTGTCGAGTGTGGATGTCTGGGCCTTCAAGGCCGCGAAGGGGAATGCCATTATCAACACTAGGATGAAATGTGGTAAATTGCTCATCGCTTTTTCTCTTTCGGTTATTCGAGTCTCCTGTCGCTATTCAATTGGCCGTCGAGTATATGTAGTATCCGTTTCGTCTCGGAAGCGAAATGCTCGTCGTGCGTAACGACCACTATCGTCTGACCGGTTTCTCTGTTCAGTTCCGAAAAGAGGTCATAAATCACCTCCGCACTCTTTGAGTCCAAGTTACCGGTCGGTTCGTCTGCTAGAAGGACCATTGGATTGTTCGCAAGGGCGCGAGCTATCGCAACACGCTGCTGCTGGCCGCCCGAGAGCTGGTTCGGCTTGTTTCGGAGCTTATCGGAGAGATCGAGCCGGTTCAGGAGGTCGGCCGCCCGTTCCTTCGCCTGGTTGAGCGACGCCCGCCCGCGTGCGAGCATCGGCATCATCACGTTTTCAAGCGCGCTGAACTCCGGAAGTAAGAAATGAAATTGATAGACAAAACCGAGCTTGGCATTTCTCATTTCGGCCAATTCCTCTTCGCCGAGAGCGCTTATCTCCTGGTTGTCCAGAATCACGCGTCCCGAGTTGGGCTTGTCGAGTCCGCCCATCAAATAGAGAAGGGTAGTCTTACCGGAACCGCTCGGTCCGGTAATAGCGGCGAAATCGCCGCGAAGTATATCGAAGCTTATATCCGGAAGAATCGTTGTGACTATCTCTTCGCCGCCGTCTTTCATCGCAAGCTGTTTGCTGACATGCTCCAGTTTGATTATCGTTTCATCCATTATCTCTCACCGCGTAGAATCTCAACAGGATTGACTTTTGCCGCGTTGCGGGACGGTCCGACAGCGGCCACTAGACTCACGACGATCGCAAATACCGACGCCATCACGAAGTACATCGGGTTCCTCCCCATCATGAGGTGATTTGAGCTTACGAAACTTTGACTCGACGGTGCCATCGGGATCGACGCCATTATTTCTATCAGAACAAATCCCAGCACGCAGCCTATGGCCGCCCCTATAACGGCGACCAATAGACCCTGAATCATATAAATAACCGTTACTTCAGTTCGCTTGAAACCCAGGGATTTCAAGACGGCTATATCTCTGGCTTTCTCGAGAACATTCGTGATCAACACGTTTGCCACTCCAAACCCGGCAACCATTATCACGAAGAAGACGAGGAAATAGACTATTCCCGAGATCATTTTGAACAGCGCGACGACGCTCGCCGCTTTCTGCTCCCACGTTATCGCCTTGTAGTTCGTCTCCTCTTCAATTGTATGCGCGACAATCCCATCCTTGGGAAGGTTGTTCACGCGTACGTAAAGGTTGCTCGCCTCGTCCGGTGAAAAGCCGCCGATGTTTTGGCCGAGGCGCATGTTGACGTAACTGTTGTCGTCGATGTCATTTATTCCCGTCTTGAAAATTCCCGTCACCCGCACGCTGTAGATCGTTCCCGACGGAGCAACGATCTGCATCCTGTCACCGAGACGTGCGGTAAAATCCTTTGCTACGGTCGCTCCGAGCAGTATGCCGTCTGGAGTACGGGCGAGGGCGCCGTAATTCCCGCTGACCATGCTCCGTGAAAACTTCTCGATCCCGTCCTCTCTCGAAGGGAATATCCCGAAGAGTTGGACAGGCTCCGAGATGGTGCCGAACATTCCTATTACGTCTGTAGACACAAGTGGGGAAACAAGCTGGACAAGCGAATCACTTTCGATGAGACTCTCGACTCTCGGATAATTCTTGATTACCTCCTGTTCCTCGCGGCTTATGTTCTTAATGAAGACGACATGCGTGTTGTTATGCGACTCAATTAGCTGGTCCGGAACCGTAGGCTTCACCCTTTCTCCCGACACAATTACATGCGGGGCGATGTCGACGATTTTTCGGATGAAACTTTGAAGGAGCCCGTCCATGAGAGAAACTGCCGTTATGAGTACCATGACGCCGACGCTGATCCCGAGAAGCGTGAGAAAAGTCTGCCGCTTCCGGTTGCTGAGCTGCCTGGAGGCAATCATGAAAAGATGATAATTGATTTTCATGATTATGCCCGGAGAATATCGACTGGTTTGAGACGGGCCGCTCTTCTAGCAGGGCCGTACCCGGAAATTGCGCTGACAACCACGGCGAATAAAGTGGTAACGATGTAATAGACCGGCTCCTGAACCGTGACGATATGGTTTCCTCTAACGACGGCGCTCGGTCCATACGAAATAGGGAGGGCAGATATGAGATTCGTCACGTAATGGCCGGCTACGCACCCGATCACCGCACCTGTAATCCCGAGAATGATCCCCTCCGCGAGAAACACCGACTCGAGCGTCCTTATGCTTACACCCATCGACTTCAATACTGCTATGTCTCGCTGCTTCTGAAGGACTATCGTTATGAGCACGTTGGCTATACCGAAACCCGCTACGACGAAGACGAAAATAACCAGGAAGAATGTTATGTTGTTGTTCCTCTCGAACAGCGAAAGAAGGTTCGCGTTTGCCTCTTCCCAGGTCTCGGTTTTATAACCGGTCAGGCGGCTGATTTCTTTTGCAAGCATGTCAACTGTCGTGGGCGATGTTGTGTGAATTCCCACGGCTGAAACCGCATTTTCCGCAAAACCATTTATGGTCTGAGCCAGACGGAGATTTACGAAAGCGTCGTTGTCATCGACAGCACCGAAGCCGCTCGCGAATGTGCCGACAACAAGAAGATCGTAAACCTTTCCGTTCTCGCCGGTGAACCGCACCAGGTCGTGATAATGAGCATCTATCTTTTTCGCCAGACCGTCTCCAAGTAAAATCCCGTTCTTCGTATAAGCGAGCTCGTTAAGGCTTCCGGTGACGACGTTCTGCCTGAGTTTGCCGATAAGGGCTTCTCTTTCCGGTATAACCCCCTTCACAAAACAAGGCCGGGAGAGGGTGGAGTAGCGGAGCACTCCACGCGTGGCGACGAACGGCGATACGGCATCGATGCCCGGAAGAGTTGCGACAATCGAAACGACTTCCGTGTATGGCTTCACTTCTTTTTTCTCGTCGGGTATAATCCGTGAGACAATCTCGTAATGATCGGAGGATGAAGGAGAGGAGTTGAGAAGAAGGCGCTCTTTGGGACGAACCTTCTCGCCTTTGACGGTTATCAGAGGAGAAATGTCGATAATCTTGTTTTCAATTTCGGTTATTATCCCTTCGGCAAGCCCGAAGGTCAAAATCATAACCATCGATCCGACCGCAACCCCTGCGATGACGAGCGCCGTCTGACGCTTCTTTCCCGTCAGGTGACGATACGAAATGGTCAGTATGAATCTGAGCCTGTTAAGCATCAATCCGTCACTTCCACCTGCATGCCGTTCTTTATGTCCGGGCCTGGCTCAGAAACTATCCTGGCGCCGGGACGAAGTGTATTCCCTAATATTTCGGAAAGCTTCCCGTCGGTGGAACCGAGCTCGACTCTGACCGATTTCACTTTTCCCGACTGAACTTCGTAGACAATATTGGAGTTAGGGAGCTGCATTACTGCTGTCCGGGGAACCAGCAGTACGTCGTGAAGCTCCGATGAGACTATGTTTACCGTCGCAGTCATGCCTACGTTTAAGTTCGCCGGCGGATCGAGCAGCTTGACGAATACCCTGGAAGTCTTCGTAGCCTCGTTTGTTTTCGGGACGATCCGGTAGACGTATCCGTCGAATGTCCTGTTTCCGAAGGCATCGAACGCCACAACGCATTTCTGTCCGTTGCTGATCCTTGCGAAATCCTGCTCGTCGACCTCGGCAGCAACCAGAATGGATGTCGGCGCAATCATCTCGAAACAAACCCCGTTCGGCAGAAGATAATCGCCAAGCTTTGCGCTCGCGGAAATAATCACGCCTGAAAAGGGAGCGGTGACCCTCGTCTTCGACAACTGCTCTTTTGCGATATCAAGCGCTATTTGGTCCTGCTGCAATGCAACTTTAGCGAGATTTGCGGCAGTTTGTGCATCATCCAGCTGCTTTTGAGTCGCGCTTCCGCTCTTGAACAGTGCCTGGATTCGACCGAGGTTCTGAAGCTTGTCCTGAAGACCGATCTGAGCGGACTGCACGTTCGCCCCCGCCTGCTTCACTCGAAGGATATCGTCGCTGTCATCCGTCTTGAGGAGTAATTCTCCAGGTTTCACGGCCGTTCCTTCATGTACCCCCACGTAGGTGACGACCCCGCCTGCTTCCGAGCGAAGTGTCGCCGTTGAATCCGCGCTGACATTACCGGTGGCATAGACGACAGTCACCAGGTTTCCGCGACGCACTTCGCTCACCTTGACTTTTTCGTGGACAAACAAGGAGTGAAAAACGAGGTAGATAACAACTATGCCCGCCAGAGTTGCGGTGACGACGTATTTCTTCTTCATTTCTTCTTTGCTCCCGTTCCGATGCCGTCAAAAAAAACCGTGACCAGGAAATCCACGGCCTCCTTCTTCATTTTCTCGTCGTGTTCATAGAAAAGGTTGTTCATGTGGTACGCATATACCATATGATTGAACACCTGTCCGGCACGCAGCGTGTCGATCTTGCGCACCTCCTTTTGCTTTATCCCGCGCTCGAGCTCGCGCGCGAGAATCTCGTTCAGCTTCTCATGGATTAATGCATGAGGACTTCCTTTCCATCCGGCCATGTTGACGCGTCCGACTTCTCTCATGAGCAGACGGAAGAAGTCTGCGTGATCCGAGAAATGGGTTATTAGTCGATGGATGAAAAGAGCGAACTTGTCCCTCACCGGCAGCTCCTCGCGCATCGCCCCCTCAGCGATCTCATTGATCTCGGTGAATACATCCTCCACGACGCTCATATAAAGTTCTTCCTTCGTGTGAAAGAACTTATAGAGAGTAGCCTTTGCAAACTCAGATCTGGCGGCCACGTTGTCTATCGTCGTGCCGTCGTAGCCTTTCTCGGAGAAGACTGCCCGGGCAGCCTCGACTATGGCCTTTCGTCTGAACTCCGTCTCGCGTTCTTTTCTTGACATTTTATGACCGATTATTCTGTTGTGTGAACTGATTGGTTCAAATATAGAACCAGTCAGTCACTAAGTCAATACCCGTGCGGATACGATGAGAGAGGGAGGGCGACGGTTGGCATGAGAAACGACCAGTACTTGCGAGAGCCAGTACCGGTAAAGCCGGCGACTTCGGTTAGAAGTTCCGATCATTCAGCGGACATTTATCTCTTTACCGCACCCCGAATAAAGTGCTCATGATCTCTTGCCCGTTCACATGTGGCCAAACCACCCGTAATTCTTGAAGCAAAGGCATCGCGCAATCAAAAGGGAAGTGTTGGCTCCTAAAACAACTCGGCATTCCCGACGTGATGGACGAATGTATTGGGCGCAACATGGTCACAATTTCTTCTTGAAAATGCCTTCGGGGAATCCGGCAGTGTTGATTGCGACAGCCGCGCTGAAATGTCCTAAATGCGGCTCGAAGCACGCGCCGGATACCTAGCGGATTCCTGGTGGATCATATACAACTGGCCTGATCTGTCGAGGATATTTCGGGAGGTGGCTTACGCTTTAGGGAATGAGATCTCAAGAACCATGACGGGTTGCTCTTTGTTTATCTACGCATACGCGAATGGCTCGAACAAAAAACGAAGAGGAGACGAATGGATACAGCGCATGATATCTTACACAAGTATTTGCAGGGGAAGTCCGGTGGGTTACCGGCCTCTGTGTTCGAAGAGATACTTGCTCCGGATTATGCGGAACACCAGCCCTCGATAGTCCGGGGAGTTAAGGAGGCAAAAGAGTTCGCTGCAATTTTGCTCAAAGCGTTTCCCAAACAACATTTTGGAGTTAAAGATGAGCTCGCGCAGGGAAAGAGTGTAGCTTTCCGTTATGACTGGCACGCCGTGCATTCGGGCGATTTCATGAAATGGCCGGCCACAAACAAGGAGGTCAGTACACACGGCATCATTATCGCCAGAGTCCGGGACAACCGGATAGCAGAGAGCTGGGAGGAATGGGACTTCGCCGGTTTCGTTAATCAGCTGGGGAATTCTTGAGAGCTCGATTTCCAAAGCGACGTCTCGGCGATCAAGGAACACTACTCTACCGGTAGAAGCTCTCCGCACCTTGACAACATATCATAAATGTGTTAGCATCAATGCAAGGGAGTGGATAGATAAACTGGCGTTCGAAGCCTGAGGGTAGATTCTTCAGCCCGATTGTGCATACCAGCCTGATTGTTAAACATGTAGAGAATCAAATCGATGGGAAGTATTTCTTTCCTTTTACCATCCGCAATCCTTCTGTACAGTTTGTGGTTCATGTTTGTCAGTCCACAAGTGGACCTTTGGATTACGGCGGGCCTTATCAATTCGGCAGGGGCATTAATTATCCAGCCCGAGGAAGCTTTCATTGATTCAGGCAAGTCTGCCGTACTTTCACTCAGCGTGACAGCCAGACCGAATGAGGCTTTATGAGTCAGCCGCGGGAGTATTCAAAATCCAATCTTTCCTTTCCCTTCAAGGGAGGGAAGTCCCCAATCAGAAATATCTATCGGTCTCTATGTATAGATGCTGGGTTGGGCGATCCGTACTTGCACAGGATGAAAAAGATCGGCTATGTCCTTGCCGGAATACTCGGGATAATTCTCGTTTACCTTGACATGATAAACGCGCCAAGTCCGGGAAGAGAAGACTTTTTCAACTTCTACTCGAACTTCATTTTCCAGGAATCCCAGGGCTGGGCGATCTTACTTGTCGCATTAGCATATCTGTCAAGTCTGTTGCTCTCCTCGATGAAAGGATCAAACATCTGGCACAAACGCGATGGACTCACGCTTCGTCAGTACTTGGAGAGGGATGTCGCCGACGGCCTGAAGCACCTTCTCCATTTTCTTCAGCTCGCATTCCCGGTGATTCTAAACCTTTTGCTGCTGTCAAGACTAGTCGGGTACCTCAATATGGCCAATCGGAACAGGTTGATCGACCCAAAGCTTGCCTCTATCGGCCGATTCTTGACCGGTACATATCCTTTCCTCAGCCTCGAAACGGTTAAGTATCCCGGCTGGCTGATCGATGGGGTCGAGATCTCTTTCCTGAATCTACCGCTTATTCTACTACTGACGGCGGGGATTACCTATGTGAAGAGCAGGAAGACTTTCTCCAAATATGTAATAGCTTTCTTGCTCACCATTGTATTGATGCTGCCAGTATGGCTTGCCGTGCCCGCGATGAGCCCGCAGGATCGGTTCATCGACAACGTTTATCATCTAAAAGACCCGCCACAGATCGAAAATGCCTTGAAACATTTTTCGCCCGTTCCCCGCGTTGAAGCTTTCCTGAAACTCGAGAGAAGGTCCAAAGCCGGACTTGAAGTGATGCCAACGACTACATTCCCGAGCTCTCACGCTGCCTGGGCCGCCATTGCTTTGGTCTATCTTGCGGAAGCAAGTCCGTTAACAGCCGTCCTGTTATCTCCTTTCCTGCTTCTTTCAACATTCGGCACTTTTTATCTCGCCCAGCACTATCTGGTAGACGTTCCTGCGGGAATACTGATGGGTCTCGCCGCCGCTGCAATATCCTCTCTATTATTTCGCCGCTTGAAAGAGGGACCTTCCGACATTACTGTTCAGATTGCGTCAAAAGTTGTACCGGCAGGAGAAAAAGCGGGTGATATTGAGAAGATGTAGTCGCACAAAAAGATGAGGAAAGAGTAGTTGCAGGGATTCCTTTGGAGTTTTGGGTCATTATAACAAGGTCCTTCCGACTTTCGAGAGATTGATACGGGGAACTGACCCTGAATTTCAAGTTGAATTTCATTACTATAACGGTGCAACATATGGAACGGAAGTGATGCGATGAAGAACAATTACTCAAATGAGGAAATGGATAGATATTTTGCCGACCCGGCATACAGAAATTCACGCGGTCGGAAAATCAAGATTCCGGAGCGGAGGACTCTCATCCGGGCTTCAGTTTACATTTCAGTCGTGCTCCTTGTACTCGGATACGGCATTTACGTCATAAGTGGATTGCCGTCCCCGCAAGAATTGGCAAACCCCAAGCCTGATCTGGCTACGAGGATAATGTCGGCAGATGGCCAGGTTATCGGCCAGTTCTATCTGAAGAGGCGGGAGGTCACGAATCTTCACAAGATACCGCACTATGTGGTGACTGCTCTTATTTCCACAGAAGACAGGACGTTCTACAGCAATTGGGGATTGGATCCGGCAAGAATCCTCAAAGCTTTCTTCGAAGACGTAATTCACTTGAGAGTAGTCCAGGGGGCGAGCACGATCGCCCAACAGTTGGCCCGCAATCTCTATCTGAACCAGAGCGTAACGCTCACGAGAAAAATACGTGAAGCAATAACAGCGGTTCAGTTGGAGAGAGCATATACCAAGCACGAGATCCTCTCGATGTATCTGAACGATGTTTACTTCGGGAGAGGTGCCTACGGAATAGAGTCTGCGGCGGAAGTCTATTTTGACGAGCCGGCATCACAGCTTACGCTACCGCAGGCCGCCATGCTGATCGGGATGCTGCGGAATCCTGCTCTCTTCGATCCTGTGACGCATCTGGCACGTGCACGTATGATCAAGGACGTGGTACTTCACAACATGTTCCAATTCGGTCGGTTAGGCAGACAAGAGTACGATAGCGCGCTCAAGGAACCGCTTCATCTCAAGTACCGCAACGCTGGTGGAGGATTAGCCTCAGGGTTCATTGAAATGGTCAGGCAACAACTGGAGAGCTGGGCCGACAAACGCGGAATCGACATTTACAGGGACGGTCTGACTGTCTACACGACCCTTGATTCGAGAATGCAGGCATACGCGGACAGCGCTGTGAGCCAGCATCTTAGAGTGTATCAGAAGCTGTTCGATGCACGCTGGAACTGGAACGCGAATTCCACGATTCTGGATTCAGCGCTGGAAGGAGCGATCAAGCAATCACCTGCATACAAAACTGCTTCAACCGCGGTCGAAAAGAACCAGGTCTTTCATCGCTTCGTATCGGATCCTGCATTCGTCGACTCCGTCAAGAAAGCAGAAGAGAGGATCCAGGTCGGCTTTGTCTGTATCGATCCAAAGGACGGGTATATTAAAGCGCTGGTGGCATCGTCGAATTACAAACATTTCCATTACGGGCTAAACCACGTGACCGAGATCGCCAGGCAATGCGGATCGGCGTTCAAGCCGTTCGTATATACGGTGGCAATCGACAACGGCTACGCGCCTTCGTACAGATTGCTTAACCAACCGGTGACGATGATTATGCCGGACGGAAAACGATGGTCTCCGAGGAATGCGGACGGTCAATTCGGAGGTGAAGTCACGCTCCGCGATGCTCTCAAGTATTCAATTAATGTGGTGGCTGTCAGGGCAATACAAGAAATAGCCCCCGTTCAGCAGGTGATTGACTATGCGCACAGAATGGGAATTACGACCTACATACCACCTTTTGCCTCAATCGCCATGGGCACAAGTCTTGTTGTCCCGATCCAAATGGCAAGCGCATACGGAGTCTTCGCCGATCAGGGAATCCTGACCAAGCCCATCGCTATCGTGAAGATAGAAGATAAGAACGGCAATATCATCTGGCAGAACCACACGGTATCGACAGAGGTTCTGAGCAAGCAGACCGCGTACATTATGACCAACATGCTTGAAAGCGTAATAAACGGGGGAACCGGTGAAACTGTCAGAAAATATTTCTATCTGGATTGCGCTGGAAAAACCGGGACCACGAACAATTTCGCAGATGCATGGTTCGAAGGCTTTACCCCACAGCTCGTGGCCGGAGTGTGGGTCGGCTTCGACGATCAGCGGGTTCATTTCACAAACTGGTACGGGCAGGGGGCGGATGCCGCGGCGCCGATATGGGCAATCTTTATGAGGGACACATATGCCGACAGATCTATTGGCCTCCCAATTTCTTCCTTCGTTCAGCCTCAGGGCGTTGTTACAGAGACAATCTGCGCACAGACTGGAATGCTCGCCACCCAGTTCTGCCCCGACAAGGAGACCGAGATCTTCAACGCCAAATATCTCCCGCCGGTGTGTGACGTTCATACCTCTCCGGCGTCCGGAAGCTCCGGACTTGCGGAGGGAAAGATAGGTTACTGAAACATGAAGCGGCGACCTAACCATGGCATCGTTTGCTGCGACCGGGAGTGCGGCATTACACTTTATGGTGGACCCTCTACCGGCAAACCGGACTGTCGGATTGCGTCCACCGCACGGTCTCAACAACGGAGGGTCAAATGAAATGGATATTTTTGCTGGCTTGTGTTTTTTCCATCCCGGCAGCAAGGGCCCAGGAGATTAACGCAAATGTCTCTCTAAACTACAGCGCTTTGAGTGGAGACGACGCGGCAAACGTGTCAGTTCTCGGACCGGCAATCGAGAGCTACATCAACGACTATGACTGGTCGAATGGAAGTTACACCGGGCCCACGATCCCTGTTACTCTCCAGATTTATCTTCTTTCGGCTTCCAACGGCGTCTACTCTGCCCAGGCATTTATCGGCAGTGAGCGGGCAGTTTACAGGTCCAGCGACTTTTCCCCGATCGTCCGCATCTTGGACAACTCATGGCAATTCGCATACACGCAGGGAGAACCGCTGCTTCATGACCAGTTCAACTTCAACTCATTGACAGGCTTTATCGATTATTACATGGATATCGTACTCGGGTTCGATTGTGATTCTTACAATCAAATGGGTGGTACGAAATATTTTCAGTCAGCTGCAAACATCGTCGCCAGGGCGGAAAACTCCAATTTTTCGGACGGCTGGCAACCGAGCACTTCCGGCGGGTATTCGCGATATGGCCTTGTGAACGACCTTTTATCCGGAGGCTACGATGTATTTAGAACGGCTTTTTATAATTACGAGTACAACGGGATAGACATGCTTACGACCCGGCCCGACTCTGCTCAAGCCGTTATCGCCGCTTCTGTGGATACAATAGCCAGCATCGCCCAGCAAGCGGGAACATTGGGCTCCGTCATCAGAGTCTTTTTTGACGCCAAGTATCAGGAGATCGCCAATGCTCTCGAAGGGTACCATGGCGAAGCAATTCTTAAGGAATTGGCCCTAGTGGATCCTACACATCAGGCTGTCTATCGGAAGTCCTCGAAGTTGAACAAACGTTCCCCTTCATTTCTCAGGCATTGAACTGCCGGAGAAGCGTCCACATAAGTTCCGGGTCATGCGACGAAATATGTCGAAGTGATTGCCTTTTCGCGCGGACTGTCGCCTGCCGGTAAAATCGCCGGGAAGTACAATGCCCATGGTTTCCGAGCCGGTGTAACAGTCGAGATGGTATCAACAGTTGCGGATGATATTGGGCAACAAATGCACTGTGCTGCACCAGCCTCGGTTCGTGATGTACTCCGATAACAAGTGACCGATTATGTAATGCTCTAGCCGATTGACACTGTGATTGCGAAACCGGATGGTGGGACTGAAAAGCGTCTGCATGGCACTTTCTGAATTGATAGAGCGTTGCCTATCGGACCTTGTCTTTTGGAAACATGAGGCTGGAGGAATGTGTACTTTGTACACTTGCAATGGAGCTTTTTTACATCAGGCAGCGCTGAGAGAGCTCAATGCTACAAAATGGAAGGACTGAATACTGGCACAGTCGTTGAGTATTGAAAAGCGGTGCAATTCGGTTGAATTTTTAAACGGATTTTTTGCGCACTAAACAGTAAACGGGACTATCCGGGTAGTCCGGCGAATTCGAATCGTCACTGGCAGGTGCCGATACATTGACGGGCAATGGATGATCCCGGGGAGTCGGGTCTCGACTGTGACGGTTGATGTCTTACAAGTTTAGCTATGAAGACAATTCATGACAATGATCGCGTATCTGAAAGTCGCACCTTAGCGATGCTCAGACACTACGCTGCGATAATAGAGTATTCGGAAGACGCCATCATCTCCAAAACGCTGGGGGGAATAATAACGTCATGGAATGCGGCGGCCGAACGGATCTTCGGGTATGCTGAGGACGAGATAGTGGGAAGATCAATCATGCTCTTGGTCCCTCCCGGGAACAGGAATGAAGAGTATGAAATCCTTGGACGGATAGCTAATGGACAACGAATCGATCATCATGAAACGGTGAGAGTACGAAAGGATGGTCGCATGATAAATGTGTCTGTAACGATTTCTCCGATCAGGGACTCTTCGGGGGCGATAGTAGGGGCTTCAAAGATCGCCCGCGACATTACTGATGAAAAGCGTGCCCGCATTTCACTGGGACAAGCTTTGACCAGGTTCAAGGGTACAATGGACAATATGATTGAGGGGTGTCAGATCGTGGGTTATGATTCAACCGTTCTTTATTCAAACGATGCTGCGGCTAATCTGCTGGGCCGGCGACCCGACACATATTTCGGGATGACGATCACGGAAGCGTACTCTGAACTGCAGGGAATTGATCTCATAGATGCTGTCGAGCGCTGCATCCGGGATCGCGTGCCCTCGAAAATTCAACTTAGCAAAATTACTGACACCGAGAATTCCGTCTCGCTGAGTGCACGTGTAGAGCCGGTCCCTGACGGCGCACTTGTTCTTTGGATAGGGGAACCGGCCGCTGAGCGGCAAGGCTGATGCTGAAAGGGGGGCGGTCGACCTCCTGAAGTATTGACATTTGGTTTAAGCTTTGCTAAAATCGGTCGACCTACCAAGCACGTCGGGCAGTCGGGAATTACAAGCACCTTACACAAAGGTCACCTATTGACCACGATTTCTGGTCTTGGGTGCTTAATATGACAGTCGCAAGACAGGGTCCGTAGACAGTGTGTCGCCCCCAACACGGCAGCGACGGAGCCAACATACAAAACGCGGAGAAAGCGATTCCCAACAGTGTTGAAGACAGCGGCATTCCCCAAATGGCCCGCAAATGCATTCGATGAGTAGCAGTAATTTTGAGGATCGACCTTATTATTTTCCGAGGCGAGCGTAATGATCGGTACCTTGGTCAGCCACTACAGAATTACGGAGAAGCTTGATCAAAGCGGAGCTTTCCACCGTAGCGTGAGACTACCGATGGCGGGGCAGTAATGATAGGACAGAGAGTCAGTCATTATCGCATCCTGGAAAAGGTTGGCGAAGGTGGGATGGGTGTGGTCTACAAGGCCGAGGACACCAGGCTTGGGCGCCTCGTCGCTCTCAAGTTCCTTCCACCCGAACTCACCCGGG
>JBJKPC010000005.1:0-27630 GCA_046706745.1 Candidatus Kryptoniota bacterium
TTTACTTTCGACGACAATCTGCCCAACCAGCTCAGCATAGCCGTTCCGATGTTCGATAAGTTCGGATACAAGGTGACTCTCTTCACGGTCACGAGTCCCAAGTGGGCGTGGCCGGCGAACTGGAGCGGCCTTCAGAAGGCGGCGGACGAGGGCCATGAAATCGGGAGCCACACAATCGATCACCCGAATTTCAACCAGATCTCCGACTCTGCCCAGGAAGCTGAATGTGCGCTTGCCAGAGATACCATCGATGCACGTATCAAAGGGCAAAGATGCATAACGATCGCTTATCCATATTGCGTCCCCGGCAACGAGGCGATAGATGCCGCAAACTATATCGCAGCCCGCGGATGCTCGGGCCAGATCGTGAACAAGACTCCGCAGGACTTCATGAACATCAGCTCGTTTGTCTGCGGCAATCAGGGTCTGAACACAGCCGCCGCCATCGAATCGAAAGCGAACGCGGCGGCATCGTCGGACGGCTGGTGCGTTTATCTCATTCACGGAATCGACTACAATGAGCCCGGCGCATACTCGCCCGTTTCACAGGATACGTTACTCGCCACGCTCGAGTACCTGAGTGCACACTCCGACAAGTTCTGGGTGGCCCCGTTCGGCACGGTGGCAAGGTACATCAAGGAGAGAAATGCGGCATCTGTTTCTGAACTCTCTAGCGGAAATGACAGCATCGTCGTCCGGCTGACCGACAATCTCGACAGCTCATACTACAATATACCGCTTACTCTTCGCCGCCCGCTTCCCCAGGGATGGGATTCTGTGAGCGTACGCCAGAACGGCAGGATGGTCAGCTCGAAGATCGTCGACATCGACAACGCAAAATATGTCATGTTCGATGCGGTTCCGGATTCGGGAGATATCTCCATAGTAAATGAAACTGCCACCGGCGTCGGTTTGGGAGGCTAGTCCACCCTACCGGCTTAGTTCGGTCTTCTTCAAAATCATCCGAACCCGTTTGCCGAACAGGATGTTAGGGATGCCGATCATGACTGGATGTAATTATTGATCAGCTTGAACCTAGGACGATTATAAAGTGTGGGGTTCATAGTTCGGGATCGGAGCTCGGACCTTACAGGGGCGGGTTTGTAAGTCTGAACGTGTACGATACTCGCGGGAGTCTCGCTAGTACGCCGATCAGCAAGACCGAGAGCTCGGGGGGCTATGCAATGCAGTTCGACGGGACCCGATTGTCGAGCGGTGTTTACTTTTTGCACCATGACAACGGGCAGTCGGTCTAGGACTATAAAGATGACGATCCTGAAATAACCGCATATTACATATTCGGCAACGATGCGGCGTGGCTTCTATCGCTTGTCCATTGTCGTCCCGGTCTTCGACTGCATCGAGGGTATATCCAGCAGGATACGATAGACCTGTTTTGACAGTCTTCCGGGGAGCGGTTGCGCTGCCCTCTCTTGCGCAAAATGGTGACTCGGAAGCGCAATGTGGCTTTCATTTGAAAGGACCGCTTGCTAATATTTCCGCGAACCGACATCCGGACGAGAAGCCGCTAGCAGGACGTCTAACCGCAGAGATCTCTGTGACCAGGAGTGGCCAAACGACTATGGCCGCATCTTCCGCGAGGCATTCCTCGCAAGATGGTCTCACTCTCATTATCGATTGCTTCCGCAGCTCTTCGCCGGAATATTCGGACAATTCCGCCGTCAGCCGCAGACTGATGTCAGTCGGTTTCAAATTAACACGGTGAGGAACGCCATCGAGAAAGTCTCAACCCCGATCATCTCTCCTAAGAAAGGTCAACCCATGAAACGCTTACTACTGTTTCTATTTCTTTTCTCTTCGGTCGTGCCGGGATTGCTTGCGCAGACTGACCAGAACACTGCCATCCTGGAGGCCGGAAAGATTAGGTACAGGATCGACAAGAATATTTACGGCCAGTTCAGTGAGGATCTCGGCCACGGTATCTACGGAGGCATTTGGGTCGGTACGAAATCAAAAATTCCCAATATCGACGGGATCAGGAAAGATGTAGTCGATGCATTGCGGAAACTCGATATCGGTGTGGTACGCTGGCCCGGGGGATGCTTTGCCGACGAATATCATTGGATGGACGGTATAGGTCCGCGCGCTCTCCGCCCGAAAATTGTCAATACCAGCTGGGGAGGAGTCACCGATGACAATGCGTTCGGAACCGCGGAATTTCTCCAGTTCTGCAAACTTATCGGCGCCGAGCCCTACATTACAGGCAACCTCGGAAGCGGTACGGTCCACGAACTTGCGCAGTGGGTCGAATATTGCAACTCCACCGGCGATAACCACATGGCAAGTCTGAGGGCGAAGTACGGACATCCCAAACCCTGGGGCGTGATATACTGGGGACTCGGCAACGAAAGCTGGGGATGCGGAGGCAACATGTCGCCTCAATACTACTCAGATCTTGCCAAGAGGTACGGCACCTTCATGAAAGACTACGGCAAGTACAGTCTCTTCAAGATTGCCTGCGGTCCGGGTGGAAACGATTATAACTGGACCAATGTGGTGATGAAGGACGCGAGGGGAAGTATCAACGGATTGTCACTTCATTATTATTCCTTCGCAAATCAGAAACCGGCGACAGATTTCACTCAGAAGGGCTGGTTCAATATCATACAGAGCACGCTCCAGATGAACACCCTGATCGACAAGAACGATTCAATCATGAGTATCTATGATCCGGGCAAACGAATAGCTCTTGTAGTCGATGAATACGGAACCTGGTACGCCGTCCAGCCCGGCACCAACCCGGCATTCCTCTACCAGCAAAATACGATGAGGGACGCAGTCGCGGCGGCGTGCAACCTTAACATTTTCAACAATCATGCGGACCGGGTCAAGATGGCCTGCATCGCGCAAACGATAAACGTCCTTCAGTCGATGATCCTGACCGACGGCCCTAAAATGGTTCTCACCCCGACCTATTGGGTCTTCGACATGTACAAGGCCAACGAGAACGCGATGATGATCCCGGTCAAGATTAATTCCGCGAAGTATACCTTCGACGGCAGCTCCATTCCTGCAGTGAACGCTTCCGCTTCGGTAGACAGTGCGGGGAAGGTTCACATTTCTCTTGTCAACGTCGATCCGAATTCAGCGCAGAAGATCACGTTCCGGTTCGACAGATTCAAAGGGGACAGAATCTCCGGAAAGGTGCTGACCGCCGACAAAATGAATGCGCACAACACATTCGACGATCCGAACGCAGTCGTCCCGAAAGAATTCACCGGTTACAAGCTCGAGAACGACAGCGTCATGACGGTTACCATGCCGCCGATGTCTGTCGTCGTTCTTGCACTTAACGGAAAAGTCGAGCCTCCGCCCCCGATCGAGGTCAACAACCCGGTACAGGGACTCAACTACGAGTACTACGAGGGAACGTGGCAGGACCTGCCGAACTTCGCTCTTCTCACGCCTGTCGGGAATGGAACGATAGAAGACTTCACAATTCCGAAAAAGAATTCAGGCGAAGACTTCGGTGTGAAGTATGAAGGCTACATAAAACTTCCGGAAACAGGGCTGTACACGTTCTCCCTGGGATCCGACGACGGCTCGAGCCTCTATATCGACGGACAACTTATCGTTTCGAACGACGGTCAACATGCCGTGGAGTACAGGTCGGGAACAGATTATCTTGGGGCGGGATATCATAAGATAGAAGTCCAGTACTTCCAGGCCGGCGGCGGAATGGACCTGATCGCCGAAATACAGGGCCCCGGAGTGAAGAACGAGAAAATTCCTTCGAACATGTTGTTCAGGGAAGGGAAATAAA
This sequence comes from Candidatus Kryptoniota bacterium, assembly GCA_046706745.1. Classification (GTDB taxonomy): domain Bacteria; phylum Bacteroidota; class Ignavibacteria; order Kryptoniales; family JAKASW01; genus JAKASW01. The sequence goes on from JBJKPC010000005.1 coordinate 3,785, forward strand.
ATCAGGAAGGTTTGAAGCACCATGAGAAACGCGATCTTGTTCGCAGTCTTGATTCTTTTTACAGGGAACCTGCACGCTCAGGATTTCGGGAAGTGGGCCCCGACGCCGCCGATGGGATGGAACAGCTGGGATTGTTACGGAGCCACCGTCACGGGTAAGGAAGTAAGGGCGAATGCTAGGTACATGGCCGCCCATCTGAAGAAATATGGGTGGAAGTATGTCGTTGTGGACATCCGTTGGTATGTACAGAATCCCGGCGCTCACGAATACAACCGAAAAGATCCCATCATCGACATGGACAAATACGGCAGGCTAATACCGGCCGTCAACCGTTTTCCGTCCTCTGCCGGAGGAAAGGGATTCAAACCGCTTGCGGACTATGTTCACAGTCTCGGGCTTAAGTTCGGCATTCATATACTTCGCGGCATCCCCAGGCTCGCCGTCGAAAGGAACACACCCATACTGGGAAGCAGCGAGACTGCCGGAGATGTCTACAGCACGAAACGCCTGTGTTATTGGCTGAACGACATGTACACCGTCGACGCGTCCAAACCGGGTGCGCAGCAGTACTACAATTCTCTCTTTAAACTGTATGCGTCCTGGGGTGTCGACTTCGTGAAGGTGGATGATATAACAAGCCCGTATCACAAGCGCGAGATCGAGATGATCCGCAAGGCGATCGATCAGTGCGGAAGGAAGATTGTCCTTAGTTTGTCGCCCGGACCCACGCCGCTCGCAGACGCTGAGAACGTGAGCACGCACGCAAACATGTGGCGCATCGCGAACGATCTCTGGGACAACTGGCCGCAGGTGTACAACCACTTCAGACTTTTCCAGGAATGGATTCCTTACATGAGCCGGGGCCACTGGCCCGACGGCGACATCTTGCCGCTGGGCAGGCTGGCTATTCGCGGACAGGTCGGCAATGCCAGGATGAGCCGTTTGACCAGGAACCAGCAGGTTTCGCTTATGTCGCTATTCCTGATCTGCCGCTCACCGCTGATGTTCGGCGGGAACCTCCCGGACAACGACAAGTTTACTCTCGGCCTGATTACAAACAGCGAGGCTCTCGCCGTCTCCAAAGAAAGCAGGAACAACAGGCTGCTCTTCAACAACGGCAGGACGATCGCGTGGGCAGCCGACGAGGCACACAGCAACGATAAATATGTCGCGCTCTTCTACGCTTCCGACAACGAGCCGATTGTGGAAAGCAAGGCTGTTTGGAACAGTAAACTCATTTCCTGGAAGCCCGGACAACAGAGCACCGATGTCAGGGCAGATATCGCCGGGGCGAAAAAGCTTTACCTTGTCGTTACGGAAGGCAAGAAGGGAAACGATTGGGATCACGCCGATTGGATCGAGCCGGAGCTTATCGGGAAGAAAGGAACATTGCGCCTGACCGATCTTAAATGGATCAGCGCGACCGCAGGCTGGGGAAGCGCTACGGTAGATCGGAGCGTGATGGGAAACAAGTTGACCGTCAACAACAAGGTTTACGCGAACGGTATAGGGACCCATGCCAATTCGATAATAGAGTACAATATTCCTTCGGGATACGATACCTTCACTGCGATAGCGGGGATCGACGGCGAGGCCGTCCCGCACACGGAAGGAGCGACGGTCAGGTTCCATGTGTTCACGCAATACCCGGGCCGCTCGGTCCCTCCTGATTCAATGAAAATATCCTTCAACCTGAATCAACTGGGTCTCAAAGGGCCGTGCCAGGTCCGCGATTTGTGGGCAAGAAAGGACCTCGGAGTCTATACGAACCAAGTATCCCTTTATGTCGGGAAACTCGGTGCAAGGCTGGTCAAAGTCAGTGAGGTCAGGTAGGTTCTAGATTTCACTGATCCTGAAGCGTGCGTCGGCTTTCCGATGGCAATGAACCTTTCATAACCTTCTATAGGAACCGATTGAAGAAAGTAGTATTGCTGCTTGAGACATCCCGTGAGTTCGGGAGACAGCTTATAATCGGTGTCGCCCGATATTCAAGACTGTACGGTCCGTGGTCGTTCTATAAGGAGCCCACGGATCTCAAGTCTTCGATTCCACATCTCACGAATTGGGAACCTGACGGCATAATCATGCGGGATTCCCTGATAACAAAAGAGTTGCTGAAGCTCAAGATTCCAACGATACTTGCAATTCATGACTCAAGGTACCCGGAAGACATGCCGGTTATAAAGACAGACTCTTATTCGATAGCGAAGATGGCGAGCGGGCATCTCCTCGAGAAGGGACTCCGGAACCTCGCTTTTTGCGGTTTCGACAGGTACGACTGGTCAAGGGAACGGGGGAAACTGTTTGGCGAATTCAACGGTCAAGCCGGCTGCAAGACACATATTTATATTGTGCCGAAGAGGATAAGAAAGGACGATTGGGAGAACGAACAGCATCATGTAAGCGACTGGATCATGGCGTTACCTAAGCCGGTCGGGATATTTGCCTGCAACGATGATAGAGGACAGCACATCCTGGAAGTTTGCAAGATGAACAACCTGAAGGTGCCGGAAGATGTGGCTGTCATAGGCGTGGATAACGACCGGATGGTCTGCGACATAGGTGATCCGCCACTTACTAGTATTGCCTTAAATGTCGAAGCTGCGGGATTCGAGGCTGCGAGGCTGATGGACCAATTAACGAGCAGGAAGAAACCTTCGAGGAAACAGATATTGGTCACACCCACCCATGTAGTCCAGAGGCAGTCCACGGACATTCTCGCGGTAGACGATGCCGATGTCGTATCGGCGATCAACTATATAAAGAACACCGCGAGAAAGAAAATTCTGGTCAGCGATGTGGTGAAGGTAACGAACGTTGGGAGACGGACGCTCGAGACAAAGTTCAGGAAAACGATTCACAGATCGATTCACAAGGAAATTAAGCAAGTGCGGGTCGAACTTATTTCGAGGATGCTGATCGAAACCGACCTCCCTATTTCCGAGATCACGTCCCTTTTTGATTTCACTGATGTCGAGCATATATCCCGATACTTCAAAAAAGAGAAAGGCGTCACATTGCAGGAATTTCGCAAGCTGCACCAGCCCACGTGATACATAATGATGTTGCGCAGTTTGGTTGATTTATTGCGCGATGCGGCATTTTTTTGTCCCCGTTAATTCTTTATTCTTAGTGGTGAAACGGCGATAGATTCGGCGCAAGTTGTCGAAATCTGAAGAACCATAACCACGAATCTCAAACGGTATAACATCCTTGAAGTACTGTCACTATAAGTGTGGGGAAAAAATGAAAACATTTCTTATGGGACTCGGCCTCTGTTTACTAGCAGCGTATTCTGTGAATGCGCAGGCTCTCACGTACATGAACCCCGTGATTCCCGGGGATCACGCCGATTGTACGGTGACCAAGGTTGGGAATGGATACTACACCACTGGCTCATCGTTCAACCCGACCCCGGTGATTTATTATTCCACCGACCTGGTACATTGGAAGGCAGTTGCCCAGCCCGTCAGCGCTTCCTGGTCGGGATACGGCGACGCTCCGGCGGGCGGGTGCTGGGGAGGCCAGGTGGTTTACTACAACAATAAGTGGTGGGATTTTTTCAAAAGTAACAGTGGAATGTGTTTTGTTACCGCAGATACCGTCACCGGACCCTGGTCTATGCCTACAGTGATGAACACGCCGGCAGGTGTACCGGGATTGGGTTACGATAATTCCATATTTGTCGATAACGACAGCACATGGTATTTGCTGGTCAAGAACGGTCAGCCGAACAATTGGATAGTCCAACTCGGAAACAACGGCCAGCCGAGCGGTAAAGTCTTGAATCTGACCTGGCTGAATCCCGCCCCTTCGTATCCTTACAGCTGGGCAGAAGGTCCGGTCATGTGGAAGCATAACGGCTATTACTACTATGCCTTTGCCGGGAACGTCTACGGCGGAGAGTGGGTCATGAGGAGCGACACACTCACCGGGGACGAAGCGGCCTGGTCGAAGCCTGTTCCGTTCTTCGGTACGTCCACATCCTCTTCATTGTTCGTCACCCCCAACCATTGCTCGGCAGTGGTAATGGCCGCCGACAGTACCTACTGGGTTCTTACCCCCGGCTGGGAGACCGCAAACAACAACGAGTGGTGGGGACAGGGCAGACAGGGGCAATTGTGCGAGGTCCACTACGATGCGAGCGGGATGCCCGTTGCCACTTACCCCGACAACGTTCCCGAAACAGCGCCGAAGCTTCCTAGCAGCGGCATTCCTTGGATGGTTCCGCACTCCGATTTCTTCAATTCAACCAAGCTGAATCCTGAATGGTCGTTCCTCGGCTACACCCCTTCGAGTGATTACTCTCTCACGACTCATCCCGGATGGCTGACGCTTTCACCGAGGGGAAAAGAGTTCAATACGGTTATAAAGAACGATGCGGAACACAATTATTCGTTAATGACCAGAGTAAATCTCAACGCTACATCAACCTCCGACAAGGCCGGGCTGTGGGTCTTCAACGGGAATGAGACAATCTTCGTCAGGTTGTACAGCTCAATAGATATTACAGGCCAAAAGATCGTCGTGTTCAGTTACAGCGATACCACCGCTGTTCCTTACTACTACGTGGTCAATAGCCCTGTAACCGCAGCTGACAGCAGTATTTGGCTCAAACTAGTCCGCGTCGAACATACCTTGACGGGTTACTGCAGCGCAAACGGTCACAATTGGATCAAGGTCGGAAATACCATCAACGTTACGCAACTGGATGGCAATCAGCCGAATTACAATTCCTGGACGGGAAACCGGCAGGGCCTCTTTGTCGAAGGAAGTCCCGCCGAATTCGATTTCTACATCTACCGCGATGCCTATACGCCGATATTGGCTGAAAGTCCTGCCAACCAGTACGGTACAAGCGTGACTCAGCCCGTCAACGGGGTCAGCGCCCTCTCGAACATATCCGACGGCGACTGGGCTTTGTACGCGGGGGTGGAATTCGGCGACACGACGAAATATCCGATGCAGGCTGATTCGGTTCAAATCATCGCCTCGTCTGCGGGATCGGGCGGCCAGGTGGAAGTCTGGCTCGACTCCCTCGGGACGGGGACCGAAATCGCAGCGTGCAATATCGGGAATACCGGAAGCTTATCCGCTTACGATACGTTTACAACCGCGCTTACTAAACCCGTTACTGGTATGCATGACGTTTACTTGAAATTCACCGGAAGCGGGTCCAACCTGTTCCAGGTTGAGTGGTTGAAGTTCATCGATTCGTCCAATCCCGAAACCGTGACTCCGGTTCTTGGATCGGGGGAGCTGCCGCAGAAGTTCGCACTTGATCAGAACTATCCCAACCCGTTCAACCCGACTACGGAGATCAGATATCAGCTTCCGACATCCGGCCTTGTTACACTAAGAATTTACGACGTGCTCGGAAGGCGGGTGGAAACGCTCGTCGACAGGAGGGAAAGCGCCGGGAATCACTTTGTGACCTTCAACGGCAGCACACTCGCAAGTGGCGTTTATTTTTACAAACTCGATGCGGGAGGCGAAAGCCTGGAGCGGAAGATGATGTTGATCAAGTAGATCTTGACCGGAGTCGGCACGCAGAGAGAACCCAGAAACTTCTCAAACATGCGAGAGTGGGTCCCCCGGCCATTCGTCAACTCTCTGCGTGCTATCCGTTTCCAAGCGCGATCCATTCCGAAATTGCGTCTGCCGGGGCTTCAAATCGAAGCGTAACTCCCTACGCAGGGTTGGCCTCCTACGCATAACTTAGCTAAATTGTAATCTCTAAGCCCGGTTATCGGGAACTTACTTAGAGTGGAACGAGAGATTGTCAGGACAAATTAGAATGGAGGATTGATGTTTTTCAAGAACAACAACCTAGGATCCGGCTTGACCGGAATGCTGAGCAAAGCCCTCGTCGCGGTTTTGCTGCTGTCGGCTTCGCCGTCGTTTTCCCAGATAGCCAAAGGCCAGTCGAAGTTTATCGGAAACATACTCGGCGCGTACCGTATACCATCCAACTTCGCCGAATACTGGAATCAGGTAACTCCGGAGAACGCCGGTAAATGGGGAAATGTCGGAGTAAGCGAGAATCCCGCGAAGTGGAACTGGGCTCCGCTGGTCAAAGTCTATGACTATGCCATCAAGCACGGTTTTCCTTTCAAGTATCATAACCTGATCTGGGGACACCAGGAGCCCTCCTGGATCAACAAACTGAAGCCTGAACAGCAGAAGAAGATGGTCGAGACGTGGATAAGGCTGGCCGCCGAACATTGCCCTAAGTCGGCGATGATCGACGTTGTCAACGAGCCACTGCAAAACCCGCCTTCATACAAGGCTGCGTTGGGAGGGGACGGCTCGACCGGGTGGGACTGGGTCATCTGGTCTTACAAGGAAGCCAAGAAATATTTTCCCCACACCAAGCTTCTTCTCAACGATTACAACATTCTTAAGAGCCGTACCAACACGGAGAAGTATATTGCCATCATCGACCTCTTGAAAGAGAGGGGCCTCATAGACGGCATCGGCGTCCAGGGCCATTTCATGGAGAAGGTGAGCCCCGATACGATCAAGGCAAACCTGAAGCTGCTTGATGCGACCGGTATCCCCGTCTATTTGTCGGAGTACGATGTCAGTGCAGCCAGCGATTCCGTTCAGCTTGCGATATACAAGCAGCAGTTTCCGATCTTCTGGACGGACCCTTCGGTTAAAGGGATAACCCTGTGGGGTTACGATGGATTTACATGGAGACCCAACGCCTTCCTGATCACCAGGAATGGAAGGGTAAGGCCGGCTCTCAAGTGGATGATCAAGTACGTCAAGTCGCACCCCCAGACAAACTGATTCCCTAATTTTGATGTCGGGCGTATCTGCCACTCTTTCGCCCGACGTCTTTCTTCTCCCCTGCACCGGCGCATGCCGGGACGTTACTTAACGAAGGCTATCACGACCCGGCTCGGTTAGCAGTATCAAGTACGCCGCAGCATTTCCTCATCCCACCTATTCTGTCTGCTCCTCAGATCCGATCAGGGGGATTGTTGCGACAGCAAAATCAGTAAGTTAGTCCATACTCGCTTCCTTGGAAGGGCTTGACTAAATTGTAAGGCATCGACCATACAACCGAGAGCCCATTGATTGTGGAAAGAGATGCGGTAACAACAAACCAGAAGGGAGAATGGATATTTTCCATGAGAAAGCACAAACGTTATAAAGTAGTGGGAATCGCAGGTGCAGCCCTGTTTGCGATTCTGCTCCTATCCTCGTCGCAATCGTACGGTCAGATTGCCAAAGGGCAGTCGAAGTTCATCGGGAACATTATTGAAGGACCGAGTATTCCGTCGGGCTTCGCGAAGTACTGGAACCAGGTGACCCCTGGGAACGCGGGTAAATGGGGATTCGTAGCGCGAAGAGAAGATCCAAGGGATTGGTACTGGACAGCACTCGATTCCGTTTATGACTATGCCATCAGACACGGCTTTCCTTTCAAGTATCATAATCTTGTCTGGGGACATCAGCAGCCTGCCTGGATCAACAAACTGAAGCCGGAACAACAGAAGAAAATGGTTGAGACATGGATCAGGTTGGCCGCTGAGCATTGCCCTAAGTCGGCAATGGTAGATGTCGTTAACGAGCCAATACAGCATCCACCTTCATACAAGGATGCTTTGGGCGGAGACGGCTCGACAGGATGGGATTGGGTAATCTGGTCCTACAGGGAGGCCAGGAAGTATTTCCCCCATGCAAAACTCATACTGAACGAATTCAATATGCTCAGAAGCCGGGCGAACACCGAGAAGTTCATCACCATCATCGACCTCTTGAAACAGAGAGGCCTGATAGACGGGATCGGAGTCCAGGGACATTTCATGGAAAAGGTGAGCCCGGACACTATCAAGTCAAACCTCAAGCTGCTCGATGCAGTAGGTCTTCCGATCTATTTGTCGGAATACGATGTCGATGTGGCGAGCGATTCAGCCCAGCTCGCGATATACAAGCAGCAGTTCCCGATCTTTTGGACCGACCCGGCGGTGAAAGGAATAACCCTCTGGGGTTACAGGCAGTACAGGATGTGGAGGACAAATGGATATCTGCTGAGAAGCAACGGAACCGAAAGGCCGGCTTTCAAGTGGATGATAAAATACGTGAAGTTGCACCCACAAACCAACTGATTATTTGACGATTGACGTCGGGCGTACGTGGCACTACTGTGCCCGACAGTCATCTTCTCTTTGACCCGTAGAAATGAGGATGAATGTCCTCCTGATGAGGAAACAATTGATGAAGGGGCGTCTCTCTTTTTGTTAGTGGGACGCAATGCAATGTTGTCTTCGCCCCGAGTCATCCTCGTGGAGAGTACGAATGCAGGATTTGAAGTAACGGGGCCGAATTCATAGTCGTGTATCGTCAGTGGGACCGCCCAACGGGTGCTTGAATTCCTCTACCTTAATCGATATTTGTTTCGTTAAGAGTGCCTTCGGATCATGACGGCCAGACAATAGGACGACTTTGGCATCCTCTTTCATTCGTTCTCTTGCCTTGCGCGAAATGGGGAGTCGAAGAGACTAAGTGGCTTTCATTTGACGCGGGGGATTCTTAAAGTTACGACAGAAATGGAATTGCTTCGGGATCCGGATATCAGAACTCTCCCCGGGCAGAAAGTGTGTCCCCTGCCGTCGCAAGTGAGGATTCTGATCGTCGATGCGGAATAATGTGGTTCTGTACGATACAAGAGAGTAGCTCCACTCCTGCCACGCGGCTACTTGAAGGGTGATCCCGCTCGGATAGGATGGAACGAAAAAATGCAAAAGCACGAAAGGAAGAAGCAAAAATGCTTAGAGATTTTTACCGCCCTCTGTTGTTGGCTTTCCTACTGATCGCAAGTGTCTCTGCAACCGCCTACGGGAGCAGTTACGTACTTGAGGGGACTGTAACCGCGTCGGGAGTGCCGGTCCGAAACGCGTTGGTCACCGTTCTGGACAACACCAATGCGTCAGTAAGCTATACCGGCTACACGGATTCAACCGGCAAGTTCGAGGTCGGAGGGATAACGGCAGTGGAACAGAGGATTCAGGCACCCGCACAATTTCAGCTCGAGCAAAACTATCCTAATCCGTTCTCCTCGAAGACGGCGATTTCCTATAACCTAAATAAGCAGTCGAATGTGAAGGTGACGATATACGATGTCCTCGGAAGAGTGGTCAAGAACTTCAGCATGGGAGATGAAACGGCCGGTGTTCACGGCATAATATGGAACGGTCTAGACAATCTTGGACGGCGAGTCGCCCCGGGGGTCTACTTCTACCGTTTGCAAGCGAGAGGCCAGACTGAAGTGAGAAAAATGTTGTTCGGTGTTGGCGGATCCAACACTGCTGTCTCTTTGAGTGGTGTCCTCCCTCCTCCCCCAAGCCAGTCCCATTTAGCCAACGATGTCGTTGACAGACCATGGGGATTCAGTGTCTCGATCGCAAACACGGACAGCACCGATCCCCTCATAGTACCTCAGGAGTTCGGCTTCTTCAACATCAACAGCGACACCACTATGGACTTCTCTGTGAAGAAGCTGGCTCCAGCGGTGGTCTATGGAGACAGCACACAGCAGGAAATTGAGGGATTTGGAGGAGCAAATACAGTCAACTGGCAGGATCACAATTTTACCTCTGCCGAGATAAATGAAGCTTTTGGCGACGGTCCAGGGGACATAGGTTTGACGATAATGCGTCTTCGGATCCCGCCCGATTCAAGTCAATTCATATGGAGCGTTCCCTCCGCAAAACAGGCCGAATCCCTTGGCGCAAAAGTCATAGCAAGTCCCTGGACACCTCCAACATGGATGAAGACTAACCATAACATAGCGGGAGGTTATCTCGACACTAATGACTATGCAGCCTATGCCGCTCATCTCGCTGCGTTTGCGGATACATTGGCAGCCAACGGTGCACCGATTTATGCAATTTCGGTCCAGAATGAGCCGGATGCCCACGTAAATTATGAATCATGTTTCTGGACCGCCACGGATATTTTCAACTTCATGCGTTACGACGCACCGAAGGTGGGAGTTCCCGTCTTCATGCCGGAATCGGAAAGCTTCATCCGGTCGCTCTCGGATTCGACATTGAACGATTCGCTTGCTTGTGCTCACACGGCCTTCGTAGGCGGACATCTTTACGGAGCCAATCCGTATGTTTACTCGCTTGCTTTGAGTAAAGGCAAGCAGGTGTGGATGACCGAGTATCTCGCCAATGATACAACATGGACATCCGATCTCAGCACTGCAAAACAAGTCAACGATTGCATGTATGACGATATGAGCGCGTATGTATGGTGGTGGACCATTGATGGCTGGTCCTTGGTCAGTCCTACCGGGAGTGTTGCGAAAAGAGGCTACGCAATGTCTCAGTATGCCAGGTTTGTAAGGCCTGGGGATTACAGGATAACCGCGACGGAAAATCCACAACCGGATGTTTATATGACGGCGTACGAAGGAAACGGCAAGACGGTTGTCGTCATTATCAACATGAATTCAAATTCGACCGCGCAGCAGATCGATTTGAAGAACCTCAGCGTCACCTCGTTCACCCCCTATGTGACGTCCAGTACGCAAAATTGCGTCCAGGGAAGTAGCGTACCAGTATCGAACGGCACCTTTACGGCCAGGTTGGCCCCGTCGAGTGTTGAGACGTTTGTTTCCAACTAGACTGGAACACGCTGCCGCGAAACAAGAGTAGCAATAACCTCAATTGTGTTGGTTCTGCAGCTAGGGCTAGTGCATGAGGATTGACCCTGGAAAAAGGGGATGGAGACGCGAGCTTTGTAAAGTAAACTTTACAGAACCTCTTTGCGTCTCTATCTTTTCTTTGGCATTAATGATCGGCCATTCTTCGGCGCCATTTCCTGGTACACTTCCACATAAGCAGAAGCACAAAGGCTTTGTCCGCACGAACTGTGGGGCACTCTCAATTTCCACATGCCGTTGCGGGTGCTCATTTCGCATGTAATTGCCGCTTTCAGATCGGCGTCGGGAGGTGGATGTCTCTTGTCGTGCTAGAGCTTCATTGCGCGAAAGCCACGCGCATATAGTCCATCCTGAGTAAAAGGGGCCCGCATACACAACGGTGTGCAGTTGCTCAGGGGCCCGAGACTATAATATCGCGTATGAGTGCGGTTGTACCCGACCAACTTCTCGGGACAGGAAATGCGCAAATTCAATTCTCATTCGCCACAAAATCCGCACGATATTGAAGTCGTGAATCGGGGCACTCTGTCACGGAACTGTATCGTGCGGAACTTCCACGTGGAAGAATCCTCTTGACATTCGATATGGGTGTTCCTATATTCAAACTGATTCAGTAAACGCTGAATCGTTGCGAGTCGTATGTTTCGTTCGCCCAGGCCGAGGCCGGGGCGAGCGACCGGCATCTAGGGTTGCCGGTCGCGATTGATCCAAATGTGAAAGATTCCTTTGGAATTCTGAAATGACAATTGACCCGAGTGGTTCTTGATCTCGGCAGTCAAGCGGCATCCAGCTTAGGCGAACAGGTGTCCGCTAAAGGTATCGGTTTGGCGGAAGCTGGTGGTTTGATTTGGGCAACCATTGAAGAGAGGTGTTTTAGATGTCAGGTTCAGGGGGATTAGAGATGCGGGTCCAAAAGGGTGCCGCCTCAAATCCGGGACTCGGAGTTTGGAAGAATGCCCCGAGAGAGGGCAAAACTCGTCGAGTTGCGGCGGTTGATGGGGAAGCGGGTCTGGAGTTGTTCCAATCATCGATGTCCAGGTCAACGTGCCCTACCCACCTTGAGCTTCAAATACGATTCTTCACTGCGGGTCCTCCCTCTAGTGGAGCCTTTTCCCCCTGGATCAGGCCTCAAATGCCATATAAGCCAGTCGATCATTCCTCCAGACCTCAACATGGCCCGAGAGAAGCTTGTATGGAGGATGAGCACTTGTGGAACGTGTCAGGTCTGCAGGGATATGAGTCCGTTCACTGAACGGGAAAGCAGTGTTGCTGCATGTCTGAATAGGGCGCGGCATCTGAGGCGAATAGTGCGGCGAATACTAGGGTCTTGCACTGAGTTGCAGCAGCAGGTGGCCAGGTAAACTATTAAGGAGAAATTCTCGTGAAAAGGAAATTTGGTACCATCAGGTCGTTACAGCAAATCCTTCGAGGAAGTGCTGGATTTCGTTCGGGCATTGGAGCTTCTTCTTTGTTCGTGATCGTTTTATTATTCACAGCTCAATCAATTATGGCGGCCGGGACTGCTACGATCAAGGGGAAAGTGCGCGATGTGGATACCAAGGAGGCACTTCCCGGTGCCACAATAGTTGTCAAAGGCACAAGCATCGGAGCTTCAACCGATCTTAACGGTAATTTTGTAATCTACAATGTCACTCCCGGGCAATGCACGCTGGTGATATCCTATGTTGGGTACGAAGGTACTAGTGAAGTTGTCAATGTTCCAAGCAGTGGGACGCTTCAAAAGAACTTCGATCTGAAAGCCGTGGGCATACAGGGCAAAGCCGTAACTGTGACTGCTCAGGCCCAGGGTCAAAGGGAGGCGATCAACACGCAGCTTAGTTCTAATACCATAATAAATGTGGTGTCCTCCGAGAAGATCCATGAATTGCCTGACGACAACGCCGCAACTGCGCTTAGCCGTCTGCCGGGTGTCTCGCTTATGAACGGAGACCAGGTAGTTATCCGTGGAATTCAGGCTAAGCTGAATCAGATCCTTATAAACGGTATCGAGCTGCCTTCGACAGACATGAACAACCGGGCAACAGATCTCGGTTTTATCTCGTCGAATTTGCTCTCCAGCATTGAAGTCATAAAAGTGCTTACGCCGGACATGGATGCCAATGCGCTTGGCGGCGTGGTTAATTTAAGATTGAGGGAAGCACCGTCGAATTTTCATTTTGATGCGCTTACCCAGGGAAATTACAATTCGACAGATCGCGTGGCAGATAACTACAAGTTTTGGGCGAGTGTGAGTAACCGTTTCTTCGGCGACAAATTTGGTGTGTTCCTGCAGGGAAATATGGACCGCACCGATGGCGGCAATCAGATAGCTTCCATCGGACCAGCCTTCCTCGGGACAACCCAAAATGAATACGGTCAAGCTACCTACATAACCACCGGTGCGACTTATCAGTACGCCGCCAACATTGTCAAAACCAACGGCGGGAGTCTTATACTGGATTATCGACTTCCAAACGGTAAAGTGGTTCTCCAGAATACCTATTCAGGGAACATTACAGATCAACTGAATAATTACACCTCGATCAATTTCACAAATAATCAGGTGATATTCACCCCGGACCGCAGTCTATATGGAAAGGACCTGTGGATTAACGCGCTTCAGGTAGAAAATACATTTGGCGTCATACAGTTGGATGCGAGCTTGTCTCATTCTTTCACCAGGCAATATACGATTTTCGGATATACACCTGGTATTAATGGTGCGGGATGGAACCAATTTTATAATCAGAATGCTACCGCACCGTTTGGTTACGATGCTTCGGGCGATCCGATTACTTATAGCTCCCAGGTTGCGCAGCAGGACATGTCGCTTACAAACGCACTTGGGGTCTTCAACAATCTTAACCCGGTAGACGCTACTGGTGCGACGCTAAACGGGTGGGCTATGAGTATTTGGAATCAGTTTTATCAGCACTTATATAACGCATCCGTCGATGTGTCGGCGCCGGTCAACTTCACTAATGACCTTACAGCCACTTTCAAAGCCGGCGGAAAGTATATAAGAACAACGCGTAAAAATAATGTTGATGAAGATATGACCAATCGGACTAACGATTTGTATGCAAGCCCGGAGGCAAATCAATACCTTGGGGCTAGTCAGTCTAATCCGGTGAGTTTCCCGATGGTTATGAATAATGACTTTACTAGAGGACAATATTATTTAAATAGTTTATACGATTTTACCAACGGAGGTTATAAGTACACACTTAATCGGAATACGTTCGATACCTGGCTGCAGTTGGTTGAGCCACACTGGCAAGTTCCCATACAGTACGCTGACAGCTATCAAAACGACTGGAACGGTGCGGAACAATTTTCAGCGGGTTATGCGATGGGTACCCTAAACATTGGTCCAAGGCTGACTTTGCTGGGCGGTGTTCGCTTCGAAAGTTACAATATGAATTACCATGCCCAGTATACTTTTATTTTGCATACTGTTTATGGCGACTGTGCCAGTACCGAAGGCAACCCGCCTGCGATTACCGTTAACGACTCGACTAATCCCTCTAACCCGCATTACAAAGTACCCTATAGTGCCTTCAACGTGAACCGCACGGATAACAACCTGTTCCCCGATGTGCAGCTGCAGTATCGGGTTAATGATTGGTCGGATCTCAGACTTGCCTATTCAACCGGAATTTCCCGCCCCGACTATTCGGCAATTATTCCTAAGGTTGCTTTCTATGATGGCGGCATGTCACTCGGCAATCCTTTGCTGAAACCGGCCACAGCAAAAAACTTCGATGTTGTCGTGTCCTTCCACAATAACTCAATCGGTCTCTTTACGATAGATGCGTTCTACAAAATAATTGCAAATCAGATGTACACTACATCGATTTACTACGCGAATCGTGCTCAATACGCCGCTTACGCCCCCATCCCCGACTCATTGTTTTTGAGTCAGAGATTCGGGTTTACAGTCCCTCTCTATCAGCAGATTAGTCTCAGTTTAAACAATCCGAGCCTCGGCTATGTAAGAGGTGTCGAAGTTGATTGGCAGACGAACTTCTGGTATTTGCCCGGTCCGCTTAGTGCTCTGGTCCTGGATGTCAACTATACAAAATCAGGGTCAAATACGGCTTACAATATTCTTACATTGGAAAACACCCAGGTTCGTGATCCGAATCCCCCTCATCATATTATAAATGTCTTCACTACCAAAGATACGGTTTATGTCGGCAGACTAATTCAACAAGCAAACGATGTGGTGAACGTTGCGCTTGGTGTCGACTATAAAGGCTTTTCCGGCCGTATATCGTTCAGCATGACCGGCAATTTGTTGAATAGTGTAGGGAACAGGCCTGAAGCGACTTCGTTTACAGGCAATATTTATAGGTGGGATTTTACTCTTAAACAGGATCTGCCGTTTAACGGTTTGAGTGTAGCCTTCAACGGAGTAAACATTTTTCACAATGGAGTAAGCACGTATCGAAATTACAGAACGAGTCCGGGTGCTCCGATAACCAAGAACCTGGTTTCGGTTTTATATGCTCCGTCGGTATTCCAGCTGAATTTGAGATATTCTTTCTAACATGTCCGATCAATTACTGTCGTGCTTAAAGGAAGGAGGTGTTGGCGAGGTTCTGGGCGAGCGTGAACTAGCGTTTTCACACAAATTCATCAAACAATAACTGATTTCAGGAGGTCTGAAATGAAAAGTGCAGTATTGCTTTTCAGTATGCTTGTTCTTCTGCTGCCGTCGGCATTTGCTCAGGATATGCAGTATGTCTCGAGCCAACGCGGCGACACTCTCGTAGTGAAAGACGATTTTGAATATGGCCATACGAATACCCTTTATCTTCTCATGACATCGGATAGTTTGGCTCCCGCGACTCGTGTATATGAACTGCAGAACGGCGGCGTCTACTCGTGCGCAAACAATCCCGTTACTTCTTCGAAGTACAGGACCGTTATTATGGGACCGTCGCAAACGTTTTTGAAAGTGAGCCAGGAGAGTCTTCAGCCGCCGATTATTACCGGTGATGCAACCGCCGCGACCCCAACTTATGGTGGTATGAACATCGCCAAAGACCTGCTTATCAAGAACGTCGATCTTGAAATCGGTAATTCTGCCGGCAATGGCGGCGGATGGGCCTTCTTTAATTTCAATGGAGCCGGCTACAGACTTCAAGTAGACAACTCCATTTTGGAGCATACCTGGTGGACATGGGTTGGTGGTCCCCCTGCTGACACGCGTGTGTTTTTTACTAACGATTACTTCGTGAATTTGGATGGGCATTCCTGCCGTCGAAACGGTGGCGTCACGGATTTCAATGGCACCGGCGTTACTCACGAAGATACTCTCTCCGTCCAAAACTGCACACACGTGAATGTCCAGGGAACTCTGTACAAATTTAGATATGGTGTAGCAGTTGACAAAGTGGTTTTCAATCACAACGACTTTATCGATTGTGCAGGCTTTGTCTTCATGAATAACGGTGACCAGACCAATATGAGTGTCACAAATAATATCTTTGTAAATTGCCAGTTACAAGGGTATTGCAATGTTCTTCAAAAAGCTGATGCGGGTGAAGTTGATATGGATAGTCTCGCAATGGGTCTCGTGAACGTCCGTGTCGATTCTACTTTCCTGGCAAACGGTCAGAACTTCTATGCTGACAAGAACCTGGTTTATTGGGATCCATCTCTGTCCGATATCGTTTCAACGTTGAACACCACCGCGGTGGACGGCAATACTCAGTGGGTTTCCCAGATGATTCCAATGAACACAAGGACTGCTGCCCTGTTTAACGATAATGCAACTTATCCTAAACTTGTAAGTACTGGCTGGATTACACCGAGTGATTACCCCGCTTTCAAGAAGACTGATGTCCTATTTACAACTCAACTTGCAAAATTGAAAGCCTACGCAATAGCATGTGTCGACACATCCTACGGTACTCCGCTGGATTCCTGGCGACAGGCTAGTAATCCGGAAGTTACAAATTTCATCTATGCTGACTGGCCCGTCCCGATCGATCTCTCATATACCGATGCTAACCTGTTGACCGCCGGGCTAGGTGGTTTCCCGTTAGGAGACTTGAATTGGTTCCCGACTGAATACGCATCGTGGAAGGCTCAGGAAAGCACTGAACTGGCCACAATTGCCGGAGTTCTTGATGGCTCGGTCCAGGTTGGTGTTCACGATGGGCAGCAGCTTCCCGATAAGTTCCAGCTAGAGCAAAACTATCCGAATCCGTTCAACCCGAGCACGGTAATAAACTTCACAATTCCGAAAGCCGGAATTGTTTCGCTGAAGGTTTACAACGTGTTGGGTCAGGAAGTGGCGACACTTGTGAACGGCTACAAGGCTCCTCAGGCTTATACGGTTAATTTCGACGGAGCCAACCTCTCAACGGGCATCTACTTCTATACTCTTAAGTATGGTGATAAGTCCATTACCAAGAAGATGCTTCTCCTTAAGTAATACAACGACGATCCGTCCTGTCCCTCTTCGAGGGACAGGACGGAATCAATTTAAGTAGTTGGAAAATAGAGTGATGCTAAATTACCTGCATAGATGCGGCCTTCTCTCTCCGAAGCCGGGGAGAATAATCTTACCCTGGGATAGCAACCTTCCTTCATCCGGACAAGCGGAAGCCATTTGTCGCCGGGTTCTGGATCAACGTGGTAAAGAACGATCATGGGTAAGGACTTCTCTCTTATCAATGCGGAATGTGTCCCCTCTTTTGTTCGTCAACGCCTGTCACTCAACGGCAGAGAATCGAGGCTAGGCATGTCCCGGCCTGATCTGTTCAAATGCCGGTATGGCGCGGAGCGCTCAAGCCCTGATTTGTTACCTTATCCGACCGACCGGAAATTCATATTTCCGCTGAACCAGGACATGGAGTTACTAATGAAATCAGTAAAATACTTGCTGCTTGTGATATTACTTTCTGCGATCGCGAGTCGTGCGCAGGGTAAATCGGAAGTTACCGATGGTGATACGGTAGCGGTTGTGGGTAAAGGATATGTAGTGACACTGAAGGAGCTGAACCGGTTTGTGGCCGACCGGCGATATAACTTGAGATTCCGTCAGAGATCCGAAGCCTACAAGATGGCACTGGAACGGCTGATAATCGATCGGCTGAAGCTGTTTGATTTTTTCGACAGAGGGTTGGATCAAAATCGAGCGTTGATGAGCAAGGCAGGTCGTATTATCAATTATGAATTAATCAATGCTTTCTTTGACAAGAGCTTTGTCGGAATGTATGCTAACGAAAAGACGGCAGCCGCGGCTTATAAAGAAATGGCCAGGAAGATCATATGCGTCGATTTAACGTTACCGATGCCTGCAGATCAGACAAAAGAGAATCTCGATTCACTGCGAACTATAGCCTTGAAAATAGAAACCGATCTCAATAAGAACCATGATGTAAAGGATCTCATCAGGTCTTATTCGCTAAAGAGTTTTAAGCTGAAGTCAAAGAGGGAGGTAACCTGGTCGGAAACCATGACAGACCCGGTCGCTAACGTAATCTTCGGACTTCGTGAGGGATTCACCAGGGTTATAGAGGCGGCTGACGGGTTCCATATAGTGAAGGTACTGGATATAAAAAAGATGAAGCTGGAACCGTTCGAGGCAATGAAGGACAAGATATTGTCGGAGCTTCGCAAGGGATACTATGAGGCATACAATAACGCGTACGACAAGTTTAGGAGTGGACTTGTCGATAAAAGCTCAATAAAGTGGAATCAGCGGGGACTAGACCAACTCGTGAAATGGTCGTCCGAAAATGATCGCTTCTATGCCGGTGCTTACAAGGACACAATTGAACATGCCATCCGCAATGGTAATAATTTTGAAATACTATCATGCAACAAAGACAGGGTTGATTTGAAAGAATACCTCCGGCTGTTGGAAGAAGTTGTAATTCTGAATCCCAATACTCTGCTAAACTCCGGCAATGTTAAGGATTTTATCTTAGACGCCGTAAATGATAACAATGTTGTTTTGGCCGCAATGAATTCAGGTTTGGAAAAAAAGTTAGTGAGTCCGTACACACAAGACCGCCTTATCGAAGACAGGCTTATATATTTATACAATCAGGCGGTTATTGAAGAGAGCATACCAAAAGCGACAGCGGATGCGCTGCACGAGTTTTATGAGACTCATAAAGATCCGACCTTCTATCAGCTGAAGAAAGTATACATTTACGCAAGGATCTACTCGGATAGCGCGAAGGCCGCTGCAGACATAAACGAGATCAGAAAAGGCACACCATTTGAAAAGGTCTCGAACGCCTGGTGGGATAAGGTATTTATCCGTGAACGCGACGGTTCTCTTAAGGCCTATAGGACTGCAGGAGGAGACTACCTGGCGAAGGCGGCGTTTGAATTGAAGTTAGGCCAGTCGGCCGGACCGGTTGAATATTTTGATTCTACAAAGGGAAGACAGTTTGCGGTCATTAAGTGCGTTCAGATCCAACCGGAAAAGCAGCTTACATACAACGACGTCAAAGGTAAGAGATTAGAAGAAGAGTTTGCAAACTATTACCGCCAGAAAATATCGGCTGAAGTCGATGCCAGGCTGAAGAAAAAGTACGCGGTGAACATTATCGAAAAGGTCCTGTCCGGGGCAATTGCATCCGAATCGAAATGAACAATGCCAGGAGCGCAAGTCTCAATATTTTTGTAATCTCGACGGTTGTTATTTCCTTTGAAATAATATCCACGAGAATTTCTTCCCTGATTTTTGTCCAGAATTATGCCTTCATAATTTTGTCTTTGGCTATTTTGGGTCTGGGAAGCGGCGGGGTCTATGCATTTTACCGAATAAAGCCCGACGAGGGACCAACCAAAGGTCAGGGAGTTTTCGCCAGGTTCATCTTCCTTTCGGGTATTTCTCTTATATGTTTTATCGGGCTTGAAATCGTTTTCTCCGTTTCCAACCCGTACCTTTATTTCTTTCTCCTCTTCATTCCCTTCTTCTTTGCCGGAATTGTCTACGCCGAGTTCTTCAGCAACTATGCCGGTAGTGGTTTCAAAATTTATGCTTCGGATCTGGCGGGCGCGGCAGTCGGGTCCCTCCTGCCGATATTCATTTTTGATTGGTTCAACGCGGCAAATGCCGTTTTGTTCCTGGCTCTTGTCTTGTTGGTTTCGTCGGTTCGCTATTTCCGTGTTCAAAAGAAAAGGCGAACACTGTTGTACTTGTCTCTGGCATGTTCGGCTTTGCTGCTGACCGTTTTTGGGAAGAGGGACCTGATTGGAAAAATTCCGATCGGTAATTTCCCTGAGAAAGACATTTATTACACGTACGGCGACCCGAGCATAAAACCCAACATAGTCGATAGCAGGTGGAGCATTGACGGAAGGTCTGACCTCGTGGAATACAATAATCGCGATTTTGTCAAGGACCTTTTCATCGACGGTGCAGCAGGGTCCCAAATGTACAAGTTCGACGGAAACGTTGCTCACCATGATCCCTTCCTCAAGGCTCTTCTGTTGCATCATTCAACCACGGTCCCGTTTCTGTTCCTGTCAAAGGCCGATAAGAATAATATGCTGGTCATAGGTCCCGGAGGCGGCAAAGAAATTCTCACGGGACTTCTCGAGGGGGTTTCGAACATTACCGGCGTGGAGGTGAACCCGGATTTTGTCAGGATCGTGAAGAAATACAGCGAATACGACGGGGGCATCTATACAAATTTTCCAAACGTAAAAATAGACGTAGCCGAAGGACGGCATTACGTGAAGAGCTCCCGCCGTCATTACACTCTTATCGTCCTGGCTCTTCCTTCGACAAAACAGCTGCAGAATATCGACGGCCTTGCGTCCAACGAGAATTTTCTCTTAACGGTGGAAGCGATAAGGGATTACTTGAAAAGATTGACCCCGAACGGGCAGCTGATCTTTACGCTGCATAACAGGTGGGAACTTGTGAGGCTCATTGTTACTGCCCTTTCTTCATTCAAAGAAGACGGGATCGACAATCTCCAGGCAGCCAACCACTTTCTGATCCTGGGGAGTGATTATGCTCCGACAATTGTAATCAGGAAATCCGCCTATACGCTGGATGAGGCAAAAGCCATAGCACTAGTTGCAGACTCTTTACCTGCCGATCTGCCCCGGGTAACATATTTGCCGTATCTGAGAACGTCCGTTAACAACGGAATTGAAAATGTCCTCTTGCAGGACATAAGGAATGGGCGAAGCTCTCTCGAAGGGATAGTCGCCCGTAACAGTTCCGACATATCACCCGTTTGGGATGACAGCCCCTTTTTCTACAAAGTGAGCAAAGGTGTGCCCGGTGACTTTGGGGACCTTCTGGCAGCGACATTGGTGGCGGCATTGCTGGCGGTGATAATCCCTTTCATGAAGATAAAAGCGAGATCGAAAAAGCAGAGAAAGGAAAAAGAGAGAGACAAGGTTTTACTTCCTCTGCTGGTCTTCATCGGGATCGGTATCGGATTTATGATCATAGAAATATCTCTGTTCCAGAAATTCATCCTTTATCTCGGTTCGCCTACAATCGCTTTATCCATCTTGCTCGGCTCTCTGCTGGTCGGAATGGGTGTCGGAAGCTTTTTTGGAGCCAAAATATATCCGCAGGATATCATAAAACGACTCAGGAGTATTTCGGGTGCGATAGTAATTGCCGGGGCGCTCCTGTTTGTTATACATTCGCTGATTCTGAATGAACTGCTGGCTTACGGTCTGCCGATTCGCGCGACTGCTTGTTTCGTATTGCTGTCACCATTCGGTTTCCTCCTGGGCATTCCTTTCCCGACCGCGATTCAATTGTTAAAACAGAACAACCTTGTCAAATATATTCCTTGGATGTACGGAGTTAACGGAATAATGTCGGTTCTTGGTTCGGTTCTGGCAGTTGTCGTTTCCATGATCTGGGGATTTACATTGAGCTTTTTTGCCGGACTAAGTATGTATTTACTCATCTTTGTGTTTATGAGCTCGGGTTCTTTCACCCGTAAACAGAATTAGCATGAAAGTCTCCAAGGATATAAAGAATCAAGTCCTGGCCGACAGAGATCGGCTTTCCATAAAGGAGATTTCCAGGAAATACAATCTTTCTCATTCTGTGGTGAAAAATATCATTCACTCTTCCGAAAGAAAACCACCTAAATGGTTTTACGCAGTATCGGTTTCGCTTCCCATAATCTTCTTGGTTATTCTTGAAATGTCTTTAAGGATCATCAATTATGGTTATAGTTCCGATCAATGGAAGGATATTGGGCAGGGGAAATATACGTTAAGTCCGGACATCGGAAAGAAATATTTTACTAACAGCGATTTTGCCCCCAGCACAGGTGAAGACGAATTCGATATTCACAAAAAGGCAAATGCGTTCAGGGTCTTTGTCATGGGTGGAAGCAGTGCTGAAGGTTTTCCATACAGCCCTATGGGGTCGTTTTCCCGTTACATACGGAGAAGGCTGGAAGTGGTCTATCCCAATACGCCGATCGAGGTCGTTAATTTAGGTATGACGGCGATAAACTCGTACACTTTGCTGGATCTTTTGCCGGGCGTACTGGATCAAAAGCCTGATCTAATTCTAATCTATGCCGGGCATAATGAATATTACGGCGCACTGGGTGTCGGCTCGGTTCAATCATTTGGCTCATCCAGATCCGTGATAAGGCTAATGCTATATTTAGACAAATTTAAGACTACCCAGCTCGTGCGCAATTCAATTCATTGGGTCTTATCGTTATTCTCATCCGGGAAGAATGCGGATACCGGAACACTGATGTCGAACATGGTAAAAGACAAATACATTCTTCTGAATTCAAAATTATTCAATGAAGGCATTGAACAATTCAGGGAGAACATGACCGATATCTTGAAGTTGGCCAAAAACAGAGGAGTGCCGGTAATACTAGGAACGTTGGTAAGCAATCTTAAGGATCAGAAACCATTTATTTCGGTTAGTACGCCCGGCTATCGGACCGCGGATGAAGTCTATGACGAGGCGGAGAATGAGCTTAAGAATAATCATTTTACTGAAGCGGATTCTCTTTTCGGGCTGGCCAAGGACCTGGATGCACTCAGGTTCAGAGCGCCGGAGAAGATGAACGAAATCATTGCCGATTTGGGTGCGGAATTTCATGATCCGGTCGTTCCAATTGACTCAGTTTTCGATTCCGCTAGTCCTGATGGAATTGTCGGCGACAATTTGATTGTCGATCATTTACATCCGAATGTGAAAGGTTATCAACTCATCGGGCAAACCTTTTACGATTGTATGGAAAAAGTGGGATATCTCCCCAAAACGGAGAAGCCCAAGATTCCTTCCAGTGAGCAGGATAGTCTTACCCGCGCCAATTTTATGTTTACAAGACTCGATTCAGTTATGGGTAACGATGGCATTACTATTCTGAAGGATAATTGGCCGTACGTAAAACAAAGCAAAGAGATGTCGAAATTTCGTCAGAAGGATTTTATCGATTTACTTCAGCCCAGGGATTTCATCGATTCCATCGCAATGTACAAGATTGAAGGAAGGATATCCTGGACCGATGCGCATTTGCTTGCCGCCGAGACTTATTTGAAAAGAGACGATATCGAAGATTACTTGAGACACATAGATATACTGCTTTACCAATATCCCGCTCTGAAGGATTTCAAGACTCTCATCTCGTATTTCTACTACAGGAATAAAATAAATATGTCG
Source organism: Candidatus Kryptoniota bacterium (assembly GCA_046706745.1). Taxonomy (GTDB): domain Bacteria; phylum Bacteroidota; class Ignavibacteria; order Kryptoniales; family JAKASW01; genus JAKASW01. The sequence goes on from JBJKPC010000005.1 coordinate 27,124, forward strand.
GATTATACATCTGAGAGAGTTGGAATGATACAATTTTATAGAGGCAAATACGATGATGCAATTAAATATCTGACAATAGCTCATAATTCCAAGCCTAAAGACCCGACAATTCTCTACAATCTTTCCCTGGCTTATTCAAAAGAGAAGGATCTTAAATCAGCCCTTGCGACAATCAACAAATGTCTGGTTGAAAAACCGGATTTTCCCGGAGCGGTTATTCTAAGGCGAGAAATTCTGAATTTGTCAAAACAGGTGCATCGTCCTTAGGGCAGGACTTAATTCAATAATTGAAAGATTAGGACATTCTTTCCATACAACAAAGGAGGCTACAATGTCGGGTATGCAAGGAAGGTCCCTGGGCGGACAGCTCTTCACCATTGCAGTGATCACGCTTCTTGCCTGGGGCAGCTTGCGCGCTCAGATTGTTACCAACGGGAGTTTCGAAAGCTCCGATACTGGAGTGGTCACAGGAAGCGACGTGAAAGGCTGGGTAATCCAGGTAGCGGA
>JBJKPC010000006.1:0-24603 GCA_046706745.1 Candidatus Kryptoniota bacterium
TAGCTGCCTCGATTTTCATTAGGTCATATCCCCGTTATATTGATGTCACGAATAAATTTAATAAAATTAAACGTTAATCTCAATTCATCGCTTCTTCAGGTAGTACCCTAGACTCCAGTTTCACCGCTAGAGGGGCCGGGTCACGAGGTACTCCTTTGATCGAACTAAGATACAGATGCAGCGACTCGGCTTCTTACTTAATAGTATGAATAGGAACGTGTGGGCTGCCGCAGAGAAGCATATGTCGCGACCACGCTCCGCGTGACTGTTTATCCTTTTATCTCAATAATGAACGGGAGGCGCGAGGCCAATGCTCCAATCGCAAATATAGAGTCGCACGGTCGCCCACCTACGCTTGGGCAATGGTGGGCAGGTAAAGAATGGGACATGCTATCTTCACCTTTCTTGTGTCTTACCGTCGCAGGAAGATATTGTTCCTTCGCGTGGTTCAATTGAAAAGCCCGAGGGATCTAATTCAATCTCAGAGGCACCTGGACACCGAGAATTCACAGAGAGAATTTTTCCTCTCTAGGCCCCTGTGTTTCGTTGGCTTAGTGGTGAAATTTCCCCGGGGGGAAGGATCCTACCCGCTTTGAGAATGGCTGGTACAAATGACGAAAATGCCGGAGGAGTACGTCACGGGGATTGCCGGACGGATGTGTCGTCCGTCCGGGCAAAACTGGTTGATGAATTGGTGTTGAGCAGCTCGGGCTTTGAGGAAGTTACTGGGCCGGAGTGGCTTCCTGTTTGGCTTCTTCCTTTGCGGGAGCGGCCTCTTCCTTTTCCTTCGCGGGTTTGCGGCGCTTGCTCGCCTCGTCGGCCGCATTGAAATCGACGAGTTCTATAATGGCTACCTCGCCTCCGTCACCGTGCCGCTGTCCGAGTTTAGTGACACGGGTATATCCGCCGGGTCTGTCCTGCACTTTGGGTGCTATCTCGGAAAACAGAATGCTGAGCGCCTCCCTGTTCTTGATGAATCGCGAGACGTGGCGGCGAGCCGGGACACTGTTTGTCTTGGCCTTGGTTATCAGAGGTTCGATAAACACTCGCGTCTCTTTCGCTTTCGCAAGTGTAGTCCTGACAGATTTGTAAAGGATCAGGCTCGTGGCCAGAGACTCCTTAAGGGCCTTCCGGTGCGAAGCCGTCCTTTTAAGTTTTCTTCCCGAATTCAGGTGTCTCATATTCTAAAAACTCCGATTACTCGTTGTCGTCTTTCAGATACTTGCTGACGTCCATTCCGAAATTCAAGCCCATGCTTCCGATCTTCTCCGCGAGTTCTGCAAGAGACTTTCGTCCAAAATTCCTGAAACGAAGAAGTTCGGCTTCGTCTTTGTTGACAAGTTCCGAAATCGTATGAATGTTCGCTGCCTTAAGGCAATTGTGGGCACGGACGGAAAGTTCGAGCTCATCGACAGACATCTTGAGAAGCTTTCTTACGCGGGCCGCTTCTTCTTCCTGTGCGGAACCCTCTTCCGACGCTTCCTGGTGAATGCCCAGATTCAGGAAGAGCTGGATGTGATCCTGGAGCATTTTTGCGGCGGTCGTAACCGCATCCTCGGGAGTAATTGATCCGTCGGTCTCTACCTCGAGAGTCAATTTCTCCAGAGTGGTTTTTTCTCCCACGCCCGTAGGCTGCACAAAGAACCTGACATTTCTGATCGGCGAGAATAACGCGTCGATAGAGATCAGGTCCTGCGGCGCCTCGGTGAGCTTATGGTCTTCGGCAGGTTCATATCCCTTTCCCCGGCTTATTCTCAACTCGATTTCGATCTCGTTGGAGTCGCTGAGTGTAGCTATATGATGTTCCGGGTTCAGCACTTCTATCTGCGGAAATTGCCGCTGAATTTCTTCAGCCGTGAGGTCCATCGGACCTTTTACCTTTACACTCACTTTACTGATTTTCTTGTCGATGAGTTTTATTCGAACGCCTTTAAGGTTAAGAGTAAAATCGACAAGATCCTCGGACATTCCTTTTATCGTGGAAAACTCGTGGAGCGCCCCCGGAATTCTGAAATGGGTGAAAGCCCATCCCGGTATAGAGGAGAGAAGGACTCTCCTGAAAGAATTCCCCAACGTCGTTGCGTAGCCGCGTTCGAGCGGCTCGATGATAAAACGGCCAAAAGTATTGCTATAACTCGACTGGTCCAGTACTATTGTTTCGGGCATTTGCAATTTCACAGCGCTCATTAGATTTTCACCTCAATTAAATTTCTCAATTCCTCTTCCCGTTTCCCGGGGTTCTTTTCAAAGGATCCAGCGGACACACGACGCGCGATCGCGTCCCGAGATGTTACTTCGAATACAACTCGACTATAAGCTGCTCGTTAACATCGGGCAACGGTATTTCCGCTCGTTCCGGAACCTGCAGAAAAGTGCCCGTCAACTGCGCTTTGTCGAGCTGCAGATAAGAAGGCAGCATGCCGTCCTTAATTCTTTTTAGGGATGAGTGTATCGTGTCGAGTTGGTTGCTGCCCTCGGCCACTTTAATAATGTCGCCTGCTTTGAGAAGATACGATGCAACGTCTACACGCTTGCTGTTCACCAGAAAATGCCCATGAAGCACCAGCTGGCGGGCCGCCTTTCGCGAGGGTGCAAAGCCGAGGCGGTAAAGGACGTTGTCAAGCCTCCTCTCGAGAAGTCTCAAGAGATTTTCGCCGGTTCTTCCTTTCTGATGAGTGGCCATGACAAAGTAGTTTCTGAACTGCTGCTCGAAGACGCCGTACATTCTTTTAACCTTTTGCTTCTCGCGGAGCTGCACGCCATACTCGCTGACCTTCTGACGCCTGCGGAGGCCATGCTGCCCCGGGGGATAATTCCGCTTCTCAATCGGGCACTTATCCGTGTAGCATTTGACTCCTTTCAGGAACAGCTTCTGTCTCTCTCTTCTGCAAAGTCTGCAACTCGATTCTACATATCTTCCCATTTACAACTCCGAAAGTTTTTGTTAAACCCTGCGTCTCTTAGGAGGCCTGCAGCCGTTGTGCGGTATCGGCGTAACGTCCCGTATGCTCGTGATCTCAAGCCCGCCCGTCTGAAGAGACCTGATGGCGGCCTCGCGGCCCGAGCCGGGGCCCTTGACAAGGACTTCGACCTTCTTCATTCCCATACTTGCCGCTTCCTTTGCTGCAGCTTCGCCGGCGGTCTGCGCGGCATACGGCGTACTTTTGCGGGACCCTTTGAATCCCATCTTTCCCGCGGATGACCACGATACCACATTCCCATATATGTCGGTAAGTGCGACGACCGTATTATTGAAAGTGGCTTTTATGTGGGCAATGCCGTGAGCATCCACCTGCGTTTTTTTTCGTTTCTTCCCTGCAACTTTTGACAACTTGAAAACCTCCTATGATTTACTTCTTAGCCGCAGCTTTCTTCTTGCCCGCCACCGTATGCCTCTTGCCCTTGCGGGTGCGTGAATTAGTCCGGGTCCGCTGGCCTCTAACCGGCAGACCTCTGCGGTGACGAAGACCGCGGTAGCTTCCAATATCCATCAGTCTCTTGATATTCATTTGGGTTTCGCTCCTGAGAGCGCCCTCGACCTTGTAGTCGGATGTAATCACCTGACGAATCTTAGAGACCTCCTCGTCACTGAGCTCGCCGACGTGTTTGGCCGGATCTACCCCCGCCTTCTGAAGTATGGCAATGGCGGAAGCACGGCCGATGCCGAAAATGTAAGTCAGACCGATCTCGGCCCGCTTGTTCTTCGGTAAGTCTACTCCTGAAATTCTAGCCAACCTATTTCTCCTTTGTTATCCTTGGCGTTGTTTGTGTTTCGGGTTCTTCTTGCAGATTACCCGCACCACGCCCTTGCGCCTGATTATCTTGCAGCTGTCACAAAGCTTCCTAACCGATGCTCTGACTTTCATTTTTCAATTCCTTACTTGTAGCGATAAACAATTCTGCCCTTGCTGAGATCGTACGGCGATAGCTCAACCGTAACTTTGTCTCCGACCAGAATCTTGATAAAATTCATTCTCATCTTGCCCGAGATATGCGCCAATATTTCATGGCCGTTGTCCAGCTTCACGCGAAATGTCGCGTTGGGCAACGTCTCACTGATTGTACCGTCGACTTTGATTTGTCCTTGCTTAGCCATTCGAAGGATCCTCTAAACTGGAAGCAGTGAGTATTTCAGGTTTTCCATCTGTTATCACGACAGTATTCTCGAAATGAGCCGAAGGCCTGCCGTCCGAAGTATAAACCGTCCAGCCGTCCTTCGCAGTGTAAACCCTGTATGTCCCCGCGTTCACCATCGGTTCTATCGCGAGCGTCATGCCGGTCCGTAGTAAAGGACCCTTTCCTCGCTTGCCGTAGTTCGGGACCGGCGGATCTTCATGAAGCTTCGTTCCGATACCGTGGCCCACAAGGTCTCTGACCACCGAAAAGCCGTTGGACTCAACGTATTCCTGGACGGCATTTGAAATATCCTCGACGTGGTTGCCTGCAACGGCATTTTCCACACCGATGGCCAGCGCTTTCTCGGTAACTTGCATCAATCTCTTTTTCTCTTCGCTAACCTCGCCGACGGCATATGTCCTGGCAGCATCTCCGTAGTAGCCGTTCTTGATCGCTCCAACGTCGACAGACACCAGCTGGCCTTCTTCAATTCTCCTCGGACCGGGTATCCCGTGGACGACCTGATCGTCGACGGAAAGGCATATTGTGGCCGGGAAGAGGTTCCTCTTGTCGAAGCCGTAGCCTTTGAACGCGGGTTTTGCATTTTGTGAAAGAACGTATTCCTCGGCTATCTGATCAAGTTCCTCGGTAGTAACCCCGGCCTTCACGTGCTTTCCAACGTTCTCTAGGATCCCGGCTACTACTCGACCCACCTCGCGCATGAGTTCTATTTCGCGGGCTGTCTTAACTGTTATCATTCAGACTCAAGAATAACGGCGACTCTTCAGTTTCCCCGTCTTCATGAAGCCGTCATAGTGATGCATAACCAGCTGAGACTCGATTTGATGCACAGTTTCGAGCCCGACGCCCACTATGATCAGCAGGCTAGTACCTCCGAAGAATTGGGCGAAACCTTCACTTACTCCGAACCTCACCATGAACGCCGGAAGTATTGCAACGATGGCAAGAAAGATCGAACCGGGAAGAGTTACTTTCGTAAGTATGTTATCGATGAAGTCGGCGGTGTGCTGCCCTGGTCTGATGCCGGGCACAAATCCACCCTGCTTCTTCATGTTGTCCGCAACATCGGTCGGATTAAACGCGATTGCCGTGTAGAAATAAGTGAAGAAGATGATCATCACGGCGTATATGAATGAGTAAGTGAACGATGTAAACGAGAAGTATCCGGCGATGCTCTGCATAAACTCGTTGTTCGGGAAGAACGTCAGTATCGTCTGCGGCACGAACATAATCGACTGAGCGAAGATAATGGGCATAACGCCGGCGGTATTGACGCGGATGGGTATGTACTGCGTCACGCCGCCGTACACCTTCCTTCCGACAACCCTTTTGGCGTATTGCACCGGCACCTTTCTGGTCCCCTCCGTAACGTAGACGATTGCCGCCACTATTGCGACCATTGCCGCGACGACGACAAGCTCAGAAATGAAGCTTCTGGTACCGGCAGCGACGAGTTGATACTCATCAAGCACCGCGTTCGGGAATCGCGCAATGATGTTTATCGTAATTATCAGCGAGATGCCGTTGCCGATCCCTTTGTCGGTTATTTGCTCACCCAGCCACATCATAAAAATAGTACCGGATGTTAGGAAGATGACGGTGGATATCGTAAACCCGAGTCCCCGAACCGCATCCGGGATAATCGGCAGGCCAGAGGGAGTTGGCATATTCTCCAGCCTGACACTGACTCCCCACGCCTGAAGAGCCGATATCAAAACCGTACCGTAACGGGAAAGCTGAGTGATCTTCTTCTGGCCTTCCTCGCCCTCGCGCTGAAGTTTCTGAAAATACGGAACGACGGCCCCCAGCAGCTGAATGACGATTTCCGCGCTGATGTACGGCATGATTCCCAACGCAAATATCGCAGCATTGGAAAATGCGCCTCCGGCGAAAAGATCGTACAGCCCGAACAGCGTGTTCTGCGATTGGTTCATATTGGCTCGGGCCAGCAAATGGGCATCGACACCCGGAAGAGTTATGTGGGCCCCGAGCCGCACAACCGCCAGAAGTGCAGCCGTAAAGAGTATCCGTTTCCGCAGATCCTCTACCTTAAAAACGTTCCTTAAGCTCTCTGTTAGTCTCGACATATCTTATGACTCGAGTGTTTTTGTGCCTTCAACCGTCGGGATCGTTTCAACCTTTCCACCTGCCGCCGCGATCTTTTCCGAAGCCGATTTGCTGAAAGCGTTTGCAGTTACTTGCAGCTTTACAGACAAATTCCCGTCACCAAGAATCTTTACCGGCATCTTCTTCTTCGACACCGCTCCGATATTGTACAGCACTTCCGGCGTGACGACCCCGTCCGCGAGCTTGCCGGCTTCGGCCAGCCTTCCGAGAGTGGAGACGTTTACTACCTGAAACTCCACGCGAAACGGGCTGCTGAATCCGAACTTCGGTATCCGGCGGTTGAGCGGCATCTGTCCGCCTTCAAACCAGGACCTTTGCCGGTCGCCCGAGCGCGAACGCTGTCCTTTGTGGCCCTTGCCAGCGGTCTTGCCGTGCCCGGAACCAACTCCCCGCCCGATGCGCTTCGTCTTCTTCCTGGCACCGGAAGCATATTTCAAATTTCCGAGATAATTCATCTATTCTCTCCTAAACCTCTTCAACGTGGACCAGATGTTGGACCTTATTAATCATACCTCTTATTTGAGGCGTATCGGTTTTTACAACCGATTTCCTGATCCTGCCGAGCCCGAGCGCTTCAATGGTGCGCTTTTGTCTTTCGGGTCTGTCGATGATGCTTCTGATCTGGGTAATCTTGATTTTCTTTTCACCGCTCATTTTGCCACCTCTGCCGTTCCGGCTGCCGCCTCAGGAGAAGTCACTTCCTCCTGTTTAACAGGAAAGAGGTCACGCGTCTTGATCCCAAGTTTCTGCGCGACCATGCGCCCGTCGCTCAAATTCAAGAGGGCGCGCATCGTAGCCTTGACGACATTATGCGGGTTCGAGGAGCCCATCGACTTCGTAAGCACATCCTGTATGCCGGCAGACTCAAGCACTGCTCGAACGCCGCCGCCCGCAATGACGCCGGTGCCGGGAGTTGCAGGTTTCAATAGAACCTTGGCCGCGCCGAACTTGCCGACCACCGCGTGCGGAATGCTGCCTTTCAGTATAGCAACCCGCACGACATTCTTCTTGGCATCATCCACGCCCTTGCTTATAGCATCGTTGACCTCGTTGGCTTTTCCGAGTCCGACTCCAACGCTTCCCTTGCCATCACCTACCACGACAATCGCATTGAAGCTGAAACGCCGGCCGCCCTTGACCACCTTGGCTACACGGTTGATGTGAACTACCTTTTCTTTTAGCTCCGTCTGGTCAGGCTTGATGCGTTGTGCGTTCTTAAGGTCTTTTAGTTTCATCTGTCAATTGCCTTTTTAATCATGATCATCCCCGTCAAAATTTCAAGCCGCCTTCGCGCGCACCCTCGGCAAAGGCCTTCAGACGACCGTGGTACACATGTCCACCGCGATCGAACACGACCTGTTGGATATTCTGTTCGAGGGCCTTCTTCGCCAGTGCAACTCCGACGAGCTTGCTGACGTTGGTCTTGCCCTTTACGGCCTTGATCTGCTCCGCAATTTCTTTATTCAGGCTGGATACCTGAAGGATCGTTCTTCCGCGGCTGTCATCTACAATTGTGCCGTATATATGTTTCAGACTCCTGAAAACCACCAGGCGCGGGCGTTCCGTAGTCCCGTGAATCTTGCCGCGCAGGCCGCGCTTCTGCCTTTCCCGGCGTACTCTCTTAATTTCAAGACGTCCCATTTAAACAAACCTCAAAGTTTTATTTTCCTGCTGCCGCGGCTTTACCAGCTTTGCGACGGACATATTCGTTCTCGTATTTGATGCCCTTGCCCTTATACGGCTCCGGCGGACGAAATCCTCTCAGCTTCGCGGCTACCTGCCCGACAAGCTGCTTGTCGGGTCCCGAGATTACGATACTCGTCGGCGATGGAGTGGCAATCTTGACGCCTTCCGGCGGACGAAATAGGATCGGATGTGAATAGCCAACGATCATTTGAATATTTGATCCCTTCATCTCGGCCCTATAACCGACACCTACTATTTCAAGCTTCTTCTCGAAGCCCTTCGTAACGCCTGCCACCATGTTGTTCAGCAGAGCTCTCCATAGTCCGTGGACTGCGTCCGACGAATTTCCCCTCACATTCACGACGGCCTGCTCGGCTCCGACTTCGACGCTGATTGCCCGATGAAGCCTCCCGGACAATTCACCTTTCGGTCCTTTGACTTTGACAACTCCGTCGGAAACCTGCACGGTCACTCCTTTCGGAATCGGAACGGGCTTTTTCCCAATACGTGACACTTTAGAAACTCCTTGTAATTACCAAATGTAACAAATTATTTCTCCGCCGACGTTGAGGCGACGGGCATCTTTGTCCGTCATTACTCCTCTGTTCGTTGAAATAATTGCAACGCCGAGGCCGTTGAGGACACGAGGCAACTCCGTCGCTCCGACGTAAACCCGTCGGCCCGGGACGGAGATCCTTTTCAGGCCCGAGAGAACCGGCTTGCCATTATAGTACCGCAGGTAGATCCTTATCGTTCCCTGAGCAGAGGAATCCATCTCACTGTATTTATCTATATAATGCTGCTCATAGAGGATCTTTGTGATGGCTCTCTTCAAGTTGCTCGCCGGTACATCCACTCTTCTCTGGCGTGCGGTCGCTGCGTTCCTCAGTCTCGTGAGGAAATCAGCAATGGGGTCAGTCATAGACATCGACTTCCACTCCTAAATTAAATTACCAACTTGCTTTCTTGATTCCGGGTATCAACCCGTCCAAAGCCAGCTTTCTGAAGCAGATACGGCATATACCGAACTTTCGGTAGTATGCCCTAGGCCGTCCGCATATCGTGCAACGGTTGTGCTTCCTGACCTTGTATTTCGGCTCCCTGCGGGCCTTGACAATCATCGCTGTTCGCGCCACTCAAATACTCCTTTCGAAATTAAGCAACTTCTCCGAAGGCACCTTCGGACGCTTCACGTTTTCTGAAAGGCATCCCAAATCCTTTCAACAACTCGTAGGCCTCCTCATCCGTCCTGGCTGTCGTCACGAACGTAATATCCATTCCGAAAATTCTTTCGATCTTGTCGACATCAATTTCAGGGAAGATAATTTGCTCCTTCAAACCCAGCGTGTAATTGCCGCGGCCGTCGAACGACTTGTCCGGCACGCCTCTGAAGTCGCGGACACGCGGTATTGCGAGGCTGATGAGGCGGTCCATGAACTCAAACATTCGCGCACTTCGAAGGGTGACCCGGCAGCCGATCGCCATATTCTCCCGAAGCTTGAAATTTGATATGGCTTTTTTGGAACGGGTAATCGCAGGCTTTTGTCCGGCTATGACAGTCAGTTCACGAACGACTGTCTCCAGTATCTTCTGATCCTGGGTAGCTTCGCCGACTCCGCAATTGATGGAAATCTTTTCCAGTCTGGGGACCTGCATGGTATTCTTGTAACCGAACCTCTTCATCATTCCGGGGACGATCTCTTTCTTGTAGGTTTCGGAAAGCCGCGGTGTGACCTTTTCTTCCGTGACTTCTTCGGCCTGTGCGGCTTCCTGACGTGCTCCCTTAGCCTTGCCCTGTGGAGCAGCCTTCGCCTTCTTGTCCTTCCCCTTCTGAGGTTTCGGGTTTTCTTTCTCTTCTTTTGCCATTTCTCAGACTCGCTTAAAACATTTCGTTACAGTTCTTGCAGACACGCATTTTCTGGTTGCGTCCGCCGGTCGTCGTCGATACAGTGGCGTGACCGATTCTGCTAGCATTGTTGCATTTAGGGCAAACGACCATCACATTCGACATGTGAACCGGCTGTTCCCTCTCGAGAATGCCTCCGGCGGGCATCTGGGAAGTCGGTTTTGTATGTCGCTTTCTAATGTTCACGCCCTCAACGAGAAGACTCATCTTGCCGGGAATGACTCTCAGGACTTTTCCGGTCTTGCCGCGGGAGTTGCCGCTGATTACCATTACCGTATCATTTTTACGAATGTTCATACTTCAAACCTCTCTTAAAGCACTTCAGGAGCAAGTGAAACAATCTTCATGAATTGCTTGTCACGGAGTTCACGGGCAACCGGTCCGAAAATTCGGGTGCCCCGCGGTTCTCCCTGCTGATTCAGCAAAACAGCAGCGTTTTCATCGAATCTGATAAATGTTCCGTCCTGCCGCTTATATTCTTTCTTCGTCCTCACTACGACAGCTTTGGAAACATCGCCCTTCTTGACTTCAGCTCCGGGGATTGCCTGTTTAACGGAGACGACTATCAAATCTCCGAGTCCGGCATAACGCCTGTCGTGTCCGCCTAAGACCCGAATGCAGCGGACCCTCTTCGCGCCCGAATTGTCGGCAACGACGAGATTCGTCTCTTCCTGAATCAATTGCTAAACCTCCGTTACTTGGCTTTTTCGACGATTTCTACGAGGCGCCAACGCTTGCTCTTTGACAACGGGCGCGTTTCCATAATTTTCACGATGTCGCCGATCTGCGCTTCATTCTTCTCATCGTGCGCCATAAGCTTTGTGGACTTCCTGAAGTACTTTTTGTATATGGGATGCGGAACCCTTCTCTCGATCATGACGAGAATAGACTTCTGCATCTTGTTGCTCACGACCTTTCCTACCCTGACTTTTCTCAGGCTTCTTTTAGCGGTTGAGCTTTCCATCAAGCAACCTCACTCTCATTTGAACCGGCGGTGGGTTCCTTCTTAGCGGCCTCAAGCTCACGCTCGTGAAGTATCGTCCTCATTTTCGCGATCTCTTTTCGTAGGAATCGCACCTGGACGGGATTCTTCACTTCACCACCTACTGCTTTCTGAAACTTGATTTTATCGAGCGCCTCGAGGTTGTCCTTGATGCGCTGCCGAATCTCCTTCTCCGACATCGGCCGGAGCTCATGGGGCTTTATCATTTTCTAACCCTCGTAATCCAAACTTACAACAAACTTTGTCTTGATCGGGAGCTTGTGCGCCGCAAGCCTCAGGGCTTCCTCTGCAAGTGAAGCGCTTACTCCGCCGATTTCAAACATCACTCTGCCGGGCTTCACCACTGCAACCCAAAACTCAGGCATGCCTTTCCCTTTTCCCATTCTCGTTTCGGCCGGTTTCTTTGTCACCGGCTTGTCCGGAAAGATCCTGATCCAGATTCTCCCGTCACGCTTCATTTCTCTTGTGAGGGCGACACGCGCCGCTTCGATCTGACGCGCGGTTATCCATCCGGGTTCCAGCGCCTTCAGGCCGAAATCCCCGAACGAGACTTTGTTTCCTCGCTGTGCCTTGCCACGCATCCTTCCGCGCTGGGTCTTTCTGTATTTAACTCTCTTCGGCATTAACATCTGTGAGTCTCCTTAGTCTTATCGCGGCAGTGGTCCGTAAACTTCTCCGCGGCAAATCCATACTTTCACGCCGATAAGGCCATAAATCGTCCTGGCGGCCACGCTGGCGTAGTCAATGTCGGCACGCAAGGTATGCAGCGGAACGCGTCCCTCGCGGTACTGCTCGGTGCGGGCAATTTCAGCCCCGCCGAGGCGTCCCGAACACATAACACGAATTCCCTCGGCTCCCATGCGAGAAGCGGACGTGATGGCATTTTTCATGGCGCGTCGGAAATTGATTCTACCGACGAGCTGATTGGCGATGTTCTCGGCAACCAGATAAGCATCGAGCTCGGGACGCTTGATCTCGAACGTTTTGATCTTGACCGCATCTCTTCCCGTAAGCTTCTTAAGCTCCGCTTCCAGCTGATTGACATCTTTACCGCTCTTACCGATCACAATCCCGGGGCGACTAGTGTGGATCGCGACAGTGACCTGGCTTCCCTTACGCTCGATCGCTAGGCGCGAGACACCAGCCTTCTCGAGCCGGTTCCTGAGATAGTTTCTTACTCTCTCGTCTTCACTCAGCAGCGCGGAGTAACCTTTCCGCTCAAACCATGTGGAGTCCCAATCGCGGGTAATTCCGAGCCTGAATCCGATAGGATTAGTCTTCTGTCCCAAAGGTGCCTCCATAGTAGCTGGTAGTGAGCGCCCGGCGCCATTCTAGCGCGGAGTATCCTCCGAACGCGGCCGATAACTTATGGCTCATAATTTCTTTCACTCTCTGGTTGCCACAACAACCGTTATATGGTTGCTTCTTTTTCTGATGCGATAGGCGCGTCCCTGGGGAGCGGGCAACACTCTTTTCGCTACCGGACCGCCATCCACAAAAACTTCTTTGACGTACAAGCTTTCCTCGTCGACCTTTCCGACATCTTCCCGGTTCATGATGTTGGCAACGGCGGACCGGACAACTTTTTCCGCATCCCTCGCAGCGTGCCTCGGAGAGAAATGCAGTATTGACAGCGCATCGCCCACGCTTCTGCCCCGAATAAGATCAACCACGAGCCTCATCTTTCTCGGGGAGGAACCTATGTATTTAGCTACTGCTTTTGATTCCATCGTTTGAACTCCTTTAGCTGGGCTTCGCCGTCTTTTCAGATTTCACTCCCGGATGGGCCCGGAATGTACGAGTCGCAGCGAACTCTCCCAGCCTGTGCCCCACCATTGCTTCAATGATGTACACCGGGATAAATTTGTTGCCGTTGTGAACCGCGAAGGTATGGCCGACAAAGTCGGGCACGATCATGCTGGCACGCGACCAGGTCTTGATCACCTTCTTCTGATTCTTTTTGTTAAGATCCTCCACCTTTTTCACAAGTTTCGGATCGACGAAAACGCCTTTCTTTACCGAACGCGCCATGTCATTCCAACCATCATTTTCTTCGTTTCACGATATACTTGTTTGACTGCTTGCTCCTCTTGCGAGTCTTGCGGCCCTTTGTCTTCCAACCCCAGGGCGATACGGGATGCGGGTTGCCCTGCGGCGATTTTCCTTCTCCGCCACCGTGCGGATGATCGACCGGGTTCATCACAACGCCTCTGGACTGGGGCCGCACACCAAGCCAGCGAAGCCTTCCGGCTTTACCCCAGCTGATGTTTTCATATTCAGCGTTTCCGACGACACCGATCGTAGCTTTACAATCGACCCTCACCATCCTCATTTCGCCCGAAGGGAGCTTTAGAGTGGCGAAGTCGCCTTCCTTTGCGGCCAGCTGCGCCGAGTTACCCGCGCTTCGCGCGATCTGGGCGCCCTTGCCTGGTTTCATCTCTATGTTATGCACCGTCGTTCCCACGGGAATATTCCGAAGAAGCATCGCGTTTCCCGGCTTGATTTCGGCATTCTCTCCCGTCTGGACCGTGTCCCCAACCCTGAGGCCTTCCGGTGCAATTATGTATCTCTTCTCGCCATCCGCATAATTCAATAGCGCAATCCTCGCGTTTCGGTTCGGATCGTACTCTATTGCGGCCACTTTCGCATCGATCCCGTTTTTGTTGCGCCTGAAGTCGATTACGCGGTAAAACCTTTTATGAGCGCCTCCACGATGTCGCGAAGTTATTCGTCCCTGGTTGTTTCTTCCGCCCGAGTTCTTAACGGGGACGACCAGGGCCTTCTCCGGCTTGGTCTTCGTGACCTCGTCGAAAGTCGACACCGTATAAAAACGGGTTGCCGGCGTATTTGGTTTTAGTTTCTTCAAGCCCATCTCTAAATCCTTTACCGTTCAATATTCATTTCGCAGCACACGAAGTGATCCTTTGCGTTGACAGCGCTACACCGAGCCGAGCAAATCAATCGAATACCCTTCCATCAGAGTCACGACAGCCTTTTTTCTCATCGGGCGCCTGCCCTCAAAGCGGCCGCGCCGCGTCATCGTTCCGATCAGCTTGCCCTTGACAACCACTGTTCGCACGCTTTTCACCTTCACGCTGAAACGTTTCTCTATCTCGCGGGCAATTTCGATCTTGTTCGAATCTCTCTGGACTTCAAAAACATACTGGTGCTGTTCCTGCAACTTCGTGTTCTTCTCGGTAAGCAGCGGTCTAATCAGAGCAGTACTCATTTCGTCTCTCCGGCAAGTTTATCCTGTAGCGCCGCAAGTGCGCTCTTCTGAAACAGGACCACATCATTGTTCAATATCTCGTAGACCGATGCGCCTACCGCATCCTTCACAAAAACCTTCGGCATATTTCTAGCGGCCAGGTAAACCGCTTTGTCGTTCTTCGGCAGGAGCATCAGCACTTTTTTTCGGTTCAGCCCCAGCGACTTCAATATTTCGGCGACCCGCTTCGTCTTGGATTCTTCCAGCGTGAAGTCCTCGACTATGATTACGTTGCTGTCTTTAACCTTGTAAGATAACGCCGACTTCTTCGCGAGAACTTTGACTTTATCGTTGACCTTCTTTTCATAGTCATGCGGCTTCGGTCCGAATATCGTACCGCCGCCGACCCAGACGGGGTTCCTGTTCGACCCGCTTCTGGCTCTGCCGGTGTGCTTCTGTTTCCACGGCTTCTTTCCTCCGCCGCGGACTTCGGCACGCGTCTTCGTCTTGTGGGTGCCCTGGCGAGCGTTCGCCAAGTGGGCAGTCACGGCCTGATAGATGGCGTGATCGTTCGGCTGGATCTCGAAGATCGCAGGAGAAAGCTCTACTGTCTCTCCGGTCTTGCTTCCGTCGATTTTCAATACTTCTAACTGCATCTTGGCAACCTCTCCTACTTCCAGATTTCCAGGTAACCGTTCGTCGGCCCCGGCACGGAACCCCTGACCAGGATCAGATTTGAGTCCGGAATCAGGCGCACGACGGTCAAGTTTCTCGTTGTGGAACGTTTTCCGCCCATCCTTCCGGCCATGCGCAGGCCTTTAAAGGACCGCGAGGGGTAAGATGAGGCACCGACGGAACCCGGAGCTCTAAGCCGGTCACTCTGTCCGTGCGTTACCAGTCCGCCGCCGAAGTGATGGCGCTTGACAACGCCCTGGAATCCTTTTCCTTTGGACGTACCCGCCACGGATATTACATCCCCTACGGCGAAGACTTTGTCGACGTTGAGTACATCTCCCGGTTTGAACGACGCAATATCGAAGCCGCGGAACTCACGGACTATACGAGCCGGCTTGACTCCGGCTTTCGCAAAATGTCCCTTCATAGGCTTCGTTACGATCCGTTCAGGCTTTTCTCCGAATCCGAGCTGAAGCGCCTCATAGCCGTCGCGTTCCTTTGTCCTGACTGCAGTGACGGGACACGGCCCCGCTTCGATCACGGTCACCGTTATTGAGTTCCCTTTCTCATCGAAGACATTAGTCATGCCGAGTTTTTTGCCTAGCAGACCGCTCATTTTACAATTCTCAATTTTTTTATTCTCAATTCTTAACTACACGCAACTTGGTAATCGCGACTGTTTTAAATTGTCCCAATTCGACATTTAAAATCCGGGATTTTGAAATCAGACCTTCATTTCCACATCAACTCCGGCAGGAAGATCGAGTTTGGTTAAAGAGTCCACCGACTTCGACGACGCGTTGTAGATGTATATCAAGCGTTTGTGTTGCCGAAGCTCGAACTGTTCCCGGCTGCGCTTGTCAACGTGCGGGGATCTGAGGACTGTGTAAATCGTCTTCTTTGTCGGAAGCGGAATCGGCCCGGAGACAATTGCCCCCGTCGATTTTATCGTTCTGACAATCTTCTCTGCCGATTTATCAATCAGAGCATGATCATAGGATTTCAACTTTATCCTGATAGTCTGACCAGCCACAGCTTACCTCACTTCTATAATTTTGTCACCGTTAAAGCAGGGAAACGACATGCGTTATTCCTACTCTACGATCTTGGTTACTACGCCGGCGCCCACCGTATGGCCACCTTCGCGGATGGCAAAGCGCAGGCCCTCTTCCATCGCGATCGGGGTAATGAGCTCGATCCGGAGATTATCCACATTGTCACCGGGCATAACCATCTCAGTCCCCTCAGGGAACTCAGTCACGGATCCGGTAACGTCGGTCGTGCGGAAGTAGAACTGGGGTCTATAGCCCTTGAAGAACGGTGTGTGACGTCCGCCTTCTTCCTTGCTGAGCACATAAACCTGTGCGATAAACTTCGTATGAGGAGTAATTGATCCGGGTTTGGCAAGCACCATTCCGCGTTCAAGTTCTTCCTTGTCCACGCCGCGCAGAAGTGCGCCGATATTGTCGCCCGCCATTCCTTCGTCAAGCTCTTTCCTGAACATCTCGAGTCCGGTGACGACCGCCTTCTTGTGGGCACCGAGACCGATAATCTCGATCTCCTCGCCGACCTTGACTTTTCCGCGCTCTACACGCCCCGTTCCGACAGTACCACGGCCGGTAATCGTAAACACGTCTTCAATCGGCATGATAAAGGGCTTGTCGACGTCGCGCTGGGGAAGCGGAATATACGTGTCGACGGCATTCATCAGCTCGAAGATGCTCTTGAGGCGCGGATCGTCCGCAGTAGCATTGGGATCATTTCCCGCTTCCATAGCCTGCAGGGCACTTCCACGAACGATAGGTATCTCGTCGCCGGGGAAGTTGTACTTTTTGAGAAGATCGCGGACCTCAACTTCAACGAGCTCGAGGAGCTCAGGATCGTCCACCATGTCTACCTTATTGATATAGACCACGATTTTCGGCACCCCGACCTGATAAGCAAGGAGGATATGCTCACGTGTCTGCGGCATAGGACCGTCGTTGGCGGCGACTACGAGGATAGCGCCATCCATCTGGGCGGCGCCGGTAATCATATTCTTTATATAGTCCGCATGACCGGGGCAGTCCACATGTGCGTAGTGCCTGGTCGCGGTCTGGTATTCGACGTGCGCAGTAGCAATCGTTATACCTCTCGCCTTCTCTTCGGGTGCATTATCGATACTGTCGAAACTTCTGGCCGTCGCCCAGCCTTTCTTCGCCAAGGCGAGCGTGATTGCAGACGTCAGCGTCGTCTTGCCGTGGTCGATGTGCCCGATCGTACCGACATTGATATGCGGCTTACTGCGGTCAAATTTCTCCTTTGCCATCTAAATTCTCCTTATGATTTTTTCAAACTATTTAACCCAACAAGTCGGAAGCTCGCACCGACTGGACCCGACAGAAATAGAGGCGAACGGAAAGGCGAGTTTCCTGTCACGCGGCCACCGACTCCTTGCCGCGAATCTTTTCTACGATCTGGTCCGCAATGTTGCGCGGCATCTCATCATAGTGAGAGAATTGCATCGTGAAGATCGCGCGCCCCTGCGTCATCGAACGCAACGACGTCGCGTATCCGAACATCTGGGCCAACGGCACGACCGATCTTATGACTTGCGCGTCCCTTCTCGAACCTATACCTTCGATCCGGCCGCGGCGGGAGTTCAGATCCCCCATAACATCTCCGAGGTACTCTTCCGGAGTAACGACTTCCACGTCCATCATGGGTTCAAGCAGGACTGGGTCCGCCTTCTTGGTCCCCTCCTTGAAACCTATACTCCCGGCAATCTTGAACGCCATTTCACTCGAATCCACTTCGTGGTAAGAGCCGTCGAACAGCTTCACCTTGACGTCGACGACCGGGAAACCGGCAAGTATTCCGTTCTGCATCGCTTCCTGGATTCCCTCCGATACGGCCGGTATATAGTCCTTCGGAACGACTCCCCCGACGATGGCGTTTACGAACTCGTACCCTTTCCCTTTTTCGTTGGGCTCGATTTCCAGCCAGACATGACCGTACTGACCGCGTCCGCCGGACTGTCTGATGAACTTTCCTTCTTGTGTAACTTTCTTTCTGATAGTCTCTTTGTAAGCCACCTGCGGCCTGCCGACGTTGGCCTCGACCTTGAATTCACGCTTCAACCTGTCGACGATAATTTCGAGGTGAAGCTCGCCCATTCCGCTTACTATCGTTTGGCCGGTCTCTTCATTCGTGGACATACGGAAGGTTGGGTCCTCCTCAGTAAGCTTCAAAAGAGAATCTCCGAGCTTTTCCTGATCGGCCTTTGTCTTCGGCTCGATCGCCACCTGAATCACCGGCTCCGGGAACTCCATTTTTTCTAGGACGATCAGCGCCGATTCGTCACATAGGGTGTCTCCCGTCTTCGTGTTCTTGAGTCCGACTGCCGCGACAATATCACCCGTATAAGCAGTATCGATATCCTCGCGGTGATTGGCGTGCATTCTGAGAATACGCCCTATTCTTTCCTTCTTCCCGGTGATTGAATTAAACACGTACGACCCGCCTGAGAGCGTGCCGCTGTAAACTCTGAAGAACGTGAGCTTCCCGACGTACGGATCCGCCATGATCTTGAAGGCGAGAGCCGAAAAGCTCTCCTCGTCCGCGGGTCGGCGCTCGATCGGTTTTCCGTCTGAGTCATGCCCATGAGTGGCGCCGACGTCCAACGGTGATGGCAGGAAATCGACAATGCAGTCGAGAAGGCGCTGGACACCTTTATTCTTGAAGGCCGTACCACATGCCACAGGCACAATCTTCAGCTCGATCGTAGCTTTTCTTATAGTGGCGATGATCTCTTCCTGCGATATCTCCTTGCCGTCGAGATACTTGACGAGCAGCGTGTCGTCTATATCGGACACCGCTTCCAGCAGCTTCGTCCTGTACTCCTGCGCAATCTTCTGAAGATCGTGCGGAATATCATACTCTTCCCACGTAGTGCCGAGGTTGGACTCGCTGTACATCACGGCCTTCATCTTGATGAGGTCGATAACGCCTGAAAAGAGGTCGCCTTCTCCTATCGGTAATTGAATCGGGACCGCATTTGCTTTGAGTCTGTCCTTCATCATTTGGATGACGTTGAAAAAATCGGCTCCCACGCGATCCATCTTGTTGACGAAGGCGATTCTGGGAACGTTGTATCTGTCCGCCTGGCGCCACACAGTCTCCGATTGCGGTTCGACGCCGCCGACGGCGCAGAAGAGTGCGATAGCTCCATCAAGCACACGCAGCGAGCGTTCCACTTCGACCGTAAAATCCACATGGCCGGGGGTGTCTATAATATTGATCCTGTGATCTCTCCAGAAGCAGGTTGTCGCAGCGGAGGTAATAGTTATCCCTCTCTCTTTTTCCTGCTCCATGAAATCCATCGTTGCAGCACCGTCATGGACCTCGCCGAGGCGATGCGTCTTACCCGTATAGAATAGAATTCTTTCGGTCGTAGTTGTTTTACCGGCATCTATATGAGCCATAATCCCGATGTTGCGTACTCGTTCTAGCGGATACTCTCTTGCCATCTTTTATCTATAACCTTCCAGTAATGTTTACCAACGGTAATGAGCAAAGGCCTTGTTGGCCTCGGCCATTTTGTGCGTGTCTTCGCGTTTCTTGATAGCGTTGCCTTCGCCGTTCGAAGCCGCTATAATTTCAGCCGCCAGTTTCATCGCCATCGATTTATCTTTTCGCTCTCTTGCATACGTGATCAGCCAGCGCATGCCGAGGGCAAGGCTTCTTTCTGGGCGAACTTCGCTCGGGACTTGGTAAGTGGCTCCGCCCACTCGCCTGGCACGGACCTCGATGATCGGTTGAACATTATTGAGCGCCTTCCTAAAGACGTCGAGCGGATTCTGCTTAGTGCGTTGCTCGACTATGTCGAAAGCGTCGTATAATATCCTCCTGGCCAGGTGTTTCTTACCCGAGGACATCACATTGTTCACAAACTTCGCCAAAAACACGTCATTATACTTCGGGTCAGGGAAAACCTGACGCCTCTCCGAGCGTTTTTTCCTCATGCTAAACTCTTTTTGTTAAATTTATGCCGAAGCTTTGGGCTTCTTGGCACCGTATTTTGACCTGCCCTGCTTCCTGTCTGCAACGCCGGCAGTGTCAAGGGTGCCTCTTATGATGTGGTAACGCACGCCAGGAAGATCTTTGACACGGCCGCCCCTAATCAAGACAATGGAGTGTTCCTGAAGATTATGCCCCTCCCCAGGGATGTAAGCCGTGACTTCTATTCCATGGACCAGCCTAACGCGTGCAACTTTGCGGAGAGCCGAGTTCGGCTTCTTAGGTGTGGTGGTATAGACGCGGGTGCAGACGCCCCGTTTTTGCGGGTTTCCCTGAAGCGCGGGGGACTTTCCTTTGAGAAGAATCTTCTTCCTCCCCTGCCTTATCAGTTGGTTAATCGTTGGCAACGTGTTCCTCCAAAATACTTACCTTCATCATAGAGATAAAAATATAAGTGACTTGGGCCAAACAAGCAAGAAATAGGCACATAAAAAGGGGGAGAACTTCGTTCTCCCCCTGCAAAGCTGGTTCGATCTCAGGAAGCGACCTTCTGACGGGAAGTCTCTTCTGCTTCCTCTTCTGCCTCATCCAGCATCTCTTCCTCAGTCAGGATCAGGTCGCGGAATTTCTTCAGACCCGTCCCGGCAGGTATGAGCTGCCCTATTATCACATTTTCCTTGAGGCCAATGAGGTTATCCAGCTTCCCTTCAATGGAGGCATCGGTGAGGACTTTTGTGGTTTCCTGGAACGATGCCGCGGAAATGAAGCTGTCGGTCGAGAGGGCCGCGGAGGTTATTCCCAGAAGCACATCCTCAGCCGTCGCGGGAACCGCGTCTCTGAACTCGATCACCTTCTTCTTCGCCCTTCGCAGGTCGCGGTTCTTCGCCATAACAAGCGCGCGCTCGACGATCTGCCCGATCCTGTACTTGGAATCGCCTTTCGCAGTGACCACGATCTTCTTGCCGATCGATCCATTCTCTTCCCGAATCCTGTGAACATCGACGATGTCGCCTTCGAGGAAGGGTGTGTCACCGGAATCAACGACTCTGACCCTCTGGAACATCTGCCGGACGATCACTTCGATGTGTTTATCGTTGATAGTGACGTTTTGCTGACGATAGACTTCCTGGATTTCGTCCAACAGATACTTCTGCACATCGGCCGGGCCCTTGATACGAAGGATGTCGTGAGGGTCGATCGGACCGTCCGTGAGCCGCTCGCCCGCTATCACGAAGTCGTTTTCCTGGACCAGGATATGCTGCCGTAAAGAGACCTTGTAAGTTTTGCGGTCCTTGCCGTCCGAGCTCGTTACGATTACTTCTTTAGTTCCTCTGGATTGTCCGCCAAAACCTATGTACCCGTCAATCTCGCTGACGGTTGCAGGGTCCTGAGGCGCACGCGCTTCGAAAAGCTCCTGCACCCTGGGCAGACCTGTCGTCACGTCGCGGACGCGCGAGAGCTCTTTGGGCTTCTTCCCGAGCGTCTCGCCGGACTGTACCTCTTCTCCGTCTTCGACGACTATATGCGCGCCGACGGGAAGGTTGTAAGTGCGTTTGACTTTCGAGCCGTGAATGATTTCCAACGATGGAGTCATATTCTTGTCGACGCTCTCTATGACTACTTTCTCAACCTGTCCCGTTTGTTCATCCGTTTGTTCACGGTAAGTGATGTCTTTCCGCAGATCGACCCATTTAACCTTGCCGGCAAATTCCGTCAGGATGAGCGTGTTGTAAGGATCCCACTGGTAAACCAGGTCGCCCTTGTTGACCGAAGACCCTTCAGTCAGAAGAAGATGCGCTCCCTGGGGGACGTCCATCTTCTTGATGGCCCGATTGTCTTTGTCCAGTATCTGTATGACACCGTGCCTGCCGAGCAACACCTTTTCGGGCTTAGCGGTTGTACGGTTCGTATAGTCGACAAGAGGCTGCATATTTTCAAATTTCAGTTTGCCTTCGCTGGGAGCTATGACGTTCGACTCCTGCGATTCGACGCTTGCGGTGCCGCCGGTATGGAAGGTGCGCAGTGTAAGCTGAGTGCCGGGTTCGCCGATACTCTGGGCAGCGATGATTCCGACGGCATCCCCGATTTCCACCATCTTCCCCGTCGCAAGGTTGCGACCGTAACATTTCGCACAGACTCCGCGCGGAGCCTCGCACGTCAATACCGACCGAATGTCAACGCTGTCGATTGCAGTATTCGCAATCTTCTCGGCAAGATCCTCAGTGATTTCTTCACCGCCCTTGACGATGACTTCATTGCTGAGAGGATCGATAACATCGTACAGAGCCACGCGGCCTAGAATACGTTCGACCAGCGTCTCCTGCACGCGCTCACCGTCTTTAATAGCGCTCACCGAAATTCCGCGGAAGGTACCGCAGTCGCCGGTTGCAATTACCACATCCTGCGAGACATCTACCAGCCTTCTGGTCAGATATCCTGCGTCCGCCGTTTTCAAAGCAGTGTCGGCAAGACCTTTCCTGGCGCCGTGTGTGGAAATGAAGTACTCCAGAATGGAGAGTCCCTCTCGGAAGTTCGCTATGATAGGATTCTCGATAAGGTCTCCAACCTGTCCGGTAAGCGACTTCTGCGGCTTTGCCATAAGTCCGCGCATGGCGGCGAGCTGCTTCACCTGGTCCTTGGAGCCTCGGGCACCGGAGTCGAGCATCATCCAGATTGAATTGAAACCGTCCTTCGATCCCGCAAGCGTCTTATAGGCGGCATCGCTCACGAGATTCGTCGCTCTCTGCCAGACGTCTATTATCTTATTGTATCTCTCTCCGGCAGTGATGAAGCCGCCCTCATAACTCGCTTCGATCTCCTTGACCTCACGATCCGAAATGTCGATGAATTTCCTTTTCACATCGGGGATGATGACGTCGTTCACGTTGATGGACAATCCCGCTGCAGTGGCGTTTTCGAATCCGAGGTCCTTCAAATCGTCGAGGAACACAGCCGTCTTGAGCGGTCCAGCCTTCTTATATGATTCGGCTATGATTGAAATAAGCTTGCTCTTCGTCAGAACTTCGTTAATGAAGCCGAGTTCTTCAGGGACGATTTGATTGAATATCACACGACCCGGTGTCGTTTCGGTGAATGATGTTCCGACTTTGAACTTGATCGGTTCATGGGCGGGGAGTCTTCCCAGATCCATGGCCATCCGGATCTCGTCTACTGAGGAGTAGTGCTTCAGCTGATCGCCGCTGGCCTTCTTCACCTTGGTAAGGTAGTACAGCCCCAGAACCATATCCTGTGTCGGATGGACGATCGGTTTCCCGTGCGCAGGCGAGAGGAGGTTGTGGCTCGAAAGCATGAGTATCCTGGCTTCGAGCTGAGCTTCGTAAGAAAGGGGGACGTGCACGGCCATCTGGTCGCCGTCGAAGTCTGCGTTGAAAGCGGTACAGACGAGCGGGTGCAGCTTTATAGCGCGTGCATCCACGAGCACCGGCTGAAAGGCCTGTATTCCGAGCCTGTGAAGAGTAGGCGCGCGGTTAAGCATGACCGGGTGTCCGTCTACGATCGACGGGAGGACTTCCCAGACTTCCTTTACTTTCCTGTCTACAAGCCTTCTTGCAGTTTTTGCGGTCTTAGCCTCGCCCCGCTCAAGGAGTTTTCTGATTATCATCGGCTTGAAGAGTTCGACGGCCATGTCTTTCGGAAGACCGCACTGATGAAGCTTCAATTCGGGACCGACCACAATGACGGAGCGTCCACTGTAGTCGACGCGCTTGCCGAGAAGATTCTGGCGGAAGCGTCCCTGCTTTCCTTTCAAAACGTCGGAGAGCGATTTCAACGCGCGCTGGCTGTCGGAATTGACTGCACTGATGCGTCTGCTGTTGTCGAGCAATGCATCAACGGCTTCCTGGAGCATCCTTTTCTCGTTTCGGAGAATTACCTCAGGAGCCTTGATGTCTATCAGCCTCTTCAAACGGTTGTTCCTGATTATCACGCGCCGGTAGAGATCGTTCAAGTCGCTGGTCGCGAACCTGCCTCCCTCAAGGGGAACCAGGGGACGAAGCTCCGGCGGTATAACCGGAATAACCTCGAGCACCATCCATTCAGGTCTGTTGATAAATTCGTCGCCTTCTCTTGTACGAAAGGCTTCCGCAACTTTCAATCTCTTCAGCAGGTCGATTCTCTTCCGCTCAGATCTCTCGGTTCTCGCCGAAGTCCTGAGCGTGTCGCTGAGCGAGTCGACCTCGACCCTCTTAAGCATTTCCTTGATCGCCTCGCCGCCGATTTTGACTATTACCTTTCGTCCGTCAGAATCGTCGAGCTCGTTGTTATGGGGGAATTTCTCCTGAAGCTCGTAATACTCCTCCTCGGTAAGGAGCTGTTTCTCCTTAAGTTCAGTAGCTGCACCAGGCTGCACAACGACGTATGCTTCGTAGTAAACTATCTTCTCGAGTTCTTTGGTCGACATGCCGAGAAGATTCCCGATTTTGCTGGGGAGTGAACGCAGATACCAGATATGCACCACCGGAGTCGCGAGCGTGATGTGCCCCATCCTTTCGCGCCGTACGCTCTTCTGAGTAACTTCGACGCCGCAGCGGTCGCAGACGATCCCCTTGTACCTGATCTTCTTATACTTTCCGCAGTGGCATTCCCAGTCTCGCACCGGTCCGAAAATCTTCTCGCAGAATAGCCCGTCTTTTTCCGGCCGGTAAGAACGGTAGTTAATGGTCTCAGGTTTGGTCACCTCGCCGTGTGACCTGTCTATGATCGAATCCGGAGAAGCAAGACTGATGCGAATAGCGGTAACGACCCTGCGGGTCTGTTGTAAATCGCGGCGAAAATCCATGCTAGGCATTAAAGAAACCTCCAATTTTTATGACGCTCCCGGTAAGTCCTGAAGACACCGGGTTC
>JBJKPC010000007.1:0-13297 GCA_046706745.1 Candidatus Kryptoniota bacterium
GAATACGTCGAGCGGATTCAGTTTGGTGCGTTGCTCGACGATGTCGAACGCGTCATACATTATCCGCCTGGCCAGGTGCTTCTTACCGGAGGACATGACATTGTTCACGAACTTCGCCAAAAACACATCATTATACTTTGGGTCAGGGGTCACCTGACGCCTCTCCGAGCGCTTTTTCCTCATACTAAACTCTTTTCGTTAAGATTATGCCGAAGCTTTGGGCTTCTTAGCACCGTATTTTGACCTGCCCTGTTTTCTGTCTGCAACGCCGGCAGTGTCAAGAGTGCCTCTTATGATGTGGTAACGCACGCCAGGAAGATCTTTAACACGGCCACCCCTAATCAAGACTATGGAGTGTTCTTGAAGGTTATGTCCCTCTCCAGGGATGTAGGCCGTAACTTCTATTCCATGGACCAACCTAACGCGTGCTACTTTGCGGAGAGCCGAGTTCGGCTTCTTAGGTGTGGTGGTATAGACGCGAGTGCATACTCCCCGCTTCTGCGGGTTTCCCTGAAGCGCGGGGGACTTCCCTTTGAGGATTATCTTCTTTCTCCCCTGCCTTATCAGTTGATTAATTGTTGGCAATGTGTTCCTCCGAAATACGTACCTTTATCATAGAGATAAAAATATAAAGTGTGGCGGCCAAACAAGCAAGAAATACGGCCACGAAAAGGGGAGAAATTTCTTTCTCCCCTTTCTTACAATCGAGCGACCTGTCAGGAAGCGACTTTCTGACTCGGCACTTCCTCCGGTGCTTCTGCCGCCTTGTCGAGCATTTCCTCTTCCGTCAAAATCAGGTCCCGGTACTTCTTCAGTCCGGTTCCCGCCGGAATCAACTGACCGATAATTACATTCTCTTTCAAACCGATCAGGTCATCGAGCTTTCCTTCGATAGAGGCATCCGTAAGCACTTTTGTCGTCTCCTGGAACGACGCCGCGGAGATGAAGCTGTCCGTCGAAAGCGCAGCTGAAGTAATGCCAAGCAGAACGTCCTCCGCGGTTGCCGGCATGGCGTCGCGGAACTCGATCGCCTTCTTCTTGGATCGCCGGAGATCCCGATTCTTGGCCATGATGAGCGCTCTCTCGACGATCTGACCGACTCTGTACTTGGAATCGCCCTTGGCCGTAACGACGATCTTCTTGCCTATAGAACCGTTTTCTTCCCTGATCCTGTGAACATCGACTATGTCGCCTTCAAGGAAGGGCGTGTCACCGGAGTCCACGACCCGGACTCTCTGGAACATCTGACGCACGATCACTTCGATATGTTTGTCGTTGATCGTCACATTCTGCTGACGGTACACCTCCTGAATTTCATCGAGGAGATACTTCTGCACATCTGCTGGGCCCTTGATTCTCAGGATGTCGTGAGGATCAATCGGACCGTCTGTCAATCGCTCACCGGCAATCACGAAATCATTTTCCTGTACCAGGATATGCTGGCGCAAGGACACCTTGTAAGTCTTTCTGTCCTTGCCGTCGGCACTGGTGACAATGACCTCTTTGGTCCCTCTCGACTGCCCGCCGAAGCTGATATAGCCGTCGATCTCACTGACTCGGGCAGGATCCTGGGGCGCACGCGCTTCGAACAACTCCTGCACCCTCGGAAGACCGGTAGTAACATCGCGCACGCGGGAAAGCTCTTTCGGTTTCTTTCCGAGAGTCTCGCCCGATTGTACTTCTTCACCGTCTTCAACCACTATGTGCGCTCCCACCGGAAGATTGTACGTGCGCTTGGTCTTCGCGCTGTGCACAACCTCGAGCGACGGGGTTACATTCTTGTCGACACTTTCGATAACGACTTTCTCCACCTGACCGGTCTGCTCGTCGGTCTGTTCGCGGTAGGTCACATCTTTCTTGAGGTCCACCCATTTGATTTTCCCAGCGAACTCGGTAAGAATGAGCGTGTTATAGGGATCCCACTGGTAGACAAGGTCGGCTTTCTTTACGACATCGCCTTCGGAAAGGAGGATATGAGCGCCCTGCGGCACATCCATCTTCTTGATCGCACGATTATCACTGTCCAGTATCTGTATGACGCCGTGTCTTCCAAGCAGAACTTTTTCCGGCTTGCCGGTCGTCCTGTTCACATAGTCGACCAAAGGATGCATGTTCTCAAATTTCAATTTGCCGTCCGCGGGAGAGATAACGTTGGATTCCTGCGACTCGATGCTCGCAGTTCCTCCAGTGTGGAATGTGCGCAAGGTCAGCTGGGTTCCGGGTTCGCCGATGCTCTGGGCGGCTATTATGCCTACTGCATCCCCGATCTCGACCATCTTCCCGGTCGCGAGGTTTCTGCCGTAGCACTTGGCACACACGCCACGCGGCGCTTCACATGTCAACACGGAACGAATGTCGACGCTATCGATCGCAGTGTTTGCGATCTTCTCCGCAAGGTCCTCGGTGATCTCCTCGCTGGCCTTCACTATCACCTCGTTGGAAATCGGATCTATAACGTCATAGAGTGCAACACGCCCGAGGATACGTTCGACCAGAGTCTCCTGCACGCGCTCGCCGTCCTTAATGGCACTGACCGATATTCCACGGATGGTTCCGCAGTCCTCACTTGCGATAACGACGTCTTGAGAAACGTCAACCAGCCTTCTCGTGAGGTAGCCGGCGTCGGCAGTCTTCAACGCCGTATCCGCCAGTCCTTTCCTTGCACCGTGCGTCGAGATGAAGTACTCAAGTATAGACAAGCCCTCCCGGAAGTTCGCGATAATAGGGTTCTCGATAAGATCTCCGACCTGGCCGGTAAGAGATTTCTGCGGCTTGGCCATCAGACCGCGCATTGCTGCGAGTTGTTTTACCTGGTCTTTCGAGCCGCGGGCTCCAGAATCCAACATCATCCATATTGAGTTGAAACCGTCCTTGGACGCCGAAAGGGTCTTGTAAGCGGCATCGCTGACAAGGTTCGTCGCCCTCTGCCAGACGTCGATAATCTTGTTGTACCTCTCTCCGGCAGTTATGAATCCGCCTTCATAACTCGCTTCAATTTCCTTGACTTCACGTTCGGAGATGTCGATAAACTTCCTTTTGACGTCGGGAATAATGACATCGTTGACGTTGATCGAGAGGCCGGCTGCCGTAGCGTTCTCGAATCCGAGGTCTTTCAGATCGTCGAGGAATTTCGAAGTCTTCAGAGGCCCGGCTTTCTTGTACGATTCCGCGATGATAGAGATCAGCTTGCTTTTGGTGAGCACCTCGTTGATATAGCCGAGCTCTTCGGGTACAATCTCATTGAAGATTACTCTGCCCATCGTAGTTTCGATAAACTCGCCGCCCACCTTGAACTTGATAATCTCATGAGGGGACGCCTTCTGCAGCTCCATTGCCATTCGGATCTCATCGACCGACGAATAGTGCTTCATCGGTTCGCCGTTGTTCTTTTTGACCTTGGTCAAGTAATACAACCCGAGAACCATATCCTGAGTCGGGTGAACGATCGGCTTGCCATGGGCAGGGGAGAGAAGGTTGTGGCTCGAAAGCATGAGTATTCTTGCTTCAAGCTGAGCCTCGTAAGAAAGAGGAACATGAACGGCCATCTGGTCGCCGTCAAAATCCGCATTAAAGGCCGTACAGACGAGTGGATGAAGCTTAATCGCCCTCGCATCGACAAGGACCGGCTGAAATGCCTGGATCCCCAGCCTGTGAAGCGTAGGCGCACGGTTTAGCATCACCGGATGCCCTTCGACGATCGATGGGAGGACCTCCCAGACTTCCTTCACCTTCCTGTCGACAAGTCTTCTCGCTGTCTTCGCAGTCTTCGCTTCGCCGCGCTCGAGAAGTTTTCTGATTATCATCGGCTTAAAAAGCTCGACCGCCATATCCTTCGGGAGCCCGCATTGATGCAATTTAAGCTCCGGGCCGACGACGATAACCGATCTGCCGCTGTAATCGACGCGCTTACCGAGGAGGTTCTGACGGAATCGTCCCTGTTTCCCCTTGAGCACGTCCGAAAGAGATTTCAAAGCGCGCTGGCTATCGGAATTCACGGCGCTGATTCTGCGGCTATTGTCGAGCAAAGCATCGACGGCCTCCTGCAGCATTCTCTTCTCGTTGCGCAGGATGACTTCGGGAGCCTTTATGTCGATAAGTCTTTTCAGGCGGTTGTTCCGAATGATAACCCGGCGGTAAAGATCATTCAAATCGCTCGTGGCGAACCGCCCGCCTTCAAGCGGGACAAGCGGTCGAAGTTCCGGCGGGATAACCGGGATCACTTCCAACACCATCCACTCGGGCTTGTTTATGAATTCATCGCCCTCGCGGCTACGGAACGCCTCTGCGACCTTAAGCCTTTTGAGAAGATCGATTCTCTTCTGCTCGGACCTTTCCGTCCTTGCACCTGTCCGAAGAGCCTCAGCGAGTGCATCGACATCCACTCTTTTCAGCATCTCTTTTATGGCCTCGCCGCCGATCTTGATTACGACTTTCCGGCCGTCAGAGTCGTCGAGTTCGCTGTTATGGGGGAACTTTTCCTGGAGTTCGTAATATTCCTCTTCAGTCAGGAGCTGCCGCTCCTTCAAGTCCGTCGCAGCGCCGGGCTGTACCACGACGTACGATTCGTAATAAACTACCTTCTCGAGTTCTTTCGTCGACATTCCAAGCAGGTTGCCGATCTTGCTCGGCAGTGACCGCAGGTACCAGATGTGGACCACCGGCGTTGCCAGTGTAATATGTCCCATTCGTTCACGCCGGACGCTTTTCTGCGTCACCTCGACGCCGCAGCGGTCGCAGACAATTCCTTTATATCTTATCTTTTTATACTTGCCGCAATGACATTCCCAGTCTCTCACAGGCCCGAATATCTTCTCGCAAAAGAGACCGTCTTTCTCCGGACGGTACGACCTGTAGTTGATCGTCTCGGGTTTCGTAACTTCACCGTGCGAGCGATCGATAATTGAATCGGGAGAAGCAAGGCTTATGCGAATAGCCGTAACGACCTTGCGGGTCTGTTGTAAGTCGCGGCGAAAATCCATGCTAGGCATTAAGAAAACCTCCAATTTTTATGACACTCCCGACCAGCCCTGGGCTGATCGGGACCACAAAGTCTCTACTTCCGGCTATCACTACGGGTAAATTCCCCGTCGTGCATCACTTTAACTTCCAGCCCGAGGCCCTGGAGTTCACGTACGAGCACGCTGAATGCTTCGGGTATTCCGGGTTCCGGAGTGTTGTCTCCTTTGACAAGAGATTCGAAAAGCTTCGACCTTCCCGGCACGTCGTCGCTCTTGACGGTCAGCATTTCCTGCAGGACATGCGACGCACCGTACGCCTCGAGCGCCCAGACCTCCATCTCGCCGAAACGCTGTCCCCCGAATTGAGCTTTACCTCCAAGCGGCTGCTGGGTGATCAGGGAGTATTGTCCGGTTGAACGGGCGTGAATCTTGTCCTCGACGAGGTGGTCAAGTTTCATCATATACATATAGCCGACCGTAACCTGGTTGGAAAATACATCTCCACTCCTGCCGTCGACCAAGGTCGTTTTGGCATTGTCGCCTAACCCGGCCTTGCGAAGCTCCTCGGCCACCTCTTCCCAGGTTGCGCCGTCGAATATGGGCGATGCGTACTTGACGCCAAGTTTCTTGGCGGCCCAGCCCAGCGCAGTCTCATAAAGCTGGCCAATATTCATACGAGACGGAACGCCCAGAGGGTTCAGCACCATCTCGACGGGAGTCCCGTCCGGAAGGAAAGGCATGTCTTCTTTTGGGACCACAATCGAGACGACCCCCTTGTTTCCATGCCTTCCGGCCATTTTGTCTCCGACCTGAAGTTTTCTCTTCGAGGCCACGTAAACCTTCGCCAGTTGCACTATGCCGGGCGGAAGTTCGTCGCCTGTAATAGCCTTGTTCCGTTCACGCCGGGCTTCTTCTTCGAGATCAAGAACCCGCGCATGATAATTCTTGTATATCTGTTCGATCAGTCTGTTCTTCCTTGCGTTCTCGACCCAAGGCTCGCTGAAGTCGAGCTTTTCCAGATCGTCGATCTTTTGGAAGGTCTCTCTCTTGAGCGACGTTCCGCTCCTTATCACAACCGAACCGTCCCTTCCGCGAATGCCGGCCGAGACCTCATCTTCGAGAAGACCGGCCAGCTTATCGATGAGTTTTGCCTGTACCTCACTCTTTGCGGCTTTGAGCCATTTTTCGATCTCCTCAAGTCTCTTTTTCTCTTCCTTCTTCGATTCGGCGTCCTTCTTCTTTCTCGAAAACAGCTTCGTGTCGATGACCACTCCGCGCATTCCGGGAGGGGCCTTGAGCGAAGCGTCCTTCACGTCGCCTGCTTTGTCTCCAAATATCGCCCGGAGAAGTTTCTCTTCCGGGGTCACGTCAGTTTCCCCCTTGGGTGTGATCTTCCCGACGAGGATGTCGTTCTCAACAACCTCGGCGCCGACCCTTATAGTACCGTTGTCGTCGAGGTCCTTTGTCATTTCCTCGGAGACGTTCGGTATGTCGCGAGTCAGCTCCTCCTCTCCCCGTTTCGTATCTCGCACGCTCGTCTCGAGCGATTGGATATGGATGGAAGTGAAAGCGTCGTGTGCAACCAGATCCTCGCTTACTATGACCGCATCTTCAAAGTTGTAGCCGTGCCACGGCATGAAGGCCACTAACACATTCCTTCCGAGCGCGAGCTCGCCGTTATCGGTTGAGCAGCCGTCCGCAAGTACGTCGCCCTTCTTGAACCGCTGCCCTACTTTGACCAGCGGCTTCTGGTTGACAGTAGTATCCTGGTTGGTCCTGAAAAACTTTCGCAACTTGTATTCGGCAGTTCTGAGATCCTCAAAGCTCGCAACGACCTCATCCGACCTCTCGTTAATATCATATTTGACAATGAGATGGCTTCCGTCGACTTCCTGGACAACGCCGTCATGTTCTGCGATGACGAGGGTCCTGGAGTCCATTGCGATCTTGTGTTCCATACCGGTGCCGACCACGGGAGCTTCATTGGCGATAAGCGGAACCGCCTGGCGCTGCATGTTGGCACCCATAAGTGCACGGTTCGCGTCGTCGTGTTCGAGAAACGGTATCATCGCCGCGGCCGGACTGACGATCTGGTTCGTCGCAATATCCATGAAGTGGATTTCGGACGGCTTTTCGAGTATGAAATCGCCATGATACCTCGCGCGGACGCGCTCCCCAATGATCCTTCCCTTTTCGTCGACCTCGGTATTTGCCTGGGCAATCTTGTACTCGTCTTCCTGGGCTGCACCGAGAAAAACTATTTCCTCCGTAGCGACACCGTTGACCACTTTAAAATATGGCGTCTCGATGAAGCCGAAGTCGTTCACTCTTCCGTGCACGGCAAGCGACGAGATGAGGCCGATGTTGGGCCCCTCAGGCGTCTCGATGGGACAGAGACGGCCGTAGTGTGTATAGTGGACGTCGCGCACCTCAAAACCCGCACGCTCTCTGGTAAGACCGCCCGGTCCGAGAGCGCTCATCCTGCGTTTGTGCGTCATCTCGGCAAGCGGGTTAGTTTGGTCCATAAACTGCGATAACTGGCTCGTTCCGAAGAAAGAGTTGAGGACCGTCGTAATCACTCTCGCATTTACTAGGCCCTGCGGCGTGAAATTTTCCTCGTCATGGATGTTCATCCGCTCTTTGACGTTCCTGACCATCCTCGTAAGAGCAAGGTTGAACTGCGACTCAAGCTGTTCGCCGACCGTTTTGACGCGCCTGTTCCCGAGATGATCGATGTCGTCGATCTGACCCTCCTCACGGCGCAGCTTCAGCATATAATCTATTATAGCTACGATGTCTTCCTTGGTGAGAACTGTAGTGGTCGTAGGTATTTCAAGCGACAGCTTCGCATTCATCCTGTACCGACCGACGTTCCCCAGGTCGTACCGCTTTTCACTGAAGAACATTTTCTCGAGGAGTCCGCGAGCAGTCTCCATATCCTGGGCTTCAATCGATCTGAGCTCTTCGTAAATTTTCTTCAGTGCACCTTCGCTGGAGCTTGTAGAATCCGCCCTTATCGTATGCAACAACATAGGGTCGTCACCCTTGCGAGTGGTCTTCAGCAGCCGGATTTTCTTAACGTTGGAGCTCTTGATAAGCTCTACGTTTTCTTCGGTCAGCTTCAGTTCCTCCATCGAAAGGTCCGCCGTGTCGATAATGATTTCACCGGTCTTGGTATCCACGACATCTGCCGCCAGTCTCCGTCCGATAAGCTGTTCGGTCTCGAACTTCGCCGGATTTACCTCCTCGACCTGCTGAAACAGTTCGAGTATGTCTTCGTTCTTCTCGTATCCAAGCGCCCGAAGGAGAGTGGTCGCGTAGAACTTCTTCTTCCGGTCTATGTAGACCCACAGAATGTTGTTTATGTCGGTAGTAAACTCGAGCCAGGCGCCCCTCATCGGTATCACGCGCGAGCTCCAGATCCTCGCTCCGTTGGGATGCTGAGTTTCTACGAAGAACACCCCTGGGGACCTGTGCAGCTGGCTAACCACAACGCGTTCCGCACCATTAATTATGAAGGTGGCTCGGCCGGTCATGTAGGGAATCGAGCCCAGATAGACCTCCTGCTCTTTCGCCTCCATGAATCCTTCCTTTCCCGGATCCGGGTCTTTGCTTGCGAGGCGAAGTTTGGCCTTCAAGGTAACCGAGTAGGTTAATCCCTTTTCGATACACTCATCCACTCCATAGCGCGGTTTCTCGATACTGTACTCGACAAAATCGAGCGCAAAATGCTCCTTGTTGTCATAGACAGGGAAATTGACCTGAAATACTCCCTGCAGTCCCGTCGCTTTTCTTCTCTTCGGAAGGATGTCTTCCTGGAGAAACTTCTTGAACGACTGGATCTGAACATCGAGTAAGTCGGGATAGTCTACCTTCTGAGGAATCTTTGCGAAGCTAATACGCGCTAAATCCTGCCCATTAGAATTGCCGTTCTTCAACGTAATCACACTCCTTTATAGTTATTCGAAGAGAGAAATGAGTAGCAGGCGCATCCCATAAAAATAACAGTAATCCGTCCCGACTGCTCTCGGGACGGATTACGAAATTGGCTCTTTTCACTACTGCTGGAAACGTTCAATTGCCCGCTAAAGTTCGTCTACTTCAGCTCGACAGTTGCTCCAGCCTCTTCCAATTCTTTCTTCAACTTCTCCGCATCGGCTTTGGACAGCGCCTCTTTGACGACTTTCGGTGCACCGTCGACCAGATCTTTGGCCTCTTTCAAGCCGAGACCGGTAGCCGCACGGACCACCTTAATGACGTTTATCTTCTGCGCCCCGGCAGCGACGAGATTTACGTCGAATTCGGTCTTCTCTTCGGCTGCAGGTGCCGCGCCGGCTCCTGCCCCGGCTGCCGCGCCGGCAATCATAACAGGTGCCGCAGCAGAGACGCCAAACTTCTCCTCCAGCGCTTTCTTCAACTCAGATGCTTCTAAGAGGGTCAGTTTGCTTATCTTATCCACTAATTCTTGAACTACTTCAGACATTTCTTATTTCTCCTTTTGAAATTCTATTTCCGTTCTAGGAGGCCTGCGCGGGGAGTTTCTTTTCCAGCGCATCCAGCACTCCGACCAGGTCTCGCATTACGGCCGATACCGATCCGGCAATTCCCGAAATCGGCGCATCCAAGCTGCCCATAATGGCACTGATTAATTCAGGCTTGGAAAGCATGCTCGCAAATTCATTAAGCCTATCGCCGGCAAAGACCTGCTTCTCTATGATAAAGGCCTTTGTCGTCGGTTTCTTGTTCTTGTCGAAGAACTTCTTCAAAACTTTCGCCGGTGCGATCGGGTCATCCAGTCCAAAAGCAATTCCAGTCTGGCCGACCAAGTATTGGAAAGCCGATTCATCCGGCGCAGATGGTGCCATTGCTTTCTTTATCAGGGTATTCTTAACAACCCGGTACTTCACACCGCTCTTGCGGAATTCACGGCGGAGGTCACTGCTTTCCGCAACGGTCATTCCCGCGAAGTCCGTGAAGAAAAGGCTGCTTGAATTGGAGATCAGCTCCGCCACATCGGCGACGACCTGTTCCTTTTCATTCCTTTTCATCTTTTCCTCAGATGTTTGACAAATTGACTGTTCCGGAGGGTAGGACTCCGGGACGGCTTAGAAGCATTTTCAGCCGAAAGTCGACGCCTCGACAAGTCAAGCTGATGCGCCCAGGGCGCAGGTGCGTAAACTCAGTGTATTCCTGCAGCAAGCGATTTGTCTATCCTCACAGACGGACCCATGGAGGTTGAAATCGCGACATTCTTTATATACTGTCCTTTTGCGGAAGACGGCTTCAGTCGATTGATAGCGGCGATGAAGGAGTTCACATTGTCCACAAGCTTCTGTTTATCGAAAGAAGCCTTTCCTACGATCGCATGGACATTGCCGGCTTTGTCTACTCTGAATTCGATCTTTCCGGCCTTGATTTCAGTTACCGCCTTGGAAACATCCGGAGTAACCGTGCCGCTCTTTGGATTTGGCATCAGCCCCTTGGGACCGAGAACCTTACCCAGCCTTCCCACATCCGACATAACGTCAGGCGTTGCCACGATAACGTCCACGTCAGACCAGCCTTCCTGAAGTCTCTTCAGGTAGTCTTCAAATCCGACGTGGTCCGCTCCTGCCTGCCTGGCATCCTCTTGTCTCTGGGCCTGCTTTGCAAGGACGAGCACACGAACGATCTTTCCAATTCCGTGGGGAAGCGAAACGGTGCCTCTGACCGCCTGGTCCGCATGGCGCGGATCCACACCCAGCCGCACCGCTATGTCGATGCTTTCGTCGAACTTCGCTTTAGCGGTCTCTTTCACCTTCTCCACCGCATCTTCGATAGTGTACTCTTTGGTTCTATCCACAAGTTTCCCGATCTCTCTTACTCGCTTGCTCTGTTTCATCTTTGTAAACTCTTCTTTTAGTCTTCGACCAATATTCCCATGCTGCGCGCAGTACCGGCAACCATTCTCGCCGCAGCCTCGACGTCATTAGCATTGAGGTCCGGCATCTTGAGTTCCGCTATCTTCCTGACCTGCTCCTTCGAGACCTTTGCGACTTTCACCCTGTTAGGCTCGCCAGAACCTTTCTCTATCTTCGCTTCCTTTACAAGA
Organism: Candidatus Kryptoniota bacterium; assembly: GCA_046706745.1. Lineage (GTDB taxonomy): Bacteria > Bacteroidota > Ignavibacteria > Kryptoniales > JAKASW01 > JAKASW01. The sequence goes on from JBJKPC010000007.1 coordinate 11,050, forward strand.
AGCACTGAAGCGGGAGGGGTCTTGGTGATGAACGTGAACGACTTGTCCGAATACACGGTTATGACTACCGGGATTATAAGTCCCTGCTTGTCCTGCGTGCGGGCATTAAACTGCTTGCAGAACTCCATTATGTTCACGCCTTTCTGACCGAGCGCCGGGCCGACAGGGGGCGCCGGAGTCGCCTGTCCGGCAGGAATCTGCAACTTCACAAAACCGCTAACTTTCTTAGCCATTGTTCACCTGGTTATCTTTCTAATTCAACTTCTGTAAAACTCAGTTCGACCGGAGTAGGACGGCCGAAGATTGTCACAGTGACCTTCAGCTTCATTCGGTCTTCGTTTACCTCCGATACCTCGCCCTTGAACGTCGAAAACGGTCCGCTGATTACCTTCACCTTGTCACCCTGCTTGAAGGGTACTTCCATGACCTGCCGTTCTTCACGCTCATCGATTCTCCCCTTCATCCTTACGACTTCGTCCGGTCGCAGGGGACTCGGGTCGCCTTTTGGGCCGACGAAACTGATTATCGACGGCACGCCAAGGATGAAGCCCTTAACGCGCTCATCCATCTCGGCTTCGATCATCACATATCCCGGCATAAAGTTGCGCGTTTTAACCTTTCGCTTGCCGGACTCGCTGATGGTCGGAACCTTCTCGGTGGGAATAACAATCTCGCCGAACTTTTCGTGCAGATCCGACTCCTTCAGCTGACTGTCGAGGTATGCCACTGCCTTGTTTTCCTGGCCGGAATAAGTGCGCACAACATACCACCGTTTCGTCGACACCTTCGCCGGTTCAGCAGATTCTTTTTTCTCGACCGGTTCGTCGCTCATAATATCGTCCTTAACGCGACATTCACTATCGTGTCGACGGCGTAGATAAACACTGCCATAATCAGAGTTGCCACCAAAACGACGGCTGTGAAATCTTTCAACTCATCTTTAGTCGGCCAGGTCACCTTCTTCATTTCCTTGACGACGTCGTCAAAAAAACCTATAATCTTGTCTCTCATGATATCATGTCCTTTATTCTGCACGTCAGGAGGGACTCGAACCCCCAACCTGCGGTTTTGGAGACCGCTGCTCTACCAATTGAGCTACTGACGTATCTCATTTCGCGCGTTCCGTATCTTGGATCCTCAATTCCCAACAGGAGAACCTCAATTCAAAATCCGGAATTCAAAATTAGGGATTCTTATCTCGTCTCCTTGTGAGGCGTGTGTTTATTGCAAAACCGGCAGTACTTCTTGTATTCGACTCTACCCGATTGCTTTCGCTTGTTCTTGGTCGTCGTATAGTTGCGGTGCTTGCAAACAGTACACTCAAGCGTGATGATATCTCTCATAACCATTCCTCATGTTAGGCACCATTCATCCTTGAGATCGCCGGAGATGGTGCGAGCTCACGACGGGACTTGAACCCGTGACCTACGCCTTACCAAGGCGTTGCTCTACCAGCTGAGCTACGTGAGCGGATACAGCTTTTAGAAAGAAAGTTGCCGACCGTGCTTGGCGGAACAGGCGTCAGACTCCGATGCTTCCGCCAAACAGCCTCTGCAACAAGAGCGGGAGACGGGACTCGAACCCGCGACCAACAGCTTGGAAGGCTGTGACTCTACCAACTGAGTTACTCCCGCATTTCAACTCATACTTGTCAATCGGCAGGTTTGTCGCGAACCCGCGACCAATCCCGCTTTGCGGGATGACTCTACCAACTACGTTACTCCCGCATTTCAACTCATACTTGTCAATCGGCAGGTTTGTCGCGAACCCGCGACCAATCCCGCTTTGCGGGATGACTCTACCAACTACGTTACTCCCGCAACCAGCTTCGCGTCACAAGAGAACTTCTCCAAGCAAGCCTTCCGCGCGGCCCGATTAGGCTATCTGATGCGAACGGGATCCCGGGCGAAATAACTTCGCGGACTTCCGGGCACACCTCACCGTTAGAAAGAATAGAAACTTCAGACTTATTTCACGCGCTCGGTTCCTGGCTAGCAAAGATCAACGAACAAGCGGTGGGCGGCGGGGGATTCGAACCCTCTAAGGCGTAAGCCAACGGATTTACAGTCCGCCCCGGCTCTCCAACTCCGGCGTCCGCCCGAATGCACACTCGTCTAAGCACGTAGCCGAGCTGGCGAAGGGATTTGAACCCCCGACCTGCTGATTACAAGTCAGCTGCTCTACCAACTGAGCTACGCCAGCATTATGCATTTTGAGCTAATAAATTTAACAAAAAAAGCGAGAAAGT
>JBJKPC010000008.1:0-7889 GCA_046706745.1 Candidatus Kryptoniota bacterium
GTGAGGTAGATACCTTTCTGCGGATCATAGAACCATGGCAGCACAAATGTCAGGTCCGGATAGGTGCCGTAATGCAGCTGCCACCAGCTCGGGGGGCTGCCTGGGGAGGATAGTATGGGATCGACGGCATAGTTGAGAACGAAGGCGCCGTCGTTCGCACGATATACATACGGCGTGACTACGTAACCGGCCGACTCAATGAGGCTGTCCTGTACCCCCCCGATGTTCACCTGAAAATTTATCGACTTCGAAACGGTTTCTGACTGTGTACTCATATTTGAATTGTCAAAGTTGGCCTGTACCAGCCCACCCGCGAGATTGACTTTGAAATCAGTCTGGTCACTCCATGTCTGGGAGGTATTGTTTGTGGTGGAGGTGGTCTTTGTCAACTCAAAGGTTCCGCCACTTGTTCCGGATACTGTGTACGAGGGGGCCTCGTAGACAGGTAGAAAATTCTGCGCGACGTCGAGGTTGTCGTTCAGGCTGTCATATGAGAGTACGTTACCCACTTCGTGGTTCGGGACGTAACCGTTCGCATTGTAGCTCTTGCTCGGAAACCACTGGTCCGAAACGCTTTTCGGTTTGGCTATCAGGAAATAGTTATAAGGCGTGGGATCGGTTCCCTGGTAGACGGGGTATTGCCATAAATTGTATGAGGAAACCGTCGCAAATATCTCGTCGTCGTCCTCTGTCTGCACGGTGTTCGATATGTGATAGGTCTCTTGAATGTTGCTCCCCTGGTCAAAGCTGCCCCCAAGTGTGCTTACCAATTTGATTTCGAAGTCTGTTTGAAGTCCAAAACCTGCCGGATCTGCGTCCAGTTTGCCCTGAAGGTCGACTCCTCGCCCCACTCCGAAGTCTTTATGAATGTTCGTCTCTATGGTCACATTCGTATCCGAGGAAACCGTATAGCTTGCCGAGAGTGGGCAGCTGCTTTCGTTGCCGTTGAAGCAATTGTCAAGGTCATATGATTTACCGTTGAACACATCGAACTCCACCGGCGGCGCGTTCAGAATGACGAGCGGCTGCACGACATTCGATTCGGTAAATTCCTGGGGCGCGCCGATAGTGAAGGAACGGCCGTCGAAATTGCCGAGAACAAGTGCAAAATGGAAGAGTGTACTTGCAGTTTGATAAGCACTACTTGTATTATACGAGGAGTAAGGAAGAGTCTCGACAGCGAGAACTGAATCCCTGGTCAAATCTTGTGAAAAAGAAAGTGCGGTCAGTCTGAAACGTTGCGAGCCGATCGCGTAAATATCCTGTTCGATTACAAGTTCATCGTGTCCACTCTGATCGAGGTCTCCGACTGAGATGAAATCATGGCTCAGTATTGCATCATATTCACCGTACCCGCCGAGGCCGTCGTTACGAACGTGCAATGCCATCGAATCGTCCACAGACCATACTGCCCATCCAGCAGCATCCATGGTTACTACCTCATCATATCCGTCGCCGTTCAGGTCGCCGGAGGTAATACAAAAAGGGCTCTGTGCCGAAATTGTGCTTATATTACTTTCGTGAATCTCTGAAGTATCGTAGCTCAACGTGTCGAGGTTTTGTGATGCCTTTAGCATAAACAAATAATCATAAGCTTCAGGGGAAGAACTAGCACCGTCAACCCATGCCTCGATTCCGAAAGCCATCGTACTGTCGGGATCGTCGTTGAAACGGCCGACAGCAGCACCGAAGTTGATCCTTGAGACGCCGGACGCAGTTCCCTGCTGATCGAAAACCAGTTGTCTCGCCTTCGGTACTAAAGTGTTCTTATCAAGTTCATATAGTTTGGTGTACACTCCCCAATCCCCTGCACCATCATAGCTCCCCTCCGCAAAGTTGAGAATGATCACATCTTTCCCATCTCCATTCAGGTCGCCCGAAGCGATTGAGAATTTCGAGAGAAGAACGTTTACGGTGACTTTTTCGTCGTTGACCGAAGCAATCAAATGTGGATTCAGATTGCTGTCCACCGAGTACACCTGAATGTGAATAGTCGAGTCGTATCCTATATACGCAAGTGCAAACTGGTCGAGACCATTACCTAGAAAATCTCCGGTCCTTACATATATCCTCGCTTCCTCCCCGCTTTCGTTGCCAGTCTGAGACACCGGGATTACAGTGTCGGGAAGATCCATCACCGTGGATGTTGACCACATGTTCGAAGTCGAATCGAAATGAGGTATTACGAGCCGAATAGTCTGAGAAGCGGTTACGTATGCGCCGACGACGTTTTCGAAAACACTGTGCGTGAAGTAACCGGCTGCGACATCAACCTGTCCGCTGGGGGCGACTGAGGTCGGATCGTTAGAGTGATCCGAGGTGGAGTCCAGCCTGCTGGAAACAGAAAGAGAATCGGAGTTCAGGATAAAGCTGTAAGCCTGGCGATGGGTCACGATCGACCCGCCGTCGGTCTGCGTCCACATGGTGAATATATTATCAGATTGTGCTTTTATCGGGGCGGTCCAGTTAAGAGGGTCACCTCCGCTCTGGGCAATTAAAGCTGCGGGAAGAACAGAGATGGTGATTGCGCAAGCCAGTAGAATTTTGAACATTGAAGTCTCCTTGCATGTATATGGAAATCCGGCCGTCTTTTGCCGGAACATTTTGTTAGTTGAGAGGAAACGTCCCGGGACGCGGGAAAACGATATTCAATCCCGTGTGAGTCACACAAGGTTATTGCCCAATCCAATAAGAACTCCGTGGATTTGAACAGGAAGGTGTGTTGACCAAGGCCCGGATCTTAGACGGGATAAGGTAGAGAAGCGTCGGAAGGGAGCATGAGCCTGAGCCCGTTAATTCCGAAGATAGCCATCCCGGAAGAGGTCCGCGACAATTTTCCTCGCTCTGCAGTACATTAGGCAGATCGTCCCTATCCGCCAACTGGTTCTTCTGCATCTTTCCCTTCTTCCAAAGGGGCTCCGAATTCCCCCCTTTCATTAGCAGCACAGGACATAACAGTCGCCTTGAGGAAGGCTCATGTGCTGACAGCAGGATATAGCGTCAAGAACATCCCCCCGGATTATCCGGTTCCCTGCGGTGGAAGGTCCCGTGGCGACTTTAACTCTTGAAACAGGACCGGAGTCCGGCAAACAAGCGGGGACTAAAGTGTCAGCGGTGTTTGCGGCTCAGTGTGTTTTTGTCCCTGTGTTCGAACAGGCCTGGTTTGCCTTTGATCTGAATGGCCGTCACCTGCTCGTAAGTGAAGCTACCGTCGTCGTTGAAGGTCATATCGAGTTCGAATTTCACCGTCCTGAACTCGCGATCGAGAAACGGGTTCGAAGAAATTCCGTACTCGGAATCACCGAGCTTTGCTGTGAGTGTGAAATGCTTCGCGTCTGCCGGAACGGCCCCGCCCGCGACCACTGCCATTCCCCTCGGAATTGTAAAGCACTTGAAAACCTGCTTCGCTTTCGAGTCCCACAACCAGTACCCGATCTCGTCATGGAAGGGATCGCTTTCGTCTATCCGCCATGCCTGCATGTGATATCTCAATCCGTACAGTTCTTGTTCGTGATTGGCCGTCAGGCCCGTCGGCTCAAATACTATGCGCTCCCTGTAGTTGTTCTCTTCCGTCCCGCGGTCATCGGACGGCGCGACATCGTTACCCGTCGTGCCTTCCCATGTTCCGACAAGTGATTTCAAAGGTCCAAGGTTCTTCTGGGTGTCTTCTTCCATAAGCTGCCTTCCGTATTCTCCGTCAAAAAGTAGTTGAGGGTATCAATTTATTTGTCGTTTCTTGAAAATTCGTGCAGTCTCGATTTGAGCTCCGAGGGCGTGAACTCTTTTTCAATTCTCGCAATTTCCAGGTTGGCCAGCCTGTCGCAGCGCTCGTTGCCCGCGTGGCCGTTGTGCCCTTTCAGCCAGTGCCAGATAATCGAGTGTTTCGACGCCAGAGAATCGAGTTCCCGCCAGAGGTCTTCGTTCTTGACCGGTTTCTTCGATTTTGTCTTCCAGCCGTTCAGCTTCCAGTTTGCGAGCCACGTCGTCATTCCGTTCTTCAGGTATTCTGAATCCGTGAAGAAATCTATCTCGCACGGCTCCTTCATGGTGTTCAGCGCTTCGATCGCCGCGCGCAGCTCCATCCGGTTGTTCGTCGTGGCGGGTTCGCCTCCGCTGATCTCGCGGTGGTGCGAACCGAAGTCAAGCGTGGCCGCCCAGCCGCCGGGACCTGGATTTCCATGACACCCGCCGTCGGTGTGTATAGTTACTTTTTTCATCGCAAAAGTTCGCTCGGTTTGGTTCTTCAGGTAAAAATTTAACAAACCCCGGCGTATAATCCCCCTCGAATGTTCTGAAATCCTTCAAAGTTCACTTCCTTTCGAGGACTATGAGGGTCATGTCGTCGGCCTGAGGCGCCTTCCCCGCGTGCGCGCTTACGGCGGCTATGATCGCATCGATCATTGCCGGCGCGGAAGTTCTCACCGCATCCCGCACCGTGTCGATCAGCCTCTCCTCACCGAACAGCTCCCTCTTCTCGTTCATTACCTCCGTTACACCGTCTGAGAACAGCAGTAGAAGGTCTCCCTCTCTTATGCCGACTTCTTCCTCCTCATACAAAGAATCCTCCCGCACACCGAGTACCAGCCCGTGGTTCATCAGCATACCCGGCTCCCTCTCCCCAGAAAAGATGATCGGCCAGTTCTGGCCGGCGTTCGCATAGGTAAGAGTGTGTCTCCGAAAGTCGAGTATGCCGTAGAAGAGCGAGACGAACGTGTGTGTGTCCGTGCTGTGAAAGAGGAGTTTGTTTGCGCTTACGAGGCACCTGGCGGGATCGGGGTCGAACGAGGCCTGGCTCCTGATCGTTGCCTGGAGGTTGGCCATGACGAGAGCGGAGGGTAGTCCATGTCCGCTGACGTCTCCTAATCCAACTACGATGCGGTGATCGTCAAGCCGGATGAAGTCGTAGTAGTCGCCGCCTACGTTCGTGGCGGGCATGCTTCTTCCGGCGATTGCGTAGCCGGAGATGACAGGATCCGAGTCGGGAAGAAAATTCATTTGTATGTTTCTCGCGGTTCTTGCCTCAGCCTCTGCCCGCATCCTCGCTTCTTCTGCCCTCTTCCGCTCGGTAATGTCGCGATAAATGGCGTAATCTCCGACCTGCCTGTTGCTGTAGATAATCGGTGCGCACAATATGGAAACGTCCATGACGCTCCCGTCCTTCCTGTTGCGTTTCGATTCCAACTCCACCCACTCGCCGCTTTTTATCCTGGCTGAAATTTCCGCTGCCTCTTTACGAAACTGACCCGTCGTCACGAGATCGTTTATCTTCCTGCCGACCGCTTCTTCGCGGGAGTACCCAAACATCCTCGTAAACTCGTCGTTCACGTTGATTATGCGGTCGTCGTTGTCGTGGAGGACTATCGCCTCCGGGGCGCTGTTGAACAACCTTTCGAGGTAGGTCTTCTGGAGGAGTATCTCTTCCTCCGCCTTCTTTCTCTCGGTGATGTCCCTGTAAATTGCGTACACGCCGATCTGCTCTCCTTCGCGGAATATCGGGGCGCCGAGGATCGAGACGTCGAACACACTCCCGTCTTTTCGCCTTCGCCTGGATTCGGCAGCCACCCTGTCGCCGTGGTTGACCATGTGGGAAAACATGGATGCCTCGCCTTCCAGCTCTTTTGGCGCCACGAGGTCGTTAATCTTTCTACCGACCGCTTCTTCCCGGGTGTATCCGAACATTTCTGTAAATTCGTCGTTGACGTTGACCACGACGTCGTCGTTGTCATGCCACACGATTGCCTCAGGTGCGCTGTTGAAGAGGTTTTCGAGATAAGTCTTTTGTACTACGATTTCCTCCTCGGCTCTCTTTCGTTCGGTGATGTCGCGGTAAATGGCGTAATCGCCCATTTGCTTTCCCCCGCGCACTATCGGCGAACCTATTACCCACACGTCGACGAGACTTCCGTCTTTGCGCCTGCGCTTTGTGTCGGCTTCTATTCTTTCGCCGCCGATCACTCTCGCTGAAAACTCCGTCCCTTCCGCTTTCAATTCGTCCGGCACGAGCAGGTCGTTAATCGGCATTCCGACAGCTTCCTGCCTCGCGTAACCGAACATTTTTGTAAACTCGTCGTTGACGTTGACAATCCGGTCCATGTTGTCGTGCCAGACAATTGCCTCAGGAGCACTGTTGAACAACCTCTCCAGGTATGTCTTTTGAAGGAGCAACTCTTCCTCGGCTTTCTTGCGCTCAGAAATGTCGCGGTAGATGGCAAACACTCCCATCTGCCTGCCGTCGTGAATGATCGGTGCGCCGAGTATCGACACGTCGAAAACCGTCCCGTCTTTCCTCCTCCTCTTGGAGTCCCCTTCAATTCTTTGGCCGTGCAGGACCATGTCGGAGAACCTTTCTGCATGCTCGCGGAATTCCTTCGGCGCGACGAGATCGTTTATCCGCTTCCCGATCGCCTCCTCTCTCGAATAACCGAACATCCTGGTGAACTCGTCGTTCACGTTGATTACCACATCGTCGTTGTCATGCCAGATGATCCCCTCGGGTGCGCTGTTGAAAAGTCTTTCGAGATAAACCGCTTGAACCCGGAGCTGCTTCTTCTCTTCTTCAAGTATTGAGATGCGATTCTGCAATTCCTCGTAAGTCGGGTTGTCCATTTCACAAACCTCCTTTCGGAATTGTCTGAAACTGATCTGCGGGAAATCGTTCACGGTGAAGCGAGGAGCAAAGCTGGTGGAATGCGAATGGATTCATTTGTAACTGGTTCGTTCCTCAGCCTCCGACGATGAAAAGCTATCCCGAATGTGAAAAAAAAGCAATCGACGGGATAAGCTCCAAAATCCAGCCACCAAGCTCGAAACAAGTACCAACAGTTAAAACAAGAGACCCGACTCTTGCCCGATCTTCCGTTTGTGTTTTAAAGTCTGATTTTTGTTTGCAGCTCGTGCGTCGGCGGCTGGAGCTTTCTTCCTCGCTGGAACTACCTGACTTCAAGTCTGGCCTTTACGAGTGCAACGACATCCTCGATACCGCTTTTTGCATCGACTTGAATGAAAACCCAACGCCCCTCGTTGAAATCCGTGGCTTTGTTCGCGGCTTCCCTCGTCGAATCGGAGACTCCCTGCTCGTACGCGGCTTCCAGCTGTGCCCGCTTCAATATTATCTGCGCAGTAAATCGGTCCTTCGCCGGGTAGAGTGCGATTACCGATTTCCCCGATTTGATGTAGCGGTTTGCCCAGCCGTAGTTGACGCCGTAGAATTTCCATTCCGATTTCAGTGTGGGGGTCGTTTCGAGAAAATCGCGCAGCCGTTTCCAGTTGCCGGCGGATCTTCCGACTGCTTTTTCGATGCTTCTCGCGTCGGGTTTCTTTCGCTTGTCGGTGAATAGCTCTATGCTCATGCCCTGCCTCCTGTTTTGTTCCTGCACCACGGAGCGGTATCAACTTGACATTCATCGCTCTTTGTACAATTATAATTCCTGGAGACTGAAAAATCCCGCGCCGGACCTACAAAGCACGAACATGGATCGCGGGAAATTGCGACACACGAACAAACAAGCGGATGCCGGAATACCCCAACCGAATGCGCGATTTCACCCGGACACTTCTGAGCCTGACGCGCGTGAAGAAAAACATCTTCATGAATTCCATCCGCGACGTCGGGTTTGTAGGAAGAGTGGCCGCGGCCGTGCTCATAATCGGCGTATCCTTCTATTCGGCCATTTCGGGAAGCGGACTGTTCGTAGCGCTCAAATATATGGTGCGCGGCGATCCTTCTTTTCTTCATCCGCTCGCAAACGTCGCGATGTTCTTCATCTTCGTTTCCAATTTGTTTGCGGTCGTTATGATAGGCGGCTCCAGAATTCTGCTGTTCGACAAGCTCATATATTATCCCATCGATCCGTGGAAGGGAATTACGCTCGAAGTCGTCACCGGCATGG
>JBJKPC010000009.1:0-196997 GCA_046706745.1 Candidatus Kryptoniota bacterium
TTAGTCGCACGGACTATCGTCAATGGAGGATAAGTATCAAGATAATACGTCCCGACGTTTCTCACCTCCATATGGAGTCTCCGGAATGATCTCTCGATTTCCCTTCCGTATTTGTAGTCGGAAATGATCGCTACCCCGTCCATCTTCAATATCCTGTGAATTTCACGGCAGGCCTGCTCACGCTGATCCGGACTCTGCAAGGAGTGAAGACATTGATTGCTGAGTATAACGTCGAAGCGCTCGTTCGAATAGTAAGTATTCAGGATATTCCGCGTCACTATTTCAGTTTTGCCTTCCACACCTTCGGCCTCGACATTGTTTCTCGTCATCAACATCGAATTCCCACGAAGGTCATCGGTGTTCCATATGTCGATGCCGACGCACATACCGGTGGTGAGCTTCTTCGCCGCTCCAATCATGAGTAGTCCCCTGCCCGTCCCGACATCCAGCACGTTCTCGTCACCCTTCCACTGATACTGCCGCAGTACCCTGTCTCGCTGCCTTAGTTTTCCGTATTTCGAATAGATAAACATCAGAACCGCCTCACCCGTCAACCCTGCACCGATGGCAAATATCAGTGCGTTGATCTTGAAGAGAAGCCCCCGCAGCGAAAGCGGAGGCAACCAAAGGGCAATCAGGATTAACGTAAAACCGATTAGAAGGAGATTTCTGATGACGCCAGGGGAGTCAATTCCGTAGTTCACGTCTTTCATTTTACTCATACCCAATGTACAGAATCAGAATGAGAACTCCGCGCACCGGACTGAAATGCTGAGTTCCCGGAAGACGTCGACAAGAAAGCGAGCCCGGTCAGCAAATCCTGCACCTTGATTCTCCGCCTTGTTTTTCTCTCAGCAAAGGAATACAATACGATTGCAACTACCGCCTCGGGCACATGGCAAAGTCAGGGAAAGGCAAAAATGCCCGAGTCCATTTGAAATAAATCATTGCTTTACTAGACGGGGCTTTCTGCATGGACGTGACAACGGACCGCAGACGCGTGTCGTTTGCCGATCTTTCGGTGAAAACAATCGTGGTACACACGTCGACGTATTTTATAATGGGGCTGCTTGCGATGGAACTTCTGGACTACGCCCATAAGTTCGCAGGGGCGGGACTACTAACCTACATGCGCCCCGTGAGTGATCCCTTCGTGGCGGCGGGACTCCTCTTTCAACCGATCAGAGGCTTCCTCTTTGCCTTAGCATTCTACCCGATCAGAGACGTCTTATTCGACAGAAGACACGGCTGGTCGGTTATGTGGCTTCTACTTGTCGTTCTCGGAATACTTTCTACTTTCGGACCGGCCCCAGGCTCCATCGAAGGGGTGATCTACACCTCTATCCCGCTCGAACTTCAATTCTTCGGACTGCCGGAAGTTGTCCTGCAGTCTCTTTTCTTTTCCTCAATACTATGTTACTGGGTTACCCACCCCGAGAAGAAGCGGCTTACGTTCGCAATGTGGGTTCTCTTTACGGCAGCCCTTGCTGCCTCTGTGCTGGGAGTAATTCTTCGTCCGGCCTAGCACAACGTCTTCCAACTCTAAGATACTGGTTTGGGCTTGGCCACGCGCAGGGGGGCGATTCAGTTGAGGACCATTATCTCCAGAGAGTCCTGGGTAACTCTAAGGTAGGCCTTGATGGGATCCACGCCATTGTTTCCGAGTTCAGTTCCACACCCTACGATGTAGATGATCTGTTCAGAATTTGCAACCGGAGCGGTGCTTCCCGGAACGTATCCCTTGCCTGAAGGTTCGGTGGTTGTTACTGAAAAGCTGCCCGTGCCGTTTCCGGTGTCGAGCGGGGCAAGCGCAAAGCCCTTGAAATTCCTCGAGCCTCCCCCGAAGGACATAGGCTTGCGATAGTACTGCTGGGCCGTCGCGCCAAGATTGTCGATATCAGCGATTACTTGTTCACGATTTGAATTCTGTGCATTGCTTTTGAACAAAGTAATCCCCACTGCAATAGCAACCCCAACGATAATGACCCCCAGAACGATCAGTAGCAGCTGTTGCGTTCCCATTCCTAGCTCCGTGTTTCATTTGCGACCAAGTTTTTCAAGAGCAGCCTTAGCCGCCCGTTCCCTCCAAAAGCCGACGCAAAAGAGAAGCTGAGCCAGGGTTAAGTTAAGGACTTCCGTAAGTTCTTTCCAGAAAAAAGATTCAGGAATTTGTTCCTTATGTGTTCTGGATCACTTCTCATTAATTGCTCAGGACACCCTTCCCTGCAGCTCTTTCTTGTCTTTCTTCGCGATATACGAATTGTACATAATCATTAACATAGTCGCTACAACGCCGATTCCCGCAAGTGCGAACCATATTCCCGTTGGCTGGCCCAGAATACGGACGGCTCCGGCGGTCCGTACTATCAGCCCTTTAGTAAGCGTTGCATACAACCAAGCGCCGAACGTCCCCCCTATAAACCACGCGATGGCAATTGGAAGAAATGCATACCCCTGGAAAAGGGCTTCCTGCCCTTTAGGCGCATGGTCGGCGATGTACTCGTAGTACCTGGGTGCCTGCGTCATTTCACCTATCGACCACACAACGAGCGCCGCCACGATCATCAGGATTGTCGGATGAATGGCGATAACGAACCACGTCAGGGTTGAGACTCCGAAACCGACAACTATGGCCGTAACCGGCGGGAGCTTCTTGGTCATCCTGTTCACGAGGACCTGAAGAACTATTATGGCCCACGCATCCACGGACTCTATCAATTCGAAAGGGGCACTCTTGGATATGAAGTCGGTAACGTACATCGGTATTATTACAAAGGTTTGCCAGAACATGATCCAATACAGAGAGAAAATCAAAAGAAAAATCATGAATCGCCCGTTGGTCAATACTTTCATCATATCGACGATCTTCGTTTTCAGCGAAGGTTGCTCCATCGCCAGCTGAGCTTCGGGGGTTTTGTAAAAGATAAGTGTGCCCAGAAACATGAGGCCGCACGTGGTCGCCGAAACCATGTAAACGGACTGTATACCGATCTGTTCACGGAAGATATACGCGATTACGGGGCCCACCGCTCCGCCTACGTTTACCAGCATGTAGTAGATTGCGTAACCAAGAGATTTGTTCTGGGGTGTCGTGGAAAGCGCGATAGTTCCAAGCACGGAAGGCTTTATGAACGATTCCCCAATTGCAGTGAAAACGAGGAGAATGGCCAGGAGCCAGAAAAGAGGAACTACACGAGACAACCCGGACAGGAGTGGGCCACCCACTGAACCGATAAGGAAATACCCGATCATCATTACAAAGAAGGCAAAAGAGAAAGCCTTTCGAAATCCGTACTTGTCAGCAAAAGTGCCGGCGAATATCGGAAGAAGATAGACAAAACCGCCGAATATCGAAGAGAGGGCTCCCGCATCTATCTCGCTGAACTTCAGATGGTTCCTCAAGAAGATTATCATCACGACCTGCTGCGCATAATACGCCAGCCGTTCGAAGAGCTCGAGGGAATTCGCGACCCAGAAGGAGTACTGGAAGTTAGTGAAAACACTCTTTGTGCGCAGCTGCTCGTTCATTTTTCTGCCTTCGTTTTGATGGAATTGCAGTGGCCAATGCAGGCCCGTTCCTAACAGTTCTTCTTGCTGGGCATGGCACTAAATCCGATCTTTCGTCAGAGATCATTCCGATATTGACTGATAATATAACGAAATGGGCGCCTCGCCTCCAGCATTTCATCAAGGGCGAGTCCGGCGATTTTTCCCTGTATTAAAACGGGACTTCCTGTTAAATTGTCCAAAATCCTGGAGAGGAGACCTTTTAATATAAATGCCGTACGTTCCTTATCATTTCTTCGCTATTCTCTTCATTACAATCATGATCGGCGGACAGCTGGTACTGTACACTTTCATATCCCGCTATCTCAGATCAAAGGGGATGAGGAAGACAATTTACAGAGTATATCTCCCGCTCTTCCTTGTACTGATCAACACCCCGCTCCTTTTTATCCGAGCCAACTCCAGTCTTTTCTACGAGGGGTTCGCCAGGACATTTATCATGATGCCGTTTTATGCTTATTTGACTTTCAGTCTAGCGGTCTTCGTTGTGGCGGTCCTGTACCTGGCAGTGAGGTTTCCCGTCAGATTGATGAAGAAGGAAAACCGGAGCCTGAAAAAGGCAACTTCCTCCGTATCGGAATCGCGCCGTTCGTTCATCCGCAAAGGAGCGATTGGACTCGGAGCGTACACATTCCTTGGTTCTCTTCACAGCATCTACGACCGCGATGATTACAAGATCGACCGCGTAACGCTTCACGTGAAGAACCTGCCTCCGGGTCTGGACGGATTAACTATCTCCATGATTAGCGACATACACTCCGGGATGTATATGCTGGAAGAAGAGATGGCTAAGTATACCAAGGCCGTCAACAACCTCAAGGCCGACATGATCTTCATACCGGGCGACTTTGTGACCAGTAAGAACAGAGAGATTTTGCCCCTGGCAAAAGCATTTGCAGGGTTGAAGTCCAAGTATGGCACATACACTTGCCTTGGGAACCACGACTTCTTTGCCAATCCAGATTACATTACCGAAAAACTGCGGCAAGACGGAATGAAGGTGCTAAGGAACGAAACAGAAGAGCTGGATCTCGAAGGCGGTAAGTTGATGCTGTCAGGTGTAGACGACGGCAAGCACGCAAACTTTCCGAAGGTTTCCTACGAAGCCTCGTCGTTGAATACCGCAAGAATCCTGCTCTGCCACAAACCATACTACTTCGAGAACGCGGTCGCGGGTCAGTTCGATCTGATGTTGAGCGGGCACACTCATGGTGGCCAGATCGTCCTGGTCGATCTGCTCGGGGCTAAAGTCACTCCTGCCGCGCTGGTCTCTCCATACATATCGGGAAGGTACAAGCTTGGCGACGCTGTAATGTACGTCAGCCGCGGTATCGGCACGATAGGGTTGCCGATTCGGGTAAACTGTCCGCCAGAGATAACTCTATTTACGCTTCGCACTAAACCGTCCTAAGAATGAGCTAGTCAGGGCACATGCGCTTAGTCTATCGGCTGTTTATTTTTATATCGTCTCTGTTTGTGGCACTCTACGGTGTCCTGCCGGGATTTTTCAAGATCGAGGGGGACTTCGTTGCAAGTTTCGTTGCCGGTAGAAGCTTCCTTCAAGGTGTTAATCCCACATTGTTCTACCACTTCCCTTTTTTCCAAAAGCTTATCGATGCCAGCGGATTTTCAGAAAGAATGGTATCGTTCGTGGCTTCGCCGCCATCTGCCATAATCACGGATGCTCTAATGGCGATACCTCCCGCATCTATATCGCGTTTCCTTTTGACGGCGGCAAATATCGTGGCACTGGCAATGGTCGTATACGCTACGGCAAAAATCGCGGGTGCCCCGGGCAGAACCGCGTTCTTCGTCTTCCTTTCCTCTTCGTTCGCCCTCGCCGTCAATTTCCAGTCGAGTGCACCTTTCATAATGCTTACGCTGCTTTTCGTCCTGGCGTTCTACGCATACTCGATTGGATCGGTAGCAGCTTGCGGAGTTTTTCTCGGGATTGCTTTTCCTTTCTACCCCCTTTTTGTGATTCCTCCGATACTGTTTCTGCTTTCAGGCAAATGGCGCGCTTTTGCCTATTTTCTCACAATTTCTCTGGCGATCCTGGCGCTCACATATATCGTCTTGGGCGAGTCGACTGTGCTCTACTATGTTCAACGTGTTCTGCCGCCGTACTTGAACGGCAAAGTCCTGAACCCGTTCTCAGATTCATTCCAGACGGCCCCTTCTCTACTGCGCAGACTCTTCGTTTACAACGCCACACTCAATCCCCTACCTTCGCTTAGGTCGGATTCTATGTATCTCGTGGCCGGGTCCGCCTTCAAAGCGGCCGTCGTCGTTCCCTCCGCTTACTTTTTCTACAAGGGGATATCACGTGGGATAGCCTCGGAGGCACTGGCTGCCGCTTCCTTTCCGGTAATTTTCCTGTCGCCCCTGTTGACTTCACCGGCATTGGTCATCCTCGCCCCTGCGGTCGTAATTGTATCAAACTCGGCCCGCAGTGAAGGGAGGTGGAAGCTCGGGGGCGCAATAGTAGTGCTGTACGCGATCGCCTGCCTGCCTATCCTTTCTCTGGCACATGAGTACGTGAGATTCTCCAGCGTATTCCTGAGTTACGAACGGTTCATGGTGCTTGTCGCGATCTACGCCCTTTACCTGCTATTTCAAAGCCGGATCGTTCCGTCTCATCTGAGGACCCTTCGGTTCGCCTTAACGCTGGTTATAGTCGTGGCCGTGACCGTCACTCTCTACTTGGGTGACCGTGTCGCCAACTATCCGAACGGCCTTCCCGTAAAGGCGGTGCTGACCGGCTCGTCTCTGTCGCGTCCTGCCTTCAGTCCGGGTTTGAGAAACGGACAACTTACTTATGTTTGTTATGATTCAGCATCTTCATTCTTGTCGGTAGCCGGAGCAAACATAAAGGCTTTTTCGTCAAGGGATGTTTTCAGGTACGCCTCCGGTCGCTTCGGCAGGAACTTTGGGCTGGAAACCGTAAAAGATGGCAGAGAGACGGTCTATTTCAAGACACGATTTGCCGAGGCTTCGTTCGAGGGTGAAGACGTCTGCCTAAGCAGGGACGAAGATTACGGTGCATTTATGCGGGACGGGGCCATTCACATAGTGGATCTGGATCCCGGTTACATTGCCCGGATTGATTCACTTTCCCTTCTCCCGTACCGCATCGGGGAGTGCTCCTTCAACAGCTCCAGTGATAACGAGCTGGTGTTCGTGATAGATTCACTTAATCATTCATATTCTGTCGCATCGTACAATCTATTCAGCAAGACAATAAGAACTTTCCGTGCTCCCTTCAAAGTGTCGCTGATGTGTGCTCGGGGAGATACTTTCTTTGTTGCCAGAAACATGTCCGACACGACCGGGATATATGAACTCGTAAGAGACAAGCCGCCGCTCAGACTGCTCAACTTCCGGGCTAATATCTGCGATCTCACGCTGCTGAATCATAATCTGTACCTGTCATCGGACTTCGAGCGTGGCTTAAATAATCCCACCGTGTACCGATATTTCGGTGAAACTGAAATGCCCGGCCCGCAATAGTACCGAAGGACTTGTGGATCTCCTTCAAAGACTCCTAAGTCTGAGGACAGAATGAAGGCCGGTATTGGCAGGCCGGCCCATAATCCGCTCGAGAAGTCAGCTCCCCGCCGACGGCCCTAAAACCTTGATTTTCTACGCATCTGCTGATATATTTTCCTAAATGCCACAAAAGACCTCCACTTCTTTCTCGGAACTGATTTCGACTGCCAACGACGCAAAGGAAAAATCGGAAGCCACATTTTCGCATTTCAGGGTCGGGGCTGCACTTGAGACAGCCGCCGGAAAGATCTACACCGGATTCAATATCGAATCGAGCAGTTACGGTTTATCTATGTGTGCCGAACGTATTGCGTTATGGACAGCAATTAACTCCGGGGAGTCGAAGTTTACCCGCATTGCGATCGTGTCTGACGCGAGGGACTTCTGTCCCCCGTGCGGCGCATGCAGACAGGTCTTGTTCGAGTTGGCTGGTGATATCGAAATTTTTCTTACGAACGGCGAGGGAGAAGTGAGAAACTACAAGCTCTCCTCGCTGATCCCGGAAGCCTTCACATCAAAAACACTACTTCATGGAAGAGATTAGTTTACACTACGCCCCGCGTGAGACCGGCTGGATCGAAGTCATATGCGGGTGCATGTTCAGCGGCAAGACAGAAGAGCTCATTCGCCGCCTGCGCAGGGCCGAGATCGCACGCCAGAATGTTGCGATATTCAAACCTCGCATAGACAAAAGATACAGCGACGACCACATAGTGTCACACAGCGACGACCGCCTCAGATCGGTGGTTGTAGATTCCGCACTCGAGATTCCATCGCTTTGCGAAGACGCTCAGGTTGTGGGTATAGACGAGGGACAATTCTTCGGTCCCGAGCTGGTTGATGTCTGCGAGTCATTGGCCTCCGCGGGCAAGAGAGTAATCGTCGCTGGACTCGACCAGGATTTCAAGGGAAAGCCGTTCGAACCGATCCCCCAGCTCCTTGCAGTTGCGGAGTACATCACGAAGACCCTGGCCATATGCGTGGTGTGTGGCAACCCGGCGGATAGAACGCAGCGGAAAACACATCAGGGCGAGCGGGTGCTTGTAGGCGCGAAAGATATTTATGAGGCCCGGTGTAGGAAATGTTTCGCTCCTCCTTCGGATTGAAACGGATCAGGCAGACCCGCACCGTCGATCAATCAAGCCAATTGAATCTCAGCACAGGAGTCAAATATGAAGAAGGGTTTAGTTACAGTCCTATCGATTCTGCTATTGAGCGGCCCTGCTCTGCTTTTCGAGTCGTGCGGAAAGAGTCAACCTAAGGCGCCGCCCGACAGCGAGGTAGGTTTGGTCTTTGACGTCGGGGGACGCGGCGACAAGTCATTCAACGATCAGGCGTACCGAGGCCTGCAAATGGCCAAAGACAGTCTCGGAATTAAGTACCAGTATATCGAACCCGGTGGAGGGTCAGACAGGGAATCTGCGTTGCGCCAGCTCGCCAGCCAAAAAAGCATCGGGCTCATATTCGGCGTAGGGTTCATTTTTACAGATGATATCAATACCGTGGCAAAGGCTTTTCCAAATAAAGATTTCGCATGTATCGATTACACATACGATTCAACGAAGGCAGTTCCAAAAAACCTCATACCTATCGAGTTTCGCGAAAATGAAGGCTCATTCCTAGTCGGGGCGATTGCCGGACTGATGACGAAGACAGATAAAGTGGGTTTCATTGGTGGGATGGAGTCGCCTCTGATAAGGAAATTCCAGGCTGGATACCAGGCCGGGGTGAAGTACGTTAATCCGAAATGCAAAGTCCTGGTAGCCTATGCAGGAGTTACCGGAGAGGCGTTTAAGAACCCCGCCAAGGGGAAGGAACTCGCACTGAGTCAGTACTCCCAGGGCGCAGATATCATCTACCATGCCGCCGGGGTCACCGGGCTGGGTGTATTCGAAGCTGCGAGAGAAATGAAGAAGTACGCCATCGGTGTGGACATGGACCAGTGGAATGAGGCCCCGGGCTACGTGCTCACCAGCATGGTCAAGAAGGGCGATGTCGCTGTCTACAAAATCATAAAAGAATGGAAGCACGGCAAATTCCGGGGCGGCAAACCGATGATCTTCGGTTTGAGAGACAACGGCGTCGATTTTGTTTACGATAAGAACAATAAGCCTCTCATTCCCGTGAAAGTCTACCAACGGGTCCAGAAGTTGCGCACAGAAATCATAGACGGAAAGATCAAGGTGCCCTCTAAGTAACGGCGGCTGCTGAATGTCCTACGCGGTAGAACTCCTTAATATTACCAAGCGATTTGCGCGGACGCTGGCGAACGACGATGTGACATTGAGGATCGCATCGGGATCGATCCATGCCCTGGTCGGCGAAAACGGAGCTGGCAAGACAACTCTGATGGAGACGCTTTACGGCCTGTACCAGCCGGATGCGGGAAGGATAAGGGTTCACGGAAAAGATGTCACCATCAAATCTCCTCACGACTCCATACGCCAGGGAATCGGCATGGTGCATCAGCATTTCATGTTGGTTCCTCCGCTGACTGTTCTCGAAAACATCGTCCTGGGTGCGGAGACGACAAGGTACTCGTTCCTTGATTTGAAAAAGACGACGACTGAGATCTCGGAACTCGCATCACGTTTTTCCCTGTACGTGCCCTTGGATGAGAAAGTCGAGAACGTCGGGGTCGGCATCCAGCAGCGTGTGGAAATTCTTAAGGCCATATACCGAAAAGCGGACATACTGGTCCTTGATGAACCGACGGCAGTGCTGACTCCTCAGGAGACAGATAAGCTCTTCACGGTCCTTTCAGAATTGAAAGAGGAAGGGAAAACGATAGTACTTATCACGCACAAGCTGAACGAGGTAATGGCGATCAGCGACCATGTTTCCGTGATGCGGAAAGGCAGAATTGTCGGCGAAGTGGAAACCCCAAAGACCACCCCCGAGCAACTCGCTCAAATGATGGTCGGCAGGCCGGTGCTCCTTCGCGTCGAAAAGGGGGAAAAAAAGGCCGGCGATCCGGTTCTGATCGTGAACAATCTCTCGTACATCGACAGGCGAGGCGTCAGGCTCCTGAAGGACTTATCGATCGAGGTCGCTTCCGGCGAAATTCTCGGCATAGCCGGTGTCGAGGGAAACGGCCAATCGCAGCTCGTGGAATGTATCACAGGCCTGACGAAGCCCGCATCAGGTTCAATCAGCGTCAACGGAGTAGAGATCGCGGGCCTCGCACCGAATGAGATATTCGCGCGCGGGCTTGCGCATGTTCCTGAAGACAGAATAAAACGCGGGCTTGTAATCGATCTGGATATCAAAGAGAACTTGATTCTCGGAATGCAAGCGCAGCACGAGTTCAGCAGCCGTCTTTCGATGGATGAAAAAGCGATCAGAGATAACGCCAGACTGTTGATCGACAGGTACGATATACGACCACCGAACCCCGACGCACTCGCAAGAGGACTGTCGGGCGGCAATCAGCAGAAAGTAATCATAGCGCGTGAGCTTTCACGGAACGCGCGGGTGATCGTTGCCAGCCAGCCGACGCGAGGAGTCGACATCGGCGGAATTGAATTCATCCACCGCACCCTTGTCGACGCGAGAGACAGAGGGAAAGCAATTCTTCTCATCTCCGCAGATCTGAACGAAATACTCAGCCTATCGGACAGGATCGCAGTCATGTATGGCGGGCAAATAGTGAAAGTATTTCCGGACAATAAGGTTGAAGAGAGCGAACTCGGTCTTTATATGACGGGAACAAAAGGATCCCGGGAACAAAAAGCCGCGGGGGGATGAAGCGATGACGGATAGGCGACACTGGCTGGAACATCCATGGACGCAGAATTTTCTGATACCAATATTCGCGGTGGTTCTCTCGTTTGCGGTCGGAGCTATCTTCATCGTAATCGTCGGACAGAATCCTTTCGAGGTTTATTCCGTTCTCTTCTCACAGACTCTCGGAACTTCCTACGGCATTGGTCAATTGCTTTTCAAGACCACCCCGCTGATCTTCTCAGGTCTCTCCGTGGCTCTTTGCTTCAGAGCGGGTCTTTTCAATATCGGGGCTGAGGGCCAGCTTCAGATCGGCGCTTTCACGACGGCGCTGGTCGGCATGTACACTCTCGGTGTGCCCTCATACCTGGAGATCCCGCTCCTTATCCTCGCCGGAATGGTCGGCGGAGGAATCTGGGGCTTCATACCCGGCTACCTCAAGGCCAAGACCGGTGCACACGAAGTCATCAATACCATCATGCTCAACTTCGTGGCGGCAGCTTTGGTAAGTTTCTTCGTCTCGAGCGTCTTCAACGTACCGGCGACGATGCATACTCCGGATATCGCACCGACTGGGAGGATCCCTCAGTTCAATACGATCTTCTCCAGCTTCGCTGGTTCTCCCGTGAACTTTTCAATCGTAATCGCCCTGTTGGCAGCATTGTTTGTGTGGTATTATATAGACAAGACGAGATATGGCTATGAACTTAGGGTGGTCGGTCTCAACTCCAAAGCCGCCGAATATGGCGGCATCAGTGTCTCGAAGAATATCATAATAAGCATGACGATCGGCGGCGCGATCGCTGGACTCGTGGGAACCAACTACGTGATGGGTTATAAACACTATTTTGAGGAAGGGTTTTCCACAGGCACCGGGTTCATGGGAATAGCGGTTGCGCTCCTGGGGAACAATAATCCGTTTGGCGTCATCCTCGCTGCTCTCCTCTTCGGCATGCTCGAATACGGTGGGCTAGTCATCAATACGATGGTGCCGAAGGAATTAGTCAGCATACTCCAAGCTATCGTTATAATATTTGTAATATCTTCAAACAAGATTTTCAGAAAGCTTCTCGTAAACCTTCTAAAGAAAAGGACGCTGAGCTTGAATGATTAGCCAGATTTTCTCGCTCGCGTTTCTCGCACAGACGATAAGGATAACCGTCCCTTACTCACTCGCTTCGCTGGGAGGCGTGTACAGTGAACGCGGCGGCGTGGTAAACATCGCGCTTGAGGGAATCATCCTTAACGGTGCCTTCTGTGCCACAGTCGGGACTTATTATACCGGTAATCCGCTCTTCGGTGCGATATGTGGTATTGCAGGAGGCCTGCTGACTGCGTTGATACATGCGGTCGTTTCAATACACATTAAGGCCGATCAGATAATATCCGGGATCGCAATCAACCTGTTTGCGGTTGGAATCACAAAGTTCGTGCTGGAGATACTATTTCACAGCTCGAGCAACTCGCCGAGGATCGTCGGATTGCCGCATATACCTCTGGGTTTTATCGAGAACCAGCCGGACGTATCGCGGCTTCTAGGAAACCCTCTCGTACTTGTAACCGCTGCAATCGTAATCGCGAGCCACTTCATCGTCTTCAGAACGAGATTCGGATTACGTCTAAGATCGGTCGGCGAAAATCCTGAAGCGGCTGAGACGGTGGGAATAAGCGTCACCCTTTACAGGTACTACGGAGTCCTGATCAGCGGCGTCCTTGCAGGTCTGGCAGGGGCCTGGCTAGCTTTTGACCAGCATTCATTTACGGACGGCATGTCTGCTGGCCGTGGATACATTGCCTTGGCGGCAATGATTGTCGGAAAGTGGAGCCCTCTCGGCGCCGCCGCCGCGTGCCTACTCTTCGGGTTTGCGGAGAGTCTTCAGATTCAGCTTCAGGGTGCGGGGCTGCCGACCCAGTTTATTCAGATGATACCTTATGTCGCCACGATCATCGTGCTTGCAGGCTTCATCGGAAAAGCGGTGGCACCTGGCGCAGACGGGATCCCGTATGAAAAGGAGAAATAGTCGAAGTGTTATTGAGCCGATCGGACCGCCGTCGCGAGGACGCACAACCTGGTCGTCACAGATGGGCCAAAGGTGTCGTGGTCTCGCTGTCTTTTCATCTTCATTCTTTATATCTTGGGTCCGTTCCGGAAAAATGCAATGATTGACAAGACTCATACCCGGCAGGATTCCCTTTTAAAATCGGCCTCTGATTTTATAGCTGCGAGGTTGGGCAACGAGCATTATGATATTGCTATCGTATTGGGCAGCGGACTCGGCGGTTTCACGAAGCATTTAGCTGAAAAGAAAGTTCTTCCGGTGGAGGAAATTCCCGGGTATCCTCGTTCAACTGTCACCGGTCACAGCGGAAGGATTTTCGGGGCTTCGGCAGGAAATAGAAACGTACTCGTCTTCAGCGGGCGAGTTCACTATTATGAGTCGGCTTCAACGATTGACGCTGCAGTGACGGCCATAGTGTCGGCTAAACTCGGGATTAAGAGAATCGTGCTTACCAATGCGGCAGGTATTCTCAACGAAGCTTTTCTGCCGGGTGATCTGATGCTTATCAAAGACCATCTGAACTTCACGATGAAGAACATTCTGGCAGAAGTGCACTTCCCCGTGATGAATTTGAACCCCGTATACAACGAGAGCTTTGCACGTCTGGCAACGGCGGCCGCTGAAGAATCAGGGGTCAATTTGAAGAGCGGTGTTTATGTCGGATTGACGGGGCCTTCATACGAAACCCCGGCGGAGGTGAGGCTGTATCGCAATCTCGGCGGGGACGCGGTCGGGATGTCTACCATCCACGAAGCAATATATGCCAGGGCTGCCGGCATGGAGGTGCTCGGGATTAGCTGTCTTACTAATTACAGCACGGGCATTACTTCAACTAAACTCTCTCACTCCGAGGTCACCGAGATAGGAGCCCGGGTCGACGAGAAGTTTTCAAGGCTCCTTCTAAGTCTCGTGGAAATGCCCTGGTAGTTCAGTCCTTTCCAGGAGGCAAACATCCTCCCAACGGCTGTCGGGGCCGAAAACAAGAAGGCGGAAGAGCAACCGGCTGAGGGTACCCTCAGGAACGGTCTCTCTTCCGCATTTGAAAAAGTCTCCGGGAGCTCTACTTCTTAGGCGCAACCTCGCGCAAGTATTCCAGTATCGCGCGGGCCTGATTCTTTGAAATACCCGGGACCACCATCGGAATGTGATACACATTTAGAAGAGCTCTGGCAATAGGATCTTGCTCCGTCATTACAGAACTGTTGAGCATCATGTTCATGATAAACTCCGGCGATCGCTTGTTCGCAACATCCTGCAATGCCGGACCGACGAGCCTGGAATCCAGTCGGTGGCAGGACATACACTTTTCCTCGAAAAGTGACTTTCCTTTGTCAGCGAGCTTCTTGTTTATAGGACCAAGAGTTATAGATTTTATGGGACCTACTCCCTTGTCTTCTTTTGTCTCAGAAGATGCTTTGTTTGTATTCACAGAATCCCCGCCGTTTGGCGAAGATCCCGCTTTGCTGCCGCCGGATCCCGCATAAGCAGGCGAACCCACTGCGAGAGCAGCACCGATGAACACAATGGACAAAAGAAGTACGAATTGTTTCATCTGGTAATTCTCCATGTTAGTATTTGTCTTTACCGCGTTGTCCATCGCACTTTTGCCTGCGACGGAGTCTCAATCTTCTGATCGCGGTAACAGCGGAAGTCATCCGACCGCGCTCCCCCTTTGCAGGGGCCATGTTGTCCCAGTTTTCGGTTCGAAATGAACTTCGGCATTTCTAATATACGCAAGAAACCGGTTCAGCGCAGTGCACGATCAGTCCCCCGTGTCCCCCGGCATGCGGCTAAGAAAGTGGCCGGGGTCCGAAATAAACCGTACCCCGACCTTCACTAAGTTCTCGTTACGTACGTGTATCACATAATCAGAGCATGATCCAAGTGGAGACGTAGAGCGTATTGTTGTCGGCAGCAGATCGGCCGAAGCCGTCATAGTTCGAACTGCCACCGTTGAACTTCCCGTACATCACGTACTGGAGTGACAGTCTGAAGTTCTGCCACGGATCAAAGTCAAATTCGCCTATCAGTCCACTGCTGTTCGGGCTTCCCGTAAGACTGCCGTCGACAGCCGACGGAGCATACAACACGTTATCAGAGGACCCCCAGGTATTGAAGTATTGCAGTGTCACCGCCAGGCCCTGGCAGAAATCGTATGAGCCGTCCAACCTGAAGGTGCTTAACGTATTGGCAGAATTCTGAGAGTTTCCAGCGGCAAAGCTTGCATTTAGATTTTGGTTCTCGTGTATCCACGTCGAATGTATGATCAAAGCATTCCTGCCGATCGACTGTTCAATCTGACAATCCAGTGCAATATCGGCATAGTTGTCCGTAGCCCCCGTAATTCCGGTGGGGTACACATCTGCAACCAGGCCATATGTTCCCAACTCTACATATGTGTTTGCCCACTGCCTTTGGAGGGCAACCCTCCAGTAAGGTGCAACGCCGTTAATTGTGAACTGTGCAGAAGCATCAAGAGGGAACGGACCTCCCTGCGGTGTCGACTTGTAGCCGGTAAGATCCGCATAGATCAGGTCGTTGTACATAGCGTATGCACCGAGGCCTGCCACATTTCCGCCGAAGGCGCCATCGAGCAACACGTCCGCTCCCGGTGTCGGAGCGGTACTCGAAGCAGCGTAGGGATAACCCCATGCCGGCGTGCTATTCCATAGATCTTCGACGGTAGGATTGTTGTTGAGGTCCAGGCCATAGGTGATTGGATTGCCGCCTATCACCCCCTGGTTAGAATATCGGAAATCGGTGTTGTCCCAGCCGAACGACGCTCCCTGATCATCGTATGTAATTTGCGTAAAGGCTCCCAGGTGCGGAGTGATCTCCCCCCCGAGGAAAAGACTCAGCTGCTGCGGGAACTCCATACTGCCGGTCTTGGTACCGGGGATGGGTTTCGCAACTACGTTGTATGACGCCTGAAGCATAGCGGACATCAGGAAGTTTCTCAATAGTTTGAGACCACCTTGGTCACCTTTGGCTTTCGCGTCGACGGTGTTTCTGCCGGTCATGGTGTATCCGTCGAGTTTGAAATTTCTTCCGAACTGGTTGAGTTCAGGAAATGAGTAGTGGCATGAGCTACACGCCAGTCCTGTTTGACGGGCGTAACTTGGAATGGCATAGGCATTCCCGGTCAGCGTTACAACGAGCAGCGCTGCGGCCACTAACAGGGCCGTCCCCATCCCTTGGAATTTGAACTTTGAATTGGTCTTTCGGTTATTCAAAACACTGAACATTGGATCTCCTCGTGCTTAGTTATATCAATGTAAAGTCAGCATTTGTTGGTGTCGAACAGCCCCGCCGCCTGGCAATTACTCATACTATCACGGTAATGACTTCGCTTTTCATTGCCACCAGCGGCTGAGTGTTCATCTAACACGTTCAACAGCTATGCCGTAGAAAGCCGTCTTATCGCCTTGAAATAGTACGAAATCGCCACAGCAGAGTCAAGAGTTTGGGGCGCAGGCGGCATATTACCCCTCTTCGAGTCAGGCGTCAAGTGGGTCGCTAAATAAGCCGATGGGCAACTTCGGACCAGCGTCTCCTCTCCACAGATGCTACGCAGTGGCAGTGAACGCGGTTTTCATCCAAAGATTGTCACTGTCCGAATCCGCGGAGGAGATCCTGAGCCCCACAGATGCTGAATCACTCCTCCCGGTACGTCACGATGAAGGATGTAGCGATAGGATGGAACGCCGGGCCGCAAATCTACACAATCACAGGTATGTTTCCGCAAGAATGGAATGATTTGACACATTTGGGTGTTGTAAAATTAGAGACAAATGATTAAATAGTTGCTTGAGAGTGAGGTCCCCGGAAGCTTTTCGCGCTGGCAAAGAAAAGGCTCCTGTCGGAACGACAACGAAGAGAGATTCCAAGGTGTCTTCGGCTTCATGGATGTCGGATCGTTGCTTAAAGACTCGGATCCGATTCCTTAAGCTTCCGAATGGGCCGAATTAATCGGCGAGGCGGATCAAATCCTCTTTCACACTTACGTGGTTTGAAGGTCGCGCCGGATTTTAGAATCCCAATCATAAAAAGGTCCGGAAGAAGTCTTGACACGGCGTCGCGCTTATGCGACAAGTTCAAAAGTCTATGCACCGCGGGCCACGGCCCGATTTCCCGACTTCTTCTTCAGTCTCCAGAACCTCCGGTTTGCTGCAATTGAAGAGCCGAAGATTCAGGCGGACCATGTAACATAAGACAAGACGACAAATAATCGGTCAACCTTGTTGCAAGGATCCCTTAGCTGGAAAACCGGCGGTTGACTATTACTACAGTCTGAAACAAATCTAAAATTTTGAGGAAGAGTTATGGAAAAATCAGAAGAACCCAAAACTCCCGAACAGTACGATCCATCACGCCGATCTTTTCTCAAACTTGGGACCGGTATAGTTACGGGATTCGCCGGGCTTATTCTTGCAGTTCCATTTCTTGATGCGTTGATAAGTCAATCATTGAGAGTGAAGCTCGGCAAATACGTGGATACAGGTCCGGTTTCGTCGTTGTCACAAGGCAGCCCTCAGAAGGTCTTCTTCGACGAAAGAGAAAGAGATGCATATATCGAACAGGTCGAAAGGCGCGATGTCTGGGCCATCAAAAACGAAGGAAAGGACGATGTGACTGTCTTTTCTCCCATCTGCCCCCATCTCGGCTGCCGCTACAATTGGCATCCCGAGCAGGAGAAATTCATTTGTCCATGCCATGGCAGTGTGTTCGCCAAAGACGGTAAGGTCTTGCACGGCCCCGCTCCCCGGGGATTGGATACCCTTCCCAAGAAGTTTGAGGACGGGGATCTGTATGTTAAGTGGGAGCGATTCAAGCTTGGCATTCCACAAAAGGTAGTGATAGGAGGATAACGGCAGATGCTATCAAACATACAAGATTGGATAAACGACCGCTGGCCTGTCAAGGAATTCTGGAAAATTGCCACCGAGGAGGAAATCCCAGGTGGTTCCAGCTATGCCTACACCTTCGGTAGCGCCACACTTTTTCTCTTTCTGCTGCAGATCGTCACCGGCATCTGGCAGCTCTTCTACTACGTCCCCACCACCGATCATGCTTACATGTCTCTTTCATATTTGCGCGTCTCCGTTCCCTTCGGATGGCTGATACACGGCCTGCACTTCTGGGGAGCGACAGCGATGGTCATCTTGCTGGCGGTTCACCTGACGCGTGTTTACATTTGGGGAGCATACAAGAAGCCGCGTGAGCTCACGTGGCTTATCGGCGTGTTGCTGCTTCTCCTCACCATGGCGATGAGTTTCACCGGAGCGGCACTACCCTGGGACGAGACAGGTTACTGGGCTTCTGAAGTCGGAACCAGCATTGCCGGGACCACTCCCATCCTGGGCAATTTCGCCGAGGCTCTACTCCGGGGCGGTTCAACGATGGGACAACTTACCCTCAGTAGATTCTTCATACTCCACGTGGCGATTATCCCGGCTTTATTGCTGGGAGTGATCGCCCTTCATCTGGTGGCTTTTCGCAAGAAGGGCAGCGTCGGTCCATGGAAGGAAGAGAAGCGCACAAGGTCGGGTTGGTTCTGGCCGGATCAGGTGTTCAAAGATGCCTTTGTTTTCACGATCATTCTTCTCGTCCTCATCGGATTGGCCGCCTTCATGGCTCCTCCATTTTCCGGGCCTGCGGATCCGCTCGATACCACGTTTCAGCCGAAACCTGAATGGAATTTTCTTTTCCTGTATCAGGCCATCAAGGCCTTCCAGGGTCCGTGGGAGCCGGTCGGTACGATCGGAATTCCCACTGCCCTATTTGCATTTCTCTTTGCACTGCCGTTTGTCGACAGGCGAAAAGAACGCAGTCCCAGGAGACGTCCGATTACAATGGGATTAGGATTCATCATCGCGGGCGGGGTGATTACGCTTACAATTACGGGCTACTACAGCCATCCCGGCGCCCAAGCAGCCAAGGCGGCTTCGAAAACCAAAACTGTTGCAACTGCTGCAACACCCTCGGCGAAACCCAAGCCTGCGTCCACTGCTAAAACGGGTCTTCCGCCTTTGACACCCGCGCAGAAAGCCGGCGCGGAGCAAGGCAAAAAGGTATTCGCTTCGGTTGGCTGCATGTCATGCCATACGATTAATGGCGTCGGTGGAAAAGTCGGCCCGGATCTCTCAGGCGAGGGACTCAAGGCGCATTCGGTTGCGTGGCTGACCGATCAAATCCGGAATCCGAAATCGCACGATCCGAAAACTGTGATGCCGCCGTTCACAATGCTGAGTACCGTTCAAGTGAACCAGCTCGTTGACTATCTGTCGAGCCTGAGAGGTGCCCCGGCTGCGAGCGGTAGCGCGATGACAGCTTCTGAGGCTAAACCCACTCCGCCTCCAGGTGTTCGCGTAATTCAGCTTCCTAAGAATGTCGGTCCCCCGGGACTTGCCGCCAATATGATAGGAAATGTCAAGCACGGCGAGATCTTGTTTAACGCTGACTGCGCCAGCTGTCATGGCCCCGCTGGTAAGGGTGGCGTTCCCAATCCGGGAACTTACCTTGGAGTCGTCCCCGCATTGAATCCGGTCAGACCCGAGCTGTTCAGCAAAGATCCGGAGGAATTTGCCGAGCGTTTGGACAGGTTCATAGAGAACGGTTCCGCGCCCCCCGGGCCGAAGCCGAGCCACGTCATGGCTCCGATGAGCATGCTTGGATTCGGCAAGACTCAGTCGCTCACCCAGCCTGAGATTGCAAATATCATTACGTACATCATGCACCTCAACGGTGTGAACAGAGCCGAGATCAGACATGCGGGCATCGCGCCCAAAACGTTCTTCTGGATTTCACTCGGCATCTTCGTGCTTCTCTGGCTGATCCTCGGAACATTACGACTCGTTTCAAGCCAGGGCAAGACGGCAACTTCAAGAGATCAGGAGCAAAAGTAAGCTAATATCCCCTGAGTGGCAGGTGCCTGACGTGTCGATCAGGCACCTGAATTCAGGGATATTTTGTAGTTCGTGGTTCAAAGTTAGGGGTTCGTGGTTCAAAGTTCGGGGTTCGGGGTTCGGAGTTCGTAGTTTGTGGTTCGTAGTTTGTGGTTCGAGGTTCTGGGTTCGTGGTTCGAGGTTTTGGGTTCTGAGATCTTGCTTCCATTTCGGTATTTCAGTTTTATGATCTCAAGTCATGAAATGACCGGCGTGGGTGGGGGGAATGTCGACAGGGTGAGGTCCTGGGATGTGAACCTAGCCCGAAGCAGTATTTCGGCAAAATCTCTTTTCCATCTGTGAGTCCTCAACTTGTGCCCTTCGGTAGTCTGGCCGGTCTGCATTATACCCTCCACCAGCTCGCCTTAACTTCACACTAGCTTCGTCGGGCAGGCGTATGAATAGTATCTATTGTAATAGTCTATCGAGCCAATGGAGGTCACACGTCAGCTCCTCCAGGCCTTGATCGCCACCCCAGCTTCGTTTCAGAGAACCGAGGCTTCCAACGTCATCATTGGCTATTCCAGACACGTCGTAAGAACCGCCTTCACTTATCCGGGATTTCTTGGAGCCGCCAAGGAGTCGCCATATTAGAAAATTCCACCCCTCACACTGTTCGCGGAGTCATGGGTGAAAGGGTTTGCCGCTGACGGTTACCTATATTCCTGTCATCAAAGGCTACTCGGTGTAGCCTGCTTTTCCGTTTTTCTTCTCCGCCAGATAATAATTCAAAATATATTCAGCCACCGCATGAACTTGCGCGCTATTCAAATTCTGTTTGGGCATCGGCGGGTAACCCTTCAGCGCGTTTGTGGGATTGTCAATGAAATGTTCCAGCTCCGGCAGCTTCCCGACATAGTTTGGGAGAACCATGTTGTAGGCGGGACCCACTAATCTCCGGTCGAACCGGTGACAGGCACTGCAAATTTGTTTGTAGATGTGTTCCCCGCTGATCTTCTTGGTCTGGACCGTCGGAAGTGATTCAACCATCTTCTCGTAATTATCCGCAAGCAGTTGATAATGCGATTCATTCGAATTGCTGAAGGAGACTCCCTGCGAAGCCATCCACGCGGCAACCATTACGACCACTCCTATGAAGGCGTAAGTTCCTTTGATCGCCCCGGGCTGTTTCAGCATTGAATAAAAGAAGTGAACGAGTACGAAGACGATGAATAGCGCAAATGCTCCCAACCCGAAGACTATTCCGCTCGTAGCATCAGAAGGGATACTGGTCGTCTCCAACAAGATGAGGAGCGGCTGGGCAATCGCGAAAATCAAACCGGTCGTCAGTGCAAATCTCTTGACGAACGACGAATAGCGTTTATCCTCTCTTGCCCCGATTCCTCCGTCCCACCGATAGAAGAAAAACAAGATTGCCGCGCTCTCGATCAACACTGCGGCCGCTATGAAGTGGATGAAACTCCAAATCGCCCCCCAGGAGAATATTACCGGGAAGAACCCGCTCGCATTCGACCACATCTGCGTGTTGAAGGCGAGGTTCGAGCCTCCCATGAAAATCCACATTCCGATCCAGAGAAGTAGCGTCCCAAAGATCCCTGCACGCCACCTTGTCTGGTGCGCCGATATCTCCATTGCTTCGACGTCTATTTCATTTGAAGCATCTATCTCGTCCTTCTGGGCCTCCGTAAGTTTATTGTATGATTCAAGGAAACCTTCGAGCCTGAAACTGTACTTGTAAGCGAGAAGGAAAAAGAATCCCAGAATGATCAGGACGGTGGATGCCGCCATGAAGTTTGTGACGTTCACGTTAGTATCATACAATAGCTCGGCGTAAATCAGGAGAATCGTTACGATCGGAAGACCGGCCAATGCTGCCGCGGCGCCTTTACCCGGAATTGCCATATCGATCAGATTCCGGGCGAAGCGACGATAAACCGGGTTATTATTCCTGCGTCCTGCGCGATTGAAGTAAAGCGAAAACGCCGAGCCGGTGGCGGCTATGCTGAGGTATGTCACCATCATAGTCGACACAAATGCCAGCAGATAATAGAGCAATGTCAGGCGTTCGCCCGATTCCGGGTTGACAAGTTGGTTCAGAAAGTGCATTTGGCTATAGCCTCCATGGTAAAATCGTTTTGAGCAGTGCATCTGCGAGGACAACAACCGTGACGGCAAGTACATATATGTTAATCTTCATGAAAGCAGACTTATATATTTGTTTGTCTCCGTAACGCCTGATTATCGAATACGCACTCACCGTCAACCAGGCGCCGAGAGCGACAAGAATTCCTCCCGCAACCGGGTCCCGGACAATGCCCGTGGTCATGAAAAGTATGGAAACCAGGGCCAGGAGAAGAATCCATGCATATGTGAACATCGCGAACTTCTTTCCGGTGAGGTGGGTTCTCAGGGTCGGGAAACTTGCTCTTTCGTAGTCCACGCTGTAGATATCCATCAGCAACCAGAAGTGTGGAATCTGCCACACGAAGAAATATAAGAACAGCACGAACAACTGGGGATCAAGCAGGTATCCTCCCGCCGCCGCCCATCCTGCCATGACGGGAAGAGAGCCGACAAAGGAGCCCGGTATAACGGCGTATGCGGTGACCCTCTTCAAAGGCGTGTAGATGGCATTGTACCACACCAGGGCCAAGAGAGCAATCACCACAGCGAGCGCGTTTCCCCACTCATACGTCACGGCAGAACCCACGATAACTAGCGAGACCAGAATCACCAGCGATACCTGCGGGCTTATGGTTCCGGAAGGCAGCGGACGTTTTCTTGTCCGGTGCATCAGCGCATCCGTACCTCTCTCCTGGTAGTGATTGAGTACAGCCGATCCGCAAGCGACCATAAAAATGCCGAAGGACGAAAGGGCCATTTTCGTAGAGACATCTCCGCCCGCCATAACGAATCCGAAGACCGCAGACATCCCTACGAAAAAGGTAATCTTTATCTTCACCAATTCCAGTAAGGCATCGAGGAATTCGCTTAAGCGAATTCCCTGTCGTGGTGCGGAAACACCGATCGCCGCATGGCCGTGACCGGACAAACCCGCCTGGGGAATGTCATTAGTTAACTCCGTCGGAGTTATCTTTTCGGCATGAGCCGAATTCATTCTCAAATGATCCATCATTTATCACTAAGTCAGGTGAAATACTTTCTGCAAGACTGCTTCAGAAATATGTGGTCTTATACTTGTCGGCCACTTTTGGCATCGTGGTACTGCTGGAATTCAACCACGCATCGAAAACGCTGTCCGGCAGTACTACCATCTTGGTTCTCATGTTGGCGTGGCCAAGTCCGCAATACTTGGCACAAAGTATGTCAAAGTCGCCGAGATGTTCCGGGTAAAGCATCATGTGGCGCACCCTGTCGGGAAGCGCATCCTGCTTCTCCCTGAACGCGGGCAGGTAGAAGCTGTGGATGACGTCCCGCGACTCGATAAGGCATTCCAGAGGTCTGCCTTTCGGCACGTACAGTGTATCTGTGCTCTTCCCATTGGCATACTGAAAGGACCATTTCCACTGCTGGGCCCACACCTTGACCGACAGCGAGTCTTTGGGGATGAAACGCATCTGTGCATATGCTTTCCAGCCCACCCAGAACATCGCGAGCACCAGGAGGGTGGGGATCACGGTCCAGACGATTTCGAGCGGAACGTTGCCGGGGATACTCGTAGCAACCGGGTGCCGCTTATGATTGTACTTGAATACGAATATCAACATTGCGGATATGACTATCAGAAACAAAATTATATCCGCAATCACGTAGAATCTCATGATATCGTCAACCGCACGAGCGTGATTCAGTGCGTAAGGCAACAATCTCATTTTTTATACCCTGTCATCTGAAGTAAACATCTGTAAAAGTGAGGAAGAAGATTACGAACAATGTGCTTCCGGCAATGATTATGAAGACTTTGAATATTCTGTCTCCATATTTCACATGCATGAACACGTTTACGACGAGAGAAGACTTGACCAGCGCGATCAGGAGCGCTATCACAAGAGTGAACGCAGCGAGGTTGATCCCCGCCACTACCGCGGTAATCGCCGTGAGGGCCATGAGCGCCATCCACACCAGTACATAGATGCCGTATGTCATCGGAGCTTCCTCGTGCTCCTCAATTTCTCTTTCTTTCATTGTCTCCCTCCTCAGTTAACCAGATAGAATAGTGGGAACAGGAATATCCAGATGATGTCAATAAGGTGCCAGTAAAGCCCTGCGGCCTCCAGCCGAACTGAATCTTCCTGGTTTATCTTCCCCTGTAGAATGAAAATCAGCATGGTAGTCAATATTCCGCATCCGACAAGCACGTGAAGGCCGTGCAACCCGGTCATCAGGTAATACATTGCAAAGAACAGTTCAAAGCCTCGAGGGTGCTTCATAAGCACCGGAGAACCTGGATAAATCCCATCGTGTATCTCCGTCATCCATTCCGCGTATTTGATGACAAGAAACCCGAGGCCCAGGGCGATCGTCGAGGAGAGAAAAGTAACTGAAAGCCACTTCTTCCCCTTCTCTATGGCAGTGATCGAGAGAGCCATAGTGAGACTGCTTGTCAGCAGCACCATCGTGTTGACTGTGCCGAACATGGTATGCGTCTCCATGGCGGCCTGATGAAATTCCTTGCTGTAGAAATACCGGTACGCGGAGTAGAGAAGGAACATCCCGCTGAACAAGAGGAGTTCGGTCATGAGGAAAAGCCACATCCCCATTTTTATGCCTTTGACGTCCTTCTTCTTCGCGTGATGGGCAGCGTGCTCCACCGGTTTTGCATTTTCAGGTAACGACAGTTCGCTCAATTCGTTAACGCCTCCTCATGGTAGTATGGCTCGTGCACGATCACGGGTTCGACCTCAAAGTTTTCGTGTATCGGCGGAGATTGCGTGGTCCACTCGAGGGTCGTCCCTCCCCAGGGATTCGGGCCGACACGGGGGCCCTTCATCATACCATGAATGAGATTCACGAACATGATGATAAGGCCGGGCACGAGTATCCACGAACCGAGAATGCTGATGTGTTGAAGGGTCTCGAAGTGCGCCGGATATGTGTAATACCGCCGGGGCATTCCCTCATATCCCATCAGAAACATCGGGAAATAGAGTAGATTAAATCCAATAAACATGACAAGCAGGGCCCAGCTCGCCACTTTCTTGTTGTACATCCTTCCGGACATCTTCGGGAGCCAGTAATGAAGCGCACCGAAGAAGATGAACATTCCTCCGCCGAATATTATGTAATGGAAATGGGCCACTACAAAGTAGGTGGCGGTGAGATGGACGTCCGTCGCGAGAGATCCCAGTATCAGCCCGCTAAGCCCGCCGATCGAGAAGAGAACCATGAAAGCCATCACGAACAGGAACGGAGGCTGGGGGTCGATCGACCCTTTGTACATCGAAGCAACCCAGTTGAACACTTTTATGCCGCTTGGTATAGCTACGATGAAAGTAAGGAACGAAAATACCATGTCCGCTTCCTGCGACATGCCGGCAACGAACATATGGTGACCCCAGACGAGGTAGCCGATGAAGGCGATGGCCAGGCTCGACATCGCGATGGCCTTGTATCCGAAGATCGTCCGTCTGCAAAATGTGGCGATGATCTCCGATACTATTCCCATGGGAGGAAGTATCATGATGTAGACCGCCGGGTGCGAGTAAATCCAGAACAAATGCTGGTACATGACCGGATCGCCGCCCGCTGCGGCGTTGAACATCCCGATATTGAAAATTCTTGATATCATGATGAGCGCCAGAGTAATTGCCAGAACCGGCGTCGCGATTATCTGCACCCACGATGTCGCGTAAAGCGCCCATACAAAAAGCGGCATCTTGAACCAGGTCATACCGGGTGCCCTCAACCTGTGAATTGTCGTCAGGAAGTTTATACCGGTGAGGATAGATGAAAACCCGACTATGAATACTCCCCACACGGCTACCGTTACTCCCGTCGTCGTGTTCAAGCTGTAAGGCACGTAGAATGTCCAGCCCGTGTCCGGAAGGCCGTTGATGAACAACGACGAGAGAATGATTATCGACCCGGTCACGTAGAGATACCAGGAAAAGAGATTCAATCTGGGAAACGCTACGTCTTCCGCACCGATTTGAAGCGGGAGAAAGAAATTTCCAAGCGAAACGGGGATGCCGGGGATGACCACCAGGAAAATCATGATCACGCCGTGAAGCGTGAAGAGTGCATTGTACACCTGCGGCGCGAACAGCTTCCCGCCGGGGGAAAGCATCTCGAGGCGCAACAGCACGCCGAGCACGACACCAACCGAGAAGAAGCTGAATATCATCACCAGGTACATGATGCCTATCCGCTTGTGGTCGGTCGAGGTCAGCCAGGATGCCAGTCCCTTGTGTTTCCCTTTGTTCTCCAGGTAACTTCCTTTGATTACAGAAGAATTTTCCGGGGGTATTATGTTAGGTAATGCAATGTCTGCCATACCTTAGTTCCCTCCTCTTGCTCTTTTTAATTTCTTGGTTCTCCACAAAAACACCAGGAACCCAAGGAGAAAGATCGAGCTGCCCCAACCGACTACCTTGAGCATGTCGGCGCCATACCCCTTCAGAGAGGGATCATAGCTGAAGCACATTTTCATTACCTGACCTATAATCGGAGCAAAGGTATTATTCTGCGCATCGAGCAGTGCCATATTTACATCGATCGCATTGAAGACCGTCCCGTAAATATATCGTGAGATCTTTCCCTCTTTGCTGACGAAGATAAGGGCCGTCGGGTGAGTAAAAGTGCTGTCATCCTTGTTCCTGACAAAATAGAAACCCAGCTCGTTAGTCAGCTTGTGAATATTCGTGCTGTCACCGGTCAGGAACATCCATGCATCCGGCGGAAACGGACGGTTCATCATCTTTATGAACGCATTTTTCTTGTGGCGCGCGCGCTCCGGCGTATCATGCTGGTCGAAGCTGATAGTCACGACTTTGAAGTCCTTACCGGGCGTATCATGAACCCTGTCCAGCACCTGCTGAAGACCGCCGAAGACTGCGTCGCAAATCCCGGGGCACGTGTAGTAAGCCATGTCTATGATGATTGGTTTGCCGTCCGATATCTGGGCAAGCGTGATAGGTTTCCCATTTGACGCAACGAAGCTCAAATTCATATCTATTTTCTTACCGAGTTTCTGGACGATCCCCACCTTTGGGTGACCGGGATTATCAGCAAAGGCCGGCTGCGGCGAGCTTTCGATCATCATCACGACGGCCGCAGTGATCGTCAGTATGATGAGTTGTTTTAAGGACACTTTCATCTTCATCCTCCATGCTTCAATTACAAGACTCGGGAGCGCCGAGCAAAATCGTTTCAATCATTATCCTAGTCGGAGCCTCCTGACTCGTGCACCATCTTGCCGAGCAAAACTATGTCAGATTTTGTCTCTTTCGGAAAACCTTTGAATGACCGGATGTAGCATATGATCGCAAGCCTGTCTTTGACAGAAATGCTGTTGAACGGCGGCATCGGGCTTCCGGGGATGCCCTGCGTTAGAGTCTTGAACATACCGGACGCCATGCGGCCGTTTATCCACCCTTTCGCCGAATGGAAATCCCTCGGTTTGGGCTTGAGCGCTGCAGCGGCCGGACCATCGCCTTCGCCGTTCGCGCCGTGACATGCGACGCAATCATCCATAAAAAGGGACTTACCTTTAGCTACTACTTGTGACGGAGGCGACATCATGTAGGCAAACTGATTGGCGCCGGCCGGTGTGGGCGTCGAAGTTTTATTGCCGACCATTTGAGGAGTGGAAGTCTCCTCCTTCTCCGAGGGCGCGGAAGATATCTTCGATGCCTGGCTGGATTCTGCCAGTTGAGATGGGGACGAATTTGTCTTACTCCGTTGAATCGAAGCCGCCTGATTCAATACAGGCTTCTTCGTCGCGCGGTGACGGGCCGAATATATCAGGACGAGACCGGCGAAGACGGCAACGAAATAGACATAATACAGCGGACGCCACCACTTTCGTTTCAGAAAGTAGGATTTGTTCTGTTCGGAGTTATCTCTTTGTAGATTTTCATCCATCAGCTGCTTTCCTGCTTTTTAGAGATTGATCGTTCGAGATGTGGCGGCGTCTTTTCAGACTAGGCGCGGCGACATCTCGGTTTTCTCTTTATATAGAAAGAATTCAATAGCTGAATTCGGCATCGAGCAACTGAGAATCCTCAGGTGGTTGCGAAGACTTTAAAGCCCCGGCTGCCCAGGAAATCTCGCGGCGGAACGGGGTTCTCGCCGCCTTATTCGGGCAGGAACTCACCGTGGTGACAGGGGAAAGCTCTTTGGTCTGGGTGTGGGCACATCCAACATTGGACAATGTTTTGCCGTTCAAGAATGACGGGCTTAAATCCGGACGCAATGCCGATTGACTGTACACTAATCGGCACCTCCGAAAAAGCCAACTTCAACTTTCCGGCCCGTATCAAACGCATCTCTTAAAATCGAATCAAACAAAATGGTCAAAAGGTTCAACAATCTGTCTCGTTTCGGAGTCACTGGAACTATAGTTGCCGCCCAGCTCTGAATTTCTGCCAGATACTCGACGTCTGGTTTCTTTATCCAGCAATTGCGGGTATAGCGAGCCCCCCGCAATCCCTTGTAGTATTCGGAATGGAAACCACCTCTCTGTAGTCTCCTTGGAAACCTCGACATGAATATAATTTCATATTACATTCCTATCAATGCAGAAATTTGCAAAAAGTTCCTGAAAGAAGAGGTATGAAAGTTATTTAGGCAAGCCTGATAATTGTCTGGTCCTTTTCGACTATGTCCCCCTCGTGAACCAGCACCTCCCCGACTTCCGCATCTACCGGCGTCCTGATCTCGTTCTCCATCTTCATCGCTTCGAGAATGACAAGACTGTTCCCTTTCTTGACATGGTCCCCCTTTACGACCAGGGTTCTGACTACCAACCCCGGCATGGGCGCGTTGATTTCCGAATGGGCGTGACGTCGCGTACCTTCGGGCTCCAACCTGCGCAGAAGCAAGTCGCGGTCGCTCAGGACCTCGAACCCATACGCGAAATTGCCGATGTATACCCGCACCCCTTTCCCGTTTGGGAAGAAGATAATCTCTTCCACTGAATTGCCGATCCTCACGAGAAGCTTCCCTTCATACTCGTGAAGAATATCAAATTCCACAATTCTGCCGTTGATCGTAATCGAATTCCGGTCGATTCCAAAATCAATCGTCTTTCCGTTTATCACAACCGCAGGCATTAGTCGTCGAATCTCCTGTCGCGCCAGCCGGATCGTGCTTGCGACCCGTCCACCGTATCCGGATGCATGGACTGCTTCCTGAGACGCGACGCCGCCGTGACCAAAATCCGGTCCAGCAAGTGCTCATCAACCGGACCGGCCCCGCTCTCGTCCGGTTTCCAGTTCTCCTGAACAAAATGCGTAGAGTACCTTCCGCTACTGAACGGTTCGCTGGTGAGAACGAACCGGCAGAACGGGATCGTGGTCCTCACTCCGGTTATCACATAATCGTCAAGGGCCCGCAGCATCTTTGAGACAGCCGATTCCCTGGATTCATCCCACACACTCAATTTCGCTATCATTGGATCATAAAACACGGATATTTCACTTCCTGACTCCACCCCCGAATCAACGCGCACCCCGTTGCCCACAGGATCACGGACTGTCTCAAGCTTGCCTGTGTCCGGTAGGAATCCCCCGAACACATCCTCGGCATAAACCCGGCACTCGATAGCATGACCCGTCCTTGTCACCTGGCTCTGTGTGAACGAAAGCTTTTCTCCCCGCGCAATCCTGATTTGCTCGCGTACAATATCCAACCCTGTGGTCCACTCGGTTATCGGATGTTCAACCTGTAAGCGCGTGTTCATCTCCAGGAAGTAGTAGCCGCCGTCTTCTCCGAGTATGAATTCGACCGTTCCCGCATTTGTATAGCCGCACGCCTTTGCGGCGTTGACGGCTGCCTTTCCCATTACCTCGCGCAAGGCAGGTGTCAAAGCGGTCGACGGTGTTTCCTCTATGACTTTCTGATGACGCCTCTGAATAGAGCATTCCCTTTCGAAAAGATGAACAACATTCCCGTAGTGGTCTCCAAGTATTTGAAACTCTATATGGCGTGGACCAAGGACATATTTCTCTATGAAAATCCTCCCGTCACCGAATGCCGACTGTGCCTCGGCCTGTGCACCGCGGAGACCCGCTTCTAGCTCGTCTTCCTTGTGCACAAGCCTCATTCCTTTTCCCCCGCCTCCGGCGGCCGCTTTGATCAGCACGGGATAACCGATTTCCCCGGCGATTGCCGCCGCTTCGCCGAGATCCTTAACGGCATCCTTCGTCCCGGGGACAACAGGGACTCCGAAGCCTCCGACTATCTTGCGTGCTTCAGTCTTATCGCCCATCGCACCGATCACTTGGGACGACGGTCCGATAAAGACCATTCCGGACTTCTCAACCTCACGGGCAAAATCAGCGTTCTCCGACAGGAACCCGTAGCCGGGATGAACCGCGTCCGAGCGGGACTTTTTCGCGATCGAAATAATTTTGCCGATATCCAGATAGGTATCACGCGCCTCGT
Source organism: Candidatus Kryptoniota bacterium (assembly GCA_046706745.1). Lineage (GTDB taxonomy): Bacteria > Bacteroidota > Ignavibacteria > Kryptoniales > JAKASW01 > JAKASW01. The sequence goes on from JBJKPC010000009.1 coordinate 30,371, forward strand.
TCCCTTCGAGCGGGTAAGCTTCATCAGCGTACCTCACAAAAGGCATCGCTGTGTCGACGTCTGAGTAAATCGCTACGGCCAGGATCCCCATTTCCTTCAGAGTTCTCATTATTCGGAGCGCGATTTCTCCGCGGTTGGCAACAAGGACCTTCGCTATTTTCATCTGCATTTCAAATGACTCCGAAACAAAGTACCACACCCATGTCGATTTTCCTCGTCAGTCCGGTTTGAGCTCAACGATAGTCACTCCCTGGCCACCTTCACCGAGTTCGCCGGTACGAAACGAACTCACAAACGGGTGCACCTTGAGCAATTCCCCCACGGCCCGGCGCAGAGACCCTGTACCAGTTCCATGCACAATTTCCACCTGCTTGAGCCCGCCGAGGTACGCTTCGTCAAGGAATTTCTCCACTGCGCCTTGAATTTCATACGCCCTCATCCCCCTGATATCCACTTTCGTCGTTATTCCGGATTGCACTTCAACGGATGGACCGCTTCTGCGTACCTGCTTTCTAGAAGTCGGTTGGAGTTCGCTTTCGTGAACCCGCATTTTGAGACCGTTGACCTCCACAAGAAGTTCGCCCTTCTCATTAGACCTTTCCCGGACTTCTCCCGCAAGAAGCGTCCCCTTGATCAGCACGCTGTCTCCGATTTGGAACTCTATTTGCTTGTTTTCATCTTCGCGTCGTTTAAGCTGAGTAACGTTGCGCTTGATCTCATCGACGTTCGCTCTCGCCGCCTTAATTGATTCCTTTGAAGCACTGCTTTCACGGATTTCACGCACTAGGCTCTCGATCTTGCTGTTCAGGTCGGCGACCAGCCTTTCTGAGTCCTCAACTGCTTTTTGCCTTATTTCCGCCGCTTCTTTTTTTACAGAATGAAGTCTCTTCTCATAGTCCAGCCGCATCGTCTCGGCCAGTTCCTGATCTTTCTTGATTTCCAGGACTCTGTCTCGCAGCTCGTTCTCCAGCTGTTCGACCTTAAGCAGAAGCCTCTCCAGCTTATCTCGTCCTTCTCCGACGTATGTTCGGGCTCTTTCCACAATCGGCTTCTTGAGTCCCGTTCGCTGCGCGATCTCGAAAGCATAGCTCGAGCCCGGCCTACCGAGGATGAGCCTGTAAGTCGGCATAAGCGTGCTCTGGTCAAATTCCATCGCAGCATTCCGCATACCGGTGGCGTCGCTGGCAAAGACCTTCAAACCGGAATTATGAGTCGTAACGAAAGTCATCGCCCCCTTGTCTCTGAGCTCCTCGAGCATGGCGGAAGCGAGCGCCGCCCCTTCTGCTGGCTCGGTTTCCTCGCCGAACTCATCAACCAGGACCAAACACTTTTCATTAGTTCTCTCCAGGATTCCCACGAAGTGTTTTATACGGGAGGTGAAGGTGCTGAGATCGTTTTCTATGGACTGTTCATCCCCAATTTCGGTGAACACGCTCTCGTAGAGAGGCAGCTCGGTGCCAGGGTCGCCGGTGAGAGGGATCGCGGCTAGGTTGCAGAGGACGAGGAGACCTATAGTCTTGAGGGTCACAGTTTTCCCGCCCGAATTCGGGCCGCTGATGATAATAACGCGGGTGGCATCGTCGAGAAACATATCGATCGGCACCACCTTGTCTCTCCCGAGTTTCATTACAAGCAGAGGGTGACGAGCTTTCACGAGACGGGGGACTGCCGCGGCCCCGACCTCGGGTACGATCGCACCGAGCTGCACTGCATAGCTAGCTCTGGCGTAAAGGCTATCGATATGCGAGAGTACCTCAACATCCTGTACCAGTTTAGGGACGACTTCTCTGATCCGCGCAGTCAACTCGTGAAGGATCTTCTCGATTTCTCTCTGTTCCTCAAATTGCAGCGATATGACCTCGTTGTTGAGGTCTACGGCCTCCGAAGGTTCGATGAAAACGGTCTGTCCCGTCGCGCTCGCCCCGTGGATGAGGCCGGGCAGCTGCCGTTTGAATTCCGATTTGACCGGCAAGACAAGCCGCCCGTCACGTTGTGTGAATATGTCATCTTCGGAATACTCCAGGTCAGAATATGAGCGCGCGATCGACATGATTTTCTTGCGCAGGTTGCCTCTCGTACGGTTGAGGCTCGTCCTTATCTTGCGAAGTTCTTTGCTCGCATCATCGCGCAGGTTCCCTTCATCGTCTACCGCTCTATTGATGTTGAACTCGAGTATGGAGTCGATATACAGATGGAAACCGAGTTGAGAAATCTCGGGGAACTCTGTCTTTTGTTTGAGGAGAGATTTCCGCACATTCTCTACGACATGAAGCAGCACGGCGATCGAGTGAAGCTGTTTTCCCGGCAGGAAACTCCCCTCTTTCGAAGCATGAGCCAGCGGCTGTCTGACATCTTTCGCGCCCGCGAGGTCCGGAAATATGTTTCTTAAGGCCAGCGAATGGGCCTGATCCACCAGCCTGTATTCTTTTTCGAGTTCCGCTTTTGAAGCAAAGAAGGGAATCTGGTCCAGGTATTTTTCCCCAAGTTCGGTCTGGCAAAGCTTTTTGAGGTAGGATACGAGTCGCAGGAACTCCAGCTTTTCAAAGGAGCGTGTGAGTTCTAAATCGCGTTCAATCATTTACGAATGAGAGGAAAAGAAAAATCTGTCAAGATACCTTTCCGAGGCTTTCTTCGAAATGAAAGTCTTGTAAACGTTCGGGGCAAAACTCTTAAGGGGATTATACATGAAAGACTTGTTCAGCGACGGTCCGGGTGACGGTATGTTGAAGAAACCGAGAACTACGAGAAGGAGACTGAGAATCAGCGCCCCTTCAAGAAAGCCGAACAGAGCACCACCGAGGCGGTCCCAGACCTGCAATATGGAGATTTTTTTCAGCCCCTTGGAGATTGCCCCCGCGATGACAAAAAGCACGATAAAGATCCCCGCGATCGCGATAACACCACAGATGGTTTTCCCGAATCCCAGAAGGGCCGCAAGGAAATCTGTAGCCTCTCCGCCATATTTGGCAGAAATTACTATCCCTCCGAGCAAAGCCGCCAGAGAAAGGACTTTGGTGAAAAGCCCCTTTGAAAAACCGCTGACCGTGAACGCAGCCAGCGAAACGATAAGAATGACATCTATTCCGCTCATCCGAGTTTTGCCTTTACTATCTCCTGGACAATTTTACCATCGGCCTTTCCCCGCAATTCTTTCATCGACGCTCCCATGAGCCTGCCGAAATCCTTCTGGCCCTGCACACCAAGTTCTGCGGCAAGCCGATCCACCATACCGACGATTTCCTCCCGGGTCAGTTGCTTAGGTAAGTATTCCTGAATTATCTCAAGTTCGCCTCGTTCCTTATCGGCAAGGTCCTTCCTTCCGGCCTTGTCGTATTCTTCGATGGCTTCTTTTCTCATCTTGGCCGAGGCGAGAAGGACCTGCATTTCATCTTCAGCCGTCATTCCTTCAGGAGTGACTCGTTTCTCAACTTCCTTCTCGAGAAGTTTCGCCTTGACCATCCTCAGAGTCTCCAGACGCTGCGAGTCTCTCTTTAGCATCGCCGCTTTGATATCGTTGTTGATCGTCTCTTTAAGAGTCATTATAATCTTCCTGGAAATTTCAATACTGAGCCGTTAAGCGAGTCGGCCGCGCTGCAGAGGAAAAGAACTGCGTCGACTATGTCCTTAATCTTCACCCACTTCCCTTCTCCGCCGCCCGACATGGCTCTCCTGTTGGCTGGAGTGTCGATCACGGAAGGAGCAACTGTGAAAACCGAAATCCCCGATGCTTTGTACTCTTCGGCAGCTGCTTTGGACAGGGCCATGATGGCTGATTTCGATGCGGTATAGACGGAGCTGCCGGCACCCGAGCCGAATACCTGCAGAGAGATGAAATTCACAACTCTTCCGAACTCCTGCTCAGACATGACCGGCAAGACGGCGGACATCAAATTGAATGTCGGAATCAAGTCGATGGAGAGCATCTTCTGCAAATCATCAGAAGTGTGTTCATGAAGTTTTTTCCCTCCGATCCAACCCCCGAGGGAATTCAGCAGAAAGTCGATTCCGCCGAAGCGCTCTCTGATCTTGCCGACCGCCCTGACGGCCTGCGTAGGATCGGCAAGGTCCGCCTGTACCGGGACGAATACGTCGGAATAATCTGCAAACGTCTCTTCCAGCCCACTTTTTCTGGCGGAGCTCCTGTAAATGAAGGCAACGCTGGCTCCGGTTTTGAGAAAACCACCGGCAAGTTCGGTTCCCACCGAACCGCCGGTCACCAGAGCCACTTTGCCGGACATGTTTGTCATAAGCAGAATTTATTTTCGGATCGACTAAAAAGCAATTTGGGTACCGGCCTGTTTAAAAGGAGAGCCCGTCCTTCCATTCCTATTAGTTCCATCCAGGATTTGGATAAAACAGAATTCATATTCGTGCGTTTCATGTTGTGTATGGCTAGGGGAGCCATTTTTAGACGATTGACCTATTTAGGTGCAGTTCGGTTCGGCGGTGAAGAAGGCCACTAAAGGGCGCGCCAGTGAAAGGCCAAACAATTGTTATTCACCGCTAGTTTAGTAAATTGTGCTGACACCACAACATAATATTAGTAATCGGCCGTACCATTGAGTAGTAAAAAAACAGCTAACGATAGAACCCTTGTTTGGCAAAGGAAAACAGCTTTAGCTAAACATCGCTTCCTACTTCCAGAAGAGTATCTCTCAACAATCTCTCCAATAAAAAAAGGAAGGACTACGCATGAATACATTTCGTGCGCTTATCGCGTTACTCATGGTAGGCTTCTTTCTGGTAATACCCATGAAAAACTCTAAGGTTATGGCACAGAAAAAGCCGTCAAACAACGTCATGCCGCCCCTTGACAAGAGCAACATGGACCCCTCCGTCAAGGCCAGCGACAACTTCTATCTCTATGCAAACGGCGGATGGCTCCAAAAGAACCCAATCCCCGCAGCGTACAGCCGCTGGGGAAGCTTCTCAGAGCTCTACGACCGCAACCTCGATGCTCTTCACCAGATCGCCGAGAAAGCCGCCGCCAGCAGTACCGCAAAGAAAGGGAGCGACCTACAACTTGTGGGCGATTTTTATTACAGCGGAATGGATACAACTGCAATCAACAAGGCTGGCATCTCGCCCCTGAATCCGTTCCTTAACGATATTGAGGCGATCAAGAACACATCCGATCTCGAAGATGTTGTTGCTTCCCTTCAGCGAAGTGGCGTAAATATCCTGTTCTATTTCACTTCGCAGCAAGACCTAAAGAACAGCGAAATGATGATCGCCGGGATTTACCAGGCAGGCCTCAGCCTTCCAGACCGGGACTACTACATCAAGACCGACAAGCAGTCCAAAGAGATCGTCAGCGAGTACTCCAGGTACATAACAAACATGTTCACGCTTGCGGGATACACCCCAAAGGCTGCCGCCTCTGATTCTAAAATTGTACTGCGGATGGAAAAGCGCCTTGCGGATGCCTCCATGACGCGCCTCGAAAGAAGGGACCCGAAAGCAACCTACAACATGATGACGATTGCGAAGGTCAACGCGTTAACTCCCGGATTTTCGTGGAATAGGTACGTTAAAGCTCTCAACCTCACGAGCGTCAAAAGGGCCAACGTTGCGCAGCCGAAGTTCATCAAGGAACTTGGTCTTATGCTTAAGCAAGTTCCCCTAAAAGACTGGAAGGTTTATCTTCGCTGGCATTTGATCAATTCCATGGCGCCTTTTCTCAGCAAGAAATTTGTCGATGAGCACTTCAATTTCTACGGGAAAGTCCTTTCGGGGGCAAAGGAGCTTCAGCCGCGGTGGAAGCGAGTTCTCCAGCAGATCGACGGTGAGATCGGCTTTGCACTCGGCAAGCTCTACGTTTCGGAGTACTTCTCACCAAAGGCCAAGGCCAGGGCCGAACAGATGGTGCACAACCTCGAAGCCGCCTTTGCTGAAAGGATAAAAAACGTAGATTGGATGAGCGGAACTACCAAGAAGCAGGCTCTCGTGAAGTTGAAAGCCATTGTGAATAAGATCGGGTACCCGGACAAGTGGAGAAGTTACAAAGGTCTTGAGATCGACCGCGCTTCATACGTGCTGAACGTGATGCGCGCCAACCAGTTCGAATTTGATTACGAGATAGACAAGATTGGCAAGCCGGTTGACCGCAGTGAATGGCAAATGACACCGCCGACCGTCAACGCATATTACGATCCATCAATGAACGAGATTGTCTTCCCTGCGGGAATACTTCAGCCGCCATTCTTCAACCCGAACGCCGACGATGCCGTGAATTACGGCGGCATGGGAGCAGTTATTGGGCACGAAATGACGCACGGTTTCGACGATCAAGGCAGGCAGTTCGATGCGAAGGGTAACTTGAAGGATTGGTGGACAAAAAGCGATGCGGCCAACTTCAAGAAGAAAGCGGAGGTCCTCGTCAAACAGTTCGATTCATACACGGTTCTGGATTCCATGCATGTTAACGGACAGCTCACGGAAGGCGAGAATATTGCCGACCTCGGCGGAGTCTCGATTGCTTTCCAGGCCTTCGAGAATACGTTAAAGGGAAAGCCGCGCCCAAAGGATATCGACGGCTTTACGCCAGAGCAGCGCTTCTTTCTCGCTTGGGCACAAATGTGGCGCGAAAATGACAGGCCCCAGGCCTTGAGACAGCGACTGATTGTGGACCCACATTCCCCGAACGAACTGAGATGTAACGGACCGCTCTCGGATTTCCCGCCCTTCTATGAAGCTTTTGGAGTTAAGCCGGGCGACCCGATGTATAGGCCGGACAGTCTTAGAGCCAAGATCTGGTAGTAATTTCATTGAAGATCGCCGCTCGCGCATGATACCGCGCGGGCGACGACCATCTTCCTACGTCACCCACTTCACCTTTTCCACCGCTGGATTGAACAGAGAGAGAGCCTCCCCTCAGGCAGTCACTTCCCCCACGACAAAGGCTGTCTCTTTTCTTGCTCTCAGAAACGATATGAGCGCGTCGCATTCATCGGCAGGCACTATGATTATCAATCCTACTCCCATATTCAGAGTCCTCCTTGCATCGCCGTCCGGGACGTGTCCGATTCCCTGGATGAGCCGGAAGATGGTCGGGATTTCCCAGTTTTGCCAGAACACTTCATATTTTCGGGGACTTCTTATCACCCGAGAGGTGTTGCCTTCAATTCCCCCACCGGTGACATGAACCATACCTCGTACAGTGAAATTGTTTGCAACACTCCGCATCACCTTTAGGTACGACCGGTGCGTCTTCAACAATGCTTCGCCGGCGGTCTCGCCGAGATCGCGGACATAACTATCGACTCCATATGAGGAGAGAATTGTTCTCCTTGCAAGAGAGTATCCATTTGTATGGAGGCCGGTCGAAGAAATGCCCACTAGGGCATCACCCTTCCGCACTTTTCTTCCATTTATTATTTTGGCCTTGTCGACCACGCCGACTATTGTTCCCGCAAGATCATAGTCACCCTCCGCATATAAACCCGGCATCTCCGCCGTCTCGCCGCCGATCAGTGCAAGATCGTTTTCCCGACAGGCTAAGGAAAGGCCTTTGACCACCTCTCCTGCCACATCTGCATTCAGTTTTCCGCATGCATAGTAGTCCAGGAAAAAGAGCGGGACTGCACCGCCTACGCCGATGTCGTTCACACAATGGTTAACGAGATCTTGCCCGATCGTATCGTGTTTCTCCATCTCAATGGCTATTTTCACCTTGGTACCCACACCGTCGACACTCGAAACCAATACGGGATTTTTGAATTTCGGAAATTTCCCGTTGTAGAAGCCTCCAAAAAAACCTATTTCAGACAACACATTCTTGTTGAATGTTCCTCGTGCGAGCGGCTTTATCTTCTTCACAAGTCTCTCGGCTTCGTCAATATTGACACCGCTCTGTTTATATGTCGTCATTCGATAAACTCCGCTGTATCCTGATCAGTTCAATTCCATCAGCCCGTCGGCAGCAACAAACTTCATTGCGTCGGTCACATTCTTGGTTGTTACGTCATCACGGATCACGACCCTCCCAATGCCCGTCGGCAGGACAAACCGTATTTTGCCCCCCTTCATCTTTTTGTCATAACTCAGGCGCGCCAGTACTTCGTCGATTGACACTTTATCATTCCTCTGTTTTGCGATCTGCCTTACGATCTTGAGAATACGTTCAAAGCTGGAGGGACGGAGGAGTTTCATGTGCATAGCAATGTGAGCTTCCGCGACCAGACCGATCAGGACGGCTTCTCCATGTTTGAAACTACCGTAGTTCGTTGCTGCTTCGATAGCGTGCCCAACAGTATGGCCCAGATTCAGGTGCGCCCTTACGCCCGCTTCTCTGGTATCCTTTTCAACGTACCGCTTTTTGGTCTCGACTGACATTCGAACAATTCTCTGAAGCGGTTTGGTATCCTTGTTAAGGAACCTCACATGGTTCTTTTCAAGAAAATCAAAAAACGGCTCTCCGCTCAGCACGGCATACTTGACTATCTCGCCAAGCCCGCAGATCAGCTCCTCCTTCGGAAGAGTTTCGAGAAATGCGGTATCCATGAGGACAGCTATTGGCTGGTGAAAGGCGCCGATCATATTTTTGCCAACATTGTGGTTTACACCAACTTTTCCACCAATGGAACTGTCCACCATTGCGAGAAGCGTGGTCGGAACGTGAACGTAACCGATGCCTCGTTGGAAAACCGCAGCAACGAACCCCGACAAATCTCCCGTTATCCCTCCGCCAATTGCGAAAAGGATGGAATCTCTCCGGATATCCCTCTCGAGAAAGTAGGTGAGGAGTTCCTCCGCCTTTGCGAGGCTTTTGTTTTCCTCGCTTGGATGAAACACTGCACGGACAGCCCCATCCACAGCGTCGATTTCTTCGAGCAGGCCTTTGTAGAGCGAGGCAATCCTGGAATCGATCACCACCGCTGCTCTTGGCGCGGATTCCATCTGACTGATCACCGGTGCGATGGAATCACCGATGACAACAGGTATCCTTGTTGAGTTTACCCTGTAGCTCAGAGGCTTCATTTGATTAGTCCCTTCAATTTAGCCACTATCTCTGCCACGCTCTCCGAGACCGTCGATTTAGAAGTATCGACCACAATGTCTGCTTCCAAATAGTAAGTTTCCCTTGATTTAAGCAAAGACTCGATTCTCTCATGGAGCCGCGCCTCAACGAGCATATTGCCTTCAGAGTCGAGAAGCATCGGCCTCGCCCGGCTTCTTCCAACGCGTCGGAGTATTACCTCAGGACTTACTTTCAGATAGACAAGAGTCCCATCCTTACGCACGGTAAGCCTGTTTGATTCGTCTGTGAGAGCTCCTCCTCCGAGCGCGACGACAGCTCTTGTCTCGTTCTTCGACAGGTTCATCAGAGTCTCACTTTCCAACCGCCGGAAATATTCCTCCCCATTAACCCGGAAGATTTCCCGAATAGACCTTCCCTCCACCTTTTCGATAACTCCGTCCATATCAATGAAATTGTAACCTAGCTTCTTTGCGAGTTTCGGACCAATTGTGCTCTTCCCGCTCCCCATGAAACCGGTCAGAAAGATCATGTAGTTTGACTCAGTCATAATCGCCAACGGAGATTGAATATAACTGCCTCAGCTTAACTTGCAAAATAGCTTTCGGGGTCGCCTGCAACACTTCAAATTCGAGATTGCCGACGCGGGTTTTGCTTCCGACGCGCGGCACTGATCCGCGAATATTGATTAACAGTGATGACACGGTGTCACCGGCATCGTAATGGAAGTCGAACGGCCCTATTTCAGTTGCGATATATTCAAGACGCGCGCTCCCATTGACAACAAGACTTTGATTCGGGAGTCTCGCAATCACCGCCCCTTCTCTTGGCAGCTCCGCACTCGACCCGAAGATTTCACGAACCACGTCGGAAATAGTCACAATTCCTGAAACCCCGCCGTACTCGTCGACGACCACGGCCATGTGGACCTTGTTCGACCTGTACATTTCAAGGAGCTTCTCGAGAGACTGGGACTCGGGGACAAATACCGGATTGCGCATTAGAGAACGTGCCGTAAACCTCTTTCGGCCGGTCTTTTTCCTAAGATATGGAAGAAAATCTCTAGCATATAAAATCCCTACGACATTCTCGGGGTTGCCGGAATAGACCGGAAGTCTAGAGTGTTCCGATTTTCTGAACGCATCCAACACCTCTTCGAATCCAGCCTGCTCGGATATTGATGTTAGTTCTTCCCTCGTGGTCATAGTATTCTTGACGTTTCTCTCCCCAAGCTTTGAAATCTTCCTGAGGAGTTCGGCTTCGTTTTCCTCAATAACACCTGCGTTACCGGCAATCCGCGAGAGCGATTTCAGTCCCCTACTGTCAATGTTCAAAGCCCTCTGTCTTCTTCTTGCTGTGATCTTGGACAGAAAAGAATTGAGCGGATAGACTACGGGGCTTTCGGCAGCGAGAAGTACAAGCAGAAGAGGGAAGCTCAGATTTACGACAAGCTTCGGATTCCGCACGGCGACTATCTTCGGAACGGCGTCAGCAAAGAATATCAATAACGCAGAGATCACGACCACCTCGATTCCGACGGCAATAGCTTTGCTCACCGATATCGAAGTCGCGATATCGATCGCGACGGCAGCCCCGATCAGACTGAAAAGGAAAACCGCGACAGCGTTGGACACAAGAATCGTAGATAAAAGAAGCTGTGGCGCCCCGAACAACCTCGCCCTTAGTTTCCCTCTTATGGGTTCCCTTGAGCTCGTGAGGGCGTAAAGCGCGACTTCAGCCGCGGACAGCACGAATGCCAGACAAAGTAGGAGCGCCAGTACTAGGATTTTTGTAGCCACACTATGCTAAAGTTTATAGAAAAAAAACAAAATTTCCACCATTGACGCTCGTTAAATCGAGAATGGTCAGTTCCGGGACCGGGAGCGTCAAGGAGCGAGCCGCTTTATGGTCCAGATACCCTGTGGCCCGAGAGAATATAGAATCCGGTCATGAAGCCGACTTGGTCTTCCCTGCCAGAATTCCATGCAGTCCATGTGGATCCGGTAGCCCCCCCAGTGGTCCGGTCTTGGAACCGGGGAGCCCTCAAACCTTGAGTCGATCTCCCTGAACTTTCGCTCCAGCTCGTCCCTTCCCGACAGGATGTGACTCTGATCTGATGCCCAGGCAGCCAATTGACTGGGCCTCGGTCTCGAAGCAAAGTACCGGTCCGATTCAGTCTCGTCAGCCTTTGAGATCCGGCCTTCGCCTCGTACCTGTCTGTCGAGCTCATGCCAGAAGAACACAACCGCCGCAAATGGGTTTTGCCGGATTTCCTCCGCCTTGCGGCTCCTATAGTTGGTGTAAAATGTCAGGCCATCGGCCTGAATTCCACGAAGAAGCACAACTCTCGCCGAAGGCTTCCCCTTTGCAGAAACCGTCGATAGAACCATGGCATGGGGATCCGGCACTTCAGCGTTCAGAGCCTCACTCATCCAGATCTCGAATTGTTTCAGAGGATCAGGATTCAGCTTCAGTTCGTTCAGCTCGACCCCGGAATACTCCCGCCTGAGGTTTGCGATATCTTTCGTCATGTCCATATACCAACCCGTGGGCCGACCGCTTTCAGCTTCTCATTCTCCGACTGTCTCCCATCCGCGCTTGTTGAGATCGTAATAGATAATTCCACCGAAAACCGCGCCAATTATGATCATGATAACTCCCGTCAGAAGCTGCCCGAATATTATTTTGCCTGTTCCGAATAGAACAAGGTAAATCATGATTACCCCGCTCAACCAATCGATCAGGTTGAAGATGCCGTCTTTATCTGGTACTACGTCTGCAGCCTCTTTCGCGATCGGTCCCCACATTTTCGCGCTTGGGTGAACTCGCCTGTAAAATGAAATCAAGGTCTCCTTCTTCTCTGGTCTGGTAAGGAAAGTCACCACGAGCCAGACGATCGTGGTTATGCCGACGGTCAAAAGGACCAGGTACGCAAAGTCTTTGGGGCGGGCGTCGCTGAGGTGAAAAAAGTTTTCCAGGGTCAGGGAGACAACCAGTGCCGCGGCCATAGAGGATATCTCGCTCCAGGCGTTGATTCTCCACCAGAACCAGCGGAGAATATAGACCAGGCCGGTTCCGGCCCCGAGAGCAATCAGAAATTTCCAAGCGTTGGCGATCGAGTTCATATAGAAAGTGACCACGGCAGAGACAATCATGAGGAGTATGGTCACGACCTGCGACATGTTTACATAATGCTTCTCGTTCCTGTTCTTTACCAGGAAGCGTCTGTAGAAATCGTTCATGAGATAGCTGGCCCCCCAATTCAGCTGAGTGGATATCGTCGACATGTATGCGGCCGCAAAAGCGGCAAGCATGAGTCCACGCAGATACGCAGGAAGGTCTTGCATAAGCACCATGATGTATCCCGTCTCGGGATCCGCCTTGAATGCAGGATTGTGCTGATATGTAACCACTGCAACCAAGGCCACGAGTATCCAAGGCCAAGGGCGAAGAGCATAGTGTGCCACGTTGAACCATAATGTCGCCAGAACGGAATGCTTCTCGTTCTTCGCCGAGAAGATCCGTTGAGCGATGTATCCACCGCCTCCCGGCTCGGCACCAGGATACCACGACGCCCACCAATTCACCGCTATGTAGACAACAAATGTTATCACGGGCATCCACACGGAATCAAGTTTCGGAACAAAAGCAGTGATGGAACCTTTCCCTGCTCTTGAAGCATCTACCGCCTTCAGTCCCGCAATCAAGTGCCCCATGCCTCCGACGGCATTCACGGCGACAACTGCGAGGAGAATAACCATGGACATCATCAGGACAAACTGGAACAGGTCCGTGACCAGCACCCCCCACAATCCTGACAGCGTTGAAACCGAGGCTGTTAGCATCATCAACACAACCGCAAGAACGAGTGCCTCTATCTTGCCGATGCCAAGCGTGAGCATCATTATCTTCACGATAGCGAGATTCACCCACCCCATAATGATCAGATTGACCGGCAGGCCGAGGTAAAGTGCCCTGAATCCTCTGAGGAATTTTGCGGGAGTTCCGCTGTATCTTATCTCGGCAAATTCAACGTCCGTCAGCACCTCCGCCCTTCGCCAGAGCCGGGCGTAAAAAAAGACCGTCAGCATCCCGCTGAAAAGGAGACTCCACCAAATCCAGTTGCCGGCTATTCCGTTCTTTGCCACTAGTCCGGTAACGGCAAGCGGCGTGTCGGCAGAAAATGTCGTCGCCACCATCGAGGTCCCTGCCAGCCACCACACCACCTTCCGCCCCGAGACAAAAAAATCGCTCACGCTGTGTGTGGCCCTCCTCCGGTAATAGACCCCGATACCTATCGTGAAGGCGAAATAGAGAAAGATAACCAGCCAGTCCATCAGTTTAAGATGCATCGAAGCTATTCCTCATTGAGTCTAAGAGTGCAGAAACGAGTTTCCGACAATGGCCGCTCGCGGAAACGGAGTGGATACAAGATTTCATTCCGGGTCGGAAAAAACAAGAAGGATCGAAACTTTCAAAAAGATTCTGGCGACAATAATGCACGGCGTCCAATGATCAATGTGGAACAAAAGAAAGACGCGAACCGGGGGACTCTACGCTTCCTTCAGGAACTCATCGAACATATAGCCGCATTTCGCGGCAGCCTTCCTGAGGGCTATGGCATCTTTCACCGCCCTATCAATCCAATCGGATATCTTTTCCACCCCCCCTCCGGGCTTCCCGGCAATTTGCCCGATTGTTTGGGCGAGTATAAAATAACCCAGTAGATCCTCGAACCTCTCCTTGTTGAACCATCGCACCCCGTCATAGTAGTGAACGGCAAGGAACGCGCGCACAGCTTCCCGCTCAAGTGAATCGATGAAGACGCTGGCCGGAGACCCGTGAGCCGACTGAGCAGATCCGGCCATGTCTAAAAGTGTGCCAACCAGCTGCATTTCATAATCCGATCTCTCCGGCTTCACTCCCATCTCCCCGAAGCAGTTCTTTACATGGGAAGAAAGACGAAGCTCCTCGAAGAGGTTGACGGGACCTGAAGCGTCCCGGGAAAAGTCCGCTGCAACCTCTTTCATGAATAGCCAAAGCAGCATTTCACGCCATCCGCCAAGAGTATTGTCCCGGGGAGGCGCAAGGATTTTCGAGACAAATGAAGCAGATGCCCCTGCTCTGACGACATGTTGAACTGACAAAAGGGCATCATATTCTGACGGCTCAGGCGCCTCGCCGACATGACTTTTCCCCTTGTTTGCCCGGTACTGTTCCACGGCCGCTATGAACTTGCCCACTTTCTGCGAGAATGCTCTCGTTCGCTCGCGCTTCGCTTTACGGTCGGCTACGACATCAATCAAATACCTCAGGCTTCCAGGTTCGATAGCTTCATAAAAGGCCGCATGTACATCTCGCAGTTTGAAATCGAGAAGCGCCTCTTCGACCGAAGACACGCCCCTTCCATTCAGAAAATTACACAGCTCGTCGTAGGGCATATCTTTCGTGGCGCGCACCTCTCTAAGCCCCATGAAGACATTGTACTTATACGCCCCAAGATCAACGAACAAGCCGTCCTTTCTCAACGATTTTACAGATCGTATATACTCCACTCCGCTGATGACGTCCCGGAAAATTGCATAGCTGTTTCTTCCCGTCGAGAGATTCAACCCATCGGCGAGGGTTTTCTGCACAACGCCGCCGGCGTCCTGCAAGAAGCCCACAGACGTCTTAATCCACCCCGAAACGTGCGTGAATCTATTGTTATAGACGACCAGATTGCGGTCATTGCCTGTGCCGTTGCTGTAAGCGAAGACATCTTCGTTCACCGTACCGTCCCCGGTGAAGAAATCATAGAGCTGAAACAAACCAACTTCGCTAAAATGATGCCTTAGCCGGAGGAGCGGGAATATCTCCCTCTCGTGTCTCGCAACAAGATTTTCATCAGGCCGCTCTTCGCGATATGCTCGCCTGAATTCCATTCCATACTTCTCGGTAAGCCCCTCGACCTGTCCGTGACCGAACATCGGCAGGCCCGGCATTGTTGCCATCATTACACAGACACCGAAGTACTTGTCATCCTTGCCGAACTGAGCGATTGCCGTATCTTCATCGGGATTGTTGACAAAATTAACGAAGCGTTTGAGTATCTGGGGATTATACTCGAGTACATTCTTCATTACCTGGCGGTAGTTGGCGTTCTCCTCCCGCTTCAGCATGTTCATGAAGGCGCTGTTATAAACACGATGCATTCCGAGTGTCCGGACAAAGTACCCTTCCATAAGCCAGAATGCCTCTGCGAGTAGGAGTGTCTCCGGTGCTTCTTTTTGGACTCTGTCCACAACCTCCCTCCAGAATTCCACCGGGATTGCCCGATCAAACTCTTCCTTCGTTTTTGAGAATTCAGATCTGGACGGGATAGCCCCCCCGGTCCCGGGTTCAGGAAACCAGAGACGCTGGTAGTGCTTCTTGCTCAGGACCATCGCTGCATCGAACCTTATTATCGGAAACATACGCGCGACGTGCAAAATGGTCTGTATGACAGCTTCTCTTACCTCCGGCTTTGTGAAATCGAGCTGGGCCGTGTCGTTCCACGGCATGTGTGTCCCGTCATTTCCGTGGTAAATGTACCTGGCGTCGCCTGTCCACCTGTCCAGTCTCTTGAAAACGACGGCCGCATCCCGTTTGCTCCAATAGCCGTCTTCAATGAAAATCCCGACTCGTTCGTCTCCGCTGAGATCGGGACCGCCGAATGAATAATTCGGATAAGGCGGATGGTCTGCCTGAAGGAACCAGTCGGGGTGCTGTATGACCCAGGTTGAGTCTATGCCCATATGGTTTGGAACCATGTCACTGGCGAGTCGTATCCCGTACCTGCCCGCTCTGTCCCTCAGGTTCTTGTATGCGTATTCACCGCCGAGTTCGTCGGCTATGTCGTATGAGTGGAGCGAATACGCGGAAGCAATTGCATCCCAGCTGCCGTTCAAGTGTTTTATCTTCTGTGACGCGGCACTGCGGATCCATATTCCTATCAGCCAAAGGCCGGTGAAACCGCGTCTTGAAAGAGTCTCGAGCTCATCATCCGGGATCTGGTCCAGACGGCTAATGGACCGCCTGTATTTCTTACTCAACTGATCGAGCCAGACAAATGCGTTCTTCGCGATAAGCACAAGCCGCGGCATCCAAGTCAGGTCCTGGCTGAAATTCTCACTCTCCGACTCGCTTCCCGTGCCACGGAATTCCATAACCGGGACGGGTCCTCTTTGGCCGAATCCGTCGAAGCCGGGCCAGCGAACGGACGGCCGCTTTGCTTTCTCCGCCTCCGCTTGCGCCAGCATAAGAAAGTATTTGCCTTCTTCCCGGATGAAATCAATTGCCCGGAGGAGCCGCATAAGGTATGGCGATTCGACGAGAATGCTTTTCCAGTTCGCAGCCATGAACTGGAGCTGGCCGCCTATCGAATCAGGACTCGCCTCAATTGGTGCCAGAAGCATTTTCATGAGAGATGAGTTGGCCGGCCCGTATCCCGGCTGCGTGTCGAAGTATGAATCGGCCTCAGTAATTATTTTCGTATAAGCGGTCTTCCTCCTGAGATCTGAGTCGTTCACTAGATCAGCAATAGGATCAAGAGCGGGATTCTGATTTTCCAACCAGAGCAGCAGAAGCTCTTCAAGGATTGTATGCCTCCCGGAAATATCTCCGCTGCTCCTATGGATGAAGTCAATTGCCGACTCCTCATTCTTGTAAACGGAGGTAGGAGGAAACAGATCGACAAACCCGACTTCAGAAACTGACAGCGCGTCTTCGCCCACGTGAGTCTTCAACCTTTCTTCCAGTTTGGGAAAGGCGGTCGGGTTAACGTGACTCACGTACGAAGCGATCACGAAGTGGAGTACTTCGTGGTACAGCCCCATCGCGTTGATCTCGCTGGCAGATATTTGGGCCCTCGATTTTTCGCCTTCACCGCGAGAGCGTTTTCTCTGATGCTTCCTTTTTTCATTGATGGCTGCAGCAAAGGCCTGTGCAGCCCTGGAATCGAAGAACACCACGTCTCCGGTAATGGAAAAAAAGGTCTCCGCGAACCCAAAACTATTTCGAGCCTTTCTTGAAATATGGAATTCGTAATATCGGTTGGAATCGGGCATGCGCTTCATTTTCTGTTTAGCTTCGTCAGTTTTCAATTTGAATCTATCGAAATGGTTGTAAAAAAGCCAATAGAGGCTAATCGGAGTTATGTGACGAGGTTTCTCAAACAGTCAACGGAAGTGGCGGTGAAACAAGCGGATCCGTCAAAATATAAAGAGCTCGTTTTTCTTGACTTTTACAACGTGCTTGTCTAATTTCATTCGAATTTTAATAAAAATATCGAGGAGGGACTCCTTATGAAAAAGGTACTGCATGGGGCATCGTACTTGCTAGCAGCCTCGCTGTTTGCGGCCAGCATTTTCTTGGCAGGTTGCGGGACGAGCGTGGAAGCTTCGAAGACGTCTCCCGATTCACTGAAAGTCGCCAACGAGCAACTTCAGACCAGAAACTCCAGTCTCCATAAATCCGTCGCGCAGCTTGAGCAGGAAAAGAAAGCCCTGAATGCAAAGGTAGCGGATCTCACTTCGAAACTTGGACAGAGCAGTCAACAGTGGCAGGACCTTCAAGATCTTCAGGCTCGCGTCAATCAGCTCGATTCAGAACTCACGGTACAGAAAGAAGTCAATCGTGATCTCAGCTCAAGAAGCGCGGAGATGGAAGGTAACGAGCTGGCCCCTGTTACCACACGTGCACAGTTCAAAGCACGATATGATCAGGGCCTGAGACTGTTTAGAAGCCGGAATTATACCAGGGCGCTCGCTATATTCATGAACTTGAGCAGAAGCAATGCAGCTCCCGAGCTGACGGGCAATGCCTACTACTGGGCTGGCGAGTGCTATTACGGGTCCCAGAAGTACGCCGATGCACTCAAATACTTCCAGAAAGTCCTGACGTTTCCCAAGAGTTACAAGATAGGCGCCGCGTACATAATGCTCGGCATGTCATATCTGCATCTTGGCGACAAGGAAAAAGCAAGGACTTCATGGGAGGAGTTGCTAAAGAGAGATCCCGGGTCTCAATACGCTTCCAGGGCTAGAGAATTTCTGAATCAGTTGTAACAGATAAATCGAGAGTCTAGTCAGGACCGCCCCCGCTTCAGAGCGCGGTGGCGGTCTTGATTTTTTTGATCAACCCCTCCTCAATCGGATCATCGTTCGTGTCGATCCTGAAGAATCCGATGGTATTCTTAAGAGCGTAGTTGAGGATTATCCTGAGAGGAACGAAGTCGTTCGAAATAACGCGTGACTCCTCCAAGAGAAACGTAAGCGCAGGCCCTATTTCGTTAGTGCCCGTCACGACCGGCCCGAACACCAGTCCTCTTTTAACCCGGTACAATTCGAGGCTAGATTTCCTGTGCCAGCCGCAGACGAAATTGGCCCTGCCGATCGGTCCGTTGAGCAGTCTGAGCCTCGACGACGTTTTCTCGAGCACTTCGATTAAATCCCTGGCTGCAGCCGCATTTTCGTATTCCAGTTTCTTCGAGAGTTCGTCCAACCTCATTCTCAGTTCACCCGTCAATTTCTCGAATGAACCTGTCAGGAACTCCTCCGCCGCCTCAACCTCCGAGCTGTAAGTTTCAGTGCTGACCTCCCCCCTGCATGGACCAATGCACCTGTCAATGTAAAAATACAGACATGGATCGAACGGCTCCGCGAAATCGCTCTCACACTTCACGAGTTTGAAATATTTGTCAGCGGCAAACAGCACCTGTTCCGCGACAAATGAATTTTCGAACGGTCCGTAATACCGCCCTGCTTCATCAAGTTCGTACACCAAATCGAGTCGCTCGAATTTCCTTTCCGTCGTGAGTTTAATGAAAGGAAACCTTCTTGGGCTGACAAGTTGAGAGTTAAGACGGGGCCGGTATCTTCTTATCAGTTGAAGTTCTCTCAGAAAAGCGCCGAGCTCAGAAGGCGTTTCTTCCCATTCCACCTTCCTCGCGTGGCTCAGCATCTTCCTGACTTTATCGGCATCTCTGGCATTCTCGGTCAGATAAGAAGCCATCCTCATCTTAAGGTTCTTGGCTTTCCCCACGTAGATTATCTCTTCGTCGGCATCGCGTACGATGTAGACCCCCGACGCATTAGGAGCCCCCTTCATTGCTGCTCTAAAGACCTCCTGGTTGCGATGAGCGTCTATGCGGCGGGGAATGTTCTGAAAACGAAGTAGTTCTTCAAGGCTGACGACTTCGTGCTTTTCTCTGACCAACTCGAGCAACTCAATCAGCAGGTGGGCCGTCGCCCTCGCATCGCCGTATGCGCGATGGCGGCCGCTGATCTTGATTCCCAGATAATGACAAACCTGATCGAGAGCCTTACGGGGAAGCTGCGGAAAAACCCGCGAGCTGAGCTTCCTCGTACAAAGCTGCGGCATTTCAAAATCGAAGCCTGCCCTCTTCATCTCGGAGCGAACAAACGAGTAATCAAACTGTGAGTTGTGCGCTACGAACACCGTCCCCTCGAGAAATTGAACGATCCGCAAGGCAATATCCCTGAATTGCGGCGCTCCATAAACCATCTCGTTGCTGATGCCGGTCATGTTTCGGATGAAATTCGGGATATGCTGACCAGGGTTAAGCAAAGTAGAATACCGATCAACAATTTTGCCTTTGTGAACCTTGTAAGCGGCAAATTCTATGATCCGTCCTTCAGCCGCCGTCGCGCCTGTGGTCTCTACATCGACAACAGAGAAGAGCGCATCACTGAAGTCGTCGTTCGAGTCCGAATCCGGTTGGTACATAACTCAGTCTTTGCGGTCCAGGAGAGCCCGAAAACCACGAGCGATACCGGAGGCTATCCCTTCGACGACATTATCAGGGACGCCATCGTAATGCTTTGATTTAATACGCATATCGCACATTTCATTAACGTAATCTATAACGACAAATTTACCGTCGGCAGCCAAAGCGATTTCGGTTGAGAAGAATTCCAGCCGACATACGGAGTGAATCTTACGGACAATGCGTTCAATTTCGTCCAAGCCGTGCGACGCCTTCTCTTCCGGGGTTGCTTCGAAATAGAGGTGGGTTTGATCATCCCACCAGCAGACAAACACTTCTCCAAACACATAAAAGGGTCGAAACCACGCCCTTCGATCTTGGATTTGAATAGGCTCGATACGGCTCTGAAGAAGATACTTGTCGTCTTTATTGTGCTGCCTGGTCTCAATTACTTCCTGCAGACCTTCGGCCCCCGTGACGACTCCGATACCGCCGCCGGTGGTGTTTGCCGGTTTTATTATGAAAGGCCGACCCAGGTGAGCCAATTCTACCAGGCTCAATTTAATCTCGCGCTGAGTATTGTAGGGTGAAATGATTATCGTATATGGGACGAAAATGCCGGCGGTAATGAACTCCAGGTGCATCGAAGCCTTGTCAGAAGAATGGCGCACATCTGCAGGGTTATTCACAATGCGCGAGCCCCTTCTTCTCAAGATTCCGACTATTGCCTCTGCATTATCGTCAACATCAGAGGCCCTGTCGAACACCGAACGGAAATGAAGAGATCTTTCCCTGACCTCTTCGAGAACTGAGTAAAGTTCAACGGCGTGCATTATCCGATGTGGAATGCCTTGCTCCGTCATTTTGCCCGAAACGATCGAGACAAAATCTGCGTCGTATTCCCATTCATGCAATATTGCGCAGTCAATTGTATCCATATGATCAACAATTTAACACGGTTTTGTAACAATTGGACCGGTCCGATTCAGGATCGATACCCTATCCTCTTGATTATCATCCCATTTCACTCAGACAATGAGGTCGTTCCAGGTCCAGTGCACTGCTTTACGAATTGAATGTGCGAGCGATTCGACGTAAATTCACGGTTCGGATGAAGAGCAAATCAAACACCGGTCTGAATAAGACATTGGACAAAATTGTGATCAGAGGTGCACGCCAGCACAATCTGCGGTCGTTGGATCTCGATCTCCCCCGGGATAAGTTTATCGTGATAACGGGGATCAGCGGCAGCGGAAAGTCATCCCTTGCGTTTGACACGATATATGCCGAAGGACAACGCCGTTACCTGGAAACGATGATGGCATACGCAAGGCAGTTCCTTCAGATCTTGGAGCGTCCCGACGTAGATCTCATCGAGGGACTGAGCCCTTCGGTAGCGATCGAGCAGAAGACAATCAGCACTAATCCGCACTCCACCGTTGGCACGGTGACCGAGATATATGATTACGTTCGTTTGCTGTTTGCCAAGGTCGGGACACAGTATTGTATAAAATGCGACATCCCCGTCCAGCAACAGGCGCCCGATCAGATATTGAAAACGATTCTGGCAGAATTTGATAGCCGCAACGCACTCCTATTGGCTCCGGTGGTAATTGGAAGAAAGGGACATTACAGAGAACTATTTCGCGAACTGATGGCCGAGGGCTTCGTCCAGGTCCGGGTTGACGGCGATTTGAAGGACCTTCACGAGGGGATGCAGGTATCGCGTTACGGAACCCACAACATCGAGCTGGTGATCGACAAACTCAAAGTTCAGAAGAAGTCCGCATCAAGACTTCGGGAGTCTCTCAAACTCGGACTGGAGAGAGGGTCCGGAACGATAATTCTGCACGATCACGACTCGAAGGCCGACTACTTCTACAGCAGGCTTCGTTCCTGCCCCAAATGCGGCACCAGCTATCCCGATCTTGCGCCGAATTCCTTTTCATTCAATTCAAAGTTCGGCATGTGCCGGGCGTGCAGTGGCACAGGGCTGAGCAGAGCGATTACTCCTGAGTCCCTGGTAGTCGATTCTAAGCTTTCGATTGGTGAAGGCGCCCTGTTGTTTCCAAAACGCGACGATTTTTTTCTCATGAGTCTTCTGAACAATATTCTCGAACCGCATAAGGTAAATACGAATACCCCTTTCGAGCAGCTGAAGCCCGCTGTCCTCGACCTTCTGTTCTTCGGAAAGAACCAGAAGGAAAACAAAAAGGGAATCAAGTTCGCAGGCATCTCGATCGCGAATCTGAACACGAAGTTCGAAGGGCTCGTTCCGATGCTCAAAGATCTCGATTTTGACGTCTACTTCGGAAAGGAAGCGCACGATATCGAAGCTCACCTCCCGCTTACCGAATGCAGCGCCTGCAGCGGTACAAGGTTGAAGCCTGAAAGCAGAGCTGTTCGCGTCGTGGACGCATCCGGAACCGAGCTTAGGCTTGACTCGGTCGTCACAGAGTCTTTAGACAAGACATGCGTTCTGTTTGATGCCCTGGCTCTGCCGAAGCGGAGCCAGAAAATTGCTCAACCGATACTTCATGAAATCAGGACCCGGCTCCGGTTTCTGCTCAACGTCGGTCTCGACTATCTAAGTCTGAACCGCCCGTCGGGGACTCTTTCTGGCGGCGAGTCCCAACGCATAAGGCTCGCGACCCAAATCGGTTCGCAGCTGACCGGTGTTCTTTATGTAATTGACGAGCCCTCGATCGGTCTCCACCAGAGAGACAACGTACGCCTCATCAATTCTCTGAAATCCCTCCGCGATCTCGGAAACACGGTGATAGTTGTCGAACACGACCGGGAAACGATGGAAAACGCGGATTTTATCGTGGATTTGGGACCAGGCGCCGGTGAACATGGCGGCCGTGTGATCAAAGCCGGGACCCTGAAGGAACTGCTGTCGGAAAAGGAGGAATCGCTCACCGCCGCATATCTTCGCGACGAACGAGAGATCCCGGTTAGACCGAGCCAGGAACTGAGGAAACCAGACGGGTCTTTTATCACTTTGCACGGAGCTTCGGGTAACAATCTGAAGAACATAGAAGTGAAGATCCCCATAGGCTTGTTCGTGTGCGTTACCGGGGTCAGTGGTTCGGGCAAATCGACACTCATCAACGATACCCTCTACAGGATACTGGGCAAACGCTTCTACAGAATGTCGGACCACCCCCTTCCCTACAAATCGATTTCGGGACTAGAACTGATAGACAAGGTGGTGGACGTGGATCAGTCTCCGATCGGCCGGACACCGAGGTCGAACCCTGCGACGTATGTCGGCGTATTCACCGCGATCCGTGATCTCTATGCCCAGCTACCCGAATCTAAAATGAGAGGATATCGCCCGGGCAGATTTTCTTTCAACGTACAGGAGGGACGCTGCCCTGCGTGTGAGGGCGACGGCATGAGGAAGATCGAGATGAGCTTCCTGCCCGACGTCTACGTGAAATGCGAGGTCTGCAACGGGAAGAGATACAGCGCCGCGACCCTCGATGTTAGATACAAAGGCAAGACGATCGCGGATGTGCTCGAGATGACCGTAGAGGAAGCGCTGGCGTTATTCGAAGAAATACCGTCCATAAAACGGAAGCTGCGGACGATGAATGAGGTTGGGCTCGGTTATCTGCGACTCGGACAGTCCTCCACGACTCTATCGGGCGGCGAGGCGCAACGCGTCAAACTTGCTACCGAGCTGTCCAAAGTAGCAACCGGAAAAACGCTTTACATCCTCGACGAGCCTACGACGGGTCTTCACTTCGAAGACATCAGGATTCTGCTTGACCTTCTGCAGAAGCTCGTCGATAAGGGGAATACGGTTCTGATAGTCGAACACAACCTCGACGTGATAAAATGCGCCGACTGGATAATCGATCTGGGCCCTGAAGGGGGGGACAGAGGGGGGAGAATCGTTGCGGAAGGATCTCCTTCACATGTAATGAACACTAAGGAGTCGTATACGGGTCACTATCTGTCCGGCTATCTCAGAGACGGGGCCAATGGATTTTCCACAAGAAATTGAGGCAGAGCTAACCATGGCCCGGGACGCGTTGACGGACGGCAACGATGGAAAGGCCCGGGTTTGCGCAAGAAGAGCTGTCGGAAAGGCATTTCAAGATTCTAGATATCGCACGAGGTTCCCGTCGGCGCAGAGTACCCCACAAATCCTGAAGGCGATCTCAGGATCGGAAGTGTTCCCTCCAGACGTTCGGGAAATCGCTGAGAGGCTCGCCGCCAGTGTCGCGGAAAATAACGGACTTCTGGTTTCCTCTCACCCCGTCGAAGACGCAGTTGGCTTGATAATTTATCTGCTGGAGGAGTAGGAAGACGAGTTAAACTCCCGCAGTATCCAAGGGGAGTCCGAGTCAAATCGTTTGACGAGCGGCGGCTGTTCCCCTGACGATCGAGTTTTGTGCTCTCGAACGGCCCTCGTCGATGAACTTTCGATCCAATTTTTCCCGCACTTTCTCGAGCGGCATCGCAGTTCCAGTCCACAACTCGAACGCCTTAGCAGCCTGGTGATAAAGCATCTCAAGACCGCTGATCGTCAGCGCGTTTCGCTTCTTTGCACTCTTCAGAAAAGTCGTAAGTACGGGATTGTAAACAAGGTCGAAGAATATCTTTCCTTCCAGGTCGGTCGAGTCGTCGGACATGATATTCTCGCCTGTTTCCGGAAACATACCGACGGGAGTCGCGTTCACAACCAGTTTGCTCTTCCGGAGGGCCTCCGACTCGTCGAGATTGTGGAGTTCGTCTATCTTGATATTCATGTAGTTCTGCGAATCCGCGAAGAATTTCTTCAGGAGCTCAGCGCGGGAAGTATCCCTATTGATTACGTAAATCTTCTCCGGTTTGAAATAGGAGATAAGTGTGTACACGACAGCGCGCGCCCCTCCGCCTGCCCCAAACACCGTGACCGTCTGGTTCCAGATCTGGTCTTTGTACGGTCTCAAGGCTTCCATAACGCCGTCGACATCGGTGTTATGTCCGATAAGCAGCTCGTCTTCGACGTAAATCGTGTTTACCGCCCCGACAAGTCTTGCGTCTGCTGACACTTCATCAAGGAACTCGATAACGGCTTCCTTGTGAGGTACGGTGACGTTAATCCCGACGATGCCGAGAGCGAGTATACCCCTCATCGCATCCCGCAGATTCTTTGGGAATACGTCGAAAGCAGCGTATTCAAAGTTCTGCCTCGTCAACTTGAACGCAGTTTCATGGATTAGTGGGGACCAACTGTGCAGGATCGGATGACCGATTATACCGACGACTTTAGCGTGGCTCTTTGTATTTCTTCTCATTCACCAACCATTCGTAAACGGGAAAGACGAATCTTATCAGGATCTCAGGGTTGGAATGCTGTATCTGTCCGAAGTCCTGGAAAAATGTATTAATCTTGTGCGGCTCAAGTTCCAGCGATTTTTTCGCGCTCTCAATCGCATCCCGAAAAGAGCCGATTTGCAGACAGCACTTGCACTTCTGGTAATAAGCTTCGCTCCAGTCAGGTGAAATGCTTATAACCTTGTCGTACGCTCCCAAGGCCTCTTCGTAGTCTGCGCATTCACTCAACGCATCACCGAGGTCCAGCCACCCATCGACGTTCTCGGGCTGCAGCTCGACTACCTTGCGATAGCTGGCCACGGAAGCCTGATAGAGTTCGAGCGTGAATTCTACGTCTCCTCTTGCATGCCAGATGTCCGGGTCTGACCCGTTAAGATGTGCCGCCTTCGTGAAATCTCCCAGCGCCTTCCGATACATGCTCATGGCATCGTGGCACACCGCCCGGCCGAAAAGGGATTCCACGTGTTCAGGATCGATCTTCAATGCTTCAGTATAGCACCTTACGGCATCGCGATATTCCCCGAGCTCTTCAAAGGCAGTCGCCATGTTATGCCAGGATGCAACATCCCTCGGTTCATATTTGAGTGTCGTCTTGTAGCTCTCAATCGCCTCCCGAAGTTTGCCCATACTGAGAAGGGCGTTGCTCCTGTTATACCATGCGGCGCTGAATTTCTCGTCGATCGCAATCGCCATTTCATAGCTCTCGATGGCCGTCTGGTATTTGCCGAGTGCGTTAAGAGAGATCCCCCGGTTATACCAGGCTCGATGATTGTAGGGATCGAACTCGATCACCTTGTCATAACATTTCATCGACTTTTCAGGCTCGTCGAGATAATCATGGCAATACGCGAGTTCAAACCAAGCATCCTTGTCAGTAGGGTCGAGCTCGGTAAGATACTTGAAGACCTTCGAGGCCTCTTCATACCTCGAAAGCTTTTCGAGTATCACGCCCTGGTTCATCAGCGCCTCATAGCTTCCCGGATCGATATCAAGCGCCCGTTCGACACTGTCGAGAGCTTCCTCAAACTTGTCAAGCATCTGCAAACAACTTGCCCTCCCGATCAGTGCATCGACTTCGATAGGGTTGAACTCCAAAGCCTTGGTGTAATCCTCCAGCGCTTCCTCAAACTTTCCCAGAGTCTCGTTGATCTCCCCCCGACGAAACCAGTTCTCCGAACTGACCGGCATAACCGCAATCAACTTGTTCGCAAAGAAAAGGGCGTCTTCGTATTTGTCCTGACTCATAAAGTAGTCGATTATCTCTTCGAGTGCAGCTATGCTTGAAAAGGTAGGCTCTTCCCTTCGGAGGCGCCTTATTTCTTCATTAATATTGCGCTTCTCGAATTCGTCGTACTCGTCGTCGTCAAACGTGAAATCGAAGTCGTCGTTACTCATCGCCGTCTCTTAAGCACGATTGAAAGATATTCCCGACAGGAGTAAAAATCAAGAATTCGCTTTTTCTTGCCCCGTACAACCAAATTTTTTGTGATTTCCAGCATGTCAAATGACGAAGCCCAGCCTATTTGGCCGATATAGGGACTTTCAGCAACCGCTCTGCCAAATTGTCAAATGGAACGACAAAACTGGGTGGCAAGAACCGTCACATCCCCTCGGATTTCCTTTGATTTGCCCTTTGATTTGCCCTTCACGTGCTGGATACTTTATCACGGTCAGAACAACGACTGCCAAATCAAGCGTACGTCGACTTTGCTGAAGACGTCCGGTCAAGCTTGACGCAGGCAAAACCACTCCGGGAACTTGCCTCGCATCTGATGGCCGCGAGACCTACGACGAACACTGAATGCAGAACTTTCATTCACTCCTGGGCTTCCACCGCAGTGATTGTCCACCGCATGACCCTCTGTCAATCCGATTGGGGTTTCATGGTTCATTCAATTCTTCAAGACGTCACAAACAACTGGAGCAGCCGATATGATCGGACCTCTTCCCGTACGAGCCTCACCAGAGGCTCTCACGGCAGGCAATGATCCCTTGAAGATCTACAGCAACGACTTCACGTCATGTAAAGTCTGTTGAACCGACTTCCCTATCCGGCTACGGGACAGATCGACGAGCGCCGGCGAAATCCTGGACCTGATCGACTTAGACTCAGGATTTCATCTCTGTACTGTATGCCACCGCCTTGATCCGAACCTCACGTTTCCAGCGCGCGCACAAGCAATTACTTTTGCAGACACACACTCTGCGCGAACAACACGAAGATTACAGAACCCGACATCTCCTTTGTTTCGTTCTCCAGCAATCCTGATTATTGTAGGGAGTTATTTGCGTGAAGACAGAACAAGGACATATGTACTTCCCTATACTTGTAGATCTTGGAAATCTCCCTTGTCTCGTGGTGGGCGGAGGAAAAGTAGCTCTCCGAAAGGTCTCGTCTCTTCTTGCATTCAATGGAGAGATAACGGTCGTCACGCCCAGGTGCTGTAAAGGGCTAGCGGCCTTGTCTCGTGACGGCAGGATAAAGGTTATCAGGAAGCGCTACTCGTCGAAATGCATAAAGGGCCAAAAGATAGTCTTCAGTGCAACGAACGATCCGGAGACGAATAGGAGGGTTAGTTCGGACTGCAAGCGCGCAGGACTTCTTTTGAACGTCGCGGATATTCCTTCGTTGTGCGATTTCATTGTGCCCGCGATCCTGAAGCGCGGCTTCCTGACAATTTCCGTCTCGTCCCAGGGAAAAGCCCCTTTTTTCGCGAAGGAAATGAAGAAAAAGTTATCGGAACAGTTGACTCCTTCAGCCGCCGGCATCACTCAGTTGGCCGCCGAATTCCGGCGACGTCTCCTATCGAACGGGCTTGCGAAATCTCCGCAGGCAAAAGCAAAAGCCTACAGCCATTTTCTATCGAAGGATTGGGAGAACATCCTGGCAGCAAGCGGGAAAAGAAAATCGTACCGAGTTTTGGATGAAATATTGAAAGAAGTCGAAGGTCTATAGAATATCGCGATGGACTATGCCGCTCAATCATTGAAGAAGAAAGTGGTACTCTCATTCTCAATAATAATAGTCCTCATCCTTTGCAGCGGTGCGCTCGGCTGGATATTGACACAAGACATCGAAAACGTCGACAAGACCACTGAAACCGTACACCGCTTCAAGGAGGCTGAATTACAGATGAGGAGAGAGGAAAAGAACCTCCTTATAAGAGGATACTCGGCGGAGAGGTATCATCGCTGGCAGAAAGCGCGGGAAGATTTTTACCAGAACCTCGGTGAACTGATCGGCCGCAGGGCATTGAGTAATGAGGAGACGAACGAACTGCGATCCGGCAATTCGCAATTGTCTGACGCGTACAAGGATTTCTTCGAAGATATAAAGTCCGGCAAACTGACGGACGCGAAAGCCGATACATACGACAGGGAGTTCAAGCAACTCGGCCAGAGATCGCTCGAACTCATCGACGGAATTCTGGCGAGAGAGGAGGCCGTTTCCAGTAAGATGGATTCCAGAGCCGATCTCCTGGTATTTGCCTTCCTTGTCGTGTTCGTCGGAACGACATCGTTCCTGGTAGTCAACGTATTGAGGAATTTATAAGCTTGAACACTCCAATAGGCAAAGTTTATCTCGTCGGGGCGGGACCGGGTGATCCGGGATTGATGACCGTAAAAGGACTGGAGAAGATAAGGCAGGCCGATGTGATCGTGTATGACAGGCTGGTGAGCGAGGACCTCCTCGCTTCTTGCCGTGAAGACTGCGAGAAGATTTTCGTAGGGAAAGAAAGCGGCTACCATCCGATCGAACAGGAGCAGATCAACCAGATCCTGATAGCCAAAGCAAGCCTTGGATTGACCGTAACCAGACTGAAGGGAGGTAATCCGTTCGTTTTCGGAAGAGGATCGGAGGAGGCCATAGCCCTTGCGGAAGCCGGGATCAGTTTCGAGATAATCCCAGGAATCACGTCCGGCCTCGCCGCGCCGATCTCAAGCGGTATTCCGATTACCCATCGCGGCTTGATCACGCAATGTGTTCTCGTAACGGCACACGAATCACCCAATAAGGCCGGGGCCCAAGTCCAATGGGATAAACTGGCCCAGCTTGAGAACACCACGCTTATCATTTACATGGGAGCGTCGAGAATTGAGAGCATCTGTGCTGAACTGGTGAGGCACGGAATGGATCCCTCAATGCCCGCCGCGGTAATCGAGAACGGAACTCTCCCCGGACAGCGCACGATCACAGGCCGATTGGACCAGATATACCGCAGATTCAAAGCACAAGGATTCCATGCGCCGGCTATCATTTTAATTAGTCCAACAGTAGCACTCAGGGATCGAATACTTCAGGACGAAAAACAGACGCGATATTTAGTCAGTGAACTTATTTAATATCTACCTTCCCATAGCGGGAATTCACTTCAACGTCCCCTTATTGATCATGATAGGATTCTGCGTTGGAGTCATCGGCGGCTTTTTCGGAGTCGGCGGTGGATGGATAATTACTCCTGCCCTGAACATTTTCGGATTCCATATGGCTTTCGCAATCGGGACGGGGCTCTCCGATATATTCGGGCAATCAATCGGTGCGATACGAAAGCACCAAAGAATGGGAAACGTCGATTGGAAATTAGGAGGGATCTCGATTGTCGCTTCCCTCCTGGGCTTCGAAGCGGGCTCAAGGGTGGTCATGGCCCTCGAGAAAGCCGGGGATGTCGGGACGATAGTACGGTGGTGCTACGTGGTTTTCCTTGCAGGACTGGGGACATTCATGTTCTACGACTATTTCGTTCTTCACGGAAGACAGCTCAAACGACTGGAAGAGGAAGCTGCAAATGGTTCCCACGGAGCGCCGCGACAGCTCACCATCGTGGAGAAGCTCCACAACATAGAGCTGCCGCCGATAATTGCTTTCCCTAAATCTAATATCGAGAGGGTATCCATTTGGGTAATACTCGCCGTATTCCTGGGAACGGGTTTCCTTTCCGGCATTCTCGGCATAGGCGGAGGTTTCATTATTCTTCCGGCCCTCGTCTACCTGATCGGCGTGCCTACGGTGATTGCCGTCGGCACAAGTCTCATGACGGTGCTTGCGACTGCAGCTTTCGGCTGCTTCACCTACGGGCTTGACGGCAAAGTCGAGGTGATAGCGGCAATGCTGATGCTTCTCGGTGCGTCTATAGGAGCGCAGATAGGTGCGACCGCTGTCAGGTTCGTCAAGGGCTACGGCATCAGGCTGCTGTTTGCAATCATGATCGTCTTCACCAGTTTCTCCGTAATAACGGAGCAATTCTATAAGATGACCTTGGAGTCGATCTTCCGCACATTTTCTGGGATCATACTGGTTGGAACGGCGCTGGCCATGACGGCCACGATCATAGCGAGGCTTGTCACCGAATTCAGGAAAGAGAACTCAGACAGGGCCGGCGTTACAGGCAGGGCTTCATAATAAACAGCGCGGGATTGTGAGCATTTTCAATATTTATCTGCCGGTTGCGGGGATGGAGTTCAGCGCCCTAATGCTGATCCTGATAGGATTCTGCGTCGGCGTCATAGCGGGCTTCTTCGGTGAAGGCGGAGGGTGGTTTGTCACACCTGCCCTGAACATATTCGGTTTTCATATGGCTTATGCCATAGGGACGTGCCTCGCCAACATCTTCGGCCAGTCAATCGGAGCGGTGGCCAAACATCACAGGATGGGAAACATCGATTGGAAGCTCGGCGGCATCGCTATAGCGGTCTCGATCATGGGGTTCGCGGCCGGCTCACTTGTCGTCATGCGGCTGGAGAATTCCGGTAATGCGGGTGAGATAATAAGGTGGTGTTACGTCATCTTCTTGTTCGGACTGAGCGCGTTCATGTTTTACGATTATTCGAAATTTCAGAAGAGGAACATGAAAGGGCGGACGAGTGATGATGCGTCTTCCCTTCCCGATGTCTGGCAAGAGCGCGCCCCCCTAGCTGCACGACTCTACAAAATCAGACTCAGACCGATGATTTCCTTCCCGGCTTCCGGGATTGAATCGGTTTCGCTCTGGATAATAATCGCGATCTTCCTTTTCACCGGATTCTTTTCTGGTCTGCTCGGGATTGGGGGCGGGTTCATCATCATGCCAACTCTCATCTATCTTATCGGGCTCCCGACGGTACTGGCGGTCGGAACGAGTCTCATAACGGTGCTTTGCAGCTCGGGTTTCGGTTGTCTCATCTACGGAATACACGGACGCATTGAAGTAGTCGCGGCAGTCATTCTGTTGATCGGAGCGTCCGCCGGAGCTCAGATAGGTGCAAACGCGGTCCGCTATATAAAGGGATACGGAATCAGGGTGTTGTTTGCGACGATGATATCGTGTGCCGGGCTTTCGGTCGTACTGGAACAGGCCTTTAAACTCACCGGCATTCCGGTATTCCAGGAGTCGGCAGAGATAGATCTCGTCGGGATCGCGGTCGTAATGACGACAATAATAATCAGCAAGCTCGTTATCGAGTCCAGGAAAGAGAGGAGAACGGGACTTGTCCACAATCGGTGACACTATCGCTATAATCCGGAGCCGGGATGGGAATTTTTAGCATTCATCTGCCGGTCGCCGGAATCGAGTTCAGCGCCGTGCTTCTTATACTGATAGGTTTCTGCGTCGGTGTGCTCGGCGGATTCTTCGGGGTCGGCGGAGGATGGATGATCACCCCGGCACTGAACATATTCGGGTTTCACATGGCATTTGCGATCGGGACTCCACTCGCGGATATCTTCGGACAATCGATAGGTGCGGTGAGGAAGCATCACAGGATGGGCAACATCGATTGGAAGTTGGGACTCATTTCGATCACGACATCGATCGTCGGCGTGGAGATCGGCTCCAGGGTTATAATCTCGCTCGAAAAAGAAGGCGACGTGGGAGTCATTGTGAGATGGTGTTACATCTTCCTCCTCCTGGTTCTCGGCGCATATATGCTTTACGACTATTTCGTTGTACACCCCCGGCAGTTGATGATGGCGGAGAGTGGTAGGTCGCCGGGCACTACCGGGCTTGCCGCGCGGTTGCAAAGGATCACTATTCCTCCAATGATCTCCCTCCCTGCTTCGGGAGTAGACGGGGTCTCTCTTTGGATAATTCTTTCCGTTTTCCTCATAACGGGATTTCTCTCCGGGTTCATGGGAGTCGGGGGCGGTTTCATCATCCTCCCCGTTCTGGTTTACCTTATCGGTCTCCCGACCACAATCGCAGTCGGCACCGGCCTTGTTACCGTATTGTTCAGCGCAGCATACGGATGTTTCACATATGCGATGAAGGGGCGCGTCGAGATCATCGCAGCCTTCATAATGTTGATCGGCGCGGCGATCGGTGCCCAAATAGGCGCGACCGCAGTCAAGTATATCAAGGGGTACGGCATTCGGCTCCTATTTGCAACGATGATAATTTTGGCGGGCTTCTCGGTCGTCACCGAACAGTTCTACAAAACAACCGGCAAACCGCTGTTCCAGAGTCTCGCAGGTATAGTCCTTATGGGCACGGCAATCGCGATGAGTGTTCTCATCATTGCCCAACTGGTGAGAGAATCGAGGAAAGAAAGGTCAACGACGCAATCATTCTAACGGTCGCAAGTAAAATTCATTCTGATTTGTCTCATGAACATTTTTGATATTCGTTTGCCGGTTGCTGGAATCGAATTCAGCGCTCTGCTACTCATACTTATCGGCTTCTGCGTCGGCGTGCTCGGCGGGTTCTTCGGCGTCGGCGGAGGCTGGATAGTGACACCAGCACTAAACATTTTCGGCTTCCACATGGCCTTTGCCATCGGGACGGACCTTGCAAATATATTCGGACAGTCCATCGGGGCCGTGAAAAAGCACCAGAAGATGGGTAATATCGACTGGAAGCTGGGATCCATTTCTATAATCACTTCCGTTATAGGCCTCGAACTGGGATCTGACGTGGTCATCTCCCTCGAGAAGGCAGGTGATGTGGGGATAATTATCAGATGGTGCTACATGCTGATGTTGAGCGCACTGGGATGCTACATGCTGTACGATTATTTCGTCCTTCGGCCCAGAGAATTAAAAAGTAGCTCGTCAGGATCCGGTCGAAGCGACTCACCGAATCCGGAGACTCCCGGCACGAATGAGAAGCGAAGCAGGATTTCAAAGAGGCTTCACCGAATCAACATACCGCCGATGATATCCTTCCCCTCGTCGGGAATCGACGGAGTTTCGTTGTGGATCATCCTTATCATATTTCTTTTCACCGGATTCATGTCCGGCTTCATGGGAGTAGGAGGCGGGTTCATAATCATGCCTGCCCTCGTGTATCTCATCGGCCTTCCTACGGCAGTCGCTGTCGGGACCAGCCTGATGACCGTACTCTTCAGCGGGGCTTACGGGTGCTTCACCTATGCAATGAAAGGACGCGTAGAAGTCATCGCCGCT
The DNA here is from genome assembly GCA_046706745.1 of Candidatus Kryptoniota bacterium. GTDB lineage: Bacteria > Bacteroidota > Ignavibacteria > Kryptoniales > JAKASW01 > JAKASW01. The sequence goes on from JBJKPC010000009.1 coordinate 63,806, forward strand.
TTCATAATGCTTATCGGAGCATCGATAGGAGCCCAGATCGGAGCGACCGCAGTGAGGTACATCGAGGGATACGGTATTAGAATACTCTTTTCGTTGATGATTCTCCTGGCGGCAGTCTCGGTTGCGACCGAGCAGCTATACAAAATTACGGGAAAGCCGTTCTTTCAGGCGACCGCCGGAATCGTTCTTATGGGAACTGCCCTGGGAGTGTCGGTCGTGATAATCGGGCGGCTTATCATGAGAACGAGAAAGGAAAGAGCGACAAGGCGACTCAGGAACTCGAACTAACAGGGCAAAGTCATGAATCTTTTCGACATCTACTTACCGATCGCTGGAATAGAATTCAACGTTCTTTTGCTCATATTGATCGGCTTCTGTGTGGGAGTACTCGGTGGGTTTTTCGGAGTCGGTGGAGGTTGGATAGTAACTCCGGCCCTGAATATCTTCGGGTTCCACATGGCGTACGCGATCGGGACTGACCTTGCAAATATTTTCGGGCAGTCGATCGGCGCTACCAAGAAGCATCACAAGATGGGAAATATAGACTGGAAGCTCGGTTCCGTCTCCATAGTCGCGTCGATCGTCGGGCTGGAGATCGGCTCGCAGGTCGTGTTGAAGCTTGAGCAGGCCGGAGACGTTGGGTCTGTGGTAAGATGGTGTTACCTGGTTCTGATGTTCGGTCTCAGCATTTTGATGTTCCGGGATTACTACAAGTCGCGCCCGGATCGAAAGGTTGATCGGGCTTCCTCCAGTGGCGAGTTGAATCCGGCTCGCAGAACCCCCAGGAAGACGCTCGCTGAAAAGCTTCACAGCATCAATCTTCCTCCCATGGTCTCATTCCCGACCTCGGATATCCAATCGGTTTCCCTGTGGACGGTAATGCTAATATTTGCTGCGACCGGGTTCCTTTCCGGGTTCCTCGGAGTCGGCGGAGGTTTCATAAGGATGCCCGCCCTCGTCTATCTCATAGGCGTACCCACAGTAATTGCCGTTGGAACCGATCTGATGACTGTATTGATCACAGGAGCATACGGGTGCTTCACATACGCATTGAAAGGCAGGGTTGAATTCATCGCAGCCTTCTTCATGCTGATCGGTGCCTCCATCGGCGCACAGATCGGAGCAACAGCCGTAAAATATGTGAAAGGTTACGGAATCAGGCTCCTATTCGCAATAATGATCGCGTGTGCCGGTTGCTCGATTGCACTCGAACAACTGTATAAAATGACCAGTGAAAAGGTCCTAGGAACCGCTGCGGGGCTCGCCTTAATGCTTACAGCAGTGACGCTGACCCTAATCATAATCTTCAGACTCTCGTATGAAATCCGGAAGGAGAGAAAGATTAGAAGATGAAAAGCAACCGGAATGAGCGACTAGGGAAATATACTTCGGAATATACCGGACAAGCATAAATGTCAAAGGAGCAAACCATGTCGATAAGAAAAATAGTATCGTTGCTGGGCTTCTCTCTCGTGCTGGTGTGTGCGGCGCCCGTCGCCGAAATCCCATCCGGCACCGCCTGCGCCAGCGAGGTGAGCAGCAAGCAGGAGCCGACGCTTAAAAGAAGAATAGACACAAGAGACCTGAAGGGAGTCGACCTGTTGATCGCGAACCTCTACAATGATGACAGGTTCATGTACGCGGTCGTGGTAACTCTTGTTATGGCCGGGCTGGGCACTACCCTCGCTTTCCTGACAGATCTCGTGCTGAAAATGCTCGGCGTCGAAGTCACTAAAATCTCGCACCGTGAGTGAACGGGCAACACGGACGGCTTCGGTTTACTCTCGCCGCCTCCCACGTGCAGGCGCAGACAGATGAATAGAATAAGATACCTGAGCATTTCGACGCGCATATCTATCCTGCTTGGTTTGATCATCCTTGTTACGATGGGTTCATTCACGATGTTCAGCCTGTTGAAGCAGGAAAAGGATTCCGTCGATTCTCTCAGCCGAAGCACCTTATTGCTGAGTCAGACCACCGAGAAAATTCTTCGCCTAAGTATGTTGAAGAACCGGCGCGACGAGATATCCACGGCAATCAGAAACATAGTCGGCGAGCAGGGGATCCAGTCAGTCAGGATTTTAAATCACAAGGGAATCATTAAATTCTCATCCCGCAAATCGGAGATCGACGAACATATCTCGAAGACGAACCAACTTTGTTCCAACTGCCACATCGATAACGACAGTCTAACGGTACATGCTGTTAGCAGCTTTTACAGCTATCACTTCAATCATAGAGACAACATAATCTTCAGTTCCCTCCCCATCTACAACTCGCGAAGCTGTTATACAAGCGACTGCCACACGAACGCGGCGAATAAGGTTTCGGCCGGGCCGCAAGGTCTGCAGGCAAGATCTGTCCACGACTCATCGCAAACCATACTGGGTTTTATAGAAATCGAAGTTTCCGCGAAGAAGATAATGGCAAACATCGCAAGAAGCCGAACCGAGTTGATCCTGCTGACTATTATAATAGCGATACTCGCTTCAACCGTTACCTACTTTATTACGCGGCGTCTAGTCGGCAACCCCGTGAAGAGACTCGTCGAAGGGACGAGGAGGGTGGCCCAGGGCGATTTCAATCGTGAGATTCCCACCGGGAAAGCCGAGCTTGGAGTCCTCGCCGATTCATTCAACCAGATGCAGAGACAGCTGCTTGCCACCCAGTCGCAATTGATCGAATCCGAGAAGCTTGCATCTGTCGGCAAGCTCGCGGACGAAATCGCCAGCGAAATAAACAATCCGTTGACAGGCATAATAGTTTATTCAGAAAGCCTGATCGGAGAAGCCAAATCGGACAGCGATTATGTGGGGGACTTAGAAATTATTTACCAGGAGGCACTGAAGATAAGAGAGAGCGTCAGGAATATCCTCTCGCTTGCCAGAAGAGGGAGGCCGAATTTTGTACCTGTCGATCTCAACGGAACAGTTAACCACGCGGTTTCGATTCTGAAGAACCTGTCACATTTCAGGAATATCAGGATAGTAGCGTCTATACCCAGATCTTGTCCGAAAGTGACGGCCGATCCGATGCTGCTGCAACAGGTCTTCCTCAATTTGTTTCTTATTTTCTCGGATAGCATGAAGGCCGGTGGAATACTGAACGTATCGGCTTCGCATCTTGACCGCGAGGGAACGGTGGAAATCCGCCTTTCCGCTACGGGAGGCAGTATCCACCAGAGCGTTCTCGACGCCCTCTCCAACCAAGGCGAAGTGCGGAATTCTGACATTTTTGAAAAATCAAAAATAAGCCTCTCCGTGTGCAAAGACATTATTTCGATTCATAGAGGAAGGATTTATTCCAGCGCTGAGCCCGGCGCGGAAACTTCTTTGGTAATAGAGCTTCCGGTGTGAAATGTCGGTAACAATAAAGATACTCGCCATAGATGGAGAGGACATAATTCTCAAGTCGATAGCAAAGGCGCTCAAACCGGATGAAGAATTCGAGTATGCGGTTACAGCGGCAAACAACGCCATAGAGGGCCTGAGACTTGTACGCAGTATTGTATTCGACGTGGTACTGGTCGATTCGGTTCTCGCCGGTATGAACACCGAAGAGGCATTAAGGAGAATCAAGAGGACGAGCCCGGCAGCTTCCGTGATCGTAATGACCGGTTATTCGTCCGAGCAAACCGCAGCGGACACGATTCATGAAAACGCGGACGGCTTGCTTTCGAAACCATTCACTGCTTCGGAGATAAGGTCGACAATTTCAATTATATTAAGAAAGCGCAAAGGGCCGGGTGCGTAGGGCCATCGGCATTTGTGGTTAGATCGGCGCATGTACGAGATATTTCGTGGCATTATTCAAGAACATATTCGGCCGCAGAAGAAACGAGCAGCAGGTTTCGTTCAAGGACAAGCTCCGTCATTTTCAGCGCCTTTTGTTTTCCAATGACGAAGCTCTGAAACTTATGGGAAGCCTGAGTGAAATTATCGTCTCAGGTAAACCGTTTTCGAGGGGCGACATATTTCCGCTTTACTCTGAAATCTTTTCGCACACGCAGCAAGTAACCCAGCATCTCTCGGCAATGTGTGCCGGCAGATACAGAACTCTTAGCAACCAGGTTCAGAAGATTCGAGCCGATTGTGAAAGACAGCTTGCCCCTGTTCCTTTCTGCCATGAGAGGTGGGAGTGCGATAAGCCAAGCTGCGACGGCTGCGAAAACAGTGTCCTTCCTTCCTCTGATGCACCTTATTCCTACGAAGTAGCTGAAATCACCTTCAATCACACAAGAGAGGTCGGAGGAAAGATGAGTCGCCTCTGTGAGGTGCATAATCGGTTGAACATACCCGTCCCTGACGGTTTCTGTCTTACGGCCAAGTGCTTCGAAGATTTCTTTTCGAATGAGGGTTTGTACTCCAAAATTGACGAGGCAATATCATCGATAGATTTCAACGACAATGCTCAGGTCCAGGAGGCCAGCCGGATTATACAGGCTCTGATCGTAGCCTCTCCAATTCCGGAGCGCATCGAGAAAACAATCCTTGACGAGTATGATCGCCTTGCGGGCAGACACGGTGAGACTCTTGTGGCGGTCAGGTCAAGCGCTGTGGGAGAGGACGATCTGCATTTCTCGTTTGCAGGACTGCATTACACTGCGCTAAACGTGAGCAGGGCGAATCTCGTCGATGCCTGCTTCGAAGTCTTGATTTCCAAATACCTCCCACAGTCACTTGTCTACCGTTATATGACGGGTCTTAGAGATGTTGATATGCCGATGAGTATCGGCTGTCTGCAAATGCTGGATTCGGCAGTCAGCGGCGTTCTCTTCACAAAGAATCCCTTGAAAAAAAGGGATGAAATAATCATCCAGGCGGTCAGGGGTCTCGGCACAAAAGTAGTTGACGGAAGCGTTGAGGCACAGGAATTCATCGTCGAGCATTCGGAGGAATGCAGGATTCTTTCGTTCAAACCGGGCAACCAGGATTATATGGCAGCAGCCCGTCCCACAGACGGCCTCTATGACGAGGAGATACCGCAAGAATTGAAGGACAAGCCCTGTTTGAATGAGGACCAGATCAGGCAGATTGTGGCATACGCGCTCATGATCGAAAGCTATTACGATTCGCCGCAGGACATCGAGTGGACTATCGACGAAGACGGCCATGTCTATATTCTGCAATGCAGACCGCTTGCCATCTCAGATGAACCCGACGAGCACGACGAAAGGGATGCATTGCCGGAGTCAGAGGAGGAGGAAGAAACGGTATTGATCGACAAAGGTGAGTGTGCGAGCGCCGGGCTGGGATCCGGCAAAGTCTTCCTGCTGAACAGATCCAAGGATCTTGTGAACTTTCCGACAGGAGGCGTCCTTGTCGTGAGGAAAACTTCTCCCGAGTTAACCAGGGTCCTCCACAAAGCATCGGGGCTTATCGCTGATGTCGGAAACACTACCGGTCATCTTGCGATCATTGCTCGCGAGCTGAAAATTCCGGTGCTTGTGAATACGGGAAATGCTACTACCCTTCTTTCGAACGACATGACCGTCACCGTTGACGCCGGTGCCCATAAAGTCTACAGCGGGCTCAGGCCACCTGTCCAGGCAGACTATGGCCCCAGCAAAATCACGAGCGGCTTCGTGCGGAGTCCGATGTACCGGATCTGGAAGAACGTAGCAGATTCGGTCATTCCGCTGAATTTAACGGATCCTGATTCTTCCGAATTTGCACCTGACAATTGTAAGACATTGCATGACGTCACACGCTTCGCTCACGAATATGCCATGCGCGAAATGTTTTCGCTTTACGAGTCTGCAGAGCACGAAGACAGGCAGGCCTATCCCCTAAAGTTCCCTGTTCCCCTTGATGTCTACGTCATCGACCTCGGTGGCGGGATAGCAAAGGCGGAGGGGAAGAAATTTATCACGCCGGACGATATAACTTCTGAACCTTTTCGGTCGTTGATCAAAGGAATGACGGCACCCGGTGTGAAGTGGGCCGGCCCTTTGCCCATAGATTTCAGAGGCTTCACCAACCTGCTTATGTCAAACATCGTGGACGCCGGGAGAAGCGACCGGGCGCTGGGCGGCAGGAGCTATGCCATCATCTCCGACTGTTACCTGAATTTTTCATCCAGACTCGGATATCACTTCTCACGACTGGACGCCTATGCAAGTGAGGAGATCAACAACAACTATATCAATTTCGACTTCCGCGGCGGCGCAGCCGATCCCATCAGGAGAGTTAGACGCGCCAGGGTCATTGCAAGGATTCTCGAGCGGTCGAGTTTCTCCGTCACCCTCCAGAACGATAATGTGCTCGCGACAATAAGGAAGATCACGGCTCCCGCCATCCTGGATCTCCTCACAGAGATCGGAAGACTGATGGGAGCGGTACGAAATGCGGACGTGACGTTGATAACGGATGAAAGTATAGAAGAATTCGTGAATGCCTTCCTGGAGGGGGATCCGGCACCTGCGATGAGGTTCACGGAAAAGCGTTAACCCCGCTGAAAAACGGGATTTGCAAGGGATTTTCTGGCCATTCAATATCCATATTGCAGCTGAAGCTCGATGACGCTGTTCGCGTTAACGTCTTGTTTTGTTCGAAGGAGGTAATTTGCCTGAAATTTCATTTGTCCGAAAATCACGTAGGTAGCACCTAGGACATAGTCGGTCGACAGCGAGTACCCGGAGAATTTATCCGGGTTATACGCATCGTACCGACCGCAAATCAGGAGTCTGTCCCCGATCAGGAAATATGCAGCCTGTAAATACCACCCTTCTCTCTTGGTCGTTCCATCTGTGCCGGCTATGAACTCTCCCGCCGCGCTAAACGAGCGATCACGATATTCAAATTCCAATCCCGATCTTTCCCTCCTGCGGCCGATCGCCGGACTTCCCCAAACATCGAAACCGTCGTAATATGAACCACCCAGTTCGAGATGCGGGACCGGATGAATCACGACTCTGCCGCAAATATCCTTCGCGTTGTTCTTATCCGGCATGTTGATGCCCGAACCATCGAACATTCCGATTGCATATTCGACCAGGCGTGTGCTGTCGTGTCCAGGAAAGCTTCCACCGAACTGCAGCCCAATGTCACGTCCGTTTTGGTTGCCTATTACGTCGCCGCTTCGACCCACCAGTGCTTCGACCACCTGGGCGCGGTCTATGAAATCAAGCGCGGAAGATGATACAATGTTCTCCCTGGAAAACGGGATCTTGAATTGGCCGGCTCTGAAACTGAGAAAGGACAGCGGTGAATATTGGATGCATGCATCAAGTACTCTTGGGGACCCCGCTAATTCTGCCTGGAGCAGGTAAGTCCACTCTTTTCCAGGCGCTCCCACCAGGCCAAGTCGGATCCTTCTCAAGTCTGCCCCGCTGTTTTTCGACGTGTCACCGGGGAAAACCTGGACCCGGAATTGAGTGTAACCAAAAAGATGTAGCTTTTTCGAAGAGACAATCGAGAGAAGGTCCTTTGCTTTTGCAGAGTCAGGAGCAGACATGACGCTGCGTACATTCCCAGTATCCCCCACGGCCAGCACATCCTTCGACTCCGCGAATAAAGGTCTTGACCCCTCACCACCGGCCCTGGCGCCGGCAGGTAGGATTATGAGTACAACCAGGAGGAATAACTTAGCCCGCACTGGAGTATTCAATCAAGCAAATACCTCGCCGACCGGGGAGCCTGAATTTAATAACTAGGAGGAGGCGGCCACCCGGCCGGGAGCAACTTCCACTCCTTTTGCCAGTGCTGCCGCCCGGTTCTTGACCGCGGCAACGTAAATTGCGAGCGGCCGATATAACAGGTGCCCCCACTTGCCGAACGGGACTTCCACAACCAGCATCGGCACGACAACGGCCATGTGGATCGTGTACGTAACATACGTAGGCATCGGCAGGTCGTTGACCCGGAAGATGTGGAGGAGGATTCCCGTAAGTGCGGCTAGAAACAGCAGAATGGGGAACATCCAGTCGGAAAAGTGGCTGAACCGGTGCATGCCCGTCCCCTTCTTCACACGGTCGATGATTATCCAGGCAGTCGAGATCATGAGAACCGCAGTGGCGTAATAGCCAAGAAAGCTCGTCCAATGAATGCTGCTGTTGTCTACCTGGAACCAGGGCAGGAATACGACGACGAGAGTAAACATGATGCCGTATCCGCTGACGAGAAATAGATGACGGAGCCAATTTCTTATCCCGGTACCGCTGCCGCAGTCTTTCCATCTGATCTGTGTCACGCCCTGCCAGACCAGATAAGGAAGTTGTGTAATATAAAGACTTATCGGTATCTTGTCGTCCCGCGTCAAACCCGCGAACATACGGCCCGCGTTGATGAGTAGAAGCACTCCCAACACTACCGCCATAATCCTGTCACCCAGGTCCACGATGCCGACCGGCGCGAACCGATCCAGCATCACGACCGATAACGGCGCGGAGCCGGATCGACCAAGCAACCCGAAGCCGAAATTGCTCGGCACCGTAAACAGCGCCACGATGACTGCCGCGACGGCAGCCAGTATTCCGACTTCCCAGTATACCGAGCTGTACATGAGCCGCGAAAGACCGGTCCAATCGTATCGCGAGGTGAGATATCTTCGCATTGCCATCATCGTCTCGCCCGGATCCCCCCCGCGCGGGCATCTCTCCGAACAATCTCCGCAGTAGAAACAAAGCCATGGCCCTGGATCTTCAAAGAGCCTGTCTTTCAAGCCCCATTGTGCCAGAAGCATCTGCCTGCGTGGAAATCCGCTCTCCTCCGTGGAAAGAGGACAAACGGAAGTGCAGGTCGCGCACTGGAAACATTTCTTGAGATCTTTCGCCCCATACCTGCTAAGTTCATCAATGAATTTCGCATCGGGCGAAACCGTTCTTCTCTCGCTCATACCAATACCAACCCTTATCGCCTTTCTCAGGCTGATTTCACTCTCATTGTTTTCTCACCGAAAAGAGAATACTTGAGCCATGTAATTCCGAACTTGAAAAGCTCTTCATCGTCCTTCCTGATCTCGCTTACCACTTCTTCATCGACATCGAACCTCTTCAGGAACGTACTCTGGAACACAAACTCCCTGAACTTGTCGATGTTATAGCAGACAGTATAAAACATCTCCAGCTTGGCCGGGGTCAACTGCTTCTTCTCTTTGAAGAAATCATGCAGAGATATTTCTTTAAATAATTCACCCATCTCCGAGTAGCGATCGACTCCCTGGTTGTCGATCCACTCTCCTGCGGTCCAGGTCCTGTCTTCCGCGTATCCTTTACAAACAGGCTCCTCGATCATGAAATAGAAATCCTCGCTTCCGCCTTTCGGCGAAGCCACTCCTAGCGGAAACATTCTGCAGGACCATGGCCTGTCTCCATAAACCGAACATCCCTCGTCGCGGACGAACGGGCAGGACTTATGACTGTCGTCGCCCATCTTCAACATCACAACCGGATGATTTTGACTCTCGTCAATCGGGAGGAAGGTATACCGGTCAAGAAACTCCTGCGATGTAATTCCGAGCCTGTTCTTCAGTCTGATAATATCATAAGGAGTAAGAAAAATGTTCACATCCGTGCAACACTTGTTGAAACAGCTTATTCCTTGATGACAGCTGAACTTGAATCCGCTTTCCCTGCTCATGCGCGGATACTCCTTCATCACTGCCTCTTTCAGGTTCTCAAGTTCTTTCATAGTCTCTCTATTCGATTTTCGATTCTTTTAAGGCGTCTTTCGACCACACTGGCAGCGGACTGGTGGCACCGCTGGCCGGATCGAGCGAATACCTGTAGGAGAGGTTTTGGTTGAATTGTTTGCGCATCCATTCCCACCCCCTCACGAAATAAGGACAGTCATCGTTGAAGCAGACATAAAGGAACTCCACATCCCACGAGGATCCGGGGGGACATCGCCACTTTTTCAACGGCTTATTGCAGTGCGGGCAGGTCGCCTCGCTTCCGCGCTTTGTCTCAGACAAGGTTTGTGCTCCTGATGTCTAAGGAATCGTTAACCGTGAGAACAACGGTGAGCGTCAAGTGCCGCTCACCGTTGCTCCACTTTGCATCTTAGTTGACAATTGAATGGATCGGCCTGGAGAACACTTCCCACTTGTTCTCTTTGGGAACCCACTTCATGTTCACGAATACCTTCCAGTCCTTTTCGTCCATGGCGGGCTTGTCGGCTCTGAAATAGTATCCGGGCCAGCGGGTCTCTTCCCTGAACAGGATGGCCCTCACATGGGCTTCCGCCTGCCACATCCTGTGGACGTTTTCCCAGCATCTCATCAGCTCGTGAAGATCGGACGCTGCCAGCTTTTCGGAGTCGACCTTCAGATATTCAAGCAGGTCGAGTCCTTTTTCGAGAAGCGCTTTGCTTGTCTTGAACTGTGCCGATACGCCGCCCGCGTATTCATCCATAATTTTCTGCAATCTGAACATGAACATCTTGGGCCTGATGTAATCCGGGTTGATCTCCGGATCGCTTGATTTCTTTGAGAACTGCGAGTAGGTGTCTAGCGGTTTCAGTATCTCCGCCTTCAGAGCGTCGATCTGGGCTTGGTCGTACTTGCGGGAATCGGGATGGTCGACGATGTAGTCGATCGCCGATTTCGCCGCAATCCTGCCTTCGGCATGCGAGCCTGAAGAAAACTTGTGGCTCGATGCACCGGAGGCATCGCCCGCGCAAAAGATTCCGCTCACTGTTGACATGTTAGGGTAGCCCCAGAAGTAGTCCGCCGGTGCGAGGTCCTTCGGGCCGCTGACCCACGCGCCGGAGGCGCCGGAGTGCGAACCGATGAAATACGGCTCCGCCGCCGCGATCTCGGAAGGCTTCTCTTCAGGAGCGGTATCAGTGCCTGCCCACAGGATCGCCTGCGAAATCGTCATGTCGAGGAAGTCTTCCCAGGCTTCTGCTTCCAGCTCTTTAATTCTCTTCTTGGCAGCTTTTTCGTCACCGGACTCCGCCGCTATCTTCGTGATGGCTTCCTCGGTCCTCATGTAGATAGGACCTTTTCCGTCCATTACGTCGAGCATCATGAGCCAGTTGCGCAGGTTAGCCGGGACGGGTTTCACTTTTCCGTAGGGCACCCATTTCTCCAGCTCATCTCTGCGCTCTTCCATGTAGTTCCCGCCCATTCCGTTCGTCGCTCGCGACTTGAACAGGAGAAACCACGCGCCGACAGGGCCGTAAGCATCTTTGAACCTGACAGGGATGAACCGGACTTCCTGGCAAGTCATCTCGGCGCCGGCTTTCATCGTGAAATAAGCGCTCGACCCGGAGTTCCATGGCGGATACCATGCACGGCCCAGGCCTTCTCCGGAAGACCTCGGTTTGAACACGTGTACCGCTCCGCCCATCGCTACGAGAACAGCCTTGGCTTTGAACACATAGAACTTCTCTTCGCGGACGCTGAAGCCGACCGCACCGACGCATACATCGCCGTCCATCAGCGGGCCAACGATGAATACTCTCTCGTAAATGTTATCGGCACCGATTGCATTCTTCGCCGCTTCGGCAACAACAACCTTGTAAGACTCCCCGTTGATCATCAGCTGCCATCGCCCTTCGTGGACGTAATTGCCGTTCTCATCCTTCCAGATCGGCAGTCCCCATTTTTCGAAGAGGTGGACCGTTGAATCGACGTGACGCGCAATGTTGTAAACCAGATCTTCGCGCGTAATTCCCATCAGGTCGCTTCGCACGTACCTGACGTAGTCTTCGACCGTGTTTTTGCCGTCCTTAATTCCGACGTACTGGTTGATTGCCGAAAGACCCATCGCAACGGCACCGCTTCTGTCCACGGCGGCCTTGTCGACAAGCGTAACCTTCAGACCTTTTTGCTTCGCCCAATACGCTGCCTCGACAGCCGCTCCGCATGCGGCCATTCCGCCGCCAACAATCAGCAGATCAGTCTCGACAGTTTCTGTTTTGAAATTCGCCATAATCGTTCCAACCTCCCTAATGCTTTATTGTGACAACTTCTGGAAGACCCAAAGACTCTGGCTCCGTGAAAAGCACAGGACTCTTGAGGTCGGCATTGTTTGCTTTCCATCCGCCGTCCGGGACAGCTTTTCCTTCTTCGGTGGTGCGGATAGGGAATTTGAATCTCTTCAATGTACCGTTGCGGAACTTGATCGTCCACATTATCGAATCGGTACTTCGCATCGGCGTGACTGTGGCACCGAGCGGGACGAAGTCTGCATAGCCGCGGATCTCAATGGCCTGCGTCGGACAAATCTTGACGCAATTGTAGCACTCCCAGCACATTTCCGGTTCGCGATTGTACGCTTTCATTATGTCCTTGTTCAACGCCATTAAATCGTTGGGACAAATATACTGACATGCGGTCTTGTCCAATGCCTTGCATCCGTCGCATTTGTCGGGATTTACATAACTCGGCATGAAACTACCTCCTTTATTATTTCATTCAACTGATTGAACAACTCACTCCTGAGACTTTAGATTCTAAATTCGAAACCGTAACGATTGTTCGAAGCCCGAAACCCAAAATGTCAGCGCCGTTCCGCCGGCACGTCCCAACGGAATATCATCTTGGATTTTGGTCATTAAATTCGCTTAGAATTTCTCGTCATTTCTTGCTCTTGTCTGATGTATCTCCTGTTGCATACTGGTGCATCTTGATTTCGACTTTTTCCTCCAGCTTGGAATAGTAATCGCGCAGGATTGCGAGTACTTCCGGACGACTGAATTCCGCCGGAACGTCCTTACCTTCCGAGAGTGCCTTGCGCAGAGCCGTGCCGCTCAAGAACAGTCTGTCTTCCTTCGGGTGCGGACAGGTCTTCATCGATGCCATGCCGCCGCACTTGTAGCACCAGAATGTCCAGTCGATCGGCAGCGACTTCAGTAACAGTGCACCTTCCGGTATCTCGAAGAATATTTTCTGCGCGTCGAACGGGCCGTAATAGTTCCCGACACCGGCGTGATCGCGCCCTACGATGAGATGTGTGCATCCGAAGTTCTGTCTGAACACTCCGTGCAGCAGAGCTTCTCTCGGGCCCGCATATCTCATATCGAGAGGATAACCGCCGCATATGACAGAGTCCTTGACAAAGTACTTCTCGACAAGCGTATTGATACACTTCACCCTGACTTCGGCGGGAATATCGCCGGGTTTCAGCTTGCCGACGAGCTGATGAATATACAATCCATCGCTGACCTCGAGAGCGATCTTGGCCAGATACTCATGCGAGCGGTGCATCGGGTTTCGAAGCTGTAGCGCCGCTATCGTTCTCCATCCCTTCTCTGCAAACGCCTTTCGACTCTCAGCGGGTCTCTGGTAAAGGCCGGCGAATTCTGTCGGGAAGGTACTCTCGGAGAGCGCCTTGACCGGGCCGGCAATGTTCCATGGCTTCTGCTCCATCACCATTTTAACCCCGGGATGTTCGGGATCGTCTGTGGTGAATACCTGTTTGCATTCGAAACCTTTGTCAATCTGATACTTTTCCACGACTTTCATCGTACCCATCAGCTCGTTGGTTTCCTCGCTATACAACCCCACTTCCTGCCCGGTCTTGAGGGATTTAGCGTCGTCATCCGATACGGACATGGTTATCGGAATAGGCCAGAAAAGCCCGTCTGTCATCCTCATATCGGAGCAGACCCCTTGCCAGTCATCATGCCCCATGAAACCGTCCAACGGAGTAAAGCCGCCGATCCCCAGCATTATCATATCCCCCGTCTCGCGACTGGTCATGCAAATTTTCTTCAGCCCCGCCGCCTTCTTTTTTTCCTCTTCTTTTTCTTTGCCGCTCAGAAGAAGGACTTTCAGTTTGTCACTTCCGTGCGGCCGTATTAAAGTAGATTCTGCCATAACTTTCCTCTCATTTAAGAATGTTATGTTCCTCTGTTTGTCGTTCGATGTTAAGAGAAATAGACATAATTCATTGGATTATTTATTAGTGACTCCGCTGCTTGCCATGTCTGAAGCCTACTCCGCGATCTCCGACCCTGTCGTCCGACAAATTCCCTGACGAAACCGCTCCTGCAATCAATACCTTCATCAACGTACCTTGCATCAACTCGTAGGAAAAACATATTCGAATCCACAGGGACAATCAACGAGCACAAGGAGTTCTGTAATCACCCTGTTGGTATCTTGATCCACGATGGGCTACATCCCTTTGTATGGATTGGGCCCAAGTTCCCTTACTTCTTCCACAAAGCCGTTGAATATATCCGGGATCTTTGCATATTCATCGATTGAAAGCGTCAGGAGTTTTACCCTTTCCGGTTCGAGAACCAGTTGTTTCAATTTCTCCTGGACATTTTCCATTCTCTTGCTCGCCAGCTCACTTCCTTTTATGAAATGGCATTGGTAGTCAACGCCGTACTTGCATCCCAACATCAGTACTCCGTCGAAGCCCTTGGAAAGTGCGTCGGCTATCCAGACAACGTTGACCGACCCGAGACATCTCACCGGGATGACCCGAATATTCGGATCATACGACATTCTGTACTTGCCGACCGTATCGAGAGCCGGATAAGCATCGTTCTCGCACATGAAAGCAAGAATTCTCGGCTTATCTTCATCTTCATCCGGTATTTCGACAGCTTTGATCATCGAAGAAATCATGGGAACTGAATAATCCTTGAAGGAGATAATTCTTTCCGGGCATGCCCCCATACAAATTCCGCACCTCCTGCACCTGTTGGGATTTGGCTGCGGTGTCCCCTTTTCGTCCTCGTCCAGCGTACCGAACGGACACTCTTCCGTGCAGCGTTTGCATTGCGTGCAGCGCTGGAGGAAAAACTCAGGATAGGACTGGTCCCCGGATCTTGGATGGACCGCCTTTCCCTCTTTTGCAGAGTGGATGATCTGGATCGCCTTCAGAGCAGCCCCATATGCATCGTTCCGGGCTGCCGATATGTCCATCGGAGCGCGGACACATCCGGCTGCATAAATACCTGTCCGCCTCGTCTCGTATGGAAAACAAATGTAGTGTGAATCCGGAAATCCGTATTTCAGAGTCGGTAGATCAGTGCCCTGTCTGTAGGCAAGATTCAATATCTTGGCGCCGATTTCTGCCGACTCCGCCGCCTTTTTGCCATCAAGACTTGTCCCCGTTGCTACGGGATCGGGGACCTCCGACTCGACGTTTCCAACCAGTGTGGATGGAACCATACCTGTAGCCAGAACTACAAATTCGGATTCAATGCTAATTTTATCCCCGAGAAGGCTATCGTCGATATCAACGACTATGGCCCCGCTTGGAGACAAGGACAGCCCGGAAACATCGCCCTTGGTAAAGAAAACTTTGCGATCGTTCTGCACACGCTTGTAAAACAACTCAAGCTCGGCAGGCGTCCTCATGTCCTTGTAGATTACATATATAAGAGCATCGGGATATTTTTCTCTTACATACATGACCTGTTTCAGAGACATCGAGCAACAGATCGAAGAGCAGTACGGAAGGTGCTTCTCGTCACGCGAACCAGCACAAAGGATAAACGCAACGCTCCTGACAGCTCCGCCGTCCAGGAGCCTCATTTCCGGCCCCGCCTTGAAATGTTCCTCCAACTGAAAGCCGGTCAAGACATTTTTGAATTTCCCATAGCCCAATTCCCGCAAGTTATTCGGATCGTAGGGTTTCCACCCGGTTGCC
This sequence comes from Candidatus Kryptoniota bacterium, assembly GCA_046706745.1. Classification (GTDB taxonomy): domain Bacteria; phylum Bacteroidota; class Ignavibacteria; order Kryptoniales; family JAKASW01; genus JAKASW01. The sequence continues at coordinate 79,362 of JBJKPC010000009.1, forward strand.
TGAACAATAGCACCCACGGTGATCAGCTCCGTCCTGGCACCGTCGTCGATTCTCAGGACGACATGAAAATCGCCCGGTTGACCGGAAATCTTTTCGATCGTGCAGGACCTGACGACTGAAATGCGATCGTTCGACTCAACCTCGGCTATCAGGTGTTCTATCCCGGTGGACTGCGGCTCAGTAAACGGCGGTGCCGAGGGTGCAACCTTGTAGAATTTTCTCATCTGCCCGCCCAGACGATCCTCCTTTTCTGCCAGTACGACGGAGTAGCCGGCATTCGCCGCGGCCAGCGCCGCCGTGAGTCCGGAAGTTCCTCCGCCAACTACCAGGATCGCTTCGTTAACCTCACTTACCAAAGGTTCGGGAAGTTCACTATTCCTGACTTTTGCGATGCCCATCCGAAGATAATCCTCCGCGAGCATCTGTGTGTCTTCATCGTTCGGTTTGTGAGTCCACGCCACGTTCTCGCGAATATTGACTCGTTCCACCATAACCTTCGCGTCGAATTGGAAGACATCCGAAAGAAACCTCTGGGAACATGCTCCGATAACCACTCGATTCAACCCCTCGTTACCGATGTCTTCTCTGATCGTTCGAATTCCCTCTTCACTGCAGAGCCAGTTGTTTGTCTTGCAGACTGGGACTTTGTTCTCGCCCGTTGCGACCTTCGCCAGGCCTTCACAGTGGACCGCTTCGCCGATTCCGCAACCCGAACACAAGTAAACACCAACCTTAGTCTCTATAGCCATGACGTTAATTTCCCTTCATTGCCTGGATTGCCTTTAACACAGAACCCGTTGCTTCCTGGACGACCGTCGCAACATCCTTTGGACCGGTACTTACGCCGCAGCCGATGGTTCCGTTCCCGTCAGTCATCAGGAAACCGTTGCTGTCGACGGACGATGCCGCTGTCGGCAAATCTCTGGTCACCGGTGTCATCCCAGTTGCGAGCACAACCAGGTCGACGTTTTCCTTTACCCGAGAGCTCGTCAAAGTATCTTCAGCTTCTACTAACAGTCTGTCGGAAGAAGAATCGCGGGATACCTTGGCTACCTTTCCTCTATGAAAATGTACTTTCGTGTCTTCCCGTACCTGCCTGTAGAAGTCTTCCAGGAAACCGTTTGCGCGAACGTCGATGTAATGGACGTGAATTTCTGCATCCGGATACTGTTCTCTTATATACCTGACATGTTTGAGCGAGGCCATGCAGCATACAGACGAACAATATTCAAGATGATTCTCGTCCCTTGAGCCCGCGCATTGAACAAAGGCAACGGCAGTGATCTCGCCCTTCGTAGAAGGCCTCACTATCCGCCCCTTCGTCGGACCATCAGGCGCCGCGAGCCGTTCCATCATCACGTTTGTCACAACATCCGGAAACTTACCGAACCCCAGGAGATCGAGCTTTTTCGCATCGTAAGGCTCCCAGCCTGTGGCCCAGATGACGGCCTTCGCGTCCACGGTAACGACCTGCTCCGTCTGTGACAAATCTATCGCCCCGTATTTGCACGCATCCACGCATTTGCTGCAGGCGGTTCCCTTGCAGGTCTCCGGATCTATGACGTACTGTTCCGGGTAAGCATTTTCGTAAGGGAGGTAAATCGAACTCGTCTCGTCCATGCCATAGTTGAAATCGTTCTTTCGTGTTTCCGGACAGACGCTAATGCACTCGCCGCATGCGGTGCATTGACGGGTCACGTATCTGGGACTCAGTTTTATGTTTGCCCTGTACTTTCCCGCTTCGCCACGGTAGTCGATGACCTTCGCCTGAGTAAGGAGCTTGATCGACGGGTTGGTGCGCAGGCGGCGGATATTTATCTCCAGCCCGCAGCTCGGAGGACAGAGTTTTGGGAAATACTTGCTGAACTGTGTGACTTTCCCGCCGATGTACGGCCTTTTTTCAACAAGGATAACACTCAGCCCCGTTTCAGCGGCTTCCACCGCAGCGGTGATTCCCGCTACGCCGGCGCCTACTACCAGAAGGTCGGAGTAAATTAGGTTGTCAGTCATAGTTGAAGTCCACTTTGGGTTCTGGGTTCTTGGTTCTGGGTTCTTGGTTCTTGGTTCTTGGTTCTGGGTTCTTGGTTCTGGGTTTTGAGTTCTTCGTTCTTCGTTTTGGGTTCTTCGTTCTGGGTTCTGGATAAAAGGATTCTTGATATCCCATCATATCTTGTTCATGTGCTGTTCCTCGATGCTCTTGATGAAGCAATTCAGATTCTGCCCGAGGTTCGTTCAATTGGCTAAGAAGCTCATCATACAATTGTCCATTCCTAAGTGCCTTTGTGTCGAACAGGGTTTGAAGATTGTCGATCGTTTCGTCGTTGGATGATACGGCATCCCCGAGGAACTTCAGGAAGTCCAGCTTGTACTCTCTTCCGCCATAGCTCTCCACGACCGTCGACGCGACGCTCTTGGATGACCTTCTTATCTGACTATTTTCTTCAGACATATAAAACTTTGGCAGTTCCTTCAGTATCATTTGACGAATCTCAATAACCATAACCCACTCAAGCTGACGGGTCTCAAGATCCCTGTAGTTCACATTACGAGCGCTCGGTCACGGCATCCAGTATCCAGCCTTCCTACTCATAAAACCCCACCACCGACTTCTCCACATTAATCGTCTTAACTCCCTCGAGTTTCGAGAGCACTGCCCTGATGTCGCTTTCCCACATTCCCGAGCCGACTCTGGGGCAATCGCCCCTGACGGTCAACGAGCCGGATTCAGAGTCCGCTTCAATTTCCACATCGCTTCCTCTCGTTCGAGGCGACTGCTGTAGATAGACCTTCGCAAGCGACGAAAACCGGAGGTCGCTGATGACTTTTCGTGTCTCCTCGCCCGGCTGAAACTCTTCGCTCGAAACAACATTGAATAGGATGTCGGCGGCGAGTTCTATACTCACTCTTTCAATATTCAGGACCAGGTCATAGTACGACGGATCCTTCCAGTTCACTCCGTAAAGGAATTGAGACCACTTACGTCTTCTCTCGTCGATCAACTTGATATAGGCCACGGCCTCATCTCTTGTCTTGCCGCTTTCTTTCATCACGCTGCTGATCCTGAATTCTGCCGGTGCAGTCAGCAACACGCGTACCACCGACGGCACTCTGGACAGAAGAAACTGGGCGAGATGACCGTTGTAAACAAAGTCCCCATTGAGTGCAAAATCCAAAAGGGCGGCCTGAAAACAGACAAGATAATGCCTTTTCCTATCGCTCACTTTGTCGAGAAGACGCGGCGACTGCTCAATGAAGGACAGCTCCCCCAGACCGGTCTCCTTTATCCCGTATTTCTCGGCAGCTTTGAGGACATCCTCCCTCGACACAACCTGCCAGTGAAGTTTTTCGGCCGTCCGCTGCGCCAGCGAGGATGATGCACTTAGAGAGCCTCTAGATATCGTTATGATTGACATAAAGCCTCCCTGCAGTTAGTTGTGACACCGCGCTGTCGATATACGAGAAGAACCGACGGATCGGACGCGCCCTTCCCCCTCGCAATCGATCAGGCATCGACACGATGGACCTCCTCAGGGTTCGACAACTTGCATATTTCCGAGTACAGAAGATTGCCGCCTCCGAGGTAGCAAACATTATTGTGTCCGTGTTCCAGGAACATTCTCGCAGCCTCATAAGACCTCGGTCCCCTCTCGCAAACGAACATCACAGCACGATCAGTGTCAAAATTCTTCATATTGGCTCTGAGGCCGGACAGGGGAATGTGGATCGATTTAAATGGGAAAGGAAATGATTCCAGTTCCGACGACTCCCTGACGTCAACAGCTAATCCGTCAAACGATGCAACGCTCAGGGGGCTGACGTTCCTTATTCCGTCCGACTCCTGGTTGCAGGCCATGAATCCTAAATAATTCAAAGGGGAGATGGGCGACGAGTGTGCCGGCGTGTATCCGTGTTCGAGGTTGATGAGATCCTCGACCGTCCTTCTTTGCGACAACAATTCCGAAAAGACATCGATATACCTTGTAACCTCGCCTTCTCCGACCAACTGCAAACCGAGAAGTCTCAGCCCCGCCTTTTCATATACCAGCTTTCCAAGAAGGAGCTTCGATTCGGGATGATAATCCGGTCTATCGGGAAAGCACCCAAGAACGCTGCCGGTCTCGTACCCGAGTTTCCGAGCCCTTGTTTCCGTCAATCCCGACGCGCCAATGATGTTGTCGAAAAGCTTCAATGAGACAGTTCCCACCGCTCCGTTAAACGTCGTGTGCCTACCGGCAATCGAATCGGCGGCTACTCTGCCCATACGATTGGAGAGGGACCCGAACGAGAAGACTTCCCGTTTGTCCGTGACAAGATTCTTCACTTCGACACAATCTCCGGCGGCCCAAACGTTGCGAAGATTCGTTCTCATTTCTCTGTCGACAAGTACGCCTCCGTGCTCCCCGATTCTGACGCCCGCCCTACAAGCGAGCTCAGCGTTCGGCCGCACTCCAAGGCAATAAAACACATGATCGGACAAAACTTGCCGCCCATTTTGCAACATGACGATGGGCAACCCTTCTTCGCTCATATGGACGCTGTCCACCGACGTGGAGAGTAACAGCTTAATTTTGTCCGAGGCAAGTCGGCTTCCCAGATACAGCGAAAGTTCCGCGTCCAGGCACGAAGACAGCAGCGTCGGTTCTTTTTCGACCATGACCGTCTCTATTCCCCAGAGCGAACTTAAAGACTCTATTAATTCGCACCCTACAAAACCGCCGCCGATAATCACGGCTTTCGAGATCTTCCCCTTTTGAGCAGCTTTCCTGAACGACTCCGCATCGGAGGCGGAGTGAAATGAGGAAACCGAAGGTGCACGCACGAAACGGAAGCCCGGTTTTACGGCCTCCGCTCCCGTTGAAAGGAGCAAGGCGTCGTACGAGACTATGAAGTTCTCACCGGTGTCGACACTCCTGCATTGGACTTCGTTCCTCGTCGGATTTATCTCCAGCACTTCGGTCTTAGTAAGAACCCGCACTCTCTTGACTTCGCGAAAGTACTCTTCATCCCTGACCACGCCATATGAAGTCCGCAGCAGATCGGAAATGCCGTCCACTTCACCGGATGCAAACATCGGCAGCCCGCAACTGCTGAGCGAGATGAGCGGACCTCTTTCAACGATGGTGATTTGAAAATCCGCCGACAACCTGCTGAGCCTTGCAGCGGCCCTGCACCCGGCAGCCATGCCTCCTATTATGACCACATTCTGCACGTCCGTAGACTACGCTTCCATTTTTCTTATCGATAAAGTCATCTTGTAGAAGAGCGTTATGAAAAAGAATCCGAGCGCCCAGACGCCGAGAGCGATAAGAGTCTCCGGAACTGTCGGCCAGTATTGAGTGACTTTTCCGAAAGGCGATGGGATAAACCCTGTGATAATCAGGCCGAGCCCCTTGTCAATCCATATCGACAGGAATACGGCGATGCATGTAATAAACAGAATCTTGTGGTTGTTGCGGGTCTTTGGAACGATTAGCAGCACGAGCGAGAATATTGCCAGCCCTGCAGAAGTCCAGGTCCAGGGAACCAACCTTGATGCTCCGGCAAGGCCGAAGTAGAGATACTGCAAATGTGCAACGTCGTCGGGGATTCCGCTGTAAAAAGTCGTGAACAATTCCATCAATATGAAAAATACATTCACGCACATGGCATACGCGATAATTACTCCAAGTTTCTTGAAAGCCTCGCGGCCCACATCGAATCCGGTTAGTTTCTTCACGATCATGCAAAGGACAACAAGAAGTGACGGGCCGGCAGCGAATGCCGATGCGAGAAATCGCGGCGCCATGATGGCGGTCATCCAGAATGGCCGCCCGCCAAGCCCGGAGATAAGGAACGCGGTGACTGTGTGAATACTGACCGCCCAGGGGATAGAAAGAATGATGATCGGCCTGACCCACTTTGCCGGGCGTATCGATTGACGCTCCGCCTCGAGTGTCACCCGAGTAATAATGATGTTTATGAGGAGGTATCCGCTAAGTGCAATGACATCCCAAAACATCAGGGAATGAAATGTAGGATACAGGAAAATGTTCAGCACGCGAAAAGGCTGCCCCAAGTCCACGAACACGAAAGTCATGCACATAATCACGGAGGCGATGGCGAGGAACTCGCCAAGTATGGTTACCTTCCCGAAAGCCTTGTAGTCGTGCAAATAGTACGGCAGAACCACCATGACTGCTGACGCAGCTACCCCGACCATGAAAGTGAACTGTGCAATGTAAAGCCCCCAGCTCACGTTCCTGCTCATACCCGTTATTCCCAAACCATAGTTAAACTGCTTCAAATAGAAGTAAAATCCTGTCAGTATTATCAGGGACAGGAAGAAAAGCCAACTCCAATACCTTTTACTTCCGCGAAATGCATGTTCTATCATGATATAAGCCTCATACGAGATAATAGACTTCAGGATTTGTACCGAGGCCCGGTTTACGTTTTACCGAGAAATTGTCTTTCAGAAGCTGTCTCACTTCTGAGGAAGGATCGTTGATGTTGCCGAAAGCCATCGCCTTTTCAGGGCACACTTCTACACAAATCGGGAGAAGGCCCTGCGATACCCTTTCGTCGCACCATGTACATTTCTCGACGACGCCTCTCATCCTCGTCGGATAATCGGGATTGATGTCTTTGATGAACGGTCTGGGATCCCGGAAGTTGAAACTTCTCGATCCGTACGGGCAGGCCGCCATGCAGTACCTGCATCCGATACACCTGTGCCAATCGATCATTACAATCCCGTCGTCGCGTTTAAATGTCGCCTGTGTTGGGCAGACCTCCACGCACGGCGGATTGTCACAATTATTGCATAAGACGGGGACTCTCTTGTTTTTGAACTCGTCCTTCATGTAAAAATTTTGCTGATCGAGAAAGGCATCCTCATACGGCTCTTTCCAGATCCATTTTATCTCATCCTTGGAATCACCGAAGTTCGGAATGTTGTGCGCCTGGTTGCACGCATCTATACACTTCGTACACCCTTTATCAGAGACACACTTTCTCAGGTCGATGACCATCGCCAGGCGTACCTTCTGCGCGGGTCTAGGTTTCGTCAGTCGCTTGCCTGCGCCGACAGCCTTGGAAAGGAGCTTTGCCGATGTGCTTCCCGCGTGAACGCTCACATATTTTTCTGCTGTTACTCCAAGGGCCGTTAAGCCGACCAGTTTCAGAAGTTTCCGACGACTTATATCCATTATTTGCTCTTCGCGATTTGGGGTTTGTTGTGACAATCCCAGCAGTAAGGGGTGATGCTCACATAGTTATGGCATTGGTCGCAGAACTGGGAAGTGTTCGGGTGGCAGCCCAAACACGTTTTTGTGAATCTCATCTCAAACTCTTTGCCGCCACTCGAAGTGTAGTATGTGTCGCCGTCCCTGACAACCATCGTCCTCCAGTTGTTCAAAAGGAGCATGTGGTCGCGTCTCATGTACTCAAGACTAGCTACGCATTCTTTCTGATCCGCTTTTGTCGGGAGCACCAGGATGGGCCTATCAAGCGCCTTACCGTTCGATACATCGTACCAGAATGGGGAGGTGAACAGTCCGACAAAGACGATCAATCCGACAATTATTTTCCATTTATCGTACATTCTTTTTCCCTTCGATACAGCGGCCTGAAACAGTTTGCGCGTAAATTGAAGTGATCGACCCGTGTCGAGCACTCGCGGGATGACATCTGAACTGCCTCGCTGTAGTTACGGTCTCCATCTTGACCTATCAATTATCGAAGAAAGCATCGTTTCCAGTTCATCCGCTTCCTTCATTAACACCTGCGCTTCCTTCGCATTTGGAAGTTCATTTGTTTCGTTTATCAGCCTGAGCCAGTAACGACTTTCCTTGACTTTCTTGCGGCTTATTTTTGCCCTAACGATGAAGTCCTTGTTGCTCAGCGCTTCGCTGGCTTCGATATAGTTCGCACCCGCACATCCCGAGGCGCTGACCAGCTGTTTCTCATCTTCCAAGTTGGCGACCGTCTTAGGAAGGGTTCTCGCGAAAAGCCTCACAGCCTTTGAAAACTGGAAGGCTTTCTCCTCCAAATCGGTGCCTTGCCGATTCCCGGCCGGATGCGAACGGCTGTCATCCATTCCTGATCCCATTTCAAAAAATTCCCATGTCCCGCTACTTTGGTTCTGCTCCGACTCCCGCGAGGGGATCTCCGCGAAGGTCAGTCGTCCTTTCCTTCTCTCCTTTCATGATCAGAGCGTTCCCGACAAGTTCATGAACCCCGCCGACGTCGACACCCCCCACCCAGTACTCCATGAGTGGTGGAAGTGTAGCTTTGTCGATGGCGCAAATGCAGCCCAGGTAGTTGACTGCGTGTTTCTCCTTGACAAACTTCACCGCGTTAGCCCTGGGCAGGCCGCCCCTCATTCTCATTTCCAGATTCTCATCGTTTCCAAGGCCCGCGCCGCTTCCGCAGCAGAAGGTTTGTTCCTTGATGGTGTTTTCCGGCATCTCGTAGAAATAATTGCAGGCATTCCGTATGATATATCGCGGCTCCTCAATCAGTCCGAGCGCCCGGGCCGGATTGCACGAGTCATGAAAAGTAACCTTTCGGTGATTGTTCCGGCTCTTATCCAGTCTTATCTTCTCGTTCTTTATCAGGTCGGCGGTGAACTCGCAGATGTGCACCATCTTTGTCGACTTTGTATTTTCAAATTTTGTCCCGGTGATCGGAGAAACGGGCTCCTCCAGAAAATCGGCGGGGCCGTTCAAGGTGTCCATATATTGATGTACGACTCTCCACATATGGCCGCATTCGCCGCCGAGGATCCATTTCACTTTGAGCCGTTTCGCCTCGGCGTACATCTTGGCGTTCAGGCTTTTCATGAGATCGTGCGAAATGAAATTGCCGAAGTTCCCGCCTTCCGAAGCGTAAGTGCTCCACGTATAATCCAGACCTATTTCGTGAAACAGCGCGAGGTAGCCGAGAAGCGTGTAGTAATGAGGAGTTCCGAAATAGTCCGCCGACGGAGTTATGAACAGAATTTCAGCCCCTTTCTTGTTGATTGGGGCTTCGACTCTCACCCCCGTGATCGATTCAAGCTCATCGACTGCAAAATCGATGCTGTCCTTGAAACCGTGCGGCTGGATGCCGAGATGATTGCCCGTTCTGAAGCTGTTTGCGACAGGTGTAACGATCCAATCGATATTGACCCCGATGAGGCTGAGCAACTCCCGGACGAGAACCGTGATTTCAGCAGTATCGATGCCGTACGGACAGAACACCGAACAGCGTCTGCACTGAGTACACTGGTAGAAATAATAAAACCATTCCTTCACGACATCCAGTGTCAGCTCACGTGAGCCTGCAAACTTTCCGAATATTTTCCCCGCAAGAGTGAAATCATGTCTGTAGACGGACCTCAGCAATTCAGCCCGCATGACAGGCATGTTCTTGGGATCACCTGATCCGATGAAGAAATGACATTTGTCCGCGCAGGCGCCGCAGCGAACACAAATGTCCATAAAAATCTGTAATGACCGGAACTTGTGAAGTCTCTCGCGAAGGCCTTCTAGTATAATTTCCTTCCAGTTTTCAGGGAGCTTCCAGTCGGAATCCGTGGGCTGCCACTTCCGCGGGTTGGGCAACTCCAGATACTCGACGCTTTTCGGGATTCCGCTGTAGCTGTATGTTCCCTCCCTGAAATCTACAGGCTGATCCATCCACCCCTTCGGCGGAAGGTCGTACTTGATCTTACTGGCCAATTCTTCCGGTTTTGGTTTCGACTTTGCCATTTCTATTCCTTATCCAGAGGTAGTCCTGCTTCTTTCATCTTCTCCCTGAATTCATCCTCGTATTCTGGATAGGGGTGAACTCTCACGGGACGATTCCATGGGTTGACGTGTCTTTTCATGCGGCTATTGTTCGCCAGATTTCTCGTCGGGGAAAGGAATATCCCCGGCATATGCATGAGTTTGCTGAACGGAAAATATGCAAGCAGAGTGCAGACGAGAAACAAGTGAATGTAGAAAAGCACTCCGATGCCCTGTGGGACGACCGGATGAAAGGTGAACAATCCTATCGCCAATTCTTTCACATTTATCAGGTCCACCCTGAAAAAATACCTCATCAGGATACCTGTCGCCGCAATACCGAATATCAGAAACAACGGGAAATAATCGGACGACAGTGAAATGTATCTGAGTCTCGGTACGACGATGCGGCGCAGGATCAGATAAGTCAGGGCCGCGATTATTAGAATGTCGGTTACATAAATTCCCGGAAGGCCCACCTGGAAAAAACCGTCAATGCCGTCGATCGCAGGGATGAAGAAGGGAACCGGTTCCATAAAAAGTCTGAAATGTCGCAGAACAATGATGAGCATGGAATAGTGAAATGTTATTGCGCCGAGCCAGAGGTATTTGTTACTGCTGTATAGAAGTCTCGGTCCGTCTCTCTTCCCCATCTTCGTATTGCGGAACAGCGAGCGAAAGAACAGGATCTCGAGCGCCATTCTTCCAATGACGCCCCAGCTGCTGCTCGGACTCTCCAGCTTGCTGTCCCTTATCCACGGAAGAGACTTCTGCTGTCCTGTCACTGTCGGAATATGGAACGGTACTGGGGATTTGGACCATTTGATGACGCGATAGATGATGCCGGCGAGGAAGATTGCGATTGCCGTATACGGAAAGACTACTCCGAAGAGAAAATGCAAGTGGGGGATGCTGGCGCCTACGAGCGCAGCTGCGATTATTAGTATGATTGCGAGTAGCGAAAATATAACATTCATCAATAAGTTCCTTCACCGAAAAACTTTCGCCTTGGGCCGAGCAATAAGTACAACAGCCCGGGGCAGGGACACACCTTACGACCCAGGGTTGCTCGCCTTTCCATCTTTCTCCGGCTCTCCGTTCTCCACCATGGCCTGCAGAGATCTCGCCTTCACCTCGTTGATGCGGATACGGTAAAGCTTTTCCCTCGCCTCCATGTATGAGTCGAATGCGATGAGTGCCAGAGAGTCAACCTTCGATTCGAATTCGGCAAGTTCGGCAATTTCGATCGAAGTGCCCGGTTCTCTTTGGATTTCGGTTCGAATAACATCTTTCAGGTCGAATATGAACCTTAGCGCCTGGGAAGGCGAAAACTCTTGAACCGCCCTAATCCTTACCACGTCCTTCAGCAGGGTCTCCGTCAACTCCGGTTCGCGATCTCCTGCAAGCTCGTCAAACAGCGCCGCGGCGCTGACCGATATCGTGTACCCGACAGGGTTCGCGAACCGATCCTTCTGCGATGTCAAGAACTTGAGACTCTCAGAAGGATAGTAGCCTATTATTCTTTGAACCCACTTATCGACGATTTCCGATTTCCGTTTTACCAGTAGTTCTTTGAGCATAATTATTCACGAACCGTGTAGTTAAATGTTCCGGGAACGTTGGTTTCGTGTTTCCCAAATTCCGTCCCAACCCTGGTGAGGCGCACCTCCCCGGTTACATCGGCGGCGCGCAAATCCAGGACACCTGTACATTCCCCGGTTGCAGAAAGAAAAAATCGATCCTTGCGACAACCGGATCGGGATCAGTCGTCGGAAAAAACAGCATACTGGCGACGTTGTAAAACACCGATCTTCGCGGATGGAAAGGTTGATCCGGTGAAAACCCGTAAAGATCTGTGCGCTGAATCTTTCAACGACGGCTCTGGGCTAAACGCACCCGGTCGGCTTCGCGAGACCCGCAACTTTGCAAGCCCCTTTCGCCGGGCCGGAAGGATAAAGGTCGTAGATCTCCTTGAGAGAAAATCCGGTCTCCTTGCAAACCTTTCTGATCATCGGAGCGATCCCGTACTTCTGATAGTAGTCGCGGAGATAGTAAACGATTTTCCAGTGAGCTTCCGTCATCTCTTTCACATCTTCGGTAGTGGCAAGCGCCTTCGCCACGTCTTCGTTCCAATCCTCCGGTTTCTGCATGAAGCCGTCTTCATCGACTTCAATCTTGACATTTTCATACTCAAACGTCGGCATTGACTGGTTCCTTTCTAACTTTTGATTACAGATTGAAACTCTGTGCCAAGCGCAGATTGTTCCATTTTTCTACCATCCCATCGTTTCATAATTCCATCATTCCCCTTTTCCCCGCTCATCTCATCTCTATGTATCCGCACGGGCAGTTGTCCGCGCATTTTTTGCAGCCGTTGCAGAAGTCCAGCTTGAACTTGTAAGCTTCGTGCTTCATCACGGGTTTCACGATTGCCTGGTCCTGGCAGTAGCTCCAGCATGTACCGCAGTCGAAACATGATCCGCAGCTCATGCATCTCTTCGCCTCATCGATCACCTGCTCCTGAGTCAGCGTAGAGGTGATTTCAAGGTTCAGATCCTTCAGCCTTTCATCCGCCGCGAGATGAACCGGTTCGTTCCTCAGCTTGCTTTCGTAGTAGCTGAGAACGATCCGGTCATGGGTGATGACTTGCGGTTTCTCTTCCGGCTTCGGCTGGATATTCTGGAATCTGTTGTGAATAGTCTCTGCGGCTTTCCTGCCGTTGAATATCGCTATCGTGACCAGCCCTAATTCCAGGTCATCGCCGCCGGCATAAGTACCGGAAATTCGAGTCGATCCGTCACCATCGGCCTTGATCCAGTCTTTTCCTTCGCGGAGCATCTCGAGGCCCGTGAAATCCGGTTCCTGACTTATGGCGGCGATGACCGTTGAGGCATCCAGTTCAAAATATGAATCGGGAACGGGTACAGGTCTTCTTCTCCCTGATTCATCGGGTTCACCCAGTTCCATTCGTTGACATTTCATTCTCGTTACACGGTTGCCGCTCCTCTCGAAGTTGACAGGGGCTGCAAGGAACTCGATTTTGATCCCTTCCTCTTCCGCGCCGGCAATCTCTTCCTTAATGGCCGGCATTTCGTTACGCGTCCTCCGGTAAACTATCGTCACATCGGCACCGAGCCGGCGCGAAACGCGTGCTGCGTCGATGGCAGTGTCTCCGGCGCCCACGACGAGGACCTTCCCACCGACATCGACGGTCTCGCCCGAATTGATCCTGTTCAAAAATCCGGTTCCAGTCAAAACATTTTCAGCTTCCTCGTTGGGAACGCCGAGCAGCCTTCCTTTGTGTGCCCCTATGCCTACGAATATCGCGTCGTAGTCTTTCTGCAATTCTTCATAAGGAATATCTTTGCCTACGATCCGGTTGCATTCGATCTTCACGCCGAGATCTTCAATTCTGCTTATCTCCCTATCGAGCACGTCGGAAGGAAGTCTGTAATTCGGAATTCCGTATCTCAGCATACCCCCCGGTTTACTGAAAGCCTCATATACCGTGACGCCATACCCCCTTCTCACCAGCTGATAAGCGCACGAGAGACCTGCCGGACCTGATCCGATTACCGCAATCTTCTGCGGGTAGGGAGTTTCCGATATTCGCCGGAGCTTCAGTCCGTTCTCGAGCGCGTAGTCTCCTACAAATCTTTCTACGTTGTTAATGCTAACCGATCCGTCCTTGTGCCCCCTGTTGCAGTCGTCTTCACATGGATGCGGACAGACTCTCCCGCAAGTGGCCGGAAAGGGATTCTTCTCCGTGAGAATTTCCCACGCCCTTTGAAATGACTCCTGGTACGGTCTTCCGCAGTCCTCAGACTGGCCGATAACCGTCAGGACCTCCCTGATGTCCGTTCCGTTTGGACAAGCGTTGGAACACGGAGGGGTTTTGAGGACCTGGACGGGCCGCAGTGGAGAAGTCTCAACTGACGACGCCCCCCCGCTCTGAGACCTGAGGCTGCCTAACGGTTTAGATACTTTCTTTACAATTTTTGCCATCTAATGTTCCCGGTTTTCTGCCACAAAGAACACTTCATTCTTTCCTCGATTTCACGAAGAAGAAACAAGTGCTTGGGATGATTCCTTGGATTCCTTACGATAGTTTTTTGGGATTGACGATACGGTTTCCAGCTTCAGATTTCTGTACCGCTTTGCACAATCAATCATGCCGTCGACCCACTCGGGACACGAGGTTGCGTGAACGTGCATATAACTCGCAAAGACATTACCGCGTGTCAATCCGTCTCTTTTATCGAAACAACCTGTGCCTCGCGCAAGGGACATTGCTGTTTTTAGTTCCGGGTCCCGGTCGACGATTCCGGTATAGTGGAATTCATGTCCCTTTATTCTGGTGCCTGGCCTGAAATACGGATTGTCAGCGTCAACCAGAGCCTCGCAATAGCCGTGACCCTGCGGTTTTTCGTTCATCCGCACAGTGACCGGCAGGATACCTGTAAGGGGATATTCCTTGCCGTTCCATTCCACGCTTTTGGCCAGATAAATCAGCCCACCGCATTCGGCATAGATCGGCAGACCTACTTTGGCAAACTCCCTGACGGCCTGGATCATTTTCTTGTTGAGGACAAGGCTGGTGAGATTCACTTCCGGAAATCCCCCGCCTATGTAAAGGGCGTCTACGTCATCTCGCAGAACCTCCCGGCTCGGAGAAAGCGCAACCAGCTCGGCCCCTGCCGCCTCCAGCATTTCAAGATTCTCCGGGTAATAAAAAGAGAACGATTCGTCCTTGAAATACGCAATCCTCAATCTGCGGCCCTCCGAGGAGTGACTGGCTCCTCTATTGCCGTCCGCAATCGATTGCACGGATCCAAGTGAAGGAACGCTCCGGGCAGCTTCCGCGATTCCCGCAACGTCCACGTTATCCTGTATGGCTCTCTTTGCCTCCTGAAGGAAGAACAGACTTCGCTGAAACTCACCCGGCATTATCAGTCCGAGGTGTCTCGAAGGCAAAACGGACTCCGCGGACAATTTAGGAATCGATCCGAACACGTGAAGACCGGTGATTGAACTGACGGCGCTTTCCACGACACTGGCATGGCGCCGGTTAGCCGCGCGATTTAGTATCACGCCCGCGAAGGTTACTTCCGGATCAAGTTTAATACAGCCGAGAAGCGTGGCCGCCGCAGTGCGAGTAACCTTCGAGATATTCAGCACGATCACCGTCGGGGCCTTTAGTAGTTTTGCAAGCTCGGCCGAGCTGTGAGTGCCGCTGTTGTCGACTCCATCGAACAATCCCCTGTTTCCCTCTATGAGATTGATGTCTCGCCTGCCCGCATACTTCAGAAACGATCTCATTGCGGCTGGGAAACCCATGAGATAAGTGTCCAGATTCCTGGCGGGCTTGCCTGCAGCCAGACTCAGCCAGGCCGGGTCGATGTAGTCCGGCCCCTTCTTGAATGCAGACACGCCGAATCCGTTATCTCTGAAGCATTCAAGAAGGCCGCAGGAAACAATTGTTTTGCCTGAATCACCCGAAAGGCCGGCGATGACAACACGCGGGAAATCACCGTGAGACATACGATCTCCTGTCGGCACACGCAACCGGTATGACGACTTGAACAATCCCGAAGCCTAAAATCAGAGCTCTAGACAAATACACAATGTCAAAATCCAATTCCATAATGTTATTCTCTTCCTGCTCGACCGGTGTTGCCATCCGCCGATCGGTTTCGATTTTCCCTTACTTGAGATAGTTCAGAGTTTCGTGTTTGGGATTTCGAATTTAGTTTTCGGCCCCTTCCTTATGCGGGATCTCGATGAAACTTCCGCCGAAATACGTATACACGCATTTCCCGCTTTCGATGAGGTCCCTGATTGCAGACTTTGCGAGATTCTTATCGCATCGTTCGCCGAACAGCTCTGCGACAGCTTTCGTCAAGTCTGTGGCTTTCCATTTCTTCTGACCCATGCTGTCTCTAATCATCTTGTACATCGCATCAGAGACTTCCTGAACACTTACCGGCTCAGCCATTAGCGTCTCCTTTTAATATGTCAAGTGAGCGGAACGCTTGAACGTAAGTCCCGCGTGCTTGAAGTCGTCGATATGTTGTTTTTCGAAAGGAATACCGGTCATCTCGAAGAAACGCGGCCAACCGATACGATCGATCCACTCGCCCATGCGCTCGTACTTCCTCGCGCTCTTCGCCCAAACTTCGACAAGGTTCTTCACAGCGTCCACCACTTCAGGCCACCTCGGCGGGTTGTTCGGGATGAACGGGATCGCCAGCTTCGAGAACATCGGTTCGCTCCTTGCGTTCGATACTTTACCGCCGACCCATATCGAAACGCCGTCGTTCAGCGGATCATTTATCGGCATGGCCGGGCAGACTGTGAAGCAGTTCGCACAGAACATGCATCTCTCTTCGAGAACTTCCACCGACGGTTGTCCGTCGATAGTTGCGGGTCTGATCGCCGCCGTGGGACAAGCGGAGACGACGGACGGGATCTCGCACGTCGCCTTCAGTCTATCGCGATTGACTTTAGGCGGACGTCTGTGAATCCCGAGAATCGCTATGTCCGAACAATGAACAGCACCGCACATGTTCAAGCAGCAAGCAAGGGCGATTCGCAGCTTGGCAGGCAGCTTCATCTCCGTGAAGTAAGGTATCAGTTCGTCCATGACGGATTTTACGATTCCGGATGCATCGGTGGCAGAGGAGTGGCAATGAACCCACCCCTGTGTGTGTACGATACTCGAAATGGAATTTCCCATTCCGCCGACTGGATGGCCCAGGGCACTGAGGTCTCTTATCAACGCGTCAATTTTAGATTCATCGGTCAACAGGAACTCGACATTGTGACGGCTGGTGAATCTCAAATAACCGTTGGAGTACTTATCCGCCAGGTCTGCATACGCCCTTATCTTGTCGATGCTCAGGAGCCTCGGCGAGCCCGCACGGACGGTGTAGAGCCGCGCACCGGATTGCGACACGGTAACCATTACGCCCGGCTTGAGGACTTCATGGTATTTCCATTTGCCGTAATTCTCTTTGATGATCGGCGGCAGAAATTTTTCGTAATGTGGCGGACCGATGTCTGTTTTTCTTTGCGGTTTCGGTTGAACTTCTGGCATGTCAACTCCTCAAATAAAATTTCTAGGCTTAAGTTTCGAAGATCATTTTTCGTACAAAGCGCACAGCGTGCCTTGCCCTTTCCGTCGTGCAGAAATCGAGCTTATGGATTTGGCTTTTCTTCGGATTCATCCTCTTCAAAATATTCTTCGTAAAACACGTATGGATTCTCCCTCGGATGTGCCACCATCTCGGGAATCGGTTCCACGCCGATAGCTTCCAGGAAATTTCCCATTCCGACACGCTGAATGAACTCACCGACCCGCTCGCGGTTCTTCCCGTTTTCGGACCAGACTTCGTGAATCTTTTCGACAAGGTCTGTGAGCTCCTTGTAAGGCGGCTCAAGTTTGATGAACGGGATCAACACTGACGAAAGGAGAGCACCTTCAACTATCGGTGCCTTGGAGCCTATCAGGATGCAAGCACCGCGATCCTTACCCGGGGCAAGGGCTTTCGGCATGGCGTTTATGCAATGCATGCATTTGACACAAGCCCTGTTGTCGATCTTAAGCTCTTTCCCGTCCCACTCCATACATTTGGCCGGGCAGTTACCGACGACATCTTTCTGAATGTCCATCCCGGACTTCGCATATTCCGTGATTGCAGCTTTGTCGACCTGAATATCGTCTCTCCATGTTCCGATGATCGACATGTCGGACCGCGCAATCGCAGCGACACAGTCGTTGGGGCAGCCGGACATCTTGAACTTCCACTTGTATGGGAACGCCGGTCTATGGAGCTCGTCCTGGTAGTGCATCGTCAGGAAGTAGGTGAGAGCCATTGTGTCGTAGCACGCCCACTCGCACCGGGCCATTCCGCAGCAGCAGCTCGGCGTTCTGACATCTGAACCGGAGCCGCCCAGATCGAAGCCGAGATCCGTAAGTTCCTTGAATGTCGGCTCGAGTTCTTCAGTTCTCGTCCCCAGAAAAACCAGATCGCCCGTCGAGCCATGCATATTTGTAAGACCCGATCCATGCCTCTCCCAAATGTCGCAAAGCTTTCGCAGCACATCCGATGTGTAGAACCAGCCGGCAGGCTGGTTTATACGCATGGTATGGAAGTGAGACACATTCGGAAATTCCTCCGGCAAATCGGAGTATCTGCCGATTATTCCACCGCCATATCCGAGGACGCCGACAATACCTCCGTGTTTCCAATGGCTGATCTTGTCCTCGTACGAGCGCTCGAGTTGACCCAGCAGATCATCCGCCATCGGACTTTTTTCCGCCGCCGCCTTTATCTCCTTGACGAAACTTGGCCAGGCGCCCTTCTCGAGCTCATCTAATTTCGGGGTCTTCCTTTTGTTTCCAGGCATCTTCGCTCCTTTGTTTAGCTGAACACAGAGAGAACATATACGCGATGGAGCGCGAATGCAAGAAACGGAGGGTTTTTTGTATTCTTGGTGTGGGAAGGAATTTACTAAACAGGTATCTGCAAAGACCTCACCGCAAGTTCCACCACGAAAGCCTTCATCTCCGGACTTTCGAGATCGAGGTCGAGCGGTCTCGGCAATGTGCCGCAGTTGAAATTCTTGAAATGAGTTTCACAAGGACATTGCAGGTACAACGAAAGCCTGCTGAACCCTATCGGAAGCTGTTCCAGCATCCACCATGCTATCCAGGCGTTGATCACGGGGTACGGATCGTCCTTGATCATGTGGAACTTCTGAAATCTCGTTTCGAATGCATTGAGCAATCCTTCGAAGCGAGTGGTCGGCTGTTGAGTGATTCTGTCCCGGAGTCTCTTGATGAAATATTCCCGTGAGTTTAGAACGATCTGCTTCATACGCTTATCTTTGAAAATCACTAGATAATCTTCGAGTCTGCACGAACGTTCATTGGAGTGCGCATCGAGCGCTTCGAGTATCAGCTTTCTTGTATCCATCGAATGAATAAGCTCATCTTTCAGGTGCTTGTCGTAACAGGTTCTCGTGAAGTTGTGAAGCGTTTCCGAGTAAGGGAAAACCACTTTCAGAGCGTCTTCCACAACCTTGAAACCGTACGACATGAAGGTGGGACACGCAAATCCCCGGCAATTCATTCTGTCCAGCAAAGTCAGCCATGTAGACTCCGATTCGCACTCGCCGATTTCAAACCCGAGGACTACTGTGGAGAGCGCGTCTATCGCAAGGGCAAGGTACATCGAGTGTTCAAGGTTGTCGCCGACATTTGCCTTGAACTTCCTTCCGACCAGATGAATCAACCGCGATTCGTGTTTCGGAGTGCAGGCATCCAGATATTCTTCCCACGACGAACATCCCCCCAGGTACTCCCTGATCTTCTGGTTAATCCTGATGGGTGAACTGTGGTAAACGGAGCGAAGGTCGCGGTACGAGCTCCCGCCTAAGTAAGCTTCCGCCAGTTCTCCGCAATCCGGGCACTGTCTGTTAACCCCGTTCTTTACCCAGGTTCTCCTACAACGGATACACCTGTAGCGCAAGTTGTTTGCCGAGGTTCTTCCGTGCTTGACAACTTTTGAGCTGTGACAAAAAGGACAAATCAATTTGGGTTGAGCTGTAGAGCAAGAGATTGTCATTGGAAGAGTCATGGGTCCTCACCTGCCTGCAAAAAATGGGATAACTTGCCCCAAACAGCAGTGCGCTGTTTTGCTGAATTTCGCGCGCTTAAGCGCTTCATGCCTCACGACACCGAATGAGCTGCTAGGGCTCTCAAGATGAAGGTTCTTACACGCCACTTTTTCCGCCTTCTTATTCTGCCACTAAGGTAACACTCCAATCTTTGTGCCGGCATTTTCCACGTAAAGATTCTCTTCAGTTCGGTCTATCAATAGTGTTCAAGGATGCAACAGGATGAGAAGAGTCTCCACTTTAGAATCTCAAAGAGAGATCGGCCAAAAAAAAGAGTTGAAGCTTCGGGGGTTGCGAAACCAAGTTCGAGTTATGAACCTTTGTTCACGACATGGCGGTCAGAAGATCGCCCGCAAGGAACCCTGACATGTGACGAGTCTTGTCCGGCCTGATGACAGAATTCTTACGAACGGAACATAGGAAGGCCTGCGGTTAATTCTTCCATATCATACAAGACGAGACACGAACGGGAATATTACTTGTCTCCCGGCTGAATGTCAGGAAGGACCACATTGTCGAAGCGAGGGAGCTTGACGTTCCATTTCATAGACGCGCTCAATTGTGGAGGCGTGCCGTTCCTGTGGCATGTCGTACACCTGGCCAGATTAGGCTTGTCTTTTACCAGCTTTTCCTCAACCGTGTGGCAGGATACGCACAGCTGATGCATAGCATCGGTGTAAGACAATATGTCGTATTCCCTGGCGGGAATATTTCCGGCGACACGCAATTCGTAAGACGGATGACAGGCCGTGCATTTCTTTGCTGTCTTGGCCGTACGGGTCGCCCCTGGAGTATGGCAATCGTCGCACTTCAGTTTCCCTCCCGAACCGGACGCATGCCAATCATGTCTGAAGAAATCCACCTCAGCATACATGCTCGTATGGCATTCCCAGCAGTTGCTCAATTTCTCTCCCGGAAGGTTTAAATGGTGGCAGAATGTGCAGCTGTCCTTCCCCGCTGTAGAGATATTACGTACGACACCGTCGATCGTCAGCGAAACCTTATGTGTTTTGATCCAATCGATGTGAGCCTGATGCGGGAACTCGACGAACTGGCTGTCTCGATTGCCGTTGATGCATAGAGTGTCGATCCCTGTTGCAGGCCTGACCGTAATATTATCAATCCCTCTGGCGTAAAGCTTGCCCCCCGGCATTAGAGCCATCCCTGCCGCAAAACTGATCACAAAAGCAAGTGTGTGCTTTGTCAACGAAGCAGCTTTGGGAGTCCCGAGCCATGTGCCATCAGATCGATTAAACAGCGGTAAGGTGTGGGGGTGAGATTCCGGATCTTCAGGTTGAATATCCCAGACATGGAAGTTCTCTATCAGGAACAGGAAGACAAGCGCCGCCGTCGAGAGGATTCCGAAGCTCAGGACAACCTCCATCCACGATGGAGTGTACCACAACGTGGCATTTCGCATCGCGAAGCCGCCGATGTTGATCCTGTCAAGCACCACGCCAATAATCGCAATCGATGAACCTATCCATTGTACCTTTCTATTGCCACACCATTTCGGGACGACGAACATGACGAAGGGAATAACAGTCGACAACAACAGTTCGCCAATATAGAGATAGCTCATCCAGCTTCCATCGAAGATTAGCCCGAGCTTGCCTTCGACCGCTACGTCGCCAATCTTAAGGATGAAATAGAGACCGAGGACCCAGACACTCACGCTGCAGAGAGTACGGACAAGGTCGGTCTTTAACTCGCGTCGATACAGCCAGTGCAATGCCATCGTCTCGAAAGCAAGCATAAGCAGCCCGCCGGCAACTGCGGACACGAAGAATTCTATCGGGATGATATGCGAGTAGAAGAGCGGAAAGAGTCTGCGCGGCATGATCAGGAACAATGTACCCAGGGACGACTGGTGGAGCGTCGACAACATTATCCCGAGAAGAACAAGAGGAAATCGGAATTTCAGCAGAAACCTTCTTACGATCGCGTATCGGCTCGTGCTTTCGAGCGGTACCGGACTGAACTCAAGAATGAGCACCGTTGTATAAAGCATCACGCACCAGCCTACCTCGAAGAGCGGCGAATGCGGGTTCCAGTATATAATCATGTGCCAGATGTTCCACGGCAATCCAAGGTCGAATATCAGACTTACGATGAACGAGCTATAGCCGAGAAATGCTGTCAGTATCGCAATCCTGACCAAAGAATGAAATTTTTCCCTTTTCATCATGTAAAAGATGGCCCCGATTACAAATCCGCCGGCGGAGAGAGCGACCCAGCTGAGTTTGAACCCTATCCAGAAGCCCCACGGAACCTCGTCGTTCAAATTGGTCGTCGCGCCGAGCCCGAATACAAACCTGTTCAAAGCGATGGCCGCCGCGAATCCTGTGATCAGCCATAGAATGATTTTCGTATTGTGCACTCTATTCATCTGACGGCCCCTCATTCTTCCCTCCGTCCTCGCTCAGTTTCATCCTGCGTCGAATTATCCAGTTGAGACCGAGCATGAGCCCGCCCATCCCGACAAATGCATACGGTACCGCATCCATCGCTGCAGCGGTTTCCTTCGGAAGCGGCCTATCGACAGGCTGCGTCTGGTAAGTAAGGAAATCGAGGTCGATATCCGAGATGTACAAAACCGACGTTCCTCCAACTTCGTGCTCGCCCCACACTCTGTTTATGTATTTACCCGGATTCTCTGTTATCCTTTTGTGGGCTTCTTTCAGCAGCGCAGCACGATCTCCGAAGATCGTCGCGTGCTCGGGACATGCTTCCGTGCATGCAGGCTGCTTCCCATCCTTGATCCTATCGTAACACATGATGCATTTTTCTACATGCGGGACGGTCTTATCCCAATCGTAGCGAGGGATACCGAACGGGCATGCCATCATGCAATAGCGGCAGCCCATGCATTTCCCGCTGTCATAGATCACCGGACCTAATTCCGTCCTCTGCAGTGCGCCAACCGGGCACACGGACACACATGCCGGCTCGATGCAATGGCGGCATTGCTTCCGTACATAGTGATTGTCGGGTTTCGCGATTATGGACGTCCAGTTCTCGGCGGAGAGGCCGTCGTTCTTGTCCCAAATCCTCGGTACGTCCATCCCGAGATGGTTCACTTCCTTGCAGGCTGAAACGCATTTAAGGCAGCCGATGCATTTGGTAACGTCGGTCAAAATTGCTTTGCTCAAACGGGGGCTCCCTTTTTATTAAGTGTCTCACAAATATTTTCGTCCGTCTCTGCGGGGAATTTCCATGCAAGCGCATCTATAACCTGTGAAAACGGCGCAAGAACACAATGGGCTATCTTCGTGAAAGGAACGAGAACAAATATAAGGTCGGCGGACAGAACGTGTACCAGCATGAGAAACTCGTAAAGACCCGCACCGATCTTCAGGTTCGCACATACCAGCCCGGTAATAAAAGGAACAAGAAGCAGGATCAGCCACCAATAATCCTCTCCCCGGCTCAAAGAGCGGATGGAATCTATGAACGACCGCTCAATCAGCAATGCGAATGCGAACAATATCGTGCTCACCGTAAGACCGAAAGCCCACCAGTAAGGCAGTGCGGGCCATGAAATACCGACCGAATTCTTCCAGAGACTGATATGACCATAGAAGAAGATGGGGACTATTATCAGTCCAATGTGGAAGAGTATGGAGAAAAGCGAATAAGCCTGCCTGTTTCTCAGCACCCTTTTCACGGGAAAGATCCATTCCCAGGTCCGACTTAAGATGAGCTTCCACGGCATTTTCTTGTCACCGGCCTTCATGTATGCCTTGCGAGCATTCCACAAATCGAGAAACAGAATCCGCGCCAATCCCAGTAGCATAACAACAAAGCAAAGGCGAAACAGCGGACCGCGGGCATAGACGAGCAGAGAATCCATACTCACTTCTCCTTCCCGTTCGATGAGTTCTTGAATCGGCCATCGCCGTCGTCGTGATCCTCAGCCGGTTCCTTTTCCTTCTCGACAGTCAATGACTTGTCGAATTCAATCGCCCTGTAGATCAGATCATGGAACCCTACGACCTGGCACTCGAGTCCCTGATCCTCGACCAATTCCCTCAACTGTTTCTTGCAGTTCGCACATGGGGCCACAAGAAGTTCACACCCCGATCTTCGGATCTGTTCCGCTTTCATTTTTCCGGCGATTGTGGTTCTATACGGTCTTATCTCGTCAATGGACACCGTTCCACCGCCGCCGCCGCAACAAATGTTGTCCTCGCCCTTCGGAGTCATCTCTACATAGTTCTTGCAGAACCCTTTCAACACTTCTCGAGGCTGTTCGACTACCCAACGGTTTCTGGCAAGATTGCACGGATCATGATAGGCAACTTTTTCGGTAATTACGTCGGGGTTGAGTTTGAGTCTCCCTTCCTTCCATACTCTATGAGTGTATTCCAGAATATTCAGAACTGGCAAAGCGTTTTCGCCGCCACAGAAAGTAGGGAGGAAATTCTTCGCGGTTCTCGACGCATGACCGCATTCCCCTATCAGCACGTTTTTACCGTGAAGCCTTCTTGTTTCCTTATCGACGTTCTTAATGATTCTTTCCATCAGCCTGTCATTGTAAAAAAGGCCGTAGTTGATGGCGTCGAAATCCTCCGTGCCGATAGTCCAAGAATCTCCCGTCGCCGCAAACACGGATGCGATACCCATAAGGGTATCCGCCTCCATAAGGTAATCGCTGACCGGCGCAAAGAAGACATAATCGCTGCCCTCGACATCCACTGGGAACTTTACCTTGACTGATTTTTGCTCCAGGATGTCGTCTTCGAGAAACTCGAGGGTGTCCTTCAAAGCTGGGACAGGTACCGCAGACGTGTTGTGAAATGGACCTTCCAGTTGAGCGCGGACGCTTACCGCCATAGCACGCGGTACGATTCCTATTTCACTCAATATGTAACGGCCGAGATGCGTGATCAGCCCGTGGTCCAACCCGAGAGGACACTCAAGTACACACCTTCTGCACGCGGTACAATTCCAGAAGCTATCCGCCATTTCCTGTATCTTCTCGTCCGTTAGATACCCTCCTCCGGTGAGCCGCCCCCTCACAAGCCCTCCCATCGTGAAATGGCGACGGTAAACGTCCAGCAGGAGGCCGGAGCGATAACACGGTATGTCTTTCGGATCATGAGTGGCTTCGTAGACGTGACATGCGACCGCACATCGGGAGCAACGAGCCGTCATGCGAATGAAATGATCCAACACCGCCTTGTAGTTGGAGTGCTTGAGAATTGCGGCAAAGGCTTCAAGAAATCGGCGAGGTCGATCGGACACCTCGAAATCCTCTACGTGGTAACGCACGTCCAGTTTTTGCTTTTCAATCACTTCCTGTTTCTTCGCTGACTTCAGAGCCTTCTCGCGCTCTTCATTTGTAATCCTATTGATTCGCATTTAACTCTCGGGTGATGAGTGAAGTGTCATGATTCGATCTCGAATCCAAAGCAGGCGCATTGAAAAAGAGGGACCATCTTGCGGAACATCGAAACACATTATCCATATTTGCAATACTCTCAGAGGTACTTACCGAAAAAAGTTATGCGGAGGGGGAAAGAGAATCAAAAAGATAACATTTGTTGTATCCAAGATGTGTCCTGTTGGAGACGCCCGATCGATTGGTGACAACGGGCTTTCAAAGGACTAGGCGGGATCCACTGTCTGGTCCGACACGCTGTTGCCTTACTCGCGAGCATGTCGGGGCGACCGCCTCCCGATTGTACCGGAACGATAGCGGTCACTGCCCGGTCATTCGATCGGGGTCATCTTCACCAGGTCTATTCTTAGAACGGAAGGGCAGATTGCACAAAGCGAAGGATTCCGGGTAGACACCCTTTTTGCACAAGAAGAAATGCGTGACAATGAGTGCAAGGAGAAAGATAGCGCCCAGGATATCCGGCAGAGAGAGTCCGGCAGGACCTTTGGCGGAAACCGACGAGGCAGCCTTCTCAGGCTGGAGGGTGCCGGCTGCAGGACTATCGCTCTTCTCTTTCTTCCCGCCTGAATCTTTAGAGTGGTATCCCGCTTCGAAGAAGGCGGCGGTGGCAACCGGCGCCGGCGCGCAGTACATATTGCCCAGGTAATTGTACCGCGACATATTTGCCAGAGAGAAGGTGAGAAGGATCGAAACTGCTGCGGCAAACATGAGGTCTTTCATTCTGAATAACCCTCCTGCCTCGACAGATCCCCGCGAAGATATATTCCATGTCCCATGAGCATATATCCTTTCGACAGAAGTTAGATTCCCGATAAAACAGGAACAACTCAATACGCCGGGATGTATCCGTGATGTGTGCGCGCAGCCATCCGAAGGATGTTGGATTATCTTGCAGGCACTGCGCTCCCTGGCGCACCCAACGCCGGAGTCGAACTATTCGGTGGCTGCGAGGCCAATCGCTAGAAGACCTTCACTCTAAACAAAGAGAGAATTCGTTGACCTCGTCAGTTCCCGCGGATCCATTTCCAGCTGCGAACTTCGGGCAGGTCCTCCCCGTGCTTGTCGATATATTGCTTGTGTTCTACGAGCTTGTCCTTGAGTTGCTGTTTAAGATAAATGCCTCTATCGCCGGCCTGAGGAAGTCGGTCCACAACGTCCATAACAAGGTGGTAGCGATCCAGCTCATTCATCACCGTCATATCAAACGGTGTCGTGATCGTGCCTTCCTCTTTGTAGCCACGGACATGTATGTTGTTATGATTCGTGCGCCTGTAAGTGAGTCGATGAATCAGCCAGGGATATCCGTGAAAGGCGAATATCACAGGCTTGTCCTTGGTGAAGAGTTCATCGAAATCCTTATCGGAGAGTCCGTGTGGATGTTCGCTTTGCGGCTCAAGTTTGAAAAGATCGACGACGTTCACGACGCGGATCTTGAGATCCGGCAGATGCTCCCGAAGGATGGAGACAGCAGCGAGTGTCTCCAGCGTAGGTACGTCGCCGCAGCACGCCATTACGACGTCCGGCGAAGCATCCTGATCGTTACTTGCCCATTGCCATATGCCGATTCCCTCTGAGCAGTGTTTCACGGCATCATCCATCGTCAGCCACTGAGGTGCGGGATGTTTTCCGGCGACTACGACGTTGACGTAGTGCCGGCTGCGCAGGCAATGGTCCATCACGGACAGCAGACAGTTGGCATCAGGCGGAAGGTAAACCCGTACGACCTCCGCCTTCTTGTTCACAACATGGTCGATAAATCCGGGATCCTGATGAGTGAAACCGTTGTGATCCTGGCGCCAGACATGGGATGCAAGCACGATGTTCAGCGAGGCGATCTTTCGCCGCCATGGGAGATGCGAAGTGACTTTCAGCCATTTGGCGTGTTGATTGAACATCGAATCAACGATATGGATGAAGGCCTCGTAGCAATTGAAAAGCCCGTGCCGACCTGTGAGCAAATAGCCTTCAAGCCATCCTTCGCACTGGTGCTCGCTCAGCATTTCCATTACACGACCATCTTGTGAGAGAAATTCATCGGTGGGTTCGGTATCACCTTCCCATTGCCGGTTGGTAACCTCGAAGACCGCTTCCATGCGGTTGGAGAGTGTTTCGTCCGGTGCAAACACACGGAAGTTCCGCGTCTCGCTGTTAAGTTTTATCACATCGCGGACGAATCGTCCCAGAATATGCGTGTCGCCGATTCCGGGAACTCCCGGGTAAGGAACATCCTCGGCGTAATCTCGAAAGTCTGGCATCCTGAGATCTCGAAGGAGCATGCCTCCGTTGGCATGCGGATTCGCGCTCATGCGTCGCTCTCCTTTCGGTGCCAGATCTCTAAGTTCAGGTTTCAGTCTTCCCTGCTCGTCGAACAGTTCACCGGGCCTGTAACTTTTGAGCCAGTCTTCAAGCATCTTGAGATGCTCTGGGTGAGTTGCGGGATCGGAGAGCGGAACCTGATGTGCGCGGAAAGTCCCCTCGACCTGCTTCCCATCGATCTCTTTCGGACCGGTCCAGCCTTTTGGCGATTTGAGAACGACCATGGGCCACATTGGGCGTGATTTGATTCCATGAGTTCTTGCGTTGTTTTGAATCTCCTTAATCGTTTCTACAACCGTTTCGAGCGTGGATGCCATGGCCTCATGCATCTTTTTCGGGTCGTGTCCCTCCACAAAGTAAGGAGTCCATCCGTAACCTTTCAGAAGCTGTTCCAGCTCCTTGCGGCTGATGCGGGCGAGCACAGTCGGATTGGCGATCTTGTAGCCGTTAAGATGAAGTATCGGCAGCACCGCGCCGTCGGTCGCCGGGTTAAGGAACTTGTTGGAATGCCAGGCAGTCGCGAGCGGTCCGGTTTCCGCTTCGCCGTCCCCCACGACGCACGCGGCAATCAGGTCGGGATTATCGAATACTGCACCGAACGAATGGCTGAGCGAATACCCCAACTCTCCTCCCTCATGCATCGAGCCGGGAGTTTCCGGCGATGCGTGGCTCGGAATTCCGCCGGGAAAAGAGAATTGGATGAACAGTTTTTTCAATCCGGCTTCATCCTGGCTCACGTCTGGATATATCTCGCTGTAAGTCCCTTCGAGATATGCGTTGCCCACAACGGCCGGCCCGCCGTGGCCGGGACCGGAGACGTAAATCATGTCGAGATCATATTTCTTTATTACCCGGTTCAGGTGCACATAGATGAAATTCTGGCCGGGGGTCGTGCCCCAATGACCGAGCAGCATATGTTTTACATCCTCGAGCTTCAAAGGACGTCTCAGAAGCGGATTGTCGTAAAGATAGATCTGGCCGACTGACAGATAATTGGCAGCGCGCCAGTAGGCGTCCATCTTGCGCAAGAGATCCGTAGGAAGAGTTTTTGCTTTTGTTTTTGTTTTCATTTCAGACTTTCCTTCTTATGAACCAGAACCGCGGGTGGAGCGAGCGGTTTGGCTGTCATATTCCTTTGTCCATCAAATCGAGCCGGGCAGTTGCCCGGCAGGTATTTTTCGGGAATCCCGATTTCACTGCGCATGCGCGTGAAGTGGCCTCTGCAACTGGTCGAGAAATTTCCGGTGACGTCTTGCCGAGAACTCAAGACGATGGTACACGTGCATTTTCGCCCAATCCTCTATGAACACCCACGCGATGCAATAGACCCAGACAAAGCCGATGTTAGCCCACGATATCGGCGTTACCAAGCCAAAGCCAAAAGCGACGAATGCCGTCACGAGAACCTTAGTGCCTATGGCAGACCAGAGCACAAGAGCCGAGGGATAAGGTTTAGTCAGGAACGACCTGCGCGTGCGCGCAACAAACAATGTCAAGTGTCCAGCGATCGCCAGCTTGAGGAAAATTAGGGTTTGAATCTCAGCTATGTTAAGCTTCAGCCACAATTTTGCCAACACCAGGATTCCGAAAGTCTCCACTACGCCTAGCAGCCCGAGCACGGTGGATACCGAAAGGACACGGTGCATATCCCATCGCACGGGTTTTGGATCCAGCCAGGTGTTGTCGTATGCGATGGCCATGATAGGCAGATCGTTGGCAAACGCGAGCAGGATGATCATGATCGCGGTGATAGGATAAAAGTTGTATGCGATCATCGCCAATACTACGAAAAACATGATGCGAATAGTTTCTGTAATGCGGTAAATGGCGTAACTGTTCATCCGTTCGAAGATAGTGCGCGCCGTTTCCACCGCCTTGATTATCACCGAAAGCCCCGGCGCAGTCAATACAACTGCGGCTGCGGCGCGAGCGGCGTCTGTGGCCCCGCTGACGGCAATGCCCGTGTCGGCCTGTTTCAACGCCGGCGCATCGTTCACGCCGTCGCCAGTCATTCCAACTATGTGACCGCGGCTTTGCAGCGCCTTAACGATCTGGTACTTGTGTTCCGGAAACACCTGCGCAAATCCGTCCGCCGCCTCTACGGCACCGGCCACGCTGGGAAGCAGTACATCATCACCGGACGCGTCCCTGAAGAATTCGTCGGCGGTATGAATACCCGTTCCCAGACCAAGCTTTTTCGAAATCTCTTTCGCGATTGCAGTATTGTCGCCGGTGACCATCTTGACCTTGATGCCGTGCTCATCCGCTTCGCGGATCGTTTCCGCCGAGTCCTCACGCGGCGGATCAAACAACGGCAGAAGGCCCAGGAAACGCCAGTGGTCATCGCCTTCGGTCCGTGCCACGCCGAGAGTCCGATATCCCTCGCCGGCATACTCGTTCACCTTCGAGTTGATCCTGTCGGAAAGATCCTCCGCCACCTGACACAATTTAAGAATAACCTGCGGCGCTCCCTTTGTCACTTTGAACACTCGGCCTCCCGGCCCTTCCACTTCCGCTTCGGTTCGCTTGTTAACGGGATCGAAAGGCATAAACTTTGTCTGATTATAGGATTTGAGCACAGAGGGATCTTTCAGGCCGTCGAGCACTGCCATGTCGATTGCGTCCCGGTTCTCCTTCTTAGACGCAAGCGCGCCCGCCAGCACCAATTCGGATGAGTCGTTCGCGCCAAACAAAGCCGGTTCGCCGAGAGTAAGTCTGTTTTGAGTAAGCGTCCCGGTTTTGTCGGAACATATTATGTCCATGCCGGCCATCTCCTCGATGGACTGCAGACGGGTGAGGATCGCTTTCATTCGTGCGAGCACCACCGAACCGACGGCCATCGTGACCGACAACACCGCCGGCATAGCTACAGGTATTGCGGCAACAACCAGGATCAGTGCGAACTGAATTAACCTGAGTGGCTCCGCCCCACGTATCAGCATGGTAAAAAACAATATTGCCGCCAGGCCAAGACTCAAATAAATCAAATAGTCCCCGATGGTCAAGACTGCTTTCTGAAAATGGGAAGGAGTGCTCGCAGTCGACACCAGCTTCGCGGTCCTGCCGAAGAATGTGTTCGGACCCGTTCCGACGGTTAGAGCAACTACTTCCCCCTGTTTCGCTACCGAACCGGAATAAGCCGCATCTCCCGTCTTCTTGGTAACCGGGAGTGACTCGCCGGTCAGCGCGGATTGGTCGACGCTGAGATAGTCCCCCTCAAGAAGCTTGACATCGGCGGGGATTACGTCGCCCAGTCGAATCCTCAATATATCTCCGGGCACGAGCGTCGTAGCGTCCACTTCCGTCCAGTTGCCGTCACGCTTGACCCGCGCTTTGACCGCCAACTGCTTCTTGAGCGCATCTACCGCGTTGGCAGCCTGGTATTCCTGCCAGAATCCCACAACCGCATTGAAGACGAGCAGTACCGCTATAATGATGAAATCCGTCCAGTGGTTCACAATTATCGAGAGTACCGCTGCCACTTCAATCATCCATGCTATGGGACCCCAGAAGTAGGCAAGAAACTTGAGAAACATATTCTCTTTGTTTTCTACTATTGCATTAGGACCGTACTTTGCCAACCTTTTTTCTACTTCAGACTGGCTCAAGCCGTCGGTGGATGTCTCCAACTCCTCAAGCAGCTCTTCGTTGGTCTTGTGAAGAGGATTCTGCTTTGCGTCCTCAGAGGTCGACGACTGCTCTTTTGCGTTTTGATTGTTGTTTTTCTCCATGTTACAACCTCACGAAATTAAAACTTCTTAGCGGCCCGGCGGTGGCTGTGGTATCTTTGCCTCGCTCATTGCGGATTCGGTTGCTGCATGCAATTACGGCGAAGCCCCATTATACTTTTTACCAGGTCGTTTGGATATTATCATTGCTAAGTGGAAGTATGACCCGGCACCGTCAAGCCAATGCAGTCTTTGAGAGCGGCTCCACGATTCTTGGTCATAGAAATTTTCCCTCACGCACCAGGTCTTTGCCGTAGATCGAAAAGAAATCCCAGAGTCTTTGTGCCCCCATCCGTTCATTTGCTCACCCCGAAATCGTCTATGCATCCAAACATAACAGCAGCTCTCCTTCCACCGATTAACTGAGATTCCTCAAATTCGACCTACGAATTTGACCCAGAACCCGAGTAGTCCTTCGATCTATCTGAAAAAGGCGAGTGCCTTATGCAAGGTATTGTTTCAGAGTTGCAGGATTCCTCTCACAAACCGAAACTGTCAAATCCGGACCAAATTATTCAAAGGCCTTATGCCGAGACGTTCAGAAATATCGAGCCCGTCCGAAGGTAAAGGCTTAGTCGATGCGTCGGGCAGAAGGATCGGACTGTTCATCAGTACGCAGCTGCGAGCGATCGGAAACTACTATGGAAGGAATCGGTCGGCAAGCTAGACATATTTCGTTATTACCTATGCAAACCTGGGTTGAATCCAAAGGCCGAAGGATGTGCTTGCCGGTGCCATTTCTTCCGCCGCAAGTCTTCTGACGACCGCCGTGAGAGTCCTGAAGTACACGAGGCCGACTGAACTTTAAGAGAAGGTCATGGCCTCTCTGGAACAACTACATTTCCAATGTAAAACATATGCACGGCCGTGTCAACAAACGGTAGTAATCAAACTGCGCCCTGCGTCTTGAGCGCGCAATTTCGTCTGCCAGGGGATTCGAACTCTCAATACCCCGAGGTGTATACCGGTTTTCGAGGCCGGCCGATTCAACCACTCCAGCACCTCTCCAGTGACCCCACAGTTCACCACGATCCGGCTTATGCACCAATCGATTATGCTCTTTCGGTCCTTCGCCAGTCGAGAAGTCTCCGCTCGCCCTAGCCCGCCAGACGAAGCCTGGCGGAGAGGGAGGGATTCGAACCCTCGATACCCCGAAGGGTATTCCGGTTTTCGAGACCGGCCGATTCAACCACTCTCGCACCTCTCCATTGACCCCATAGTTCACCACATAGATCCGGCTTGCGCACCAATCGATCATGCTCTGTCGGTGCCTCGCCACTCGACCGACTGTGCCGACGCTTTGTCGGTTGAAAAGCCTTGGCGCAGTCTGGCGGAGAGGGTGGGATTCGAACCCACGTACCGCTTTAGACGGTAACTCGCTCTCCAGGCGAGCCGATTCAACCACTCTCGCACCTCTCCGGGAAATTCCGTGCACCAGAAGGCAACTTTGCGGCTAAGCCTGTAAATTTAATACTTTTTGACAAGGTCTCCAAAGAAAACCGGCATTAGGTAGTGGCCTAGTTTCAAGATTCTTTCACCGCAGAGGCGCCGAGCACGCAAAGAAATAATATCGTTTTGCAGCGGGAAGATGCAAACGGAGGAAAGAACGGCAAAACTCATTCTTTGCGTCCGTGGGACTGTTAATATGATTGAACGAGGACTTTGCGCCTTCGCGACATTGCGGTGAGATTTGAAATCAGGACACTACCCGGCATTGACAGTCAATAACCTAATACAACGCGACTCGATTTCAAGCCACTTTTGGCTTGCGAGAAGTTCGCTGAACCTTGAAAGGATCTGAACGCCGAGGATGGCTACTGGGAATATTCCCACTTCCGTTTTTGCCATTGGCCAAATCGGTAGAAGCAACCGTCGGCACATGGGGGTATGCCGCAGTTCCTTGAAAATTAGGCGGTTGGGGCCTAACTTTGCTTATATCATGAAAAGCGCCGTTGCGATATTCAGCAAAGACCTTTACAGCGAAATACGGACTCGCTACGCCCTCAATTCGTTGCTGATGTTTGTTGTCGTCACACTTTCGATCATTCTCTTCTCAACTGCCCAGGAGACTGTTACACCAAGCCTTTCGGCAGGTATTCTTTGGATTATCGTATTCTTTGCCGCGATGAGCGGCCTGTCACGGTCGTTTGTGAGCGAAGAGGAACGTGGCACGTCCATGACCCTTCAGTTGTGGGTGAAGCCGTCCTCGGTATTGATCGGGAAATTACTTTTCAATTCCCTGCTGATATACGTGCTGAATATTCTAATAGTACTTGCTTATATGCTGACGATGCCTTCGTTCACCGTTAAGGCACCACTCATTTTTATCATTACAATTTTTATGGGCACGTTCGGACTATCCACTGCCTCAACTTTCATCGCCGCGATAATATCCAAGGCAAACTCCAAAGGAACTCTCTACCCTGTGCTCTCGTTCCCTATTTTGTTACCACTTTTAATGAGCGTGATCGATGCGACGAGACTTTCAGTCGAGGGAGCCAAAATGGGGCAAGCGCTGGGTGACTTTAAAATCATCTTCTCGTACTGCGTGGTCGTTACGACGGTGTCCATAGTTCTATTTGACTTTGTTTGGAGAGATTAATTGAAAAACTGGATGAAAATAGCGATCGGAGTCTGGATCGCCGCCGTTTTGGTAGTCGGTGTCGCTATGCCGATCGGGCATATTCCCGGTCTCGGCGCCAAGGCTCGAATACTTTATTTCCATGTTCCGATGTCATGGCTGGCAGTCCTGGCCTTTTTCATGTCCATGTGGTACGGAATCGCATACCTGCGAAAGAAGGACATGAAATACGACATCAAATCGAGCTCGTCCGCTGAATTGGGATTTGCCTTCAGCATCCTTGCGACTTTGACCGGGTCGATATGGGCCAGGTTCAGTTGGGGAAGTTTTTGGAACTGGGACCCGAGGGAAACGTCGATATTCGTACTCCTCCTGATTTACGGAGCGTACTTTTCACTTCGCAGTGCGCTCGAAGTTGAAGAACGAAGAGCGACTCTTTCTGCCGTATATTCCATAATCGCCTTTGTTACCGTACCCTTTTTCGTTTTCATCATGCCGAGGATGATGACCGGTCTCCACCCGGGTGAAGGATCTCCTGCCCCTCTGGTGAATCCCAACGGGAAGATGTACCTCGAGCCCAGAATGCAGTACGTCTTCTTCGCCTCTTTGCTCGGATTCACATTCTTGTACGTGTGGCTATTCCAACTGAGATCGAGAATCGGCATACTCGCGTACAACAAACAGACGGAGATCGAATAAATGTCACTTTATAACTTTCTCAACACCCATTCCCTGTATATCGTTTTAATAATAGTTTTGGTGATTTGGATTGGAATTTTTATTTACTTGTATCGTTTAGATAAGAAAGTGAACGATTTGTACGAGCAGAATGAGTCTGAAAAGGAGACTATGAAATGAAGTCGAAATACATAATAGCAGGAATAATCGTAGTTGCGTTTGTCGTGTTCGGGGCCATCTCTTTTATGCAGAATAACATCGCTTATGTTTCTGCAAAGGCCGCTGAGCAGACGCACCGCACTGTACAGGTGAAGGGCTCATGGGTTAAGAGCATGAAAACGTACTACGATCCGCAAACGAACACCTTCCATTTCTATTTGATAGACGACAACAAGACGATCATGCCAGTCGTTCTCGCCGGCGCGAAGCCTAATAATTTCGAAGTCGCTCCGAGCATAGTCGCTAAGGGGCGGTACGAAGACGGCGTTTTCGAGGCAAGTGACGTTTTGACGAAGTGTCCCTCCAAATACCAATCTAAAACCGGACCGGAAGCCTCTGCGCAGCAAACCGCTGCAAAAAGCTATAACTAGAAAAGGCGAATAATGTTAGGTCGAGCGTTGATCTACCTGGCATTCGGCGGAATGCTGACTGCCACGTTTGCATATACATATAATTTCTTCACCGGTGACGGAAGATTTCTGAAGATTGCGCGAGCAGGTTTCCACGCGGGCACAGTCTTCATCATCCTGACCGCGGGCTATTTGATGAACATGGTGCTCACGCACCAGTTTCAGTATACATACGTCTGGAGTTACAGCTCCTACGCAATCCACCCACCTCTCCTGATCTCCGCATTCTACGTGGGGCAGGAAGGAAGCTTCATGCTTTGGACAATGTACACCGCGATCATCGGACTGATCCTGATGGTGTATGCGAGAAAACACAACTACGAATCCTCGATAATGGGGATATTCTCGGCGATCGCGGCCTTCCTGGTTTTCATGGCAGTAGCGAAGAATCCTTTCGAAATGGTATGGCAGACATGGCCCAAAACCGTCACGAAAGGATTTATGCCGACCGACGGACGCGGACTGAACCCGCTTCTTGAGAATCTCTGGATCGTTATCCACCCACCTATTCTCTTCCTCGGTTTTGCTTCCACCGCTGTGCCTTTCGCTCATGCCTTTTCCGGTCTGCTCAGGAAAGACAACGACAACTGGGCCAGGTTCGCGGTCCCCTGGACACTTTTTACCGCGGCGGTTCTGGGAGTCGGTATCACACTCGGTGGCTTTTGGGCATATGAGACCCTGGGATGGGGCGGCTTCTGGGGATGGGATCCGGTCGAGAATTCGTCCTTTATCCCATGGCTTGTAGCTGTAGCTTCAATACACACGCTCCTGGTCCAACGCCGCACCGGCGGGTTCAAGCGTGCAAACTTCATAATGGGAATGATGCCTTTCCTGCTGGTGTTGTACAGTACATTCCTTACCAGAAGCGGCATCCTCGGTGATACCTCCGTTCACAGTTTCGAGAAACCGGGGATGTGGGTGTATGTGCTCCTGGTCATTTTCATTTCTTTCTTCGCGATACTGGGCTTCGGACTGTACCTCCTGAGGGTCAGGCAAATTCCTAAACAACGAATCAATTATACGTTTACCTCAAGAGAATTCGCGCTCTTCCTCGGCGCGGCCTCTCTCGTGGTGGTGGCCGGGTTTACGCTCATCGGTACGAGCGCACCTCTCATCACAAATATCCTCAAAGGCCGGCCAAGTGCCATTGCTACGAGTTATTATATCAAGACCAACCTCCCGCTGGTGATCTTCATGGCGGCAATGATCGGTCTCGGTCAACTCCTCTGGTGGAAGAAGACAAACTCCCAGACTCTTCTCAGGACCGTTCAAATGCCCCTTACTGCCGCAACTCTGGCGACAGTGGTCGTGATATTCGCCGGGATGCACAATATCGGGATGGTACTTTTCTTCCTGGCCAGCGCCTTTGCCTTCTTTGTTAATCTTGAAATTGCTTACAAGATCGCCAGAGGCAATCCCAGACTGCTCGGTGCGTCGCTCGCTCATATAGGTGTCGCCATACTCTTCGTCGGCATAATTGCCTCGACTCACTATGACAAGCACGTCTCTCTCGAGCTGCAGAAAAACAAACCTCAAAAAGCTTTTGGCTACGAACTGACGTACGTCGGACCCCGTCAGATCGGGGGCGGAAAGACAGCTTATGACGTAGTGGTTCGAAGCGGCGACAGCAAATTCAACGCGCCTTTGATTATGTACCCGAGCGCATACAACGGCGGTGCGATCCTGCGTCATCCCTATATTTTCAGTCTTGTCAACTACGATGCATTCACACACCCGAAACTCCTGGCTTTCATCGCCACCAACATGCTGACTCGCGATCTTTACCTCTCGCCTGAAGGGTTGGAGAGCGAGGGTGCGGATCCCCTCCAGACGTCCAAGTACGGGATCACGTTCCCACTAAAAATGAACGTCCCGAAGACCGTCGGCAGGTATACGTTTACGTTTACCGGCTTCCAGGTCCCACCGGACGAACGCGATG
The DNA here is from genome assembly GCA_046706745.1 of Candidatus Kryptoniota bacterium. GTDB lineage: Bacteria > Bacteroidota > Ignavibacteria > Kryptoniales > JAKASW01 > JAKASW01. Next base: position 116,067 of record JBJKPC010000009.1, read on the forward strand.
CCATGATCGAAGGCAAAGCGTTCCAACTCGGTTCCATAATCAAGCTGACTTCAAAGGACGGCAGGAGCCAGACGATCGTTCCCGCGAACGAGATCGTGCCAAACGGCGAGTCGAAGCTGAATGCCATCACCACCAAGTCCGGCGACACATTCACAGTTACCGATGTTCACGTGGACAACAAGACGAGGCAGGCTTCGATCGATTTGGGATACATGCCGTCGAAGAATTCGCCTGACTTCGCCCTTCTGAAGAAGACTATAGAAGATCCTCCGACCCAGAAGCGTGCCCTCGTTCTCGAGGCCACAATAAAGCCCTTCATCAACCTCGTATGGGGTGGCGTGGTGATTATGGTTATCGGGTTCATAGTGACATGGAGAAGAAGACGCGTAGACCTTTCGAAGGAGCCTGTTTGACTGCCCAGAAAGCGATGTGGTCACTTCAGTAGAAGTTGCCCGCTTATTCGAGGATAGAAGCTTCTAATTCAATAAGTCTTTGTCCGCCGCAAGAAAAGAGCCCCGGTTGTCGGGGCTCTTTTCTTGTGGAGTCAAAATGTCCGCGAAGTGTCAATTTGCGGAGAGAAACTTGTATCCGGCTTTTTCGATCTTCTGCTTGACCAGGTCCAGATCAAGCTCGTCCTTATACTGGACTTCGACAGTCTTGTTGGAATGATCGGCTTTTGCGGACTTCACCCCGTCGATCTCCAACATTGCTTTTTCAACGGTCATCTCGCAGTGATGGCACGTCATCCCGTCGACGGCAAGCGTCTTTTTCTTTGAACCTATATTGAACACACGATCCTCCTTGCCTACTGTTTGCTTTTGTAATTACACATTACGCTTTTATCTTAATTCTTTTCAGCCGAAGAGAATTGCTCACCACACTTACGGAACTCATAGCCATGGCCACCGAAGCTATCATGGGATTGAGCTGCCACCCGGTGAGGGGGTAAAGTGCACCGGCAGCCAGAGGTATGAGTATAACGTTATAGAAAAACGCCCAGAACAGGTTCTCCCTGATCACCTTCAGCGTCCGCTTCGACAGTTCTATCGACATCGGCACAAGACGGAGATCGTTTCTGACGAGTGTAATACTCGCGGCCTCTGCCGCAATGTCCGTCCCGGTTGCCATCGCGATACCGAGGTCGGCTTGCGCAAGCGCGGGGGCGTCGTTTATCCCATCGCCCACGAACGCAACGACTTCACCGGCATCCTGGAGTTCCTTTATCGCCTTGTATTTCCCGTCCGGTGGAACATTCGCAAAATACTTGTCGACGCCAACCAGAGAGGCAATGCGCTTGGCTGACGCCTCGCCGTCACCGGTAAGAAGTCTCACCTTCAAACCAAGTTTCTTAACGGCTGCCATGGTTTCAATCGCCCCGTCTCTCACGTAGTCGCTCACAAAAATTGCCCCCAGAATCTTCCCGTCGCGCGCAACAAAAAGGACTGTTGCCGCAAGCCTAACCGCGGTCTCGTTTACTTTGTCCAGCACCGGCCTCGTGGCTTCGTCCGCCGCAGTTTCGGAAACAAAATCCAACTTCCCTACCCGCACAACCGAATTCTCGCTCCCGCGACGGACATTTATCTCCACCCCTTTCCCGGGGTAGTTCCTGAATTCCGAGCCCATACCTTCACTGAAGGATATCCCGCGGTGTTTGGCTTCATCAATTACCGCCCTTGCTACAGGATGCTCCGAATTTGCTTCGGCGACCGAAGCCAGCCCGACAAGATCGTCTTCAGATGCGCCATCGAAGACAATCGCATCTACAACACGCATCTCTCCTGCAGTTACGGTGCCCGTTTTATCGAAGACCACACTCGTGATCTTCCTTGCCTGTTCGAGCGCCTCACTATTCCTTACCAGCACCCCCATTTCGGCACCGCGCCCCGTTCCGACCATTATTGCAGTCGGCGTCGCGAGTCCAAGCGCACACGGGCACGCTATGATCAGGACAGCGACGAATGCCATCAAGGAATGGACCAGAATCGGCGTGGGACCGAATACCGCCCATATCGCAGCACTTAAAAGAGCCGCTACGATTACAACGGGCACGAAGACCGACGCAACCTTGTCGGCAAGTCTTTGTACTGGCGGCTTTGAGGTCTGAGCCTCTTCGACCATCTTGGCAATACGGGTGATGAAACTCTCCTTCCCGATCTTCTCGGCCGTTATAGTCATTGCGCCGTCTAGACAGACCGTTCCACCCAGCACCGGGCTTCCCTTGGTCCTTTCAACGGGTATGCTCTCGCCGGTCAGCATTGATTCGTCAACCATGGAAAAGCCGTCCGTCACTCTTCCATCAACGGGAATTCTTTCACCGGGCCTGACTCTCAGCCGGCTTCCCACTTGTATCGCGGTTAAAGGAACGTCGACCTCGCTGCCATCGAGGAGAAGGTGCGCAACAGCAGGCTGAAGAGCCATCAGTTTTCTGACGGCTTCCGAGGACTTCCACTTCGCTTTTGCTTCAAGAATCTTGCCGAGCAGGATGAGTACTATGATCACGGCGCTCGTGTCAAAGTAGACTTGGGCTGTTGACCCGACAGAGGCCAAAACCTCGGGCCATACTGTTGCAACCGCGCTGAACAGGAATGCCGAAGCGGTGCCGACAGCAACAAGCGTGTTCATATCGGCAGTCTTGTGTCTCAATGCGATCCAGAACCCGCGGAAGAACTGCCCTCCGACATAAGACATCACCGGAACCGTCAACAACATCAGCACGTAGTTCCTGACTATCTCAGGTACTGACCTAACAAACGGGAATACTTCGGGCATGCTTCCGACGAGAATGGGAATGCCCAATGCCACCCCGATCTCGAATTTTCTCCACAACTTTCGGTACTCACGTTCACGCGCCTCGGACTCCGCTTTCAAGGCGTCAACCTCATCCGCAGTGTCGATAATCCTGTAACCGGCATCGTTTACAGCAGCCTTGAGCGTATCTACGTCGACTTTACCGGACTCGATCTCTACTGTAGCGGATTCTGTTGCCAGATTCACCACAGCCTGTCCGACTCCCTGAACCCCTTTCAATGCGGTCTCCACCCGCAGGACGCAGCTTGCGCACGTCATCCCCTGCACGGGGAGCGTCAGCTTGATCGTATTTTTATTCGGGCCATATTGTGTATTTGAATCACTTTCCATCACTATCACCTAACTTCTTCTGCAGCACCACCTTAACATCCCCCAGCTCCGCTTCCTCCGTATCATTTGTAGCAAGAACAACGATCTTGTCCCGCCTGTATTGTTGGATGATTGAAAACACCATATCGATTCCGGCTACGTCAAGATTTGCGGTGGGCTCATCGAGAATAAGGACTTCGGGATCATGAATCAGCGCAGCAGCGTACTTCAGCCTCTGCTTCATCCCCGACGAAAACCCCTTTACCTCATCTTTCCTTCTACTAAACAATCCTACGGTCTCAAGAATTTCCAGAGCTCGCTTCTCCGTTGATTTCGGCAACATCCTTGCGCGAATCTCAATCTGCAGGTTTTCAAGAGCTGTAAATTCTCCATACAACTCAAGATAGGGAGAGACAAGACCAACGTGATTGTAGACATCGTCCCGTTCAATTTCACGAGAGCCATTCAGTAGCACCACTTTCCCCGATGTCGGTGTCAGGACCCCGCAGATTATTTTCGATATCGTAGATTTGCCGCTTCCATTCGGGCCCGTAATCGTCAACACCTGCCCCGTCTGGGCCTCGAAAGAGAGCTGCTTGAACACTACCCGTCTATTGAATACCTTCTTCAGGTCCGTCGCTTTCAGGATCATCAATTCCTCACAACTGCTATCTTACCGACGACACTCTTATTGCCGTCGCTTACCACGTAAATATACACACCGCTGCCCACTTTCTTTCCCGCCATGTTTCTTCCATCCCAGAGGAAATAGCTTCCCCGAAGGTAATAAGCCAGAGACTTGTCACCCTCCAATTTGTCAACTAACTCCCCAGAAATATCGTAAATCGAAAGACTTGCATCGTTAGGCTGATCAAAAGGGTATGGTATTTTAACGATCTGCACTGCGGGGTTGAAAGGCTGAGGGAAGACGACATTGTTCGCCTCGACAAGTGACTGGCCGGAGACGAATGGCACCAGAGACCAGTTCGGATAGTTGGGAACATCAAAGAAGAGGCAGTATCCTCCCGAAAGTTCTCTTACGCAGTTCGCTCCCCCCTTAGAGATTCCCACTGAGAACTGGAACGCGGCAGAATCTCGGTTGGCCGCGGCCGTGAAATTGTTGTTGGAAATCGCGATCCCGATGGTATCCGTACCCTCACTGATTTGAAAGAAATGCTCGGTCATTCGAAGCGCTTCAGCCGAAAAAATGACTCCGCTGCTTGACAGGCCCCCCGAACCTTCAATGACGGCAAGCGGATAAGCGGCCGCCAGAGGGTACGACGAGACATCGAATTGCCTGGCCTGATTCGCCCTGTATCCGGTGAAATAGTTCCATTCCGAAAACAATTGAAAAGCGGCCGATGGGTTGACACCTATAGCTTTGAAAGCATCTTGAATCGCAGGAATAACAGGTTCAGTCGCCATGTGCTGCCAGATCGACTTCATTACCTGCGGGCCATATTCATTCTGAACGAATATCCCAAAGACACATCTCTCATACCCTGCATATTCCGCCGGCTCGTAGCGGTTAAACGGCATGCTCGACAAGTCGCGAAAGAAAAGCGGCAGATACTGGTAATAGTCTTTCACTCCCGGATAAACAACTTGTTCCATCCAAGTTGAAGTCAGCTCATAAAACCAAATATCATTTGCCCATAGTCCGTAATTCCCGAGCTGGATGCCGTGATTGAACTCATGTGCAATTGTCACTTCCATCGCAGGGATGCCCTGCGTGTAAGTCGACTCGAACTCGTTTCTAATCACTGTCCAAGTGGCAAAGGTTGGATTGACGCGTTGCTTTATGGGAAGCGACGGGTTCCAGTCGGTGTATCCATACTCGCCGGTGGGAAGGGCCTCGATGTAAATATCGTATTCATCCCCTCCTCCCGCTCCGCTGTCGGACGCCGGAGGCGGAAACCCGAGTGAATCAACTTCGACGTAATAGACGTGGTCACATATTTTTGCGACGCTGTCAACGAACGCCGGCCAGCTTCGCGGTTCAGCCTGCTGGTTTGAGTTGTAAAGAACCGGTTCATTCACTCCTGAAGTATCGAAATGGATCCTGAATTTACCGGACGGACTTACGATGCTCATGTCCTCCGAGGGCCTCAGCTGTAAAAGCGACTTGACGGTGGGATCTGCACCCGGAAGACTGTAGTAGTGTGCAATGATATTGAACCCGCACTTGTTGTAGTCGTTCCTGTTATAGGAATCAAAAATACGCCTCATTTCCATGTCCCGTTCCGAAACGGCGGCATTCACTTGCGGGGCCAGAAGCACAAGAATTATCGTGATCAGCCCGATTCTAGAAACTATGCACCGACACATAAGATTGAGCTGCGTTTAAGAAATAGATTGTCTTCATCGGTATAGAAACCGATATGTCTGCGGGCATATGTTCAACGTGCCAGGCTTTTACAAAATGCATAATGCTATCGCCGATCGAATAGAGAAAAACAGATTTAGCAGAGTCGTCATAGTAGGACATATATCTCGCGGAGCCGCTGACGGTCACTCTGATTGACGAGAAGTCGGCTGAGTCAAAAGGGGTACTGAACAAACGGGTGACGGATACACCCGGGGAAGCGTCAGCGACGGTATACAAATCCAGGGTATCCGGTTCCTGCGCTGCGAGCAAGGGCAACTGGTTTGCCGCTGTGGGGAGAAATCTGGCATTGTGTGCCCGGATGACTGCGGTCGACGTGCTGGCAGATTTGAGCGCGGTCGACGATACCCTGAGGCTATCCGGCGATAATCTGGTGATTCGCAGGAATGCAAGGCGGGGCGATACTACAACCGCTGAAGAGAGGTACTCCTCCGAGTCAGCTATTGAGTAATCATGTTCGATGAATTCGCTGTTCCTTTTAATTGAAGTGAAGTACGATGCGCCGACGGAACTGTCGGGGCTCGACCTGTAAACGGCGACGATTGAAGCAGAGTCATTCCCAGCTTCCCCTCCGACGGCGAATGGCGGAAAGGCGGTCTCGGCATTCAAACGATTCAGGCCAGAGCCTCTAGGTAAAACCTCGTAGAGACTTAGCTCGTCGGCATCCGAGTAACTTAACAATAAAGACGGCACTTGCGGCGACAGAAGTCTCACAATCGAAGGACTTCCTTCCGTCTTCCATTCAACGCAATTGCGTTCATCGGCCGGCGTCTTACCGGACGAAAACATCGCCGTCACCCTTCCTGCTGAATTCCCGGTTATCATATAGTTCGCGGTGTCCGTGCCACACACAGAAACAAACCTGGAAGCGGAGCTGACAGGGATACGTCTGTCCGGAAATTTCTTGAAAAGGACAGCGCTCTTGAAGACTTTGATATACTTTCTTCGGAAGCTCGAGGCGACAAGATCGGCCTTTATCCGATTTGCAAAATAGAATGGGACAATATTCTCGTAAGACTCTCCCGTCCCGACCGACCCCGAATACTCGAACCTCCTCGACAGTGGGTCGTACGCATACATCATGATGTCGCCAGCAGTTCTGCTCAAGGCCGCGATGTCCATCGTCCCATCGCCGGTGAAATCCGCAATGGCAAACTTGGAGACCGGCGCCGGGGTCTTGATTTGTTGACGGAGAAAGAACCTTCCGAAACCGTCTCCCCCGAAAATATCGATCTCCGGGAGCCGCGCGAACCCAACGACTATGTCTGGATAGCCGTTGCCGTTAAGGTCTGCCACCGAAAGGGTAGAGGGTTCGGCTTTCAGGTGAAAAGAGACAGGTTTTGCAAAAGTACCGTCGCCTCTGCCGTAAAATATCAGAAGCCTCCGATTGACCCAGTCAAGCGCGGCCATATCCGGAACAAGATCACCGTTGAAGTCGGTAAAGGCAATATCGCTGAAAGGGACATTCCCGAGAGGACCGGGGAAAGAACCGACCGCGCTGAATTTTCCGTTCCCATCGTTCTTTTCCACGGAAACTCCTAGGGAGAACTTGCCGTAAGCGACGAGATCTAGTTTTCCATCGGCCTCCATGTCGACTGCCCGTACACCGGTTGAATACTGGTCGACCCTGGACAGCGCCGACATTTCCGGCTGGCCATTTGGTCCAAATGAAATCAGCGCGACATAGTCCGGCTTCATCAACACGGCCAGATTTGCCAGGTTTCTCCGCCGACCTTTCGCCTGGATCAAGACTTCTTTTCCCTTAGAGATAGCCACGGGAGTATCTGGAAGACTGACAACATTAGTAAGGACCAGATTCTCGAGAGAATCCGGTTCAAAGAAGTAGATAGCTTTTTGAGACTCCGACACTGCAGCAATGCAAGGTCTGCCTAGAAAATCTCCCTCCACCATCTCCCCGAGCGGTGAAATTGTCGCCTGCATCTCTATAGATTTGAAGATGGGTACATAGACCTGCGCACAGGTTCCCTCAGAATACCCCACAACAAGGATAAGTATGGAAAGTCGCTTCAGGAATTTTATTTGTTCGAATCCGACAATGTGTGTCATCGCACCAAGGGACACCCCTACTCGTCGGCCCCTTTTGCAGACCAGAGCCTCTTTGTTTCTTCCCTGTGTTTGAGACGCTGTTCTCTTCTGAACAGTGCCTGCTCATACCGACGGATTTCATCCGGGACTTCCGGAACGACCTGGACCGATTTCACAGGTTTGCCGTCCTTATCGATGCTTACGAACGTAAGAAACGCGGAATTCGAATGATGCCGTAAGCCGGTAAGTGAGTTCTCAGAAAAAACCTTAACCCCAATCTCCATGGAGGTATTAAATACCCTGTTGACGCTAGCTTTTATTGTCACCAGTTCTCCGATCCTGATGGGCTCAAGAAAGCTTATCTGATCGACGGCTGCGGTAACGCAGACATGGTTGGAATGTTTGGTGGCAGTCATAGCTGCCGCAATGTCGATCCAGTGCATGAGCCTGCCACCGAGCAAATTCCCCAGTTGGTTGGTGTCGTTCGGCAAAACGAGCTCCGACATTTCAATCTGCGAATACCTGACGGGTTTGCCAGCCGCGCCGCCCTGCTCTTTGGTCACTCAGCTGCCTCTCTTCCGCTTCGCGAATTCATAAAGTGCATTCTTCAGTCGGTCCCCTCAAGAGTATCAGGCTTAACGTCAAGGTTGTGGGCCAGGTTGTCGGCCTCTCCTTTCAGTGTCGAATGTGGAAAAGATGAATAGAAACCACGAAGCGCGATACGTGCTTCCGCTTCTCTGTGACGCTTTATCAGAGCCTTGACCTTACCGATGGCCGCCTCAGGCGCGACATTGGAGTCATGGTATTGATCGAGGACAACGTCGTAGTAGACAACCGCGGCCTTATAGTAACCGAGAACCACGTAAAGATGAGCGATCTGCAGGTCTTTTTCCGCAAGCTTATCTCTCAACTTTGTAATCTCTTTTTCAGCTTTTGGAACCAGGGGGCTGTTGGGATAGTAGTCAATGAAACTCTGGAAGGATTCTATCGCCTTCTTCGTGTTGTCCTGATCGAGTTGGACCCGCGGGGACAGCGCCGCATAGCATTCGGCTATCCTGAACCTTGCCTCCGGCGCAAGTTTGGAGGACGGGTAGTTGCGGTTGATGTTGCTGAATTCGAAGGCCGCGGTCAGATATTCCTTCGTCGAATAGTATGTCTCCGCAAGGTAAAACTGTGCACTGTCCGCGAAGGCACTTGCGGGATACTGCTTCACAACTATGTTGAACTCCTCCCTTGCTTTCAGGTATTTTTTGTGGTTAAGAAGCCCCAGCCCTTCGTGGAACGTAGCCTGCGCCCCCTGCACTATCAGTTGCTGCGTTGAAGTGCACGAGGAAACCACAACGGCAATAAGCAAGACGCCGAGCGTATAAGAAATCCATCTAAACCTCATTCAAGATCCTCTCAATGTAAAGAAAAGGTAGACAATAACTGCTGCCGATGCGACAAACAATACCGGCTGGAAAACCGTATCAAGAAAATTCTTCGGTTCGATCTTCCCGCGCAGGAAGCCGTAAGTGCCGGCTTCCAATTCAGGTATTTGATTTTCCGAGACGGTATCTCTGAACGCCATGGAAAAAGATTTTGCGAAAGTAACCCGAGCGCTGTCCGAAACCTGGACGTCATATTCTGAACGGAGCGTGCGCACCACATCCGACGCCCCGAAAATATGTGACGTCACCGGCTCTGAATAATTCACGTCGAAAAGCGGGACGAATATCCGCACGACTGCCGAAGACACCGAATCGTTCATAACAAGAAACTTGTTCCGGAGCAGATTCTGAACGAGCCGCTGACGCACGAAGTTGTCTACGGCACGGCTCCCTGTCTCGATAAACACGGACTTATCGTGTTCACGGGACAACACTCCGGTTACCGCCACAGCCAGCGTATCAACCTGCGCGTTAAGTACGTCGTAATTTGACGGTCGTCCTTTCTTCTGGCCGCTGTCGGTGAGGAAAACAAGGGTAAGCATCAACATTCCGCACAACGGCCGAGACTTCATCAGGCATAGATTCCGCGAACTTTGAGCGTCTTCGCCACCTTGTCTATCGCGAGTATATACGCGCCGAGGCGCATGGAGACGTTGTACTTTTCAGCGGTGCGAAACACGTTGTCAAAGGCATCATGCATCATTCGCTCGAGCCTGCGATTCACCCGATCGAGCGTCCAGAAGTATCCCTGCCGGTCCTGCACCCACTCAAAGTAACTGACCGTAACACCGCCTGAATTGGCAAGTATGTCGGGCACAACCAGAACACCCTTGCTGTCAAGAATAGGGTCCGCCTTTGCCTTTGTCGGTCCGTTTGCACCTTCGACAATCACTTTCGCCTTTATCCTTCCCGCGTTGTTGGCAGTAATCTGGTCCTCTTTCGCCGCGGGGACCAGCACATCGACATCGAGTTCCAGGAGCTCCTCGTTCGATATCGAATCTCCTATCCCGCTTCCTTCGAGAACCTTGTGTTTGTGCACCCACTCCATGGCCTTTGTGACATCGATACCGTTCCGGTTGTAATATCCACCAGAGACGTCGCTCACCGCGACAATCTTTAGTCCCTGCTGGCTGAGAAGTTTGGCTGACACGGAACCGACGTTTCCAAATCCCTGGACAGCGCACGTCGTTTGCTTTGGATTCATGCCTTTCCTGGCCAGAGCTGCGAAGGTCGCAACCATGACACCACGGCCCGTCGCCTCCGGTCTTCCGAGCGATCCTCCGATGATGTATGGCTTCCCGGTTACGACCGCGTTTTCAGTTCTGCGCACGTGCATGCTGTAGGTGTCCATTATCCAGGCCATTATCTGTTCGTTCGTGTTCATATCCGGAGCAGGAATGTCTTTATCGGGACCGAACACATCCAGCATGTTTGCAGTAAATCGACGTGTGATCTTCTCAAGTTCAACTTCAGTCAGTCTGCTTGGATCGCATTTGACTCCACCTTTCGCACCGCCGAATGGGATATTGGCGATCGCACATTTCCATGTCATCCATGCCGCCAGGGCCTTGATCTCATCGATCGTGATATCCGGGGCATAACGAATTCCTCCCTTTGAAGGTCCGAGAGCATCGTTATGAATAATGCGATACCCTTCGAAAACCTCTATCTCTCCGTTGTCCATCTGTATAGGGATGGAAACGGTGACCTGTTTGACCGGGGTTTTCAGGTATTCATACACGCCTCTTTCGAGTTCCAGTAGTTCTGCCGCAACATCAAACCGCTCCATCATCGATTCGAAAGGGTTCTCCTTGTCAAGAATCGGAGCCGGTTCCTTGTACGTGACGGTATCCATGATTCTCCTATGTTTTAGTAGAGATTCTTACCGGTTGCCAGCGCTTCGAGCCTGGCGATGCGCTCCTCTGTGGGAGGATGCGTACTGAAGAGTTTCGCGAACCTCTGAGCATTCAAGGGATTCACGATAAACAAGTGTGCTGTGGAAGTCTGCGCCCGCATAGGCATCTGTTGCACTCCTGTTTGGAGTTTCCTTAGTGCACTTGCGAGCGAAAGCGGCTTCATTGATAATTGGGCGCCGCCTTCGTCGGCCTTGTATTCGCGGGAGCGTGAAACTGCCATTTGTATCATCATCGCAGCAAGCGGCGCGACTATTATCACGAAGAGCTCGCCAAAAAGAGACGACGTGTCGTCGTCGGATCCTCTTCCTCCGAAAAAGAAAAGAGACCAGCTGAGCATCTGGGCAAGATATGCGATCGCACCGGCAAACGTCGCCACGATAGTCGAGACGAGAATGTCGCGATGGGTTACATGAGAAAGTTCGTGACCGATTACTGCCTCGAGTTCATCATCATTTAGAATTTTCATTATGCCTTCCGTGGCCGCGACCGCAGCATGCTGTGGGTTTCGTCCGGTCGCGAACGCATTCGGAGTCTCGGTCGGTATAATGTACAGTTTCGGCATCGGGATACTCGCTTTCGTGGAAAGACGACGCACCGCCGCGTATAGCCGGGGAGCATCGGCTTCGCCGACCTGCTTCGCACGATAGCTCGCCAAAACCATTTTATCTGAGAACCAGTACGCAAAAAAATTCATAACGAGGCTGAAGAAAAATGCGTACATGATTCCTGTCTTCCCACCGATCATATCACCAATAAAAAGGAACAATACCATCATCAAAGTCATGAGGAAGACCGTCTTCATAGTGTTCTTCATAGCGTTCAGATACTCCTTTATCGGAACAATTTATCAAGGGAGTCGGGTACTTGCAAGGCAGTGGAACAGCCCCTAAGCTGCCGTATTCCGGCAGATTGCAGAATTCAGTTAAGGAAGCAGCCTGTCACTCCGCCCGGCCTCAATATCCTTCATTTTTCAGGTGAGAAACCACGAGCCCCGGATTCTCGTCAAGAAAATGCCGCGCGAACAGCCTTGCTCGCTCGACTTCCGCCGTATCTATCTCTGCTATCAGCAGATCCTCGTCAAAGACGGTCCCGGTGGCAACGCTATCTCCGTGAGGGGAGATAACTTCCGAGCCTCCCCAAAAGTTAACACCGTCCTCAAAGCCCACCCGGTTCACAAATGCGACATACACACTCAAAAGACGCGCAAAGCTTCTGTGCTGCTCGCTGTTTACCTGCAGCCCTGAATGAGTCTCCGCCCCTCCCGACAATCTGGTCGGGCTGGCCGCTGCACCGATAATGAGCTTCGCTCCCTGAACGGCAAGAATATACGGAAGCGACATATGCCAGAGATCCTCGCAAATCAAAAGGCCGAGCCGTCCGAACTTTGAATCGAAAGCGTCCACTCTATTCCCCGGGAGGAAATACCTCTGTTCCTCGAAAATGCCGTATGTCGGGAGGTAAACTTTGTAGTGAACGTGCTTCACGATACCGTCTTCAAAAAACAATATTGCATTCCTGACCGCACCGGCATTATCCCTGATTATCGTCCCTGCTCCAATTGAAATTTTCTTGCTCAGACCCTTAAGTGGATCGAAAAACTTGTCGTCAGCTTTCAATGCCAATTCAGCGTTAAGATCGCGCACCGAATATCCGGTGAGACCCAGTTCCGGAAAAACGACAATGCCCGCCCCGGCTTTTTGCGCCTTATCGGCAATATCAAGGTGTTGATCGAGATTCCATTTCATATCGCCGAGACGAGGCTTCGTCTGGGCCAATGCGAGTGTGTATTTGCTCAATCGGTCAGTCCTCTATGACGTCATTGGGAAGCTCGTCGGGATTGGATCCCGTTCGAGGCAGCTTGCTCTCGAGGACATCGCCGATTTCGGCAAGTGAATTGGTAAGTCCATGGAAAAAATTCTGCTTCGAGAAATGCTCAGAAAGCTTCTCCGCCAGGCGAGCCCAGTATTCTTCAGAAAGTACTGCGATGATTCCGCGGTCAGCAAGGAGTTCGAATCGTCTCTCGCCTACGAGAATGAAGACGAGAATACCCGTCGCTTCTTTCGTCTTTGTCATGCCAAGCAGTTTGAACTCGCGTTCGGCGACCTGCCTTGGAGTCAGTTTATGCTCGCTCCAATGGCGCCTATGACGCAGGACAACGCGTATCTCGGCACTCGTCTTCGTCTCGATGCCCGCAATCTGGGCACTAAGCTTTTTCAGTTCTTCACTCGTTAGTATTTTTCTTATCACGGCAAATCGAAAGTCTTGTTAAAGGCAGGGACCATCCTTCTAAGCTTGTCAATCATCTCGGCAAATTTATCTGGCCGGAGGGATTGTTTCCCGTCAGAGAGGGCCTTCTCGGGATGGGGATGTACCTCAACGATCAGACCGTCCGCTCCCGCAGCAACCGCCGCCAGAGCCATGGGGCTTACGAGATCCCAGCTCCCCGTACCGTGACTCGGGTCGACAATCACCGGAAGATGGGACAACTGCTTGATCATCGGCACGGCGTTCAGATCGAGAGTATTCCTGGTATAGGTCTCAAAAGTCCTTATGCCTCGTTCACACAACGCAATATTGTAATTCCCCTGCGAAGCTATGTATTCGGCGGCCATCAGCCACTCCTCGATAGTGGCTGCGAAACCGCGTTTGAGGAGAACTGGCTTTCTGGTCCGCCCTACCGCTTCAAGTAGCGAGAAGTTGTGCATATTGCGTGCGCCGATCTGAAGCATGTCGCAATAATCTGATACCAGCGGCAACGTCTCGGTGTCTTTCACTTCTGTCACGAAACTCATTCCGAACTTATCCGCGGCTTCGCGAAGATATTTCAGACCTTCTTCTTTCAATCCTTGAAAGGAATAAGGCGAAGTCCTCGGCTTATACGCCCCTCCCCGCAGCATCTGCGCGCCCTGAGACTTGACAAACTCGGCGACTTCCATTATCTGAGCTCTGCTCTCGACCGAGCAAGGGCCGGCCATGAGGACAAGCTCCCTCCCTCCGATCTCTGTGTTCGGAAGTTTTATGACCGTGTCTTCGGGTTTTACGTCTCTGCTTACGAGCTTGTACGGCTTACTGACAGGGATGCACTCGGCGACGCCGGGGAGATTCGTGAAAAGGCTATCATCGACGACTCCTTTGTTGCCGGTTATACCGATCGCTATCCGAAGAGAGCCTGGAATTTCGTGCGGCGTCCAACCCAACGACCGAATCTTGTCCTCGACAATTTCGATCTGTTCGTCCGACGCGGTTTTGTCCATTATAATTAGCATATCGGCCTTATATCTTTTTCACCAACTACCACCTGCGCCACCTCCGCCGAAGCTTCCGCCGCCGCCGCTAAATCCACCGAAGCCTCCGCCTCCAAAGCCTCCTCCGCCAAAACCTCCGCCTCCGCGGAATCCTCCGCCGAAACCACCGAGAAAGGGGAGAAGGAACAACAATCCTGCTCCGGAACCGCGCCCTGACGCACCGTATCTTCTATTCCCGAACAAAAGCGGGAAAAGAAAAACAATCAGGAAAAAGATAAGCGGGCCGAAGTTTCCACCGCCATTGTGGTTTTTCTTCTTCAGGTCCGCGTGGAACGTGCCGCCTATTAAAGACGCCAGCGCTGTGATACCTCGATCGATCCCGGAATAATAATCCCCTTTCTTGAAATCGGGAATAACTATTTCGTTTATTATATATTCCGAATACGCGTCTGTAACTACGGGCTCAAGTCCGTAACCCACCTGAAATCTCGTTTTGCGATCACCCACATCGACGATAAACAACAGACCGTTGTCTTTCCCCTTTTGCCCGATCTTGTTCTTTGTCGCAACAGACATGGAATAGTCGAAAAGATCGCCGCCGGGGACCGATTTGACCAGCAGGACTACAATCTGATTGGATGTTGAGTCCTGGTAGGTCCGAAGCCGGTCATCGAGCATTGCGAGCTGGTCCTGAGTGAGCACGCCTGCCTGATCGGTGACAAACTGCGTCAACTTCGGAATGTCCCTGGAACTGCCGGTACCGGATTGCGCAAACGAGCCGGCTGAGATAGAGACGAGGATCAGGACTACAACGGGAATCCTGGCTAAGATTCTTGAGCGAGTCATTTAAAACTTCACTTTTGGAGCGACACTGGCACCCTGCACGGCCTCGAAGTACGGCCGCTGGTGGAATCCTGACGCCGACGCGACAAACGCCGAAGGTATTGTCAAGACAAGCGTATTGTAACTCTGAACTGACTCATTGAATCTTCTCCGTTCCACAGCGATTCTGTTCTCAGTCCCTTCCAACTGCGACTGAAGAGCGAGGAAATTCTGGTTGGCTTTCAGATCCGGGTAGTTTTCAGTAACTGCAAGCAATCGCGACAGAGCGTTGCTCAGGCCGTCCTGAGCCTGTTGAAATCTCTTGAACGCCTGCGGATTATCGAGGACCTGCGGTGTGATAGTCAGCTTGCCGACGCTCGATCTGGCTTCCGCCACTTTCTCGAAGACGTCCGCTTCGTGTTTTGCATATCCCTTAACAGTCGCAACAAGATTTGGAATCAGATCGTACCGGCGCTGGTACTGGTTCTCAACTTGTCCCCAGGATTGTTTTACGTTCTGGTCATACGCAACCAGCTTGTTATAGGTACCGAACCACCATCCTACAATCCCCAGGCAGATAAGAAGAATAACGCCTACTATAGAAAGCGCGATAACCGCTCGTCGCGACATATATACTCCTTTTTGATCCTCTAAATTTAGACAAGGGACCTTTCAAACTCAAGATTGCAGCTTACACATGCCGGGGGCAAGCGGCGCGCTGTCCACTATGCAGCAGAAGGCACAGTTCGCAGATGGCATTCCCATCATTCCGCAATTCCGATATATCATTATTCCTGCGTTACACCGTTCTTGCTTAATCATCGCGTGAATTTTAATTTGATCGAAAAGGGACGGCAAAATGCCAGAGAAGCTTATATTCGAATTGTCGCGCAAAGGACGGAAGGGTTACACGCTCCCAATGATGGATGTTCCGGAAATCAGCAGGAACAGGTGGTTACCGGAAAAGTTTGTGAGGAAAAGACCAGCCGAACTCCCTGAAGTAAGCGAGAACGAAGTTGTGAGGCATTTCGTGCGCCTCTCCTCAATGAACTACCATATCGACAAAGGTTTTTACCCGCTCGGTTCCTGCACGATGAAATACAATCCGAAAGTTAACGAAAAGACATCGGCGATGCCCGGACATGCGGATGTTCACCCGTTGGCCCCCCAGGAGGCTATACAGGGAGCGCTCGAACTCATGTACAATCTTGCGGACCTGTTAAAGGAAATTTCCGGAATGACGGCAGTCTCATTGCAGCCAGCGGCGGGTGCGCAGGGGGAGCTGACAGGGATCATGTTGATAAGGAAGTATCACGAGGCTAAGGGGAAGGCGCGCAACAAGATCCTTGTCCCGGATTCGGCGCACGGAACCAACCCGGCAAGTGTCGCAATCAGTGGTTACAGGGCCGTAAGCATCAAGTCAAATCGTGACGGCACCGTAGACCTCGAGGATCTGAAGCGACATCTCGACGACGAGGTCGCAGGGATGATGCTTACCAATCCGAACACACTCGGGATATTTGAAAGAGACATAGCCACGATCAGCAAGATGGTACACGATGCAGGGGGACTCATGTACATGGATGGGGCGAATCTCAATGCCATAGTCGGGCTGGTGCGTCCGGGCGACATGGGATTCGATGTCGTTCACATAAATCTGCATAAGACTTTTTCGACGCCACACGGAGGAGGCGGCCCCGGCTCAGGCCCTGTCGCCGTAAACGACAAGTTGAAGGATTTTCTCCCCGTGCCGGTTATTGAAAAACGCGGAGACAATTTCATATTGTCCTACGACAAACCGGGGACTATCGGCAAGATACACTCGTTCTTCGGGAATTTTGGAATGCACGTCCGGGCTTACACTTATATCCTTTCACACGGTCCCGAAGGACTCAGAGGCAACAGCGTCAATGCCGTGATAAACGCAAACTATCTTCTCAGCAAGCTTCGCGGTCCATTCCTTCTCCCTTACCCGCAGGATCCGTCCGTCAAGGCCAGACCGATGCATGAATTCGTTTTGTCTGCGGACGTTCAGAAAGAACGAGGTGTCAAGACACTAGATATCGCAAAGCGGATCCTGGACTACGGATTTCACGCGCCGACAATCTACTTTCCGCTAATCGTGCATGAGGCACTGATGATTGAACCGACGGAGACCGAAACCAGGGAAACATTGGATACGTTTGCGGACGCACTTCTTAAGATCGACGAAGAAATTAGATCAAATCCTGAGGTGGTTACCGCAGCACCGACGACTGCACCAGTCCGGCGCCTTGACGATGCCTATGCAGCCCGGAAAATTAACGTCTCTTACAGAGAGCCGTCCGGCCCGGAAGAGAAGGAATGACTCCTTCGCTGACTGTGGATGGCGACGATGAGATCCGGTCAATCTTGAAAGACGCGAAAATTATCGCGGTAGTCGGCGCTTCCGTTAACCTTTTGAGGGACAGCAACCGTATTTCACAATTCCTTATGCGGGAAGGTTATGAAGTGATTCCAGTCAATCCCAAATATGATGAAGTGCTGGGCCTGAAATGTTTTCCTACGGTAGCGAGTACAGGCAAACAAATCGATATCGTCGATGTCTTCCGCCGCAGCGAATTCATGGAGGCAACGGCGAGAGATGCCGTCGACGCGAAGGCCAGTGTCTTGTGGATGCAGCTTGGGACAGAGAATGACGAGGCTGCGCGGATTGCAGCGGACGGTGGCTTGCAGGTGGTGATGAATCGGTGCATCATGGTTGAGCACCGAAGATTGATGAGATAAATTCCCCATTCACGTGTAGGCGTCTCCGTACCTGCCGAAGACGAGCTGTGTCTCAGGCAGAATCGGCCTAAACGCTGAGAATTCTTGACGCTATTCCCGCGGAAATCGAAGTACGGGTCTATGTCTTTTGTGGTTTCCTCTTGGCGGCCGGGAACAGGATGTTGTTGAGAATCAACCTGTAGCCGGGCGAATTCTTGTGAAGCGAAAGGTCGGTCGGCGGATCACCGACAAGATGCTCGTATGCCGCAGGATCGTGCCCGCCCAGAAATGTCCAGGTCCCCTTTCCAAAATCCCCATGGATGTATTTCACTTCGCTCGTTCCCTCTTTCTGTCCCATAATGATAACGTCCGGCTTGATAAGGCTTCTCCTGAACGAGGTCGTCTGTCCCATGAAATTATGGATCACGTTTACCTGGTCCTGCGTCAGCATCGTCGGTACAGGATCATACTTTGCCGAGAACCTGAAGAGCGTGAAGTAGTCGGTGGCGGGATTACGGAACTGCACTGAGTCGTTAGGCGGGTCGTTGATATTCGAGAAACCATATACGTAGGGATTTTCTATAATCTTGAAATTCTGAAAAGCGAGGCAATTTGCGTAATCCAGTTTCTCCTGCGCATGCGGGTCGGGAGGATCTCCGTCGAATACCGCATCGCAGATATCCACATGCTGTGCTGCCAGCGCGATGTCGAGAGTTTCCGTCGCGGAGCACATCGCGAACAGGAATCCGCCCTGACCGACGAATTTCTTTATGGCTTCTGCCACGGCCTTCTTCTCGTCCGAGACTTTCTTGAACCCCATCTTATGTGCCTCTTTTTCGTCCATCGCCACTTCCTGGATGTACCAGGGTGCGTTACGATACGCGCCGTAGAACTTTCCGTATTGGCCGGTGAAATCCTCGTGGTGAAGATGGAGCCAATCGTACTTCGACAGCTTTCCTTCAAGTACCTGCGTATCCCAAACCTGTGTAAACGGTATCTGCGCATAGTTGAGCGCGAGCGTCACGGCATCGTCCCAGGGATGGTAGTTAGGCGGAATATAAACAGCTATCTTCGGGGCCTTCTCGAGTCTCACGACATCCATATTGTTGTCGATGTTCTGCACGGTGGCATAGATCTGGGACGCCTGAGACGCCGAAAGCTCATCGAAAGCGACGCCGCGCACCCTGCATTCGTTCGCGAGGACGTTGCTGTAATTCATCATGAACGATCCTCCACGGTAATTCAGCAGCCAGTCAACGTCGATTCCGTGTTCCAGTGCGTAATAGGCAATGCCATACGCTTTCAAATCGTTCGTCTGTTTCAAGTCCATGTAAATAAAGAGTTTGCTCTGCGCAGACACCGTCGCAGCTGTAAGCATCATTATCAGAAACATCAGCCTTTTCATCGTTGCATCCTCATCGTTAGTCAGTCGTCGTCATGAATTCGGTCCAAGCAGTCTTCTCAGTATGTCTCGTACTTTGATCTGGTAAATAGAATCCGGAAACCTCGCAAGGAAACTCTCGTATTCCTCTACCGCTTTCTTCGAGTCGTGAAGCGTCACTTCGTAAATCTTCGCCATCCTGAATTGAGCTTGGTCGGCAAATACACCCACACTATCTCGCGCCAGCGACTTGTAAACCTTCAAAGCCTGGCTCACGTTACCCATTTTGCAATACACCCCCGCGAGATCGAATGCCGCATCCGATGCTAATGGCATCTGCGGGTAGGAGTCTAGCACGTTCTCAAACTGCAGGACAGCCTCCGGCAGACGCCCCGATACCTCCAGGGACCTTGCGATTGAGTACTCCTTCAGCGCCTGGGGCATCCCTTTATTGTTCTCAATTAGATCGGAAAGCCTGATTGCCTCGTTCGCCGCATCGGACATGGGGTCTGCGATGATTTGCCTGAGGTAATGAGAAGCGCTGTCGAAGTTGCCCAGATAAAACAAGGCGTGCGCTGCTTCGTATTTAAGCCTGTCCTGGAAATTCTTGTCTTCCCCGCCTGCAGTGCGATCGGGACCGATTCCAGCCAGCCCACCGAGCGATACTTTGAGTGCCTTCTCGAATGTCCCCTCCTTGAAATCAAGCTCGATTCTCGCAAGAGTAGCTTCCTGATCATATGCGCGTGGTATCTTCCCGATCTCGGTGAACAGGAGCTCCGCCCCCTTCAAGTCATCGAGATAATTCATCCTGATCTCGATTGAGTTCAATACTGATGGAGCGTAAAAACCGGTCTTCGGGAAGTCCTTTATTATCCTGCCGTAAGCGCCAAGGGCGGCATTCAAGTAAGCAAGCGTGTCGTTCGAAGCACACGGTCGATTGTCCTCGGAAAGCTCTCTCTCTCCAAGCATACGAAAGGAATTGGCATAACCCATGATCGATTTTGATACAACCGATTCGGCCTTAGACAGACGAGAGACCTCTTCGTATGCTTTGGCGGCTGCAAGGTAAGCTTCATCATTGTACGCCCTTTCTCCAAAGGCGAGCAATTCGATCCCTTTCGAACCTGTATGGTCATCAAGCCACTTGTAAACATCGTAGGCGGCAGTATAATCTTTTCGCTCCATGTACAGGAAGGCAAGTATCCGCCTGTAGTAGATATTCCCTGAATTTCTGTTTACCTGCTTCTTCATCTCTTCGATGAATTGATCGATAACTTGCTTGCTCGTACTATACTCACCCAGCTGCGATTCGATATATGCCACGGCTGCCGTCTTATTGTCGGAGACAAAGAGTTTCAGTAGTTCCCTCAGCGACTCTTTGTAGTTCATTCCGTAGAAGTAGAGTCTCGCTATCTGGATGACAAACCCCGTTTTGTAGTTAGTGGCATTCTCGCCTTTCCTGTATACCGCGATTGCTCTATCAAACAGGCGATCCTGCGTCATAATCCCGGCGACGGCCTGATATGTCCCCGGGTTTTTGGGATCAATTTTCAGGGCATCGTTCCACGCGTCAATTGCGGAATCCTGCGCTCCCCCTTTGAAGTACGCATCGCCCAGCTCGCAATAAAGAGAAATGTTCTTCGGCTCAGACTCAAGTCTCGCTCTTATCAACGCAGCCGCACTCTTGTATTGCTTGAGATTCATGTAGGAGCGGCGAAGTCCATCGAAGTAAACAAAGTTGCCCGGATCGGACTCGTAGAGTTCCCTGAAGAAGGTCTGGGCTTTGGTGTACTCACCTGCTTCTTCCAGTGCCTGGGCAATCCGAAGCTTATTTGCCTGATTTGCAGATTGCGGGAATGCAGTAGAGACAGACGCGGCGACTATTACTGCAATCGCAAATATAATTCTCTTCATGCCTGAATTTAATTTCGGAAGGAGTGACTAACAATGAGAAAAGAAATGGATCAACCCGCACCGCCTTCTGGGATACGAATACGCAAAACGGTTCTCAACCTAGCGAGCAGACGCCGCTTTGAGCTTCCTGATCGCCTCCGGAATGTTTCCGGACCTGAACACAGAAGTCCCTGCGACCAGAACATCCGCCCCTGCCTTCACAAGTTTCGACGCATTCTCCGGCGTGACCCCGCCATCCACTTCCACATGAACATCTCTACCCTTCGGTATCAGCGATCTCACTTCAGACAGCCTTCTGTACGAGCTTTCAATGAATTTCTGACCGCCGAAACCGGCATTTACCGACATGACCAGAATCAGATCAACGTCATTGATAATTTCCTTCAGTATATCGGTCGGCGTCGAGGGATTGATCGCCACCCCGACCTTCATTCCAAGGTCTTTTATGGCGCTAACCGTCCGGTTGAGGTGAACCACCGCTTCGTAATGGACTGTAAGGGAATTCGCGCCGGCTTTTGCGAAATCTTCAAGGAAATAGTCCGGGTTCTCGATCATCAGGTGGACATCGAGAAACTTATCCGTGACTCTGTTTACCGCCGATACAAGCACCGGTCCAAACGTTATGTTAGGAACGAAGTGTCCGTCCATGACGTCTATGTGAATCCAATCGGCACCGCTTTTGTCGGCAAGCTGGACTTGCTGCTGAAGGTTAGTAAAATCGGATGCTAATATCGAAGGCGCTACCAAATGCATCAGTTAGCCGGCCCCTGGTTCTGAGACGGAATAGATGAGACATAAAGATTGACCGCAGTCCCCTTGGGCACGATATCTTTTGCCCTAGGATATTGTTCCAGGACCGTGTTCGGAACGAGCTTCTTGCTAGGTTGAAAAGTAATATTTCCCAGAACCAGATTAGAGTTCAGAATCAACTTTTGTGCTTCCGACAGAGGGCGGCCCACAAGATTCGGTACGGATACTTCTCCCGCTTCGACGGGTCCCGACGAAACGACGATGGAGACCGGCGTTCCGGTCGCAAGCATGCTGCCAGGTTTGACAGACTGTGTCATGACCACGTTTTGAGGATACTCGCTGGACGAATCGGCGGAAATCATCCCCACTCTGAAGCCTACTCGTTGAAGCATGAATTGAGCCTCGCGCTGCGTGTGTCCTATCAGGTTAGGTACCTCCACCTTTTCGGCGCCGCCACTGACAACGAGGTAAATCCGTCGCCCATGTTTTACTATGGAATTAGCTTCAGGGTTCTGAGAGAGAACCGTGTTGGGTGGGACTTTGCTGGCCTGCGTTCCACCGAGTTCGAAGTGCAGCCCGGTAGTATCAAGAACGGTCTTGGCTTCCGACGCTTTCATACCGACCACATCCGGGACCTTGACAATACCGCCATCCCTGACGTACCATGGCATCACCACCCAATTCATCAAGGAAAAGAATGCGATCAGGATGACGCATCCTATATAGAATTTCTTCGCAAAGCGCGACCAGAATATGCGTGATAAAAGACTCTGTTTCCTACTCATCTCGTGTCTAAAATCTATCCTTTGAAGCGGTGAATATCAAGATTTGCCTTAGCGTGCCGTTCACCTTTTTTGCAGGTAATCCATAACTACGCTGGCAAGCGCGATCGACAGGAGTTTTGCATCGCTCCGGTCGGCTCGGGAAGGAATCAGAATCGGGACCTTCGCTCCCAGTACCACGTGCGCGAGCCTCAGGCCTGCGAAGTAAGTCGTGCTCTTAGCGAGACTGTTCGCGGTTTCGATGTTTGGAGCGAGGAGTATGTCGGCTTTCCCCGCTACCCGTGACTTAATTGACTTCTCCTCCGCCGCTTCGGCCGACAGAGCACTGTCCAGCGCCAGCGGACCGTCTATGATACCCCCTTTGATCTGGCCTCTCTCGTTCATCTTCGACAAGGCCGCTGCATCCACAGTAGATTGGAGGTTTGGATTGACGAATTCACTTGCCGAGAGTACTGCGACGCGCGGGTCGGCGATCCCTAGCGCATGGGCGACATCGAGAGCATTATTAATCAGCTCGACCTTTGTCTTGAGATCTGGAGAAAGATTTATACCACCGTCCGTGATCATGATAAACCTTGAATCGGGCCCCGAAGGATATTCAAACACAAATACGTCGCTGAGGAGCCTGCCGACCCTCAAGCCGCTGTTTTCTGCGAGCACTGCCTTCATCATCGTTGACGTGTCTACGCCCGCTTTCATCAGGATATCCGCATCTCCTCCTGCTACCGAATTTACCGCCCGGCTTAAGGCCTCCTCCTGACTCGCGCAAGCCACTGTCCTAACCGCGTCCTTCGACTCCGCAGGCAGCGAAGACGTTCCGTCACCAAGAATTTCAGCGTTTCCAAAAAGGACGAAACGGGTCTTCATGACTTTGACTGCATGGATGATGGCAGAAAAAGATTCTGAATTATTCGGATTGACGACCGCTACAGTTTTCGACGGCGAGGCAACCGCGGCTGCAAGCAGATCATCAAAATTCCGCACGACAGGGTTCTTCATCTAGTACTCCATCGCTTGTTCTTCCCCGCGCAGCACCCTCAAAGCGCCGAGCGCGAGGCTCTTCATTTCGTCGTCCCCGGGAAAAATGATGATCGGCGCTACGAATCTAACCCGCTCTTCAATCCATCCCGTGAGCATGGTGGACGACGCCAGTCCACCTGTAAGGACTATCCCGTCGACCTTCCCTTTGAGCACAGCGGCCATCGCCCCAATCTCCTTCGATATCTGGTATGCCATTGCTTCGTATACCGTACCGGCTTCGGCGTCGCCTTTACTCACCCGCGTCTCTACGTCCCTGGCTGAGTTCGTCCCGAGATAGGCCGCTAGTCCGCCCTTTCCCATAACCATCTTCCGCATTTCCATTTCCGAGTAGCTGCCGGAAAAACAAAGCCCGATGAACTGCTGCAACGGGAGACCTCCGGTCCTTTCCGGGGAAAACGGGCCGTCGCTCGATGCGTCGTTAGCATCGATTATTTTTCCTCCCTTAACCGGAGTAACAGATATGCCGCCGCCGAGATGAGCGATCACGAATGCCGATTCGGAAAGCGGTTTGCGGATCTTTTCAGCGGCGAGCCGCGCCGCCGAATGTATGTTGAGAGCGTGCGAAAGGCTGCGCCTCTGGATAAGCGGGTGCCCCGAATAACGTGCCAGCGCTTCGAACTCGTCGACGGACACCGGATCGACAACGAAAGCGCGGCAATTAAACTCCGAAGCCGTAGCCCGTGCGATCGCACAGCCGAGATTCGACGCATGCTCGCCCTGAATATTGGAGTGAGCATCGGCTATCATGCGGTCATTGACTTCATAAGTCCCGCCGGAAACGGGCCTTAACAGCCCTCCAATTCCGACAACGGCATCCGGCCGGTCTTTCAGTCCTTTGACCCACCCGGCGACTATCCGGCTGCGAAACTCAAACTGCTCCCAAACGCTTCGATAAGGCCGGAGATCTACCGAGACGTGTCTTACGACCTCCGACGACACAACGCGTTCATTCGCAAAGAAAGCCAGCTTGGTAGATGTTGACCCCGTATTCACAGCCAGAATGAAAATCTCCTCTTCCTCCTTCTGCATTTTATCATGTTTCGGGGTCCGGCCGCGGCATTTGTCTCCGGATACTGGAGCAGACGGCGACTCACTGCTTTTTCCGTGTTAGAGAATTCCTGAAAAGGACTATGTAGAAAACTAGAAAGACGTTGTCACGTTGACCCGGTGCAGTCCCCCGATCTTCGGTCCCCAAGAAGAATAAGAGTAGTCGAATTCGTAACCCAGAAACTTCAGGCCCACACCGAACGAAAGGCCTTCGATGCCGGAGGTGACACCGATTTTCATCTGCTGATGTTCAAGGTTGTTGTAGCCGATGCGAACGTGAAAATTCTGCGAGAGAAGGAACTCTCCGCCGATTACAAACGCCCTCAGCTTGTCGGCAAGGTTCAGGTTCGGGTCTCCGAGTCTTTGAAATGCAAGATTTACTATCAGGGGAAGGTGTTCGAGTTGTTTTGAGATTCCCAGCCTTACGTCAAACGGAAGCGGCTCCTTCAATCCGTCGTAGCTGCTGATCTGCTGGCCGGCATTCACGACTGCAAAGCCGATTCCCAACAGCTCGTCCGGCAAATAGTAGTACAAGCCGGCATCAATTGCGATGGCTGAAGAGTTATACGTGTCTATCGAAGAATAAATCCCCTTGAGATTTAAACCGTAGCTCAGATTCTTTCCGAGATAATTGGAATAGTTCAGAGTAAGGACGCCATCACCAGCAGTGAAAGTACCGTACTGATTACCGGCCTCGTCCGTTCTCGCAAAAGAACCGTAGCTAAGATACCCTACCCCTGCACCGAAATATCCAACCTTAGGAAACTGAAAGGTTGAAAACACGTAGCCCCCGTTTATGTCGAGTACATGTTTGAGGAATCCGAAAGTCACCGCACGATTCTTCGACGACACCGACAATGCAGGGTTATAGTAAAACCCGCTCGGATCATCCGTCATGGCCAGGGCGCTTCCCGCCAGCGACGCCTCCCTTGCGCTGACATTGAGATCGAGAAACTGGTAAACACTCTGGCTAAAAGCGGAGCCGGCTGTCAAAAGGACAATCGCAAAACAGATCGGTTTCATTTTCGAAATGTACCGGCGACAATGTTCTTTTTCAAGACCACCCTTGTGTATTATATTTTCTAACGATTTCATGGACAGCTTCCGCGTCGACAAATCCGCGATACAGCGTATACTTGTGATTAAGCCACGCGCCATCGGCGATGTTCTATTATCTACTGCGGTCCTTCCCGACTTGAGGCGTGCCTTCAGCGACTCCAGGATCGATTTCCTGGTGGAGAGCTTTGCATCTCCCGTCCTGGAAGGAAACCCGCATATCAATGATGTCCTGGCTTACGACACAAGGAAGGATTCATCGGCCTCCATCATATCACGGGTACGACGGAGACGATACGATATGGTTATCGACCTTTTCGCAAACCCCCGGACGGCCGTCATAACCCTCTTAAGCGGAGCCAGGTACCGCATCGGCTTCCCCTTCAAGTGGAGGAGGCTGGCATACAACGTGTTAGTGACGCCGAGAAGCGGAGATGTGCACAATGTCGAATTCAATCTCGATGCCATCAGGCGGATCGGCGTCGACGTCACATCCACGTTTCCCGCTTTCTACCTGGACGACAGATCACAAAATTTCGCCTACACCTTTCTCTCACAAAACGACCTCAGATCCGGCGATTTTATTGCGATAAACATCGGCGGAGGGTGGGAAATCAAGAAGTGGAAGCCCGACAAGTTCATCGAGCTGTGCGGTATGATTGAAACGCATCTTCACAAGCGAGCAGTCGTCCTGTACGGGCCTTCCGAGGAATCGGAGGCATCAAGGATCTCGGAGGCGTCGGAGGCGATTCTTGCGCCGCCGACATCACTTAAAGAAATGGGAGCTATCCTTCAGAAATCCGAGGCATTGGTAACGAACGACTCAGGTCCGATGCACATTGCGGCGGCTCTCCGCGTGCCGACACTTGCGATATTCGGGCCGACGAGTCCGCGCCTGCAAGGCCCTTACGGCAACTGCTCCGAGATTGTGAGAAACGAAAGGCTCGACTGTCTCGAATGCAATTTGACGAAATGTCCCATCGGAAATCTGTGTATGAAAGAGCTGGATAGTGCGACCGTGTTTCAGCACCTGCAGATCCTTCTGGGGACAATTCGGGCGAATGATAAGAGAGATAATTTCAAAGCCGCGGGAAGTAACCAATGAACTCGAGATGGGCGATACTTCTGCCAATAAGAGAGACTCAGGTGAAGATATGAAGAAGTTCGGTCTTGAAATACCCGACTGCAAACGGTTCGGCGGATATAAGCCGTGTTTCCCTTACAAGGTGTGTTATGAAGGTTGTGCGCAGCCCGACGAGCCGTTCGGTACGAAGATTCTCATAATAAACCTGGACGCCATGGGCGACGTGCTTATGACGACGGCACAGCTTGCGCCGCTGAAGCGCAAATACCCGCAAAGCTATGTGGCGTGGTTAACATTGGGATCGTCGGCTCCCCTGCTCGCGCGCAACCCCCTCATCGACAATGTGTTTAAGTGGAATACGGAGGACCTGCTCGTCCTCGAGCAAATGGAATTCGACCTCGTACTGAACGCGGATAAGTCGAAACACTCGTCAGCTCTCGCAACGAAGCTTAACGCAAAGGAGAGACTTGGTTTCGGACTCAATCCGAACGGACAAGTAATTCCTTTGAACAAGGAAGCTTCCTACAACTTTCAACTCGGTCTCGACGATTATCTCAAATTCAGGATCAACAAGCGCACCGGACAGGATATCCTTGCTGAGACATTCAAACTTCCGTATGAACGGGACGAATACATTCTTCAGCTTTCGGAGGAAGAAACTGCGATGACTTCTGCGTACCGCTCATCGAAGGGGATCGGTGAAAGCGAGACAGTCGTAGGATTCAACACGGGGTGTTCCGACCTCTACCCGAACAAGAAGATGACAATCGAGCAGCATCTCAGACTGATCGACATGTTTTCGAAAAACGAAAGCATCAAAATGATTCTCCTCGGCGGCAGAGAAGACGCGATGAGGAACGGAGAGATTTACGGACGTGCGACGGAACGAAATCCTGACCTCGTCACTCGGCTCTTCAGCACGCCCACCGATGAGGGGGTCCGGAGGGGAATAATATACGAAAATGCTGCCGATATCGTGATCACGGGCGATACCTTCGGCATGCATCTCGCGATCGCTTTGAAGAAACAGGTTCTCGTCTGGTTCGGCGTGAGCTGCCCGGAAGAGATCGACCTCTACGACAGAGGAGCGAAGTTCGTTCCGACGGGGCTGTTTTGTTCCCCCTGCTGGAAGAAAGCATGCCCGTACGATCTCGAATGCATGAAGATGATAGACCTTGAAACGATTTACGCCGCCGCGCTGAAATGCGCCGCGATAGAGCGCTGAGATAGAAGTTACGTCACGTGGCTTTCCATGGCCCGACGACAACCGGCAAAGCCCCCGAGCAGTCAGCTAAACTTCCCGGTCACGAAATGCGTGCCCGTACAAAGCATAGATGACTAATCGTACGATTAGTTAGACTCAAAACAGAACGCGTTTTTCAAATTTCAAACATGAGAAGGATGCGGGAACGGAGGTCCGAAAGGTTACTGATCCTGTGACGGGATTTGCGTGATTCAGGAGGGAAAGGTAGGAGCCCGAACGAAATTCACGTAACATTCGTGTCCAGTCGATTCACCGCCCAACAAAGACGTTATCACAATCTTCTGTGATATTCGAATGCTTATTGTCACATCCGGTTGGTGAATTCACCCGTTAAGAGAACATGCATCTTACCGCTCGATACGCACTCATCAAAAGTTCTCACACTGCCCGCTTTTCCAGTACCAGGACGTTTTCAATGTGGTACGTTTGTGGAAACATATCGACCGGCTGCGAACTGACCGCCGCATATCCGTGCGCCGCAATCTCTTTCACATCCCTCGCCTGTGTCATCGGATTGCAGGAAACGTAAACGATCTTGTTCGCGCCGAGAAGGTGGAGATTTGACGCGATCTTGGGATGCAGTCCGCTTCGCGGCGGATCCAGCAAAACGAGATCAGGCTTTGGTATATTCAACCTTTCGAAATTCTCATTAGGATCCGCGCCCTTAAACAGGTCGAGTAGGTCGGTTTGAAAGAAACTGACGTTCGATATTCCATTCAACCTCGCGTTTTCCTCGGCATCCTTCACCGACGCACCGACCAGTTCGAACCCGTAGACACGATCGGCAAATTCGGAGAGGTATATTGAGATGCTCCCCGTTCCGCTGTAAAGATCGTAGATAATCTTCTGCTTTCCACCCACACCTCTGAGTGCCGCATCATACAGCCTCTGTGCCTGCATGGTATTGGTCTGGAAAAAAGATAAAGGTGAAATCCTGAATCTGTACGCGCCCAGCCTTTCGGTAATAAAGCCGTTCCCGAAATTAATCTTGCGGACTTCCCCGGTGGCTACCTGCGCTCGCGTAGAGTTAACGATAGTCGCAAATGTTGAAACAAATGGAAGATCCCTATGAAGCCGCTCTGCAAGTTCATCGATCAAGCTGCTTTCGTTTAATACAACGAGGTTGACCATGTATTCGCCCGAATCGAAGGACTTTCGGACTGTCAGGAAACGCAGGAGACCCTGGTGGGGCTTCGACTCATAGAGGGTAAGTCCGAGTATTTTTCGCAGCTCCGATTGCGGATCGATCGCCCGCCTGAACCAGTTTACGATTGTGTTTACGTTCTCATCGGCGAGATAGCAATGGCCGATGTCGATCGTCTTGTCATACCTGCCGGGCGCGTGGAAGCCGAGCGCGACAGTGGAAGGATCTCCTTGATGAATCCAGTAAGGCCTGCCCGAGAAAGTCATCTCGATTTTGTTTCTGTATTCGTATACGTCGCTCGCCCCCACGATCTCGTCAACCGGTACTCTCAGGCCGCCCGTTCGCTCCAAGGCATCGATGACGTGCTTCCGCTTGTGACGAAGCTGCTCCGAATAGTCGAGGTGCTGCCACCGGCATCCTCCACATACCCCGAAGTATCGACATTGCGCCTCCACACGGTGTGGTGAGGGCGAGATGATTTCCGCGAGTCGTGCCTCTGCGAAATCCTTCTTCTTACGATATATCTTTGCCCTGACTACGTCGCCCGGTACACCGCCTTCTACAAACACCACGAATCCGTCTATTCTCCCGACGGATTTTCCTTCGAAGGCAACGGAGTCGATCGCAAGTTCGACGATTTCATCTTTCTTGAGCATTCCCGTCATCTACTCTTCTTCCCCAACTATAATACCGAAGATATCCATCACGTTCGTATCGGTGGCGCCGGTTTCGATAGCTCCTCCGTACTTCTTGAAGAACGAAGATGAATCACTTCGAGAAATGTAATCTTCGATTTCAGCGATCCCGCCCGGGACTCTTGGAATAGTCCCGAGGGACGCATATGCTCCGGCGGCGCTGCTGTTTCCATCTTTGCCGTCTGTGCCGAAAGAGAAAACCGTGGTCCTTCCCAGGACGATTCCCTCCTCCGCCAGTTTGCCGATATCCCTCAGCGCGCACAACACCATGTGTTGGTTCCGCCCACCTGTTCCGTCTCCGGTCACCCTCACGGTAGTCTCGCCCGCGGCAAGTAAAAGCGCCGGCGGTGACAGTGGCGTCGAGTCGAGCTCAATCGAGCGGCCCAGAGCGACCATAGCCTGAGCTGCAGAGTCGGAGGCCGATTCCCAGAACCTGGTCAGCACCAAAGTGTTGAACCGTTTCTCCATGCCGATTCTTTCCGCAGCCTGTAGCGCATTACGGTTGGAACCGACGATCCTCACCTCGGCGTTCTCGACCTTCACCGGAGATTGAAGTGTCTGCAGGCGCATCAACGCCTCGGTAACAGTTCTCGGGACTCTTCCTGCCAGTCCACTCGTCTCCAGGAACCTTACCGCATCAGACGGTCTCGAGTAATCTGCAACGGTCGGTCCGCCTGCAATGGCGCACAGGTTGTCTCCGACAACGTCGGATATAATAAGGGTTATCTTTCGTCGGTCAGGCGCAAGCGCCGCCAACTTGCCGCCGCCGAGCAGCGACAGGTGACGCCTTACAAGATTCACCTTGGCTATTGGAACCGCGTTGTCGAACATAAGCTTCATGAATAGGTTCGCATCTCCAAGAGGAACCCCTTGCACCGGGACGAAGATCGATGCGCTTCCTCCTCCGGAGATTAGAAAGAGAAGGAGGTCACTTTTTGCGGATTCTGACACCAGATCGCGGACTGCGTACCCGGCTGCTACACTCCCCTCATCCGGAAGCGGATGACCGGTTTTGTAAAACTCGAACCCATCAACGTCCAGGTGTTTTTCTACCGGAGTCGCCACGATTCCGGTTACTCGTCCCCCAAGCTTTTTTCTCACCTCGACGGCCATAGCCTCGGCGGACTTTCCGATCGATACGCACTTGATTTGTCCATGGCTTGCGAGATCAATCCGCAAGCCGAAAGCACTCAGTTGTTCACCCTCCAGGGAAAAAGACCTATCAAAAAGTGTGGAAGGCTTAACTGCGACGTCCGAGCTTTCGACTATCTTCCTCACCAGCCGCTCAGCGGAGAGATCGCCACTAATGTTCATCTGCTGGATATCTTGAGTACGCCGATTCTGTTGTTGTAGGATTCCAGGTCCGCGACGGGGCTACGCGAGGTAGAAAAAATGTACAAGGGATAAAGTCTGTTATATGTCTTCATCGCAAGCGCGAGAAGTTTCTGGGAAAACAGTACTGGATCCGACTTTCCCAATTCCTTGCCGAAGATTATGTAATCAACCCCCCGGAACTTCTCCCTATCGCGCCTGGCGTTGAACTTCTCGGAGATTGGATCCCTTCCGCTACGAAGTTCGTATGCAGAAAACTCGCCGTTGATCTTGTATTTCCTGCATGCCTCGATGAACGCTTCGTCATGATTTGAAATATTTTCTTCAAATCGACGGTGGCCATCGCTCTTTTCGTTATTCACGAAGGAACCCAGCTCTATCCCGTTCCGGTCGAGATATAGGAAAAGCTCGGAGCCCCATTTGGTTTTGCCGAAACGTATTAGAAAGAAATCCTTGTACGGTTTCTTTGCAAAACGCATGTCGCGGTTGAGGCGAACAAGAGTCCGGTTGAATTTCGGCTCGGTGTCGAATGTGGGGTCTATGAATTTTATGAAGGGGCCTATCGACATGACGAAAGCGCGCGCGGGATTCATGAGAAATTCCTCGTAGTCATCTCTATGTTTCCGAAACCACGTTACGGAGTTATGTTCGTATAAATCCCGGAAAAAGCGGAACGTGTCTTTCGAAAATCCCTTAAACTCTTCCGGTAGAAGACTGGACGCTCTGTTCGCCGGCGCTTTAGCTTTGGGAGGGTTTCTCTGTTTCATCAGATAAGTTTATCTGCGAGATAGGAAGCCACGTTCGACGAGGCTACTCGTTCCTGCCGCATCGAATCCCGCTCCCGCACTGTAACGGTTTGATCCTGAAGAGTCTGAGAATCGACCGTCACACAGAACGGAGTTCCCACCTCGTCCTGGCGCCGATACCTTCTTCCAACGGCTCCGCTGTCATCGTAGAATACGCGGAACCGAAAGCGAAGGTCATCCTCTATCTTGTGAGCGATCTCCTGCATGCCGTCCCTGTTGACGAGGGGAAGGACCGCGGCTTTTATGGGGGCCAGCCGGGGATGCAGTTTCATTACCGCCCTCGTCTCGCTTTTTCCATCGGCCGTAGGCGCGCTCTCTTCGTGGTAAGATCCCGTCAGGAATGCCATGAACGAGCGGCTTGCACCGGACGAGGTTTCAATGACAAATGGCGTGTATTTCTCCTTCGACTCCTCGTCGAAGTATTTCATCGACTTTCCCGAATACTCTTCATGGCGCGACAGGTCAAAGTTGGTCCGGTTGTGAACCCCTTCAATTTCTCCCCAACCGAACGGAAACATGAACTCTATATCGTAGGCATCTTTCGCATAGTGTGCCAGCTTCTCCTTCGGATGGCGGTGCCAGCGAAGCTGATCCTTCCCCATTCCCAGATTTACATACCAGTTCATTCGTTCTCCCCGCCAGTATTCAAACCACTCGTCGTCGGATCCGGGTTTCACAAAGAACTGCATTTCCATCTGCTCGAACTCACGGGTCCTAAAGAGAAAATTTTTGGTGTTGATCTCGTTTCGGAAAGCTTTCCCGATCTGCGCGATTCCGAACGGAAGCTTCTGACGGGATGCCGCCAATACGTTCTCAAAGTTAACGAAGATGCCCTGCGCCGTCTCGGGGCGCAGAAAGACGACGGCCGAAGAGTCTTCAACCGGGCCGACGAATGTTTTGAACATCAGGTTAAATTTTCTCGCTTCGGTGAACGTCCCTTTGTTGCCGCATGCCGGACAGGGAATCATCGGGACCAGCTCGGCCGCCTTAGAATCGGACTCTGCGATTTTGGCAAATTCCGCTTCGATGAATTCATCCTTTTGCTGACCGGCGAATCTCTGCGGATCGAGTTCGCGAAGTAATTCCTTTTTCTTTTTCAGAGAAAGATCATCGAGCAGGACGTCAATTCTATACCGTGCCTTGCATTGTTTACAGTCGACCATCGGATCTGTAAAATTCTCAACATGTCCGGAGGCTTCCCATACTCTCGGATGCATTAAAATGGAGGCATCGACTCCCTCTATGTTGTCACGAAGAGTCATCGACTTCCACCATTCATCTTTTATGTTCCTGAGTAGTTCGACTCCGAGAGGGCCGTAGTCCCAGCAACCGTTCAACCCGCCGTAGATTTCGCTCGATTGAAATACGTAACCCCTTCGTTTCGCCAGGGATACAATCTTCTCAAGGGTTATTTCGGATTTATCCGATCGTGCCATGCTTGCTTCACTTTTTTAGTCAATATATGAAAAGAGCCCGAATTGAAAAAGAACGAAGGGTATTGCGGAATCTCGCCGGAAACGTGTTGTTTTCTCCTGATTTTTCGGCCTCCCCCCAAATTTCTTCATTTATCAACTTGACTTTGAAAGGTAACTTTTAGCATTTTTAGTCGCAGTCGGGCGACGGCTGAAACTTCGGATGGTTAAAAAAATTAGGGTGAGCGCCCGTTCTGTTTTCACAAAAATGGAAAGGTCAAATGGAGCCAGAGGAAAAAACGGTAGCTCAGAATCGTCGTGCGCGGTTTGAATATCAGATTCTCGAGACCACCGAAGCGGGTTTAGTCCTCAAGGGGAGTGAAGTGAAGTCGGTCCGTCAGGGCAAAGTAGATATCAGCGACTGCTTTGCCTCGGTGAAGGACGGAGAGGTTTGGCTGCACAACATGCACGTGGCGACTTACCAAAATGCGGGCGTTTTTAACCATAATCCCAGGCGCACAAGGAAGCTCCTCCTCCACAAGAGAGAGATTCGAAAGCTTATCGGGAAGATAAGACAAAAAGGACTCTCGTTAATTCCGTTAAGGATTTATTGGAAGCATGGCCTCGCGAAAGTGGAGCTCGCGATCGCAAAAGGAAAAAGATCATACGACAAACGTGAAACAATCAGGCAGCGCGATCAGGAGCGGGAGTTCCGCCAGCGCGATCCTGGTTATTGAACCGTCGCATGCTTACCGACCGTACATTCAATTCAGGAGAGAGATAGCTAGGGTTGTTTCCTTCAGTTAACGAGCAACTAGACCACATCAGGCGGGGCACCGCAGAGATAATTCCGGAAGAAGAACTGGCCGGCAAGATTGAGAGGGCGATCAAGAAGAACGTTCCCCTCCGCGTAAAGCTGGGATGCGATCCAAGTCGACCCGACCTGCATCTCGGCCACTCCGTCGTTCTGAAGAAACTGAGGCAGTTTCAAGACCTCGGTCATACAGCTGTCCTCATCGTCGGGGACTTCACCGGCATGATCGGTGACCCGTCTGGAAGGAACAAAGCGCGGCCCTCCATGACGCTCGATGAGACAAGAAAAAACGGCGAGACGTACTTCCTGCAGGCATCCAGGATACTCTCGAAAGATAACCTCCAAATAGTCTACAACTCCGATTGGCTGGGGAAAATGAGTTTCGAGGATGTAATCAAGCTGGCCAGCCGGTACACGGTTGCTCGCATGCTCGAGCGCGACGATTTCGAAAAACGTTTCCGGTCACAGGAACCGATCAGCGTACACGAGTTTTTATACCCTCTCGCACAGGCAATGGATTCCGTTGCGGTCCGTGCCGACATCGAGCTCGGCGGCACAGACCAGAAATTCAATCTTCTCGTCGGAAGAGACATTCAACGCGAGTACGGTCTGGACCCTCAGGTAATCCTAACCATGCCGCTGCTTGTCGGTACCGACGGCGTAGACAAGATGTCGAAGTCTCTGGGCAACTATATAGCCATTACCGACCCTCCGGAAGAAATGTACGGCAAGACGCTATCCATACCCGACAGTCTCATATACGACTATTTCTTGCTCACGACGGACGTGCCGGGGCCCGAGCTTGCCGAGATCAGGAATCAACTTGAATCGAAATCCGTAAATCCTCGTGATCTGAAGAGAAGGCTGGCGAGAGAGATAGTATCACTTTATCACAGTCGCGAGGCCGCGGTTCAAGCAGAAGAGCACTTCGACCGCGTGTTCGTAAGGAAGGAAATACCTGACGAGATTCAGGAAGTGATATTGCCGCAAGGGGGCGGCGAGTACACAATTCTCCAGCTTCTGGTAAACGTAGGCGCGGCGAAGTCGAACGGCGAAGCACGCAGGCTGGTCAGCCAGGGTGGAGTAACCATAGACGGCTCTCGCGTCTCGGATCCCAATGTATCAGTGGATCCCGCGACGCCGTTCATTCTGAAAGTCGGAAAACGAAAATTCTACAAGATCAGACGTTGAAAAAGGAGATGTAAAATTGTATGTCCCGTCGAAAATATTCTTTACAAAAGGGGTAGGCCGACATCGAGACTATCTACAGTCGTTCGAACTTGCACTTCGGGATGCAAAGATCGAGAAATGCAATCTAGTCACCGTTTCCAGCATATTTCCCGCCGGATGCAAGCGGATTCCGCTTGATGAAGGGGTCAAGAATCTCCAGGCCGGCCAGATCACATTCTGCGTCATGGCCAGAAACTCCACCAATGAACCGAACAGGCTTGTTGCAGCATCAATCGGAGTGGCAACGCCGAACGATTCTTCACAATATGGTTATCTGTCGGAACATCATCCTTTCGGCGAGACCGACGAAAAGGCAGGCGAGTACGCCGAAGATCTGGCGGCAACTATGCTTGCAACCACGCTGGGAATCGAGTTCGATCCTAACGCAGATTGGGACGAGCGCGAAAAAGTCTACAAGATGAGCGGGAAGATCGTCAGGAGTTTCAACGTAACTCAGTCTGCCGAGGGTGACAAACGTGGGATCTGGACAACCGTAGTCGCTGCCGGGATTCTTCTTCCCTGATTTCTTCTCCCTCAGCTAAATCTCATAAAGCAAAAAATGCAAAAGTCCCGCCGGTATTTGACGGGGCTTCTTCCCTCAGGCAATTACTCTAAAGGGCCCCTGCTTTTTATCTCGCGGAGTTGAGTGCCTCCGCACCAGATACAACCTCGAGAAGTTCTTTTGTGATCGCCGCCTGTCGCGCGTTGTTGTATGCAAGAGACAACGACGAAATCAGTTCGGATGCGTTTTCGCTTGCGCTGTCCATCGCGGCCATGCGAGCCCCTTCACCCGCCGCGTTGCTTTCGAGGAGGATCCGCCAAAGATGAAATTCTAAATGCTTAGGTATCAGCCGCTCGGTAATCGAAGCAATGCCGGGCTCATAAATGTACTGGAGCTCCAAATGCCTAACGTAATTGCCACGCTTCTGCTTTGGCTTGTCTTCCTTCAGGCTCTCCTTGGGAATTGGGAGCAGGCGATCCACGATCAGATTCTGTTGAATCACACTCTTGAATTCGTTGTATACAACATCGACCCTGTCGTACGTACCGTCCATAAATCCTTTTACCACCTCTGAGGCCAGCTTTCTCGCGGTGGCAAACTGAAGATCCTGAAAAATGCCCGAGTAGTTCCCGACAATCCTGTAATTCCGTTTCGTGAAATAATCGTTGGCTTTCTTCCCTACCGCAAAGATGCTTACCCGGCTGAGGTTGTAGAGGTTCGCATAGTTCTCCTCGATATGCTTCAGTGTCGCCTTCATTATGTTCGAGTTGAAGGCTCCACAGAATCCCCTGTCGGCGGCAACGACAACTATAGCTACTCCCTTAAGCGGCCTCTCAACAACGAGCGGATGCTCGTCGAGCTCAACTCCGCCGGCAAGATGTTTCATGAGCTCGCTCAATTTCCTGGAATACGGCCTGGCCGCGAGGACTGCGGCCTGAGCACGACGGAGTTTAGCGGCCGCGACCATTTTCATTGCCTTGGTAATTTTCTCCGTACTCTTTACACCAGCAATTCGTCCCCTTATCTCACGAAGAGTTGCCACGCCCTACTCCTTGATCGATGCCTTAAACGACGCCACGAATTCCTTGGTGATGTCGTGAAGCCGCTTGTCGGTTTCGCCATCAATATCTTTCGTGTCTCCTATCTTTTCCAAAAGTTCGTGGTGCTTCAATTCTATCATTTCAATGAACTCGTTCTCAAATCTCTGAATACTCCCCGTTGGAATCTCGTCAAGATAACCGTTCGTTCCGGCGAAAATGAGCACCACCTGCTTTTCTGCCGGGATCGGCTCGTACTGACCCTGCTTCAGCAGTTCGACAAGCCTTTGCCCCCTTCGAATCTGGGCTTGTGTCACTTTATCTAGATCGGAACCGAACTTGACGAACGCCTCGAGAGCCCTGAACTGCGCCAGATCGAGGCGGAGCCCGCCCGCCACTTTTCTCATAGCCCTTATCTGGGCATGACCGCCCACACGTGACAC
Organism: Candidatus Kryptoniota bacterium; assembly: GCA_046706745.1. Classification (GTDB taxonomy): domain Bacteria; phylum Bacteroidota; class Ignavibacteria; order Kryptoniales; family JAKASW01; genus JAKASW01. The sequence goes on from JBJKPC010000009.1 coordinate 153,508, forward strand.
CGATATACCTACGTTGATGGCAGGTCTAACGCCGGAGTTGAAGAGTCCCGGCTCAAGATAAATCTGGCCGTCCGTAATCGATATTACGTTAGTAGGGATGTAGGCCGACACGTCTCCAGCCTGCGTCTCGATGATCGGCAGGGCCGTCAGGCTTCCTCCCCCCTCTTCGTCGCTCAACTTCGAAGCTCTCTCGAGAAGCCTGCTGTGCAAATAGAAGACATCACCCGGATACGCCTCGCGCCCAGGCGGCCTGCGGAGAAGCAATGAGACCTGACGATAGGCCCAGGCATGTTTCGACAGATCGTCGTACACAACCAACGCATCCCTGCCGCTGTCCCGGAAAAACTCGCCGAGAGTGCAGCCAGAATATGGAGCGATGAACTGCATTGGCGAAGGAACCCCGGCCGTTGCCGAAACGACGGTGGTATACTCCATAGCTCCTTCGTCCTCAAGCTTGGCAACTACCTGAGCCACTGTAGACGCCTTTTGACCCACAGCCACATAGATACAATAGACCGGTTTTATGCCCCTCTTCTTTGCATGCTCAGAGTGAGTATGTTTTTGATTGAGAATTGTATCCACCGCAATCGCAGTCTTGCCGGTCTGCCTGTCGCCTATTATCAACTCTCGCTGGCCGCGGCCGATAGGGATCATCGAGTCAATCGCCTTCAGGCCGGTGTTGAGCGGCTGCTTAACGGGACTTCTGGAAATAACGCCGCGGGCCTTGCGCTCGATGGGCAACACTTTGTCCGTTTTGATGGCGCCCTTGCCGTCTATCGCCTGTCCGAGCGGATTGATTACTCGACCCAACATCGATTCTCCCACCGGCATCGACATGACCCTGCCGGTCCGCTTGACCTGATCGCCTTCCTTGACGAGTGTATCGTTTCCGAAGAGAATGCATCCAACGTTGTCCTCTTCCAGGTTGAGCGCCATTCCGAATACACCGTTCGGAAATTCTATCAGCTCGCTTGCCATGACTTTTTGGAGGCCATAGACTCTTGCGATACCGTCTCCGACCTGCAGAACGGTGCCTACATCGTACACGTCTGCTTCGCTCTCGAAGCCGGAAATCTGCTTTCTAAGAATTGCCGTTATTTCATCTGGTCTGACTTCAGGCATGAGTTCCTCTTTGAATATTCAATTTCATTTGCTTTGATCAACCGTTGAGTGACACCTCTTCAGAGAGCCGTTCTTTAAGTATTTCCAGCTGCCGACGAATACTGCCATCATAGACGGTATCGCCGATTTGAGCGAGGAAACCTCCGATGAGGTTCCTGTCCAGAGAAAAGGCCACCCTTACCTTCTTGCCTGTTATGCCTTCAAGCGTGGACCTCACTCTCGTCTGGTCCTTCTTGTCGAGCTCGAACGGCGCCATCAACTGGGCGTTGACTATTCCGTTCCGTTCGTCGAGCAGAATGCCAACCTGCTCGGCGATTCCGCCGGTCAGTTTCTCTCTTCCTTTGTTTATCAGGAGATAAAGAAAGCTCAGGGTCATCGGGTCGATCTTACCTTCGTACAGCGCCCTCGCAACGTCCAGTTTCTTGGATCTGTTTATCACGGGGTTTTCGAAGAAGAGTTCAAGTTCACGGGAGACTTGCATCGACTCCCGAACAAGCGCCATGTCGGCGCCGATCTTCTCCGTTTTCTTTACCTCCGCCGCAAGATCCAGTAAAGCGGCTGCGTATCTTCTGGATGCCCTTGATCGTTTCACTTCAATCCTAGTTCTTCGGCAGTGAATTCAAGATATTATCGACGAGCTTCTTCTGGCGTGACTTGTCAATTGTCTCTTCCAGAATCTTTTCCGCCGCCTTAACGGCGAGTTCCGCAACCACCCCGTGAAGCTGCAATATAGCCTGCTGCTTATCCCGCTCAATCTCTTCCCTGGCTTTCTCCAGCACCTTCTCGGCTTCAGCACGAGCTCTGCCTACCGATTCACTACGGAGCTTCTCTGCAAGTTCTCTTGCTTCTCTGAGTATCTGTTGCGCCCCATCTTCCGCCTTTTCAAGTTCCTTCCGGTTTTCCTCCAAAAGTCTCTCGGCTTCGTTCTTAGCATCTTCCGCCCTCTCGATCGACTGCCGGATCGACTCTTCTCTTGTGTCGAGAGCCTTCAGAATCGGCCCCCACGCGGTCTTGCGCAGCACAAGAAGAAGCAACCCGAATGTCAAGGCAGTCCAGATTATTACGCCTGGATCCAGTTGTACAAGCATATTATCTCCCGTTCAGTCAGGAGTGCGGGCCGACCTGTGTCCCCATGGAAAAGCCGGAGCAGCACCCCTTTAGTTTATGGCTTCAGTGCCATAATGATTGCGATGACCTCAGCGAAGAGGGTCACTCCTTCAATGAGGGCAGCCGCAATAATCATCGTGGTTCTCAAATCACCCTGCGCTTCGGGCTGTCTGCCGCTTGCCTCAAGGGCGGCAGCCGCAAGTCTCCCTATACCCAAACCTCCGCCTATGACTGCCAGCCCGGCAGCGATGCCAGCCGCTAGATGAATAAGTCCGACATGAAATGTCTCTGGTGATGTCATTTAAACCTCCGGTATTCCTTTCCTCAGTGTTCTTGATGAATTGCCATACCGACGAACAAAGCCGTCAGCGTTATAAAAATGTATGCCTGTATAAATGCAACCAACACTTCCAAAAGTTCGATGAATAATGCAAAACCAATTGCCAGCGGAGCCACCAGAACCGTTCCGAAAACAAATATCAAACCGATAAACGAATAGATCGCAATGTCCCCCGCCAGAAGGTTCGCAAAAAGACGAACACACAGGGCAAAAGGCTTTGTGAATAGGCCCATGATTTCCACGAGCGCAATGATCGGAATAGCAAAGACCGGGATATTTGGCGGGACAAGCCCCCTGAAATAGCCCACGATCCCGTTATGCCTGATCCCAGATATTTGTATGACGAAGAAGGCGATCACTGCAAGCGATGCGGTGACGCTGATGTCGCCCGACGGCGTAGACGCATAAGGGACGAGTTCGAAGAAATTCGAGAACAATATGAAGAAGAACAAAGTCAGGAAAAACGGAAGATACCTCTTCCCTTTTTCACCGATTGCCGGTACGACCACATCATCCCTGATGAACACTACGACCATCTCCACGGCGCTGGCAAACCTTCCGGGGATGAGTGACTTCCTGTAGCTTCCTGACACCTTCTTGATGACTATGAAGACAAGGATCGCGACGACCCATAACATGAAAACGTGCTTAGTTATGGACATGTCTATCGGGATGCCGGCAATATGAAAAGTCGGAATAACGGGAAGGTGAACTTCGCCGAACGGCAGAAAATTCAGGGTATGAGAATTTGTGACGTGTTCGATTATCCAGCTTCCGCTCTGGGCGGCGCTCTCTTGGGATGCCGCCGCCGTCTTCACGGTATCGGCAACCGCCGCTATTGTACTTGCAGGAGCACCGGATAGGAGTCCAAAAATCACTTTTATCTCGCTCTCATCGCCTTCTTCAGCGCGATCCTCTTATTTAGGAAGATAATCTCGATTGTCGTCATCGTGAAGTAAAAAACAAAAAGGCCACTCACCAGGCCGGCAACTTCGACTCGGACCACTTCTAGCAAAAACACGAAGACTCCGAGGAGGAGCACGAGCCGTATGCCCATCCCGAGGAAGACTCCTTGCAGAAAGGCGAGAGTTTCTTTATCTATGAACAGTTCGATGGTAACGAATCCCACCGCACCGTTCACGACTCCCAGCAGAGCGCCGAGAAAGTACGATGCCGCAAAGTAACTGTCCGCATTTCCGCCGACAACCAGGACTGAAATCAACCCGAAGACGACCACGACGATCAAGACCGTCCTGATCATATTCTTACGCATCAACAGAATCGGGAGATCAGTCTCTTTTCCTTTTGCCAATCTTGTCTAGCTTTTGTACTTCTCTGAAGAAATTATAGAAGCCGCCGATCAATCCTACAGCCGCTCCCGTCAGGAGAAGCCACGGCGATGTATTGAAATGCTCGTCGAGAAAATATCCAATCAAAAGCATACCGACAACCGAAGCAGCCAGCTCCGTGCCCAGCCCCATATAGGGACCGAGCTGCCTGTAAGTTTCAGCGAGGGTCTGTTTCTTTTTCGCCCTCGGCACAAATCACCTGAACAACTCACTCTTTTGGTCTGGACGCTTGTCTCCGCTCATGTCGCATTTACCGTCGAACATCGCGCCTTCGTCGATAACAAGCTTGGAAGCACGGATATCGCCCTTGATCCTAGCTTTGTTCTCCAGCAGGAGCTTGGCCTTGGCGGTAATGTTCCCACTGATCTTTCCGCCGACCGTCACAGTCTGTGCCTCGACATTTCCGGTTATATCGCCGTTCGCACCGACAACCAGATCGCCTGCCAGCGATATGTCACCATTGACCTGACCATCCACCCGCAGGCTCCCGGGGCTCGTTATTTTCCCTTCGAAGCGCGAACTGTGTGCGATTATGTTAATCTGTGCTTCTTCTTTTGCCATGTCAGTTCTTGGTTAGTAAGTAGTTCTCTGGATTCAAATTCTTCCCGTCACGCCACAATTCGAAATGCAAGTGCGGCCCTGTACTCGTCGTCCCTGTAGATCCGACCAGCGCAATCGCTTCCCCTCTCGAGACCTTCGCACCGACGGACACCAAAATCCTCTCACAATGCTTGTAGACCGTCATGAAATCACCGGCATGTGCAATGATCAGCGTGTTGCCGCCCGTCAGAGTCCAGTCGGAGAAGACCACCTCACCGGGCGCGGGAGCGACTATCGGCGCTCCCTCCTGAGCAGATATATCTATGCCGTAATGCTGAATCGCATAATTGACTCCTCGGGTCACAAAACCCTGCACAGGCATCATCAGCGGAAATACATCCCGGTCCATGCCAAGCGATGACACCGTTTTGTAAGCAACCGTTTCCTTCGCTTGTGCTGGTATAGGCGCCGCATAATTCTTCGCTTCGTCGTAAGACGAGTTCGGTGTGGATTGAACAACGCCGGCGACCGGGATATTGGGAGCAACGGGTGGCAAGCTCGTATCGCTAACCGCTGTATCTCCCAAAGCCCTTCTCAGCTTAATGTTGTAGGCGGCCAAGTATGTCAATTGACTTTGGACCGCATCCACCTTGGTCTCCAAGACGCGCACCTTCTGAAGCTGCTCGGCCTGAGAGCTGAAGTAAGAAGGAAGTATCAATTCGCCGAGAGGCGTGTCGACCGCAGCAAATATACTTGCGCCCCCGACAGCTACAATTCCAAAAAGAACGACCAGCGTCAACTGCAACTTCGTTGCCTTGAAACTCCGCGACGGCTTCTCTGCGTCAGATAATACAACAAACGTCAGCTTCGCTGACGCTGATTTCTCGTGCGGTGATTTACGCTGCATCTTTTCGAATGATAATATAGAATCCTTACGCCATAATGTCAATGAACTTGCTCCCTGCACAACTCCCGCAGCTACGCCGCTCTCGTGCTCGGGGAGAACCCTAAAGGTCCAATCCTGTTCTTGGAAAAAGGGGTCAGATTGAATAAGCTTATTGAAGCAAAGGTCGAATTGCCATACGCCGCTCACTACAATCAAGAATGCCGGCCGGCATGCGGCGCCTGCGCCAATTCCGTCGAGACCCTTCATCCGGACTGCAGGGACGGCATATTCGATGCGGCGAGAAGTCAATTCAAAATGAGGCATGCGCAATGAAAACCTGCGGCACCACCATCCGACACGACGCCGTCTATTCTCAGAATCAGATCTTTAACCGACGCCTGCTGGAACAACTGAGAAGACAAATCGAGGATGTGTACAAAGGCGGAGGCGAAATTTCGGCATCGCGACAGAAAAAGCGCGGCAAGATGCTGGCGCGAGAGCGCATCAGCAACCTTATCGATCGTGGATCGGTCTTTCGGGAATTCGGAACGCTGGCCGCACTTAACCTGTACGGAGAATACGGCGGAGCCCCCTCTGCCGGAATCGTGACGGGAACCGGTAGAGTACACGGCAGAAGTGTCGTCATCGTGGCAAACGATTCGACTGTCAAGGCGGGAGCCTACTTTCCCATGACCATCAAAAAGAATCTGCGCGCACAGGAGATAGCGCTAAAGAACAGGATTCCGATAATTTACCTTGTCGACTCAGCGGGTGTTTTCCTTCCGATGCAGTCCGAGATATTCCCGGACAGGGACGATTTCGGAAGGATTTTTTACAACAACGCTGTTATCAGTTCACTCGGTATTCCCCAAATCGCGGCGGTCATGGGACCTTGCGTTGCCGGCGGGGCGTACCTGCCCATAATGAGTGACGAGTCTATTATTGTCAAAGGAACTGGGAGCGTTTTTCTTGCGGGTCCTTATCTGGTAAAAGCCGCAATAGGCGAAGATACAGACGTGGAGAGACTCGGCGGTGCCGATACTCATTCATCCGTTTCAGGAATAACAGACTACGAGGTCGAATCAGACGCGGAGGCTCTCAACCTCATCCGCGACCTTATTTCAAAAACCGGCAAAACTCCATCGGCCGGATTCGACAGAGTCAAGCCGGAGCCTCCGAAGAGAGACCCCGACGAAATTTACGGGATCATCCCGGGCGATCGTTCAAAACCTTACGATATGTACGAGGTTATAGCGAGGATAACAGACAACAGCGAGCTCGACGAGTACAAGGCCTCTTACGGCAAATCCCTTATTTGCGCGTACGCGAGAATCGACGGCTGGGCCGTCGGCATTGTGGCGAACCAGCGGACCGTCGTGAAATCGAGGCATCCTGACGATTCGTTGGAGATGCAGATAGGCGGCGTGGTCTACTCGGATAGCGCTGACAAAGCCGCCAGGTTCGTAATGAACTGTAACCAAAAGAAAATACCTCTCGTATTTCTGCAGGATGTCACCGGTTTCATGGTTGGAACACGAGCAGAGCGAGGAGGAATAATCAAAGACGGTGCGAAGATGGTCAATGCAGTGGCCAATTCCACAGTGCCAAAATTTACCGTAATAATGGGCAACAGCTTCGGGGCAGGAAATTACGCAATGTGCGGAAAAGCTTACGACCCGCACTTTATATTCGCATTGCCGTCTGCGAGAATCGCGGTCATGGGCGGAGACCAGGCAAGCAAGACGCTTTTGAGCATCAGGGTTCAGCAAATGGAGCGCGGAGGCAAGAAGATTTCCAAAGAGGAGCAGGAGAGGCTGCTCGACGAAATCAATAAACGCTATGAGACGGAAATGGAACCGACTTACGCCGCGGCGCGGCTTTGGGTAGACGAGATCATAGATCCGCTGGATATCAGACCGGCCATTTCAAACGGGATCGAGATTGCAAACAACAACCCTGACTTGCCGCGGTTCAACGTAGGCGTTTTGCAGACTTGAAGCATATAGGTTTTCAACTTTTTGCGGCCTTTGTGCTTCTCCTGATGTCCGCCGGACGTGCATCGGCCCAGTTCAAGTTCCTGGAGAGGCTTTTCGAGCCGAAAATATCCCGGGTCACCGACGACCTGCGTGCATATATCAGGAAAGACCTTCCGCCGGTAACCCACGACAGAGAGGCAGAGCTGCGCCATATCGATATGATTTTCCGGAAGGCGATGCAGCTTTCGGACAACAGTGTCAGTACGGCGCTTCTCGCCGCTTCGGTCGCCGTTCTGAACAGGACATACATCAGACCCACTTTTCCCCTTCTCGGAACGCTCACTATTCCTCTTCCTACGGAAGACTCGGCGGACGCAGCTGCCCGCTATAGAAAGCTCCCCCGATATTTCTTTCCGGACTCTCCGCAAGACAGCACCGGCGACAGCGACAAACTCGTGCATTTTTTCGGTTCGGCTTATCTCACATACGAAACGGGCGCCAGACCGATCCCGGAAGCGATTGGCAAATTCGTGGAGAGCGGTGAGGTCGCCTTGAAGCTCGACACCGCCGCGGATCCTAGAGACTTGTTCACTAATGAGCTGGGACAAGAGTTCGGACGTGCACTGAGCGACGGAAAGAAAGTCGTTCCCTCCGACTATCTCAGTGCAAAATATATCAAGAGAGGAGTTTCAGCAGAAGCTCCAAATCCTCCGAAGTAGTGACTTTGAAGTTCAGATGCCTGGGGGCTACGACGAGGGCTTTTACCTTTATCCTCTCCAACAGCATGATCTCATCCGTTACTGTGGAGTAATCAGGCACTCTAGCGTAAGCCTCCTTGAGAAGACCGACTTTCATCACCTGCGGGGTCTGAGCGGCGAAAATATTTGAGCGGTCTAAAGTCGAAACGGAATGCCCGAACTCATCGACGACTTTGAGTGTATCCTTCACTTTTGAAGCGAGAAACGCGGCTCCGTGCTCCCATGCCCGAGCAATGACGTTATTAAGGTCATCTTCCGAAAGAAGAGGCCTCGCTGCATCATGAATGCAAACAAGGTCATCATCTGAAAGACCGGGTGCTATGGCAAGAAAGACTTTCCTCACGGAGATAGGTCGCTCCGCGCCGCCTTCTACAATATCCGTAATATTCTGAAATCCCGACGTTTCCACTATCCGTCGAAATCTGTTTATAGCAGAATTGGGGACTGCTATGCAAATTCGCGATACCCCGGGCAGGCGCGCAAAGAGAGAAAGGATCCTGAAGAGTATCGGCCTGCCGTCTACCTCTATCAGGGGTTTACTTACTCCGCCCAAACGCTCTCCTGCACCGGCGGCGGGGATTATTACGCCGACTTTCCTTCCCATTTACAATATCAGCATCGCATCGCCGTAACTATAAAACCGGTATCCTTCCTTGACGGCTTTCTTGTATGCTTTCATCATAAACTCATGGCCCGTGAATGCGCTGACAAGCATAATCAACGTCGTCTCGGGAAGATGGAAATTCGTTACGAGATGATCCACGATCTTGAAATCATACGGAGGATAAATGAATTTGTCGGTCCACCCCCTGCCGGCTTTTACGTGGTTGTCAGTCGTTACGTTGGACTCCAGGACACGGACAACGGAAGTTCCTACCGCAAACACGCTCTTCTTGCTGTCGATGCTTTGATTGATGGCTTTTGCAGTCTCGAGGGGCACCTCATAAAACTCGGAATCCATCCTGTGTTTGGTGAGGTCTTCCACATCTACGGTCCTGAAGGTGCCGATTCCTATGTGCAGCACTACCGGGAGTATTTTCACCCCCTTCTTGTGAAGCCTGGTCAGAAGCCGGTTGGTGAAGTGCAAACCCGCCGTGGGAGCAGCGACCGCGCCGACAACTTTCGCATAAATGGTCTGGTAATCTTCTTTGTCCCTTTCAGTCGGATCGCGCTTGATATAATGAGGGAGAGGCATCTGGCCGATCTTGTCCAGAATCTTGTAGATGTCGCCCTTGTAGTTGAACTTGATGGTTCTCCCGCGGCTGGTCGTGTTGTCAATTACTTCGGCATGAATCTTCTCGTCGTCAAAATATATCTTGTTGCCGATTCTGACCTTTCGCGCCGGCTCGACGACTACATCCCATATACCTTCCTCATGATTCAGCTCCCTCAACAGGAGGACTTCGATCTTGGCGTTGGTCTTCTCTTTTCTGCCGAGCAGCCGGGCCGGGAACACCTTGGTCTCGTTTACTACGAGCGAATCTCCCTTCTGAAAGTAACCGGCTATGTCGTGAAAGATCTCATCCTCGATCTGCTGATTTTTCCTGTCGAGGACCATCAGGCGTGCGTGATCCCGCGGCTGCGCCGGTGTCTTCGCAATCAGGTTCCTCGGAACCGCATATTTGAAGTCTGTTAGTTTCATTTTAACATAATCCCTTTGTTTGATTAAGTTGGCCCGTCCCCCGCTGCACGGGGGACGGGCGGGACTACGACTGTATTATCTTCTCGACCTTGTCCTTGTCTTCTTCGCCGCCTTCTTAGCGGGTTTGCCTACAGCCTTCTTTGTGGAGCCTGCACTCTTGACAGGATAGGAAAGAGCCGCACGGGCCGCCGCAAGACGCGCAATCGGCACCCTGAAGGGAGAGCAACTGACATAGTTGAGACCGATCATGTGACAGAACTCCACGGACGACGGCTCACCGCCATGCTCGCCGCAAATGCCAATTTTGAGATCCGGTTTTACCGAGCGTCCCTTTTCTTTGGCAATCTTCATGAGAGAGCCGACACCATCACGGTCCAGGACTTCAAACGGGTCCTTCGCGTAAATTTCTTTCTTGGTGTATGGAACTAGAAATCTCGCGGCATCGTCGCGGCTGACTCCCAGCGTCGTTTGAGTCAGATCGTTCGTTCCAAAGCTGAAGAACTCGGCGACAGTGGCGATCTCATCCGCGGTAATTGCGCCGCGCGGTATTTCGATCATCGTACCGACATGGTAGTTGAACCGCGCTCCGCTTTCTTTCATGACTTCGTCAGCGACCCGGCGAACGATGGCTGCCTGGTTTTCGAGCTCCTTCACGTTGCCCACGAGCGGAATCATGACTTCCGGCTCCACCTTCATCCCTTCCTTGCGGACATTAGCGGCGGCTTCGAATATCGCCCGAGACTGCATTTCTGTAATCTCCGGATAGATGATGCCCAGCCTGCATCCTCGGAAGCCGAGCATGGGATTGAACTCATGCAGGTCTTCGACCCTCTGGTGAATCTTTTCATAAGTGATTCCCATTTGTTCGGCGAGCTCCCTTTGCGCCTTCTCTTCGTGCGGGAGGAACTCGTGAAGGGGAGGATCAAGCGTCCTGATCGTTACAGGGCGTCCGGCCATCACTCTGAAGAGTCCTTCGAAGTCGGCGCGCTGCAACGGAAGAAGCTTTGACAGCGCTTCCTTCCTCGCCTCCAGAGTATCGGCCAGGATCATTTCGCGCATCGGTCCGATTTTTCCTTCTCCGAAGAACATATGCTCTGTCCGGCAGAGGCCGATGCCTTCCGCTCCAAAGGAAACCGCGTTCGATGCCTGATCGGGCTGGTCAGCGTTTGTGCGGATGTTAAGCGTCCTGTACTTGTCTGCCCACTTCAGAACTTTAGCAAACTCCTGGTACACAGGAGCATCCTTCGGATCGAGGGTTTTGTCGATAAGGACCTGCAGAACTTCAGACGGCTTGGTCGGGACTTTACCGTCGATCACTTCTCCGGTTGTTCCATCGATAGATATCCAGTCCCCTTCCTTGACGACTTTACCGTTCACCGTCATGGTACGAGCTACATAGTCGATCTCGAGGTCTGAACACCCTGCGACACAGACCTTTCCCATCTGTCTTGCGACGAGGGCAGCGTGAGACGTCATTCCACCTCTTGCTGTGAGTATCCCCACTGCAGCGTTCATACCCCTTATGTCCTCCGGGGAGGTCTCAATGCGCGTCAGAATGACCACCTCGCCTCGGTTGTTCCACTCTTCAGCGTCAGGCGCGTTGAAAACCACCCTTCCCGTCGCCGCTCCGGGACCTGCGTTAAGGCCTTTCGCAAGGAGCCTTCCGTTCTTCACTGCCGCGTCCTTCTCGTTGAGATCGAATACGGGTCGAAGCAGTTGATTCAGCTGGTCGGGCTCTATCCTGCTCAAAGCTTCCTTGTCGCTGATCAGCTTCTGATCGACCATGTCGACAGCCATCTTAATCGCAGCGAACGCAGTCCTTTTCCCGACCCGGCACTGGAGCATATAGAGCTTGTCTTCCTGGATCGTGAACTCTATGTCGTTCATATCCTTATAGTGTTTCTCCAGGGTCTTGCGGATCTTTTCCAACTCGCCGTAGATTCTCGGATTTTGATTCTGCAGCTTTGAGATCGGTATCGGAGTTCTGATTCCGGCGACAACGTCTTCACCCTGCGCGTTCATCAGGTACTCACCGTAAAACTTGTTAGTGCCTGTTGCAGGATCACGGGTAAAAGCCACCCCCGTTCCGGAAGATTCTCCCATATTCCCGAATACCATAGCCACAACGCTGACCGCTGTCCCCCACGATTCAGGAATATCGTACATCTTCCTGTAGGCAATTGCACGATCGTTGTTCCATGATCCGAATACGGCTCCGATCGCTCCCCAGAGTTGCTTCATAGGGTCTTCAGGAAAATCGTTTCCAGTCTTTTCCTTGATTGCAAACTTGAATTGCTTTATAAGGTCCTTCAGGTCTTCCGCGGTCAGTTCAGTGTCGCTCGTAATTCCCCTTTCATGTTTCTTCTTCTCGATGATAGCTTCGAACGGGTCGATCTCATCCTTATGAGTGGGTTTCAAGCCGAGAACTACATCGCCATACATCTGCACGAAACGCCTGTATGCATCGTAAGCGAACCTCTCGTTCCCGGTCTTCTTCGCCAGACCTTCCACGACGGAATCGTTGATGCCGAGATTAAGAATCGTATCCATCATCCCCGGCATCGAAGCTCTTGCGCCGGATCTGACCGAAACGAGCAGGGGGTTGTTCTTGTCGCCGAATTTTGCTCCCACAGCACCCTCGAGACGCTTCATAGCTTTTGCAACATCGTCTCTAAGTGTCTTGGGATAACTTTTCCTGTTGGCATAGTAGTAGGTGCAGACTTCCGTGGTGATTGTAAATCCCGGAGGAACCGGCAAACCGATATTCGTCATTTCTGCAAGGTTCGCCCCCTTCCCGCCGAGTAAATTTTTCATTTCAGCCCTTCCGTCGGCTTTCCCGTTGCCGAAGAAATAGACGTACTTTTGCTTGCTCATTTTCTAACCTCCATATGCATAGTTTTCGGAATTGTTATTCTGTGAAACAGAGGTGCGGAACAGGTCGAGCACCCCACGCGCAAACGGATTCTCAAATGACATCCTCTCGGGGTGCCACTGAACCGAGATAATTCGACTCGGTAAATCATCGTTTCCTTCCATTGCCTCAACAGTCCCATCGTCTGCTCTAGCGGTAACTCTCAACCCGCTTCCGATCCTGTCGGCCGCCTGGTGGTGAGCACTGTTTACCTGTCCGGTCTCTCGTTGTATAAATCCTCCAAGGCGTGAATTACTGAGGAGTCTCACGCCGTGATATCTGTCTTCATTCTTCGATAATGCTCTGTGATTTCGTCCGTAGTATTTTTCCAGGTCTATGACCAAACTACCGCCGAAATATACATTCAATACCTGCAGTCCGCGACAAATCCCCAATATTGGAAGCCGGTTTTTCATTGCCGTTTCGATAAGCGTGAACTCGACTCCATCGCGGGCCGAGTCTGCCTGGACCGTCTCGTCGGGCCAGTCCGCATACAATTCAGGTGCAACATCTTTTCCGCCGGTTAGAACCAGTGCATTGCAGCCCGTCAGATCCGACACGGATTGCTCATTCAAAATGACGACTTGCGTCTTGGGAAGTCTCGTCAAATACTCCCTGTACTTTTCGTTCTTTTCGCCGCAATCCGACATACCGACTCTAGGCATATATCTTTCCACAAACCTTGTCCAGTGCGCCGTCGATATACTCTTCCCCGAAATTCACGGATGCTTCTTCTTCCACCGCAAAGATCCTTCTCACATCCTCAAGCTGTGAAAGCTCTTCGTCCTGAAAAATGCGGACTGCGTCTTTTGCGGTCGTCACTGCGACCGACTCCTGCTGGCCTTCCATGATCTCATCTATGTCATACTCGTCATACCAGTGATGATCCGGAAATCTCTTACGAACGATATCCGTGCCGAATAGCGATTCGACGTTCTCAAAGAACTGGTCCGGATTGGCAATCCCGCAGAAGGCTGTTACCTTTTTCCCGCGAAGAGATTCAATCGGGTATCGAGCACCGGCGGAATCGAAAAGGCCTGTAGCAATGTAACTGACACCTGCCACTGGCGCGTCCGTATATTCTCCAACTCTTTCGGAGATGCTCTCCGACGGGCCGAAACTCTCATGTGCCGTCAGGACAACCATGTCGGCACCGCGAATCCTCCTCTTCGAATCTCGAAGATTACCCGCCGGCAGGTAATGATCCCGCAAATCTAAGAGAGTATGCCTCAGCAAAACAAAATCAAGATCGCGATGAAGCTCCCGGTTCTGTAGCCCGTCGTCAAGTACAAAAACATCGGCTCCATATTTCGACAATACCGCGAGTCCCGCACGATGCCTGTCGGTACAGACGGCAACAGGTACCTGGGGAAATTTCAGCGATATTAACGCGGGTTCATCGCCGACCATCTGCACATCGACTTCATCCCCGCAGCCCGGACACGAAATAACCAGTTCGTCGGTCAAGCGCTTGTATCCCCTCGACAAAACGGCGGGCTTCTTTCCGAGCGCAAGGAATTTGCCTATCAGAAATATTGTAAACGGAGTCTTCCCGGAACCACCTACCGTTATGTTCCCTACTGAAACTACCGGGGCCGGCAGCTTTTTTACTTTGAACATCCCTTTGTCATAACCGAAGTTGCGGAGGAACACAACTCCTCCGTACAGTGCGCTCATCGGCAGCAATATGTTGCGAATACCCTGCTTCATCTTTTCAAATCGATTTCAGGATCAATTCCGCGGCGCGGTCCGACGCACCTTTGGCACCAAGTATTTTCTTTAAATCTGCATACTTCCGTCTGATTTCGTCGACGACCGCACGCTGCGTGAAAATGTCACTCAAAGCCTTTGTTGCCCGAACAGGTGTAAAATCATCCTGGACCAGTTCCTCAACGATTTTCGAATGCGCAACAATATTCACGAGAGAAATCGAATCGAGTTTGACCAGCATACGTCCGATCAGATAATTCAGCCGTCCTGTTTTATATACGACCACGATGGGAAGATCGTGGAGTACAGCTTCCAGAGTTGCGGTTCCGCTCTTTATCATACCTGCGTCTGCGGCGCTCATCAGCAATTCCCCGTCCTCTGCGAGCCTGACATTCTGGCCTGACCGTCTTATGATCCCCTCGTATATGCGCTCATCTATTCCCGGAGCACGGCCCACCAAGGCCTCCACTATTGTGCCGGCGGATGCCAGTTCTTTTTTAAGCATGGCGACAGACTCAAGCATCGTAGGAAGAATCCTGCTGACCTCCTGCAGCCTGCTGCCGGGAAAAAGCGCCAGGATTTTAGTCCCGGGCGCGATGGAATGACTCTCTTTGAATCTTCCGACATCCTCGGGGCCATAATCCTGCAATTCATCCAGAAGCGGATGTCCGACGAAATGGGCATCCACGCCTTCCTTCTCGTACATCTCTTCTTCAAACTTGAAAATAGTCAGCATCAGGTCGACAGTCCGCTTGATCTTTGCAATCCTTCTCTTTCCCCACGCCCAGACCTGAGGACTTATGAAGTAAATCACTTTTGTTCCGCCATTCCTGGCAAGCTTGGCGAATCGCAAGTTGAAACCTGGATAGTCGACCAGGATGACTGCCGACGGGTTTTCATCCCTTATGGACTTCGACAGATCGTGCCTGACCCTTCTGAAGAACGGCAGTTTTGCGACGATGTCGGTAAATCCCATGACCGACATCTCTTTGACATGGTGTATCAGCTCGACGCCCGCAGCTTTCATCCTGTCCCCGCCAACGCCGAGCACTCTGACGTCTCCCAGTCTTTTCAGACTCTCGACAAGACGGGCGGCGTGCTTGTCGCCGGACGCTTCACCCGCTACAATCAACAGAGTCTTTGTCAAGCCGCACCTCTCAGGACGAAAATCACCCACAAAACCACGTAGATCGAGCCGAGCGCCAAAAGGGACGACCGTTCTGAAACGAGAGCTCTCATGAAATCCGGCTTCAGCCGGGTTTCGCTTTCGTACGGTGTAATTCTGGGAACAAAACGTCCGATCTTCATCTCGTAATCGGCCCATTCCGGGAACGTTTTTTCCAGGTATTCTTCTTCCAGACTTACAATTCCCGAGTACTGAAATATAAAATAGACCAGGGCGACGAGCGGGAGATAAGGCATCAGGGCGTTCGACATGACGCCGACGCCGACATACATGAATATGTTGCCGATGTAAAGAGGGTTTCTGACATGGGCGTACGGTCCGCTGGTTACAAGCTGAGTGCCGCCCACGGTGCCGGTAGTGCGAGTTTCACTTCCCGCATATGATACGCCCCAGAATCTAGTTGCCTCGCCTAGAAGAGCTATCAGAAAACCAACAATAAGCGATGCAGTGGTCGGTTTGGCAAAAATAAGCATGACCACCAGGAACGGAATCGGGGTGTAACTGCGGTAAGTGAACAAATAATTTCTCCAGTCCGAGGCACCCTTCGGCTTGTCATTCGAAACACTATCTGTCACTCTGCTAAGTAAGCCTCTCTTCGTTTTAGTTCGGCGCGGTGGCGTTTCCTGAAATTCCCGGAAGACGCGATCTTCCTAAGCTTTGCAAGTACATCCTTAAAACTGTCGAACGGATAAAACGTTATGTTGTTTTCTTCGCAGTGCTTCAACAGGTCGTCCTTGGCAAAGACAATGTCGGCATATTGAACGGCACATCTGTCGGAATACCCGTTACCGATGTAGATGATGACGTCGTCGGGGCCCGATCTTTTCAGTATCTGGTATCCCTTGCAGTTAGCGCACTTGGTACAGTCGGATTCATATGGAAGTTCTATCGAGATGGTGTTTGAATCGAAGTGAGCGCGATTCGAGTAAAAAGGGATCCCTGATATTCCGTTTGTTCTCAATATTTCTTCAATGTAGAAATCGAGACCGTCGCTTAGAATCGTCATGTCGATATTCGATTCGCGACAAAAAGACACGAACTCTTTGAAGGAAGAATCGATTTCACAACTCCGGCTAAACAGCAGTGCTTCCTCTTTCTTCACGCGCACGGATTTCGCTTCCTGCAGCAGGAGTCCGCTTCCGGAGAGTTGCCCGTTCTTCCACTTCGCCACGTCCCTAAGGGACTCTTCCTCATTCCCGAACTTTCGGAAGAAGGAGTTCCCGACATCCAGCTTGGTGATTGTGCCGTCGAAATCCACAAACACTCTCGGAGTAAGTCCCGTCATTGATTCATTACCCAATCGTCTACGAACCGCACTGCCACGACTTTGGATACACCCTGTTCCTGCATCGTGACGCCGTACAATGTATCCGCAGCCTCCATCGTCCGTTTATTGTGAGTGATGACGATGAATTGAGTCTCATTCGAGAATTTTCTGATCATACGGACGTAATTGTCCGTGTTATTGTCGTCGAGTGGACCGTCGACCTCGTCAAGTATGCAGAACGGACTCGGTTTCACCAGGTAGATCGCAAACAGTAGGGCGATAGCTGTAAGTGTCTTTTCTCCGGCCGACAAAAGGTCGATTGACTGAGGCCGCTTCCCCGCGGGCTTGGCCATAATCTCGATCTTCGATTCGAGCGGATCCACATTGGGCTCCAGGCTCAGATCGGCTTCGCCGCCGTCGAACAGGCTTTGAAACGTGGTCTTGAAGTTTTCGGTTATCTGGTCGAACGTTTCGAGAAATTTCTGGTGAGCTGTATGGTTTATCTCGTCGATAGTCTTCGTCAGGGTCTTTTCCGCTTCGAGCAAATCACCTCTTTGGGCCACGAGGAAATCGAGCCTCTGTTTCTCTTCACTATATTCTGAAAATGCCACCAGGTTGACGGGACCGAACGAGTCGACTCTTCCCCGCAAGTAGTTCACCCTTTCCCTGGCCGCTCCGATATCGAAGTCCTCCGGCAGTTTCAACGATTCCCGGGTCTGGCCGACGATGTCGAAATTGAATTCTTCCTGGGCGCGTTCCACGAGACCCTTGGCCTGCGCTTCAAGCTCACTTATCTTCAGGCTCACCTGGTGGACAGCTTCAACCGCGGTCTCGTGGCTGGTTCGGGCTTCCTTTAGTTTTTTCTCCTCAGCTCCCTCAGCGCTTTTCTTCTCCATAAGTCTGGCGTCCATTTCCTTGAGCTGGCCGTCGAGTGCGTTGGTCTCCAGCTCGAGGTTTGCCTTTCCCTCCTCCAGTTCCCGGAGTTTTTGTTGGAGCTGTTCGATCGAGGAGCCCATTGAAGTTATATCTTCATCCGCCCTTGAAATTGAATCGAGGTTGGTACTCACCTGTTCCTGCGACGTCTCGATTTCGCGCTTCAGAAAGTTGAGCTTGTTTATGCACTCAATGTGTTGTGCCTGGGCCTCGCGCAGCTGCTCGTTTTTCAGCCTGTATTCTTCCTCGATCACTTTGAGCTCCTCGAGGGCCGCCTGATATTCGCGGTCGGACGAGCTCTTCAAAGAGCTGAGCTCCGTCAGCGCGATTTCCACCGAATCGAGTTCGGACGCAGCCTCGCTGACTTCAGTTCCGAGCCTCGAGATTCGGGTCTCCATATCGTCGATCTGTGTCACGAGACTCTGCAGGGCGTTTTCGTTTTCCAGACTTGATTGCTCTATTCGTGCCAGCTGCAACTCGAGCTTTCTAAGAGTTTCGTTGCCCGACTTGATCGGGAGAGCATCGATCTGCGACTGCAGTTCCATTATCGTCTTGTCGAGGCCGGACAATTCGGCAACAAGTTGCGACTGGGCATTTCTCAGTTCTTCAAGCTGTCTAAGTTTTCCGACCCTTCCTCCTTCGGTTCGCCGTGTGCTTCCGCCGCGTATAATACCCTTCGCGGAGTAAACGTCTCCGTTGAAGTTGACGCAGAAGATGGATGAATCCTGGCTCAGTACCCGCTCCGCTTCGGAATAACCTTCCACTACGGCAACGTTATGGAAGAAGAATTTCCCTATCAGATCGTGCTCAGGCGCCATTTGGATATGATCCATGAGCCTCCTGAAATCGGCCGGGCTTGAATGGAAGTCCGTGTCGTGTACCCGATCGAGGCAAATGAACGTCACCTTACCGAGATCCCGGCTGCGAAGCGCATCAACAGCGCTCAAGGCTGCGTGCTCATCCGGCGCAACCATAAAATTGGATGCTTCACCGAGTATCGACTCGGCCGCGATCCTGTATTCGGGCTCGACATAAAAAACATCGCTCAGAATTTCAAATTTAGGAAGCCCCTCTATTTCTCCGCGGGCAAGTGCCTTGGCTCCATCCGGCACGCCCTCGAGATGCTCCACGAGTCCGTTCAGAAAATCGATCCTAGCCTCGTTTGTTTGAATCGTTTCCCTCAATCTGAGGGCTTCCGCTTTTCTTCTTTCGCTTTCGCTGAAGAGCTCCTCGCGGCTGCGCTCGAGATCGCTCAGTTTGGTCTTTTCGGATTCTATCTCGGATGTAAGTCTTTCCTTCTCCGACCGTGACGACTCGAGGCGGGAAACCAGCTGACGCTTTTCTTCTCCGACTTGATTCTTCCTGGTGTCCAGTTCTTCACTGTGCGACCTAACTCTCTCAAGTCTGGCATGGGCTCTTTCGCGCTCATTTTGTTTAAGGGCGAGATCGTTCAAAATCCTGATCAGATTCTCGTGACTCGTGTTCGATTTGTCTCTTGCCGCAAACAACTGCTGCTCGAAATTCCTGAAATCTTCCTGCTCCGAGGATAGGGTTCCGGACATCGATTTTTCTTCTTCTTCGGTCTCCGCCAGGCTGAGCTGCAATTCTTCGATTTGAGAAGTAAGCGAATCGTTCTTTTGCCCGAGATCCACTTTCCGTCTTTCGAGGGAGGATATGTTTTCTGTAAGACCCCTCTTCCGTTCAGCGAGGACGGCGATTTCTTCATCCACGGTGTGGAGCTGTCCCTGTTTTTCGGAACGCTGAAGACGCAGCGTCGAAAGACTCCCCTCGACTTCTGCGATTTCAGCACGAACCAAGTTGAGAAATTCTTCTTCGTGCGAGAGCGTATTGAGTGCGTTCGCCTTGTCGGTTTCGTTCTGGCTGAGGCTGCTCTTGAGCGGGCCGACCTTACCGATGACCGAATGATATTCCGCAAAAAGATACTGGCGTTCGAGAGTTCCGAGCTCGTCCACGAAGCGCTTGTACTGTTCAGCCTTTTTTGCCTGCCGCTCCAGGGAACTCACCTTCTTCTCGACCTCTGCAACCAGATCGTTCACCCGGAGAACGTCGCGCTGGACATCGCTCAGCTTGTTAAGAGCCGCGCGTCTTCTCACTTTATACTTCGTAACACCCGAGGCCTCTTCAAACATTTTCCTGCGCTCGTCGGTATTCTCGCGAAGAATATCCTCAACCATTTTCAGTTCGATGACCGAATAAGCGGTAGCGGCCATGCCCGAATCCATAAGCATGTCCTGAATGTCCTTGAGGCGACACTGGTTCCTGTTGATGAAATACTCGCTCTCCCCGGAACGAAATACGCGCCTTGTAATGCTCACCTCGGAATAATCGACGGGGAGTACTCCTCTGTCGTTCTTTATCGTGATCGAAACCTCCGCCATGCCCAGAGGTTTGCGGTTCTTCGAACCGTTGAATATGACATTCTCCATCGAATCGCTTCGGAGCATACTCGTCCGCTGTTCGCCGAGCACCCAGCGAATAGAATCGAGGACGTTAGTCTTTCCGCAGCCGTTAGGCCCGACGACCCCCGTTATTCCCCCGTTGAATGTCAGTTCGGTCTTTGTAGCAAAAGATTTGAATCCTAGTAGCTCTAGTTTGGAAAGAAACATCTATGTCACTCGGCTTTGAGCAATAAATTTGTAGAAAAACTTTGCGTACGCGATTATTCCATTAGTCCCGTTGAAGTAGATCGCGACAATGACAACCAGTACTATCAGCATGAGAGAGCCGACCAGCCCAACGCGTATTGTGGGGAGGTCATAAATAACCCCGATGCCGTGGAAAAGCCTGAACAGGCTGAGTAGAAAGAGGGCAATCAGGATCACAGACGCGGCCCAGACAAAACGCGGATCTTTCAGCAGCCTGAACAGAATCATATCTGCAAGGATCAGTACCGCCATCGGAAGCATCGACCACGTGGCAACCGTGAACGCACTTACCATCTGCAGACGTAACTTCACAATGTAAGAGAAGAGCTTGATCATAAGAGTGACAAGGCAGATCAGCACCATAAAAAAGATCGTAAATACGATTATGAAGTCGACGGGATGCCAGATGAGATAGTCGATCTTTATCTTGAGAAGATCACCCGGGACGATCAGTCCGAGTATCCTGTCGAAGACATAGTCATCCCTGAACGCGTAGACAAGGCTCGATAAGTATATAGAGATCCCTGCGGATACCAGCAGGAGCACGGTGGTTGTCTGAAACGCCGAGATCATTCGCTGATCCCTGATGTCGGCAAAGAAATTGTAAGGCCTGAACACTGCGCGCGTAGCACTTTCACGGAACCACCGACGGCTGTAATGAAGGTAAGTAATGAGGACCAGCAGGAGCGTCGATAATATTACGTAGATTATCGGCGGGGTATTGGAATAGTTGCCGATAGGCAGAGAGGGGAGCGCCTCATCGTTGAAGAGGGCGCGTACCGCCGAAAACGCCGGACGCTTCTCTCTCCAATAACTCACAAGGCCGTAGGTATACAGATAGGGATGATTGTTTTGAAGAAGATGCGGAACCGCACCCATCCAATCCGCGAAGCTGTTCACCGAGATCCCGGCGAACTGCCCGTTCTCAATGGCTTCATATGCATCGACGAGAAACCTCGCCTGATGTTCGAGTGACAGAGGATCCGAATATCCGTTATGGTTTCGTATTTGTGTCTGCGATCCGACGGAGGATACCCAATACACTTTGTCCCCTGGAGCGGCGGAAACGGCAGCAAGAAAACCTTTCATCGCTCTCGCCGAATTGAAGGGCAAAAGATCCAATCCGACAAAATCTGCAGAGGTAGATGTCGTATCCGCCATTCCTGTAAGCGGCGTATAATAAACCAGCTGGTCTGTTTCGCTGTGCACCAGCCCGGCGATAGACGAAATATACTGGCGAGTCGCTATGGAAGTCGGATCGAGATTGCTCCCGGCAGAAATAGCAACCACGGAAGGGTGCGAACAGGTGTTTTCGACCAGTTCCTGAAGATATCCTTCAAGCGAACTTCTGTATCTCCCGGATTCCAGCACCGAACCGGGGGCATCCACAAGCGGGATCTCCTCAAAAACCATCAAACCGAACCTGTCGCAAAGGTTCAACAACTCACGAGACGGCGGATAAGCCACTACACGGATCGCATTTGCTCCAAGAGTCTTTATTACTGCAACATCCTTCTCCAACTGAACCTGGCTCATGGCCGCACCCACACCCGGATAATCAGCCGAGTAGTTAACGCTCTTGAGGAAAGTCGCTTTCCCGTTCAGGTAGAATCTTTTCCCGGACACCGTCATCGTCCTGAAACCCAGGTTCTCGGTATATTCGTCTATCAGCGTCTTCCCTCTGTAAACATAAAACTGCAATTTGTATAGATTGGGTTGAGAAGGCGACCAGAGACTCGGATTCTGTACGGCCATTGACAAGTGGACATTGACATTGTGGTTCTGGGTGAGTTCAAACGGGATGTTCGCAGACTGAGCCACGTTTTTCGCGGTCGCCTCGTCGACAAGAACCGCCTGCGCGATCAACGGTATAGTGGTTGCACTCGTGTCGATTCCGTATCTGGAGTAATCAGCCGCATAGACAACGAAGTTACTTTCCACGGTGGCGGAAGTCAGTGATGAATTGATCACGGTCTTGACGGTCGGGCGGTCGATATAAATAGGGGGCTCCACTTCTAGATACACGTCCCGGAAAAGGCCACCATAGCACTTCCTTTGAAATGCAAGCTGTTTGAGCGGGATTGTGGATACCGGATTGAGTTTATTACTACATACGATCTCAACGACGTTCTCGGAGCCTGCCTGGAGCAGCCGGTCTGGTATCCTCACATCTATTCTGGAATACGCTCCGTTGTGGATCGCCACGAATTCATGATTGACTCTTATCTCCGTCGAGACGCCCCCGTTCCCCAGCACGAGGCTGAAAACATTGTGGTCGATGAAATCGGCGGGAATGTATACCCTCTTTCGGAAGGTTACCTTCCCATCGTAGTCAAAGGTAGAAGGCACAGAGATATCCCGCCAAGTCCTTCCGCCGTCCACGGAAGCCGACCAGGCCCCGTTCAAATCGATCATCCCTCTGGTCGGGGTGAATTGTTGATATTGAAGACCGTGGTTGGCGAGCTCCGATTGGGGGTTTTCCTGCTGCTGGGGGAAGGAAACTCCCGCGAATACAAACGAAATTAGAAAAATTACGGAAAAAATCAGTTTTGGAAGCCTAAAGGGGGACATTTATTGAGGTTTAACTCCCATTGTTTCTGAATTTAACAAACCGGCGATGGGAATGCAATCTGCAGGATAGGGAATTTGGCCTCAATTTCGCCTTCGCAGCTTTGGAATGAACCTTTTCGCCGCGGTCTCACCTGCCTTTATCATCTCGTCCAGCTTATCGAAATTCGACCAGGTCGTTCTTCCCACTTGAGGGTGTATCACGAAGTCTGCTGCCAAAAGCTGTCTCTGAGTAAGGTAATACCCGGTGATCTCTCCGGATCTCATTGCAATCTCAAATGCCGTCTCCAGCCTCTCCGTTCTCCTCAGCTCCATCGAAACGTCCACTGCAAGCAGTCTTCCCCTATAAAGCTGTCTAGCCGCCGATACAGGGACTGTGCTGGTGGTGCTTCCGTCAATCAGCACATGTCCTGCGACGCTTGCCGGTTCCACAAATCCGGGGATCGAAGAACTCGCAACGATTGCGGGAATCACTTTGCCCTCACTCAGAATCACCTCGACGCCGCTCCGCAGGTCCGCCGCCACGCACGCAAAAGGTATGCGCAAGCTGGAAAACGTCACGTCAGGAACAAGTTGCCGGAAAGCCTCGCCCAGAATATTGCGCGAAAAGACCGCGTGCGTTGAAGCGGCTTTTAGGTACAAGAACCGCCGTCCGAGTCTGGCAGCCGTCTTTTCAGGTTCTTTCAGTGCATTGGGATCCTCTGAAAGAAGAAAGAAGGTCCTTGCATATTTTTCGTGGAAGGAACTCTTCAGAAACTTCCTGAATACTTCTTCCACTTCTGTTGCGTCCGCGTAATAAGCGAACATTGCACCAATAACCGCGCCCATGCTCGTGCCGGTTATCGCCCCGATACGTACCCCTTCCTTCTGCAGAACCTTCAGGACGCCGATGTGCGCGAGCCCGCGCGCGCCTCCGCCGCCTAGTGCGAGAACGTATTCGGCCTGCTTTCTCCTCAGCATTGACATCCGCCCAGGCTTCTTTCGTTTTGTATGAAAGCTGGAGTCTGCCGCCTAACGGCCGAGCGCCAAATCTGCCTCAGCTTACGCGCTCCACGACAAATCCTGAGAGTTTTAATAAAGAGTCTTTGGCGGGAGAGTCCAGGATACCTTCCAGCTCTTGCCTGGCACTGCATGCAAGCTCTTCCGCTTTCAGACGTGCCCGTTCAATGCCGCCGTAGTTCTCGGCAAAGTCGATGACTTCCTTGATTCGTGATCCGCTCTTCCCCATCTTGAGAACCTTCAGGATGGATGAAGCCACATTTCTTGGCGCATTTTCGAAGGCATAGATCAACGGAAGAGTCACCTTACGTTCTCGTATGTCCCCACCGATCGGCTTACCGAAAGTCGCCTTCTTTCCTTCGTAATCCAGGATGTCGTCCCTTATTTGAAAGGCAAGCCCGAGATTCTCTCCGAAATTTCGCATGTGCGAGATCGCTTCCTCGTCTCGGGTGGCGCTGGCCGCACCGAGCTCACAGCATGTGGAAATGAAAGACGCGGTTTTGTCCGAGATAATTCTGAAGTACGTTTCCTCCTTCATTTCCAACTGACGGGTCTTTTGGATTTGAAGGAGTTCTCCTTCACTCATTCTCTTGACAGCAACAGAACAAATCTTAAGGAATCTGAACTCATCGTTTTCGAGGGATAGTAAAAGCCCTCTTGAAAGTAGATAGTCTCCCATAAGAACGGCCACCTTGTTCTTCCACACCGCATTTATGGAAGCTATCCCCCGACGCATGTCTGCGCTGTCTACCACATCGTCATGGATCAGGGTGGCGGTATGCAGAAGCTCGACCAGCGTCGCCGCTCTGTAAGTGCCCGGATTGACACCCCCGAGAGCTTCCGCTGAGAGTAAAACGAGAATCGGGCGGATCCTTTTCCCTTTCTGACGAAGGATGTATCGGGCAACTGTATCTACAATTCCGACTCTTGATCGGATAGCAGCTTTGAACTCGTTGTTGAATATTTTAGTCTCATCGCGTATGGGAGCGATGATCTCACTAAGGTTCAAGTGTCACCTTTTGGATTTACTCGGATTTTTCTTTTTTCTTCTGTTTGTTGGCTCGTGTCACCTTGACGACGATTATCGACACTTCGTATAACAAGTAGAGCGGAATAGCGACCATCACCTGGCTCCCGACATCCGGCGGGGTTATCGCGGCAGCCACTATAAGGATTATAACCACCGCGTATCTCCTGTATTTTCGGAGAAATTCCGGAGTGAGTATTCCGATCTTTGCAAGGAAAAACGAGAGCATTGGAAGCTCGAAGACGAGACCGCATGCGAGCATTATGCCGACGACAAAACTGAAATAGGATTGAATATCTATGATGTTTTCGATCGACTGGGAGCCGAAGCCGGAAAAGAAAGAGAGCGCATTCGGGATAAGGACGAAATAAGCAAACGATCCGCCGACAAAGAAGAACAAAGTGGACAGAACGACGATGGATGATATGTATTTGCGTTCATTGGGATATAGAGCAGGCTGGACGAACTTCCAGAACTGGTACAGAGTATTCGGAAGGCTCAGTACCAATCCCGCAACGAATACCAGCTCCATGTAGAGTACCAGCTGACCATACGGTTTTAGATTCTGAATCTTGAGAGGCGGATTAGCGTGAATTGCGGGGGCAAGTAGAAACTTGTTGACAATGTCGTTTGCAAAGAAACCACATATCGCCGTTCCAATCACGGCGCCGACAAGAGCCCAAATCAGGCGGCTCCTGAGCTCCTCCAGATGGTCCCAGAAAGACATCTCTTTCTGCGGCTCTTCCGGCAATTCGATGTCATGAACGTTCTCGCTCATGAGCTGACGGTCGAATACTCCCTTGCAAAGTCATACAATGGGTGACTCGAACAGAGGGCAGCAACGCCCTCTCTCACTTCGGCGTAGACCTTCTCGCTGCCGATGTTTGTCACGACACGATCAATGAGAGACGCTACCACGGCCATGTCGTCTTCTCTGAAGCCTCGCGTCGTCACCGCGGGGGTTCCGATCCTTATCCCGCTCGTTATCATCGGAGATTTATCGTCGAATGGGACCATGTTCTTGTTGACGGTGATCCCGCTCTCTTCAAGCGCCTTCTCCGCGTCTTTCCCTGTCACGTTCTTGTTACGCAGGTCAACAAGGAGCAAATGATTGTCCGTGCCGCCGGACACGAGCTGATAGCCTTTTCGGGTCAGCTCGTCGGCGAGTCTGCCGGCATTCGAAACGATCTGCTTTGCGTAGGCGGTGAACGAACCCCTGAGAGCTTCTCCAAATGCGACCGCCTTAGCGGCAATCACGTGCATCAGCGGCCCCCCCTGGATACCCGGCATTACGTTCGAGTCGACGATTTCCGACATCATCCTGACCCTTCCGCTCTTGGGGGCTTTGATGCCCAAAGGGTTTTCATAGTCCCTGCCGATGAGTATTAGGCCGCCGCGCGGTCCTCTCAGTGTCTTATGAGTAGTGGAAGTCACTATATGGCAATGCGGAAGGGGATCGTTAAGAAGTTTCGCGGCTATCAATCCTGCAGGATGAGCAATGTCTGCCATAAGGAAGGCACCTACGCTGTCTGCGATAGCGCGGAACCGTTTAAAATCAATATCCCTCGGGTATGCGCTGGCACCCACGACAATCATCTTCGGCTTGTGCTCGAAAGAAAGCCTTTCAACTTCATCCATATCGATCCGTCCGGTGTCTCTCTTGACGCCGTAGGGAACAATGTTGAAGAGCCTTCCGCTGAAATTGACCGGCGAACCGTGCGTCAAATGCCCTCCGTGAGAGAGATTCATGCCGAGGATCGTGTCGCCCGGTTTTATGAAAGAGAAGTAGGCCGCCATATTGGCCTGGCTTCCGGCATGCGGCTGAACGTTTGCATATTCAGCACCGAACAGCTTCTTCACGCGGTCTCGTGCGATGTTTTCCGCCACGTCGACAAATTCGCACCCGCCGTAGTAGCGTTTCCCCGGGTATCCCTCCGCATACTTGTTTGTTAGAACAGTACCGAGGGCGGCGAGCACGGCCTTGCTCACGAAGTTCTCTGATGCTATGAGTTCTATAGTATTATTCTGACGACCAATCTCTTTCAATACGGATTGAAACACCTCGTCGTCTGATTCTTTCAGAATTTTAAGAAAATCCATAACGATGGCCTCTCTTGACGAAAATTAATCAGTATCTGTCCGGATTGACTTTTCTCTTATCGGCTGAATTGCAGTGACTGTGGCGGGTTTACCGCGCCGACTCGCCGAACGTGCCTGGCAGCGCACACGGGACGAAATGTTTACCCGCGTCGCCGGAATGCCGTGTGGTGCAAGACCCGTGAAGACATCCGCGGCTCATTGTACCCGCGGACGGATGAACCAGGCTTCACCCAACGTAAAAGACACGTAGAGTCTGAAGATCCTTTCGTGAAGCAACAGATCGCTTGCCAGACCTCGGAAGCCGTACTGCAATCCGACATCCACTGTCGCGGTGTAGCTCAGCGGGAGTTCTATCCCGGCAGTGGCAAACAGTTCGCTCACCTGTTTCTCTTGCCCCGATTTCGTGGGCACGACAAACTGGGTCCTGTTGTAGTAGAAACCTGCCCGAAGTACACGTTTCGCAAAAAGAGATCCGATCGAGCGTCCCTGCAGGTATTCTACACCGCCGCCGACAAACAATTCATTTCTCAATGTTCCACTTGGCGTAAAAGAATCGTGATATCTCGAAAGCTGCTGCATGCGAATGTCGAGGACGGCCGACAGCCCGTTGGTGAACACCTTTGCAATTCCAATTCCGTATGCAGGCGGGATGTAGCCAGACGCCTTTCCGGAAAAAGTTGTATCCAGACCGTCGGGGTAAACACTGTTGGCTTCGTCGGTTCCGCTTAAATTGTAGGCATAACGATAATAGCCGGCAAGTGTAACACCTTTAAGAAAGTTCAGACCGGTCAACTTGTCAAAATCTCCGAATATAAGACCGATAGTTCCACCGGGTCCGCGCAAGTACATGCTGTTGTCGGTGTAAGAACTATGGAAGCTGGTGCTGTCGAAATTCACGGAGTTAACCGATTGAGTTCTTCCAAACGCATATTGAAATTGCGCACCGATAGCGACGCCCGCGACGGGCGAAATACTCGCGCCGAAGAAGGCCTCACCGAGTCCCCCCGATCCATTCCTGTCGATGGAATAAGCCGATCCCTGCTCCCCCGGCACCGAGCCGGCGGCACTGATCTTGTACTGGTAGGTACTCAGCGGGGTAAATCCACCTGCCATGGAAATTCCCAAACTCCTGTCTATCGGAACTGCAAAGATTCCTCCATCGAAATTGCCATCGAAAGCGTAAGAAGACGAATTGAGGGAATTATCTTTCGAGGTCACTCCGGCGAAATCAAATGTCGGTGTCACTTGAACGTTTTCCAGGCCGATCCACGTGGCCGGATTGAGCCGGTTCAAGAAACCGTTGCCGATCAATGCAAGACCGGCATTGCCCATCCCCGCGGATCTTGCACCTGCAAAAGTCGAGAAGGTTCCCACTCCCCTGTCGGACAGAGGAGAAGCCTCCTGCGCAAGCGCCGCAGCGCTGCAGACCAGAAGCAATGTTAACGTTATGGTGGGCACGAGTCTCTTCATCGTCTCGACGTCGGTGTGTAGGTTATGGTTAATTTAGGCCTAAGTGAGTCAGGCGCATTCTCGTCATAAATGAACCGGGGATCGATATTGTCCAACTCGTCGTACTGGACAATCGTGAATCCGTTGTTTTGCGCGTTGATCATGTGTTGTACTAGCACCCCAACGGAAAAAGTATACTTGCTGCCGTTAGGCACACCCATGGCGGGAGAAGATCCCAAGAATTGCCCCGTCGCTCGATCGGTCGCGTAATAAGCCATAAGCGAATCAATTCCAAAGGCCTTGGCAAACGGATTCTGTGCTGTCGAATCCGCCCACAGTGTCAACGTAGCCTGATTTACTATAGAGTACGGCGGTATCTTGCTCAAATCAAAAAACAGACCCTCTCTTTCGCCCGTGCCTGCCTGAATGATTTTGTAAGGTCCAGGCGGAGCAATGCTCTCTATCGTGGTTTTGGCGACTGAGGTCGCGTAGCTCAGTCCGACTGATGTAGTGTCCAGTGTACCAGCTTTGCTTACATAGATCACGTTGCACACCGGAACATATCCGGTAACCCCGTATGCGGGCCCCAGTATGGAGAGCATGCCGCCGAGATTCTGCGGCCGCACGATCATGCCGTCATTTTTCACGTTGGTGTCTGAAGTGGCGATCGCCCATTTCCTAACGGTGGCGGTATCGATTCCGAGTACGACGGCAGTATCGTTGACTTCACTCGAAATGATAATGTTTTTGGTGCCGTACCCAACCGCGTTGACGCTATCCCATGTGAAAGTCGTGGAATTCCACACCGAGTCCATTTCGAAACCGTCAAATTTCAGACTCTGGACATTTTCCCCCTTGGGTTGAAGAAGGTACGATGTGCGACTGAGTATGATTGTCGCCGATAGGATCGACTGCGCACTGTCAACCGGATCGAGGGCGGCAAATCTTATAAGCAGATCCGCCTCGGTCCACGGTACCATACCGAGAAGGAGCGATGAACTTGTGCCGGTGGGAAGTCCGAAGTTCACCTGGGACGTTGCGATAGCCGCGGAGTCGGTTCGCGAGTTGAAATAGACAGGTACCTGTGAACTGTCTGTAGAAACGAGCCAGGCCCCTGTCTGATTTATCTTGTTTGAACAGCCCGCCAGTATCAATGCCGACGAGGCAACGGCGAGAAAGCTCTTAATTACCAGTCTCAATCTTCTTTCGGACAAAGTTTGTTATACTATCGAAAAGATTCTTACCAAGATAATCTATTTTGATTCCGCCGTCAATGCACCGCCGGTAATCGCTTTCTCCGTACCCGGTGCGGACCAGCGAGGTGTACGCACCCGCGTTTTCCCCGCATTTGACGTCGCTCCATTTATCTCCTATTACAAACGATTCACTCAGATCGACGCCGAACTCGTCTTTAGCCTTCAGCAGCATTCCCGTCCCGGGCTTTCTGCAAGCGCACTGAACTTTATTTCCATAATCCGGATGATGAGGGCAATAATATATTGCATCGACCCCGGCACCCCTGGCCCGCAGCATCTCCACCAGACGGCGATTCACACTTTCCACCTGATCGGTGGTCATGATGCCGCGCGAGACGCCCGATTGATTTGAAATGATTACCACCTTGAGTCCGAGACCGTTAGCAACCCCGATAGCCTCGGGAGCGCCCTCAATGAACTCCACGTCATCGGGGTCTGTCAGATAATCCTTATCGACATTGATCGTTCCATCCCGATCAATAAAAACGGCCCGGGTCACTTCTGGAGGATCTTATTGTAAAGCGCTTCGTATTGTCTTGCCGAACTTGTCCAGGAGAAGTCCTGGGTCATGGCGTTTCGCATCACTTTCTGCCAGTTCTTCTGGTCACCGAAGAGCGCCACCGCCTTCGACAATGCCTTCAGCATCGATGCGGCAGTGTAATCTTCGAAGAAGAATCCGGTCCCGCTTCCCTTCTGAGGGTTTACCTCCGTTACCGTATCCGCCAACCCTCCCGTCTTCCTCACCACCGGGATTGTACCGTATTTCAGACTGTAGAGCTGGTTGAGTCCGCACGGTTCGAACTTGCTTGGCATCAAAAAGATATCTGCGGCACCCTCGATGAGATGAGCAAGCTCATCGTTGTAATCCAACTCGAGAGAGAATCGCTCGGAATGCTTTTTTGCGAGGGCGTCGAGCTTGGTGTGATACTGTTTTTCGCCCGTGCCCAGCAGGATCAGCTGGACATTCATTTTCATTAACTCGTTGAATCCGTCTATCAGAAGGTCGAGCCCCTTCTGTTCAACCAACCTGGTGACCATCCCTATCAAAGGAACCTTGGGGTCGAATTTCTTGCCGAACCTTTTCAACAGATACTTTTTGTTCTCCACCTTCGCGTCCGCGGTTTTGACGCTGTACTTGAAAGGTATAAAGTTGTCGGTATCCGGATTCCAGATGGAGTAATCGATTCCATTGACGATTCCAGAGAACGCCCTCTTCTTTTTCTTCAACACGCCTTCCATGCCGCAGCCATATTCGTTGCTGTCCGAAATTTCTTTTGCATAAGTGCTGCTGACCGTAGTGACGTAGTCGGAATAAACTATGCCTGCCTTCATGAAACTCAATTTATCGTAGAACTCCGCACCATCGGGCGTAAAAACATCCGCGGGTAATCCGGTTTTCTGAAAGGTCTCCTTCGGAAAATTCCCCTGATAAGCGACATTATGGATCGTGAACACCGTCTTTATGTTCTTAAAAAACGGGTCTTTGCTGTAAATCTTCTTCAAATAGACCGGGACCAACCCGCTTTGCCAGTCGTTGCAGTGTATTATGTGCGGGGCCCATCCCAGCCTCTTTAGAATTTCGAAGATCCCTCTGGAATAGAAAATGAAGCGCTCGTCGTTGTCGGCATAGTCCTTCTTTGCCTTCGGGTCCTGATAAATACCCTGCCTGCCGAAGAATTCCGAACTGTCGATGAAATAAATCTGCACCTTGGTCCGTTCGCCGATCAAAAAGGAAGACTTGACGTTCAGCTTTGCTACCTTCTTGCCGATCGGGATATCTATGTCTTTAAGTCTGATAATCTCGTGAATGCGGAACTTGCGTTCGTTCACAAAGCCGTATCTGGGAAGCGCAAGCCGGACCTCGTGCCCGATTTCCTTTAGAGCCTGCGGGAGCGCACTTGCAACATCGGCAAGCCCTCCGGTTTTTGCAAATGGAAAGACCTCTGACGATAGGAATAAGACATTGAGGGGTTGCGTCATTTCATACCATGATTTGTTTGACACAAATTACCAAAAATCCGACACATAATCAATTACGTACGCGTGCCATCTTAACTTGAATCATGTGAAGTTCTGGGATATATTCGTTTAAATCAGCCGGAATATCGTATGCGATTACAATTTATTGGTGCAGCAGGGACTGTCACGGGGTCCATGCATCTCCTCGAAGTGAACGGGAAGCGAATCCTTCTGGACTGCGGGCTGTTCGAGGGCAAGCGGGCCGAAAGCATAAAGACAAACAAGGACTTCAAGTTCTTCCATCCCGCATCGATTGACGCGGTTGTTCTCTCCCATGCTCACATAGACCACAGCGGCAATCTTCCCAACCTCGTCAAGCAGGGATTCTCGGGCCCCATATTCGCCACACCCGCGACTCGGGATCTCGCAGGAATAATGCTGGCCGACAGTGCCAAGATACAGGAACAGGATACAGAATATCTGAACAAGAGACTCGCCAGGCGCGGCGAACCGGCCGTTCAGCCACTCTACGATACCGAAGATGCATTAAACGTGATGCCGCTCTTCGTAACCGTCTCCTATCACCGCGAGACTCCCGTAACCGACGGCGTCAGTCTCACGTTCTTCGATGCCGGCCACATTCTCGGTAGCGGCATGGTTCGACTGCGAATAAACGAAGGAGGTGCCGAGAAAATCCTGTTGTTTACCGGCGACCTCGGCCGATCGGGCACCCCAATTCTCAGGAATCCCGATGCGGTAACCGAGGCGGACATACTGATAAGCGAGAGCACATATGGCGGTAGGCGTCATGATCCCATTGAGGGCATACAGGACTCCCTCCGGGAAGTGGTTGTCAGGACTATCAACAGAGGCGGAAAGGTGATTATTCCTGCTTTCAGCGTTGAAAGGACGCAGGAACTTACTTTTACGCTGCATCTACTCTTCGAGAGCAACGCCCTTCCCAGAATACCCGTGTTTGTTGACAGCCCTCTGGCCGTAAATGCCACCGAAGTGTTCAGGCTTCATCCTGAATGTTTCAACAAGGATACATTTAAGATGGTACTTGCACACGATGATCCGTTCGGGTTTGAGTATATTAGGTACATCAGGCTCGTGGAGGATTCCAAGAAACTGAACGACATCAAAGAACCTATAATCATAATATCTGCGTCGGGTATGTGCGAAAGCGGCAGGATACTTCATCACCTCGCAAACAACATCGGGAATCCGAACAACACAGTGTTGATCGTTGGATATCAGGCTCCCGATACTCTTGGCAGGCGAATTCTCAGCGGACAGCGAAACGTGAGGATCTTCGGTGAAACCTTCGATATGCGGGCTGAGGTAGTGCAGATGCACTCCTTTTCCGCCCATGCCGACCACGACGATCTGGTGAGTTTCGTCCAGGGATTCGACAAACAAAGGCTTCGTAACATCTTCCTTGTTCATGGAGAAAACGACGCACAGGCCGCCTTGATTGAATCACTCAACCCTTTGGGATACAACAAAATATCAGTGCCCAAGAAAGGAGACACATTCGACATTTGAAAAGGATTCTGATAACCGGAGGTTCCGGATTGGTCGGCAGGTACGTAGCGAAAGATCTCTCTACCGACTATGAGGTTGCGGTTGCGGACAAGAACGAACCGGAATTCGATGTAAAATATTACAGGATAGACGTCACTGAGAGCGAATCTTTCAAAGGCATACAAGACGAGTTCGATGTCGTCCTCCACCTGGCCGGCATACCGACTCCGCTCAACGATCCGGAAGAGTTGGTGTTCAAAGTAAACACTCTTGGGACGTTCAATGCGTTGCGCTTTGCCGCCGAGAAGAAGGTCAAGAAGGTTATCCTTGCCTCAAGTGAATCGGTGCTGGGCTTTGCTTTTGCACGCCAGAGTCACGTCCCGCTCTATTTTCCTATCGACGAGCAACATCCTCTCGAGCCTCAGGATGCGTACGGGCTTAGCAAGTTGTGTTCGGAAGAGGTGCTCAAGAGCTTTTCACGTGCATATGGGATTCATTCCGTTTCCCTTCGATTCCCGTGGATATGGGTGCCTGAAGACAAGGAGAGACAACTCTACCGCCAGCTAATCGCCGACTATCCCAAGTGGTCGAAGAACCTCTGGGCCTGGGTTCATGTACACGATGTGGCTCAAGCTTTTGCCAGGGCGATAGAATTCAAAAGCGAAAACTTCGATCGCTTTTTTATTGCTGCAGACGAAAATTGGACGGGCTTCCCAGCGACAGAATTGATCAGGAAATTCTTTAAAGATGTTCAGACCGTGCATTCAATGGACGGGCCTAAAAGCCTGATCTCAAGCGATCTTGCAAAAGTAGTTCTCAAATATTCTCCCAGCTTCAAGGTCTCGGATATCTTCGATTGAACAGGGTACTTATCGACACTGATGCGGGTGTCGATGACACCGTAGCAATCATTTACGCCGCCCATTCTCCCGAAGTTAGAATAGAAATGGTTACCACAGTGTCTGGCAACGTGCCTGTCCGAGAGGTTACGCAAAATGTACTGTATCTGAAGGAGCTACTCGGACTTGAGGTTCCGGTATTTGCCGGCGCTTCAGTGCCGAGGGCCAGAAAGCTGGTTACCGCTCCGGAAGTACATGGAATTGACGGCGTAGGTGGGTTCCGGATCTCCCATTCCATAAACTTTCGGGATTGGGAAAAGGGGGATGCAGCAATGGAGATCGTTCATTCAGCGAGGAAGCACGGAAAGAGACTCACCATCGTCTCGCTGGGACCGATGACAAACCTCGCCGACGCCGCGGCGATCGACGCTGATGCAATACGTAATGTGAAGAGCATAATTCAGATGGGAGGGGTGTTTTCCGGTTACGGAAACACTACCGACTTCACCGAGTTCAACGTCTTCGTTGATCCGGAGGCCGTCGACTTCCTTCTCAACAGCGGAGTGAAGATCAACTTCGTACCTTTGGATCTGACGGAGACATTTTTTGCTCCGCGCGGTCTCGTTGAATCGCTCACCAAAGAGCCCGGGTTAGCTCCCCGCCTTGCTTCCCTTCTTCGAAAAGCGCTTCATTACTACATCAATTATCATCGCACCAAAGATGGGCTAGACGGCTGCTTCCTGCACGATCCCATCGCGGTTGCCGCAGCAGTGAATCCTTCATGGTTTAGGTTCCAAGAGGCTTTCGTCTCCGTCGAGACTAAAGGAGACCTCACTGCCGGCATGACTATCGCGGATTTAAGGTCACGCTCGAGGCGTCCGAACGCCCATATAGCCGTTGCTTTCGACGCGGCAAGAGTTTTCGGCGACATCTCGCGTAAGGTGTTCGGACGAAGGGTTGATTCGAAAACAATCCGCTCGATCTGTCTCAGAGAACGGTTTCTCCCACATTTCGAAAATCGCTTAAGATAGCCGATATTACAATTAAAGATGTCCATAGAATTCTCGGATGTAAATAAACGCTTTTCCGATACTGTGGCGCTTGATTCGATCTCCTTCAAGATTGAAAAAGGCGCCGCATGCGGTTATGTCGGGCCCAATGGCGCCGGGAAATCGACGACAGCCCGTATTATCGTAGGCCTGGAGAAACCGGATTCGGGAGTCGTAAAGATTGGAAATTCGGAAACGCGCGGCAATTTCTCTGCGACCAAACGGGATGTGGGTTACGTTCCCGAGTCGCCGAAGCTTTACGAGTCGCTGAGTCCGCTTGAGACGGTCGCAATGGCGGCCATGCTCCGTAAGTACGACAGGAAGAAAGCGCTGACCAGGCTTGATCTGCTGGGCGAGATATTTCACTACGAAGACTACCTGCGGAGGCCGCTCAGCGGTTTGTCGAAAGGCAACAGGCAAAAGGTGGTGATCACCCTTGCGCTGCTATTCGCCCCCTCGATCCTGATTCTCGACGAACCTACTGACGGTCTCGACGTTCAGGCGGTTGTCTCCCTGAAGCAAGTAATAAAAATGTTCACTGATCACGGCGGCACCGTCTTCTACAGCTCGCATCTCCTCGACCTCGTAGAAAACGTTTGTTCGAAAGTCCTGTTCATCAATCACGGCAGGATAGAAGGCGAATTCAGGAAGGAGGACTTTGTCGGCAAGAAGGGGTATCTTGAGAATGCTCTTGTCGAGAGTATCGGCACAAAGAACGAGCAACAGCTGATAAACGCCTTCTTCGAAGATGCGGCTTAGCCTTGTTCTGATTGTACTATTTTGTATGACTCCCGCTGTGCTTTCGCAAACAGAGCAAATGACTTTCAGCCCTCCCGGAGACTCCATCCTGACGGGGTTCAGCCAGGATCTTAGTACCATGAATTGGATCGGTGCAGCCAACAAAACCTGGAAAACAGACGATTTCTTTGCTCGGGTCAACGAAAGATTTCGCTCCGTGGTGATAAAGTCCTCGCCCAACCTCATTCGAGACGAGCAGGATTTCTCCGGCCAGGTCGACAGGCGGGTCTTGGGCAACTTTTTCGGCTTCGGTTCATTCAACTCGGGGTACGTCAGCGACAACAGACAAATCGGGTTGGGATCAGTAGGAGCCACTCAACTTCTCGGCGGGTTGTTTTACTCCACGGGCCAGGATACGCTTCTTGCCGGAGCAGGTAACAAATGGGACCGACAAGCCGGAGTGGAAAACAGTGGATTCACATACACGCTTCGGGGGTCCGGTGTTTACACGCCGGCCCCGGGAAGTATGCTTCTCCCTTCTCTGGCTATCCATGACGAACAGATATTCCCGAGACGCAACTCGGACAGGAATTTTGGTGTGATCTATCGGCAAATCTTTTCGCCGAATGCCCTGATAGACTTCAACGGGGCCTACATGTCGCAGTTGAGGGATTTCTACTTTCCGACAGACTCTGTAATAACCAGCCTCTTCGGGGTGACGAACAACATTCAGGAAAGAAACGAGGGACGCACCACCTTTTCTGCCACAATCCTCATGCCTGTGTTCTTCTTTCAAATGAAAGGCATTGCGGCATACAAGCAGAGACAGATAGATTTCACTTACAGATACAGACCCCCCACGCCCTCAAGCAGCTTGTACGACACGAGGATTCGAACCGCGGACTTCAAGATCCGCGGTGATTTGATTTCCTCTTTCTGGTCCGAAGATACTCTCAACATAAGCATGGAACACGATGACAGGTCGGAGTCGCACACGGTGATAAATCTCCTCGGCGTGAACTCATTTACCGATCAGGAAATGGCAATGCAGGCCCAGCTCGACAATCTTGGAACGACAAACACACTGACGGGTCAGGTCGCCCTGCACTTCGGAGAATCCAGGTTAAGAATAACGGGGCTCGCTTCCCTCTTCCGGTATAATACTCCGAGTGAACTCAACTACGATGATAGGGATCTGCTGACAAATACGCTGGCAATGGAATTGAGTCATACATTCACGCCCGAGCTTACCGCGGGCTTCGGGATCGAGGCGGACCTGATACACCTCGTATATATCGATTCCCAGCGCAGCGCGAACAACAACAGGAACTATATTTACAGATTTTTCCCGACCGTGAATTATATTGGTTCGAGGGTACAATCTTCCAACCGGTTCGAGGTTCTGGCAAACTACACCGTGTACGACTACGAGGCATTCTCGCAGGTTCACAGTTTTTCTTTTCGTCAGGTATCGTTTCTGGACTCGACAACCGTAAAGATGACTTCGCGTCTTTCCCTCTTCTTCCTGGGTCATGTTAAGCTCTACACGAGAGGCGAGCTATACTGGTCAAGCTTCTCTGAATACCCGCTCAACTATTTCGTGGACAAGACGGTCTGGGTGTCACTTTCATATTCTTCAGGAGCGTTCAGATACGGCGCAGGTTACAAGTATCTCTCCCTGATTCAATACGACTACATCACGGCCACATCAAGGCAGTTTTCATCGGAGATAACCAATTCGGGGCCGACAGCGTTTTTCTCGGCCAGGTTCTCTCGGTTCGAACTCAGCATCGATGGATGGTACCAGGTGTCGGGGCAATTATTGCATAACCAGATCGTTTATCCTAATTTCGATTTGACCGCAAAGTACAATATCTGATGAAGAAACTGCACGAACATATAGTCGTGAAATCCGGAAGCGACGCCTTGAAGGAGACAGAGATCAAGCTAAAATCCGTCCTCGGCGGACTGAAGCTTTCCGAGTCGCAGGAGCACAATCTACTTGTTGCCGTTAGCGAGGCTGTAAACAACGCGATTTCTCACGGGAACAAGAATGATCCCCAAAAGAAAGTGACGCTGGATCTGGAATGCAAAGAAAGCGAAGTTGTCGTGGCGGTGGAAGATGAAGGACAGGGGTTCAACCCGGACGAGTTGCCCGATCCTTTGGCGCCGGAGAATTTACTCAAGCCCAGCGGAAGAGGGATCCATATAATGAAATCCCTGATGGACGATGTTGAATTTTCGTTCACGCGCCATGGAACCAAAACCATGATGCGAATGAAGATCAAGGATGAAGATTAGAAAGAGTCACTTTCCGCTTCCGCTTTGGCCGTTCGTCGTATAAAAAAATCCCGGCAGAGGTTCCGGTTCTCGTAAACAGCCGGGTTCTCACTGCCGGGATTTCATCAATTCCGTCTTTTGGGGCGGAATCAGTCGAATTTGACCTTGGCCATATTAGCTCTGACGTCCTCGGCGGACTTGCTAAGTTCCGCTTTCTCAGAATCACTCAGCTTGATTTCCATGACCTTCTCCATCCCCTTTCGGCCCAACTTCACGGGGACACCTATCACCACATCCTTCATTCCATACTCACCCTGGAGGTAAACGGAGCATGGGAGGATTCTCTTCTTGTCTTTTGTGATAGATTCGACCATCTGTGCCACTGCGGCCGACGGGGCGTAGTATGCACTTCCCGTCTTAAGGAGACCGACGATCTCCGCTCCGCCCTGGCGCGTGCGCTTTACCATTGCTTCGATCTTGTCGGCCGGAAGTAGTTCACTCAGGGGTATCCCTGCCACAGACGTGTACCGTACGAGCGGTACCATCGAATCTCCGTGACCGCCCAGTACGAAAGCCTGTACATCCTCGACCGAAACATTCAACTCGGAAGCGATGAAACTTCTGAACCTGGCAGTATCAAGAACGCCCGCCATTCCGATCACTCGATTCCTGTCGAATCCACTTACTTTCATCGCGACATAAACCATTACATCGAGCGGGTTGGACACGACTATGATTATGCCCTTCGGCGAACGCGGGGCGATCTGTCCGGTTACCGCTTTAAGGACACCCGCATTCGTGGCAAGCAAATCATCCCGACTCATTCCAGGTTTCCTGGCGATGCCCGCGGTTATCACCACAATATCGCTTCCGGCAGTGGCATCGTAGTCGTTTGCGCCCACCACTTTAACGTCGCTGCCGAGCACCGGAGACGACTCAAGCATGTCGAGTCCTTTTCCTTGAGGCATGCCCTCGATAACGTCTGTCAATACTACTTCGTTTGCCAGTTCCCTGTCTACAAGTCGTTGCGCCACAGTGGCGCCGACATTTCCAGCCCCAACTACTGTGATTTTCATTGTGAGACCCTTTCTCAAATTGATTCTTGCTCGTCCGAAGGATCCCCCGGACGCTCAGAGAGGAATTACGCTTACTTTTTTTCTGGTTCTTCTATATGTTTCGAACTTGACAACACCGTCGCTGAGCGCAAAAAGGCTGTCGTCCTTGGCAACGCCGACATTCTCACCGGGAAGTATCTTCGTTCCCCTTTGACGGACGATGATACTGCCTGCTGTTATCCTCTCACCGCCAAAAGTCTTGACGCCGAGTCTCTGGGAATTGCTGTCGCGGCCGTTCCTCGAACTCCCGCCGCCCTTTTTGTGTGCCATGAAAAACTCCTAGTGCTTTATTTCATCGATATGGATGGTGGTATATTCCTCGCGATGGCCGTTCTTGACCTTGAAGTTCTTCTTCCTCTTTTTACGGAAGACAACTATCTTGTCGCGTCTGTCGTGGTCGACAACTGTGGCCTCCACCGCGGCTCCTTTAACGAATCCCGCGCCCACGGCGCTCAATTTCTCGTCTTCAATTATGAGGACCTTGTCGAGCGTGAGCTTGTCTCCGACTTTCGCCTGGAGCTTCGGGACAGCGACATTCATGTTTTCGGATACCTTGAATTGTTTTCCGGCTATTTCTACGACCGCTAGCATTTTACCTCCAAATTAGACAGTAATTTAGCGCCTAACTGCCTAAAATTCAATTACTTTTTGAGACGATCATAAATATGAAAGGGCGAGTGCGGAGACACAAATCCCACGTATGGACGGATACGCTGCGATGCGGCCCCTCCCCTTGTTTCACAAATAAGAAGGTGCCGGCAAGCGGTACTTGGAGCGACAGAAAGATGTGGGCGCATAAAACGGCTGAACCCATTCGACCGAGAATTCAAACTCACATCGAGCCCTCACAAACGTCGTTGTGTTCTCGGACGCTGGGTTCCAAGTTACTTGTTGATCCGGTATGAATGAAACCTGCAATTTCACTTCTGAGAAGACAAGCACGCCACCATACCGTAACTACCCCTCCTCCACTCTCCGTCCTTGCAGTAACCCGTTCCCACTCGGCTCTGCCGTGACTGCATCGGCTCTCATGCCCCTGCTCGATCAAGCTTCGTCAGTTGAAAAGCCTTGTCGTAGTCTGGCGGAGAGGGAGGGATTCGAACCCTCGATACCCCTTAACAGAGTATGACGGTTTAGCAAACCGTTGCACTTCCGCTTTTCCGTCTCCATTTGCAGGATTTTCCCTCGACTGTACAGTAAAGTGGTAAGTAAATTCCCCGAATGAATGCCCGAAAAGTGAAAAGCCGTCACGGTTAAACTCTGGGTTCTGCCAAACCACTAAGCCCGTAACGGCTTTCCCGAAAACTTGTCTCTCATCTGGCAGATTCGAGTTCATGGTACACTAAAGTTAACGCTTGCGTCCTTGCGAAGTCAATAGCCCAAACGTTCCAAATAGAGCGTCATGGTACAGTTGAATTGCACAAGACGCATGGGCCTGGCGTCACTCTGTCGTGTGCTCGCGCGACCTCGTGGAGGAGGATAGACATTGCCTCGAACCCGAATAATCCTTTTTGTTCCTGGAGTTCTCATTGGCACCGGTGCCCCTTTTTGAGGGTCGGGTTCCCATTAAACGAATCGTACTCCACTTTACTCCGGCGCTTGCCGTGATTGAATCTAGAGTCAGTCTGGTCGAATCTAATGCGGCCCGCAAAATCGAATCGTTTTAAGCCCCACATCGAGGGAATGGCAGAGAAAGTGAGCCCTTTCTGGGCTCTCTTGATGTCCTTTTAGCGAAAAGCCACTTCAATCGCCCGACATTCCTGCACAGTCACCTTTCTTTCCGGGTCCCCTTGGGTCGAAGTATCTTGATTATTCCCCTGCCTTGCTCGTTTACTTGTGCGACACAAGTGAATGAATTTGGTCTGGAATCTCCACCAATTTCTTCAAGATAGATGCTGTGCGCAGCTTCTGTTAGACCAGGCGCATCCACCCCCATAAATATCAGGCGCACTTTTGCTCGATTTTGAATTTCAGGGCTAACGTGTTGACCTCATTGTGAAGCTGGCCCGGAAGCAGGTGAGAGTAGATTTCGCTTGTCTTGCTCTGCGAATGACCAAGAAGTTTAGCAACTGCATAGAGGGAGACGCCTGACACAACTAATGCAGAGGCGAATGAATGCCTCAGTGAATGGAAATGAAGCCTGTCATTAAGGCCTGCAGCTCTGACAGCCACCTTAAACTTACGTCCGACGACAGTTTCTGAAAGTCTCCTTCCGAATTTGTTTGGGAACACGAGTTCGGATTCAGATCGAATGTTGTTTCTCCTATCGACGAGTAGCTTCAATAGCTCTTCACTCAGCGGAACTACCCGGGACCGTTTCGACTTTGTGGTGAAGTCCTCATGGTTTTGGATCAAGATTGTCTTTGCCGCAAAGTCCAGGTCTCTCCAGCGAAGGTTAATCAATTCTCCCAATCGCATCCCGCTGAGAATGGCCGTGGTGCATAGCTCTGCAAAGTCCCCGTCATTTACCGCGGAAAGGAACAACCGAAAGTCGGATTCGGTGAAGTACGCCGGCAACACTTCGCGCACCTTTGGCTTTGGGATTTCTCTGAACGGGTTTGCTTTGACATATTTCCATTGAACAGCTTTTTCAAAAGCAGAGGAAAGGGCAGTATAATATTTTCTCGCGGTCCATTCTGAGGCTTCCACCTTTTTGAATGACAGGAACTGTTCGATTTCTCTTATGCTTATAGACTTCATGGGTGGATCGCCTGCAATTCTTATCAATTCCCGAAATGCTGTTTGATAGGTGTCTACTGTTTTGCGGGTGTGGACACTGCGAGAGTAGGTTTCATATTCCTTTGCGAAGGTGCTTAGTCTAATTTCGGGTTCTTCCACCACATCGCTTTCTTTCGTTATCAGGTAACTTACCCCTGTTTCATCCTTCTGAACGGTAAAATATCCGAACCTTACCAGCTTGCCTACCCGTTTTGACAGTTGCCTGATAGAAACCACTTTTTCAACCCGGTGCCTGGAACACCTATTTTCACCGTCCGCCTTAGCCGATACCCAACCATAAAGCCGGAGGTCGGCCCTGCTCAGGCGATTGTCGTTTAAGATTCGCAGCGGTATAGTTGCACACTCAGGCATCAGGTGTAATCAGTCTTGACGGCTTTCCGGTTTCTGATTCGAGGGTGGAAAATTGTCAGGAACGCGCGACTCCTCAGGGTAAGTAGATTCATACGGCTTTGTGGAAGTGCTTGCGCCCACGGGCTTATTCTCGGAACAACCCAAGGCTAAATCCGGCCTATGATTATTCGCTCGAATCTTTGCCCGGCCCTTGTGAAGGTTGAATAGTTCAGCGTCTGTCGGTTTACGTCTCTGGAGTGAGAGGCCGATCAGCTTCAATATTCGTCTGAGAAGTCTTTTGGGAATAATGAAATCATCGGCATACTTAACCCCGTCCGGTCGATAGTATACGGCTCCAACTTCAACGCCTTCCCATCCTTTTATTCGGCGGGCCAGGTCTGGAATCTCGACGTAGATTTTCCATTTGGGTTTTCGGTCTTCATCATCGAAATATCTCCAGATTGATCCTGATTCAGTCTCAAAGAGATTTTCCCGATTCATGAGTTGTTTCAAGGACAAAGGGTGCATCGTTGGAATCCCTTGGCCGTCTGGTTTCTCTCTGACATCGTTAAGCATTGTCGTTCTCTTTAGTTTGTATTGTGACATTTTGGCTGATCCCTTCGCGTGTAAGATGGAGCAACCCATACCTGAGAAATGCGTTGTGCGCGAGGTGCGTAAGCTCGCGTTCCCCCAGGGGAGGTTTATTTCGTTGGTTCCAGTCGCGGAGGGAATCCTGGAGTTCCCTTTCTCCACACCCCTTGGAAATACACCATCCCGCTAACTGGATCGCCGAAATGTTCCGCTCGCCAATCGATACGCCTCTGAGTAAATCTTCAATTGTCGATCTGTCTCCATGAATCGTTTTCCTTTTCGTGGTTGCCAGATGTCGGCCATCGTCGTGGCTCTGAGCGTATTTGTTCCAAAGCGCAGACAAAGCGGGAAGAGGGATAGCTTCAGAGTTTCCCAGAGTTGAGAAACCGGGTCGTGGCTCGGTGGCAAGTTCCTGAATTGCCTCGACGCTTAGTGTTCGAAGCTCGTCAAATGACAGCGGAATTTTGTAAAGCGAACTTTTCACGTGCAGGCAGTTGGTGGTGCGAAGCAAAGCCCGCGGGTGGTATATGC
>JBJKPC010000010.1:0-134499 GCA_046706745.1 Candidatus Kryptoniota bacterium
AGAGTCAGTCATTATCGCATCCTGGAAAAGGTTGGCGAAGGTGGGATGGGTGTGGTCTACAAGGCCGAGGACACCAGGCTTGGGCGCCTCGTCGCTCTCAAGTTCCTTCCACCCGAACTCACCCGGGAACCTAAAGCGAAGGAGCGGTTTATCTTCGAGGCCAGGGCCGTTTCTGTCCTTCAGCATAATAACATATGCACGATCCACGACATCGATGAGACTGGCGAGGGACAACTCTTCATAGTAATGGATTGCTACGAAGGTGAGCCTCTGAAACAGAAAATTTCGCGCGGGCCGATGATGCCGGAAGAAGCAATCGATATAGCTATTCAGGTTGCGCAGGGATTGAAAAAGGCACACGAAAAGGGGATCGTTCATCGTGACATCAAGCCTGCGAACATCTTCATAACGACTGAAGGAACGGTTAAGATACTGGACTTCGGTCTGGCGAAGCTGACTGGTCAGTGAAGGGTGACGAAGACCGGTTCGACGGTGGGTACCGCAGCCTATATGTCCCCTGAACAGGTGCGCGGTGAAGAAGTGGATCAGCGGAGCGATATCTGGTCACTCGGCGTAGTAATTTATGAGATGCTCACCGGTAAATTGCCCTTTGCCGGAGATTACGAGCAGGCGATCATGTACAGAATCGTCAATGAAGAACCTGAGCCGGCTACCAGCCTCCAAGAGATGATTCCGGTGGGGTTGGGGCGGCTCGTGGAAAGGGCCCTGACTAAAATTGCTGATAAACGCTACCATCGCGCGGATGAAATAGTCGCGGAGCTCAGTTCCTTAAAGGAGGAGATGCAGACTGGGAAAGCCAAGCAGCCGTTGACTAGATTGCGGATTCCATTGAAAAGGCGCAGATATGTGTACAGCACAGTCGCTGCTCTTGCCGTAGCGATTGCCGCTGTGAGACTGCTGCTTTTTACGGGCTCGAACGTTGAGATAGATTCCTTAGCTGTCCTGCCAATGGCAAACCTCTCCGGTAATCCGGAGCAGGAATTCTTCGTCGACGGAATGACTGACGAGCTGATAACCAAGCTCGCGCAGATCAAAGCCGTGAAAGTTATTTCGCGGACATCGGTAATGCAGTACAAGGGCACGAAGAAGTCTTTGCCGCAGATCGCAAGAGAG
This sequence comes from Candidatus Kryptoniota bacterium, assembly GCA_046706745.1. Lineage (GTDB taxonomy): Bacteria > Bacteroidota > Ignavibacteria > Kryptoniales > JAKASW01 > JAKASW01. Next base: position 1,135 of record JBJKPC010000010.1, read on the forward strand.
TTAAACGTGGATGCGGTTATTGAAGGTTCGGTACTGCGCGAGGGGGGCGAGGTACGGATCAGCGCTCAGCTCATTCGGGCCGGGACTGATCAGCACCTGTGGGCCGGGAGTTACCAACGAGACTTGCGGGATGTCCTCGGGCTTCAGGGGGAAATTGCCGGTGCGATCGCTGAAAAAGTGCGTGCAGCGTTGACGTCTGCCGAACTCGCTCGCCTGACGAGTGCCCGGCAAGTGGATCCAGAGGCCCATGATGCCTACCTCAAGGGCATGCAGTGCTCGTACAGACTTACCCCACAGGACCTCGAGGCTGCGCTCGAATACCTAGACTTGGCACTGAAAAAGGATCCGGGCTACGCCGCCGCTTACGCGGGAATTGCTTTTGTGTGGCTCTTCCGTCAGCAGATGGGGTACACTGCACCGCGCGAGGCGGCTCCAAGAGCAAAGGCAGCCGCTCTTAGAGCTCTAGAGTTGGATAGCACACTCGGGGAAGGCTATTCTGCCTTGGCGACCGTCGACTTTTCCTAGGAATGGGACTGGGCTGGTGCTGAAAAGGAGTTTACCAGGGCTATTGAGGTCAGTCCGAGCTATCCCGACGCCCGGTCGCTTTTTTCGCTTTACTTAATGATCGTGAAACGCCCGGACGAAGCGATGGTGCAGATCCAGCGAGCCCTGGAACTGGACCCGCTCAACGCCCTCATACAACTCCATTACGGCGCTCTATTGATGTCTGCCGGCAAGTATGATGAAGCAATCGCACAGTGCCGCAAGCTGCTCAAAACGTCACCACAAAATCCCGGAGCGCATGCCGATCTCGCAACCATATTCTTCGTTACGGGCAGGTATAAAGAATCTTTAACGGAAACGGTAGCGTCTTATGCAGGGGATCATGAATTGGAAAAGACTTTGATGCAGGGCTATGCGCAATCGGGCTTTCGGGGTGCCATGAAGCGAGCTGCGGACTTGCTGGCGGCAAGAGCGCGTAATACTTATGTGAGCCCTTGTGAGATCGCGACGCTTTACAACGAGGCCGGAGCAAAGGGCCTGGCGCTGGAATGGCTGGAAAAAGGGTTGGAGGTGCGTGATCCAAACATTGCCTACCTAAATTTTTGGCCGGATCTCAAGCCCCTGCGGTCCGACCCGCGCTTCCAACTTCTGCTGCGGCAGATGGGCGTTCCAGACTAGGTTGAGAGAGAACATGTGCAGGAGGCTATTCGGGGCACCCGTCCGAAAAGGGCTGTAAATTGAACGTTTTCCCGAAACAGGCTATATTTTTAAAGCAATTTGGAACTCGGCCTGGATTCAGGGCAAGGTGTCGTTCTTGAGTGACGAGGAGAAATTAGTCCTTTATGTTCGGAAGTCTGGACGAGAACGGGCGTTTGATCATTTTACTATTCAACAACTGGAGCTGAAATGAAAATCAAATCACTTGATGCATTAGAAATTTTGGACTCAAGAGGGAATCCCACCGTTGAAGTGGATCTCTTGCTTGAAGACGGAACTCAGGCCCGTGCGATGGTACCGAGCGGGGCCTCCACAGGAGAAAGAGAGGCTACTGAACTAAGAGACGGCGACAAGAAACGTTACGGAGGCAAAGGTGTTAAGAAAGCCGTCGAGAACGTACTGAAGAAGATCGGACCTGAGATAACGAAAAGGGATTTCTCCTCACAGAAGGAGCTCGACTATTTCATGATCGAACTCGATGGGACTGAAAACAAAGCCGCGATGGGTGCAAATGCAATCCTCGGGGTTTCCATGGCCTACGTCAGGGCGTCGGCAGCCAGCGCGGGGGTACCGCTCTTTCAATTCATCGGCGGGCTCAATGCCAATTTGCTTCCTGTTCCTTGCATGAACGTTATCAACGGCGGCAAGCATGCAGACAACACCGTCGATTTCCAAGAGTTCATGATCGCACCCCACAACGCCCCTTCCTTTGCCGAAGCGATCAGAATGGGAGAGGAGACGTTTCATGCATTGAAATCCGTCCTTCATGGAAAAGGGCTCAGCACCGGTGTCGGCGACGAAGGTGGTTTCGCGCCCGATCTTAAATCAAACGAAGAAGCCGTCGAATCTATACTTGAAGGAATAACGAAAGCAGGCTACAAGCCGGGTACGGACATCAGCATTTGTCTCGATCCGGCAGCAAGCGAAATGTGGGATAATGGGAAGTATCTTTTCTTCAAGAGCACCAAGAAGACGATATCTAGCGACGAGATGATCAAGCAGTGGGAAAGTTGGGTGAAACAATACCCGATCGTTTCTCTAGAGGACGGGCTTGCAGAAAACGACTGGGAGGGGTGGAGGAACCTGACGGAAGCCCTCGGTGCAAAGATCGAATTGGTCGGAGACGATATTTTCTGCACCAATAAGAAAATTCTTGCACAGGCAATCGAAAAGAATGTGGGGAACTCGATTCTTATAAAGCTCAATCAGATTGGAACGGTCACCGAGACGCTTGAGACAATCGAGCTTGCCTACAAGAACGATTACAATGCATTCGTGTCTCACCGGAGCGGGGAGACAGTCGATTCAATCATCGCGGATTTGACGGTAGCAGTAAATGCCGGTCACCTCAAGACCGGAAGCGGATGCCGCGGAGAGAGAATCGAAAAGTTCAACCAGCTTATGAGGATCGAGAAACGCCTCGGCAATTCCGCCCGCTTTGCAGGGAAGAAAGCATTCAAGAACTCATAGGCCCAATCTGATGACGACGACTGCCGCGACCCGACCGACACCTCGAAGAAGGCCGAGCGGCACTCGTCGCTCGGCTCCATAACCAATCGGTTGACCCGGTCGGCGGCCCATTTACCTTAGGGGCCGCTCGACTAGGGGTTTGCACTTTCGTTCCGCGTCTCGGAGAAAGAGCACTCGCCTACCGATCATTTGGGTCCGACGATTTTCACGGCCTGCCCATTGTAATGAATTACGGCATTCGGTTTTTCAGTAGAGTTCACTCCCGTGCCGTGTCCATCGGACACCCAAACGATTCGGAAAGTGCGGTCCTTCAGCATGCCGGGGAAGTGGCCCGAGCGCTTCCCGATTTCCAAAGTGTGAGTTGATTCATTCCACGAAATGGGAATCGTGGCGTATTCTCCCTTTTGATAATCATAGTTGTCACCTTCGTCTTCGTAAAGCGTGAACTTTCCGTTCCCGCCGCGGTAGACGCGCAGTTCCATCGGGTTGTCGCCCTGTGTCGCGTATTGAACCGCCGGGCCGTAAGGAATGATGGATCCGGCCCGCACGAACAATGGCAATGTCTTAAGCGGAGCCGCGGTGACGATCGTGTGGCCGCCTTCATAAGTCTTGCCCGTCCAGAAATTCGTCCATCTGGTTCCCGCGGGCAGATAGACTTTTCGTGTTGTCGCCCCCTTGGTGGTAACCGGGCAAACCATCACTGCCGGACCGAACATATACTGATTCGCGATGTCGTATACTTTTGGATCGTGACGAAAATCCATAACGAGAGGCCGCATCATCGTATAACTGTCATGCGTAACCATCCAGGATACCGAGTAAATGTAGGGGATCAGATGATAGCGGAGATTGTCGTACTTGATAAGGATAGCCTGGGTAGCTGCCGGGAATCTGAAAATAGCCTTGTTATGGTTGCCGTGTATGCGCAGCATCGGGCAGAATGTACTGAACTGGAACCAGCGTGTGAAGAGCGGGTCGTAGGTCGCATCGCTGGGGCTGAAATCGTTGAACCCGCCCGTGTCGGTGTTCCAGTATGGGATGCCGCTGATTGAGAAGTTCAAGCCCGCCGAGATTTGTTTTGCCAGCACCTTCCAGGTGGCATTTATGTCGCCTGACCAGGTCACGGCGGCATTGCGCTGCTGGCCTGCGTAAGCCGAACGAGTGAGGATAAAGACCCGCTTCTTTGATGTCTGGGCACGCTGTCCCTGGTACACTGCCTCGGTGTGCATCAAGGGATAAGCGTTGTAAACGTAGAAAGCAGGTCCGTCATAAGTCATGTAATTCTGAAACTCACCCCAGTTCCCGCTCAACTCCGGTTCGCTGGCATCGAGCCACCACCCGTCGATGCCTTTTGAGAAGAGGTTCGTTGAGAGTTGATGCCAGTAGATTCTTCGGCCTGCCGGGTTGAACGGGTCGTACCATTGTCCCTTTCCCGGCGGATAAACGTTGTTCAGGATTTCCGGATAAAGGGCCCCGGCGTCTTTAAGCTGACGCCAGTTTGCACATCCGGTGTCGAAGCGAGCCCACACCGATATAATCATATGCACATGCTCGTCGTGCAGTTCGTGCATCATTTCGGTTACGTTCGGATAGCGGGTCGTGTCGAATAGGTCGGACCCCCACGGGTTGGGCGTCCAGTACTGCCAGTCCTGGATTACGTTGTCCAAAGGAATATGTCTTTCGCGATAGCCCGCCGCAGCATCCAAAACCTGTTTCTGAGTCTCGTAATGATTCCGGCACTGCCACAGGCCCCAGGCCCAACGCCCGAACATCGGGGCCGCACCGGTCAAGTGCCGGTAATCGGCGACGACCGAATCGATAGAGGGTCCGTACATGAAATAGTAGTTAATCGCTTTCGCCGCATTTGAATTCCACGTCAAGAGCGAGCCCGTCATTTTCGTGGGTGGGAGTTGCCAGGCCAAGTGGACGGAGGCTCCTCCGGCGGCCTGGAAGTAATCCAGGCGGATGTGGTGCCTGGAGTTCGGGGCAAATGTAAGAATTGCGCGCTCGGTCTGCCTTGCATGCTGTCCCCAGTCGTTGATCACTTCCTTGCCGTCGACCCAAAGCCGCGAACCGTCGTCGCTGGAGACGATGATATCGTACTTCCCGCCATGCCGGGCTTTCACATATCCTTCCCAGCGTACACTGTAATAGTCGTGAGGAAGTCCGGGCGGCGGGGTCTGGTCCCAGTTATAATCCACCTCCGGATCGGTGCGGGTGGCGACAAGCGAATCGAAATTCATGCCGCGATAATAGCGCGCTGTCAAGCCACCTGGCTTGCCCGATTCCGACAAGAGCTGATCGGACGGGATGGTCTGTATCGGGCCGGATCCGACGTTCACATCGGTGATAGCTGGATTTGCCCAGAACACCCCGTAGCCCCGGCTGGATACGAGGACTGGCACGGCACTTTCGCCGGGGTTCCGTTGCTGCAATCGGATCGTGGCGCCGCGATAATTCATCATGCCGATCTGGTGCTGGCCCAGTCCGTAGATTGCCTCACCGGGCGCAAGTATGAACTGGTCGCTGCTCCGCAGTGTGTTTATTCCGTTTATGGTGGTGGGAGTGAGCGATTTTCCACCGGTGGGATTTTCGGCCAATATAGGCGCACCCGACTTGTCAAAGAACGAAACGGCGCCGGTCGCCCGGTTCACATGAACCTGGATCTCATCCGTCGCGAGAATGATTTCGTCCTTCGTTTCGCGCAATTCCCATTTGGTACGCTCCGGCTTCTCAATCACAGCAAGGTTGAGAAGTTCGGGCAATTTGTCTTGCGCTGCATAAATTACGCGGACGATGCGGGGTGAATAAACTTCCAGGCGCATCACCCCCGGTTTCATCCGCATCGTAATGCCGTGGAGATCTTTCTTGACATTCACCACAGGAACAGGTGCGGCAAATGTTTGCGCCGTCGAAAAACAGAAGGCGAAGACGAGCAACATTCTCAGAAGATGTTTCATTTTGCAAATCCTGTCGAAAAGTTATTGTTGGGAATCTTTGAATCCATGGCACAGAGGGGGACGATTCAGCGCAAGCAACTTATGTGGAATGCCTGACCCGAATTGCATCGGTGAGCTGGAGCCATGGTACGGGCGAAAAGCGACCAGCGGGCGGCTGCCGGTTGGTACCGCATCGCAGCAGTTCAACTTGAGGTCTCGTTCGAATTATTATGACGAAACAAACCTGAACTCCCGTTTATGTGTCGTACGTTCTGCGCAAAGGTTTCAATGACTTTGAATTACAGAACAAGTCGAGCCGGACTGACCGGCAGGTTGTTGTTCAAAGTATTAACTTCATTATTGACAAGCAACGATGGAAGCACCTTGTAACTGAAGTTCTAAAAACTTGGAACCGTGCGGAGCCAGGGTGGATAACACCTAAATCGGACGGGAACAATTTGTCCGGCTATTTTGTAGTAAATTGCGTCGAACTAAATTCACTTGGGGTTTAGTAGTAAACCAAGGAAGAAGGACACTAGAAAATGAGTGATTATTCCGTTACTCCGGAGTTTGAGAAGGCAACATATATGAAGGTCACTTTGCGCCTGGTACCATTTCTCATCTTATGCTTCGTAATTTCCTATATCGATCGGGTGAACGTGGGGTTTGCGAAGCTGGAAATGCAAAAAGATCTCGGGATGAGCGACGTAGTCTACGGAATAGGAGCGGGTATATTTTTTATAGGCTATTTCCTTTTCGAAGTGCCCAGCAACATTGGACTTCAGAGATTCGGTGCACGAAGGTGGATCGCGCCGATTATGATCATTTGGGGTTTCGTATCGGCCTCCACGATGCTTACTAGAAACGCCACGGATTTCTACATAATCCGGTTTATCCTCGGGTTGTTTGAGGCCGGTTTCTTTCCAGGCGTCATCTTATACCTGACCTTCTGGTACCCCGGCAGGCACAGAGCGAAGGTAGTGGCTGCTTTCATGACCGCAATAGCTCTGTCCGGAGTTGTCGGTGGACCATTGGCGGGCTGGGTACTCTCACACATGTCCGGCGTAGCCGCTCTTGCGGGGTGGCAATGGTTATTCCTCATGGAAGGAGGCCCGTCAATCATAGTCGGTTTGCTCGTCTATTTGGTTCTGGCAGACAATCCGCGCAAAGCGAAATGGCTGACGGACGACGAGAAGGAATTACTCCTCCGGCGATTAGCGGAAGACGAAGAAACGAAAAAAGCTCGGGGTTCTTCTCATCACAAGTTGATAGACGTTTTCAAGAGTCCGTCGGTCTGGCTCTTCAGTCTGGTGTACTTCGGTATCGTTATGGGCACTTATGGAATTGGATTTTGGCTGCCTCAGATAATCGAGAATGCGGTCACGAAGAATCTGTGGGACATTGGGCTAATTTCCGTGATCCCGTGGGGATTCGGCGCGATAGCAATGGTTTGGAACGGAGCCCACTCCGATAAGAAGAACGAAAGACGTTGGCACATTGCTTTAGCCTCAGCGATTGCTGCCGTCGGCTTCGCTTCGAGTGGAATATCCGGAATTCCGGGGATTTATGCCATCATTGCGATCACGCTTGCGACGGCAGGAATCCTGGCTGCACTTTCCAGTTTCTGGGCTCTCCCGACCGCAATTCTTTCGGGTACGGCTGCCGCGGCCGGAATAGCGTGGATAAATTCCATAGGCAATTTGGCCGGTTTCGTCAGCCCTTACGTGGTCGGCTTGATTAACGACAAAACTCACAACATGTGGTATGCTCAACTTGTTCTCGCAGCATTCTGTCTCCTGTCGGGATTGATCGTATTGATCCTTACAAGAAAGAACATTCCGGAAAAGATCTAATTCTTCTCCGTTGCAGACAGTGGGTATCGGTAAACTCGCGGTGAAGTCAATAGTCTTTGGCGCAAGATGTTCTCGTGGCAGGTAATGCCCCTTTTCGATGACCGCTAAGCAAATGACGCACCCGAACCGCCGATCGAAGTCTGCCAGATCTCGCTCAAAACTAACTCGCTCAGAGGACAATATTGCCCTCTACTCTGCAGTGTTTTCTTACATGTCTTCAAGAGAATGTTTGTGACCACGCGCAGTTTTATGATTGGAAATGCAAACGGAACGGCTTCGTGGATGACAGTATAACGGTTCGTTTATTAACGTCGCTGCTTATTATTTCCTTGCATCCACAGTCTACCTCGCACGTCTAAGCAAGAAAAAGGGAATATCCTCAGGTGAGCAAGACCGTCAAGTCAATATTCTTTGTCGGGGGATTGATTGCCTTCGGCCTCTTTGTCGGTTCGTTCGGCGTAGGAAGACTGGCCACTTACCTTGAGAAGGTCGGATGGTGGTTTATCGCTATAATAAGCATCTGGGGGATCATTTACCTGCTTAACACCGGTGCGTGGATCATGATTCTCGGGGATGGGAAGGAACCAATCCGTTTCTGGAGAGTATTCCAGATTTGTGTGAGCGGATTCGCTTTGGATTATGTCACGCCGTTTGTTGGGTTGGGTGGGGAACCGTATAGGGTTCTGGCTTTGAAAGATAAAAGGGCGCTGCATGACTCTCTCTCCGCAGTTATACTCTATTCCATGCTTCATTTTCTTTCATCCTTCCTTTTCTGGATCGCCGCGGTGATTTTGATATTGTTCGCCTTTCCGGTTCCCGCAGGTCTTAAGGATATTCTGGGTTTTGTTCTGATAGCCTCTGCGCTTTCATCACGATTTATCTTATCCAGACATGCAAAGGGAATATTCGCACCGTGCATCCGCTTTCTCCGGCGCGTGCCGTTCATGGGAAAGGTATCCGCCGGCCTGAAGGGAAAAGAGAAGATCCTTCTCGACATAGACGATAAGATTACGGATTTCTATCGAAATCGGAGGAGGACTTTCTATGCGGCACTTTCCTATGAGTTTGCCGCGAGGTTCGTGGCCCCTCTTGAGTATATCTTCATTTTGAAATCCGTCGGACACGGCATAACCTATCCTCAGGCCGTCTATATAAGTGCCGGTTTCTCGCTGGCAGCCAACCTGCTCTTCTTCGTACCGCTGCAGCTGGGGGTGAGAGAAGGGACTTTCTATCTGATATTGAAAAGTTTGGGGTTTGCTTCCGGCATCGGAATCTTCGTCGCCGTGGTGACGAGAATCAGGGAGGCTTTTTGGATAATTGTCGGACTCATAATGGTGCAGTTGGGCAGCCAGCCGACAGAGCCGCAGTCGATGACGGATTTGATCTCTTCGCATGGAGGGGAAGGGGATTCTGACTACGAAGGGCAAGTTGAGAAGTGACATCCTGAGCGGTGAATCATAATTCAAGCGTAGATTAACGACAGCCGATGTCCGTAAAAGTGCGCATCAAGCTGCGGCGGATGTCGTCGCGATCAGCTCGGATCATCCAGTGACAAGAAGCTCTTTACCACAGAGGGCATTGCATGGGTAAAGCCTTCTTTAACTTCAATTCAGAAGGCCCACTGAACGCAGTCGGTTTTGAGATAACCCGACTCTCTGCGACAGCGTTGATGGATGCGCTTGTCGAGCGACTTTTCCTAGGGTGACGCAATACTAAGGGACTCTTCCGGGTTCACAATTTTGTCTTGACAACGAAGAGTATTGAGTGTATATTATTGCACAATCATGCAATTGAGCAAGTTAACGGAGGGATGATGCCGAGAGGAATGAGAGGAATGCGCGGGATGGGCGGCCGGATGATAGGATCGATGATGGATCCGAGAAGCCGCTTCTTCATGGCGCTAGCGAGCGACCAGAGGGTGAGGATAATCGAGCTTTTGAAGAGCGGAGAGAAAACGCTCTCTGATTTCACCAAAGATCTGGAAATCGACGTATCGGTCGTTTCCAGGCACCTTATGATGCTGCGCGGGGTAGGGATAGTCTCGGCGAGGAGGGAGGGTGTCTTCGTCTATTTCAGTATTGCAGATAAAAGAGTGTTTGATCTAATGGGTCTCTCGAACCAAATCATAAGCGATTGGTTCAAACAAAACCAGCAAATGTTCGAATAAGGGGATACGGAAATGAAAATTGCAGTGGTAACACTCGACGGGAAGACGGTGAGTCAGCATTTCGGACGGTCGCCATATTATTCGGTCGTGACCGTTGAGAATGGTGAGATGAAATCACGTGAATTGCGAGAGCGCAGGACCGGCCACTTTGCTCCCGGGGGGCCTCATCATGGCAGTGATCTCGACGAGAGGGGGCGGCATGGATATGGCGCTGAGGCTAGAGCGTCACACGCAACGATGGCGCAGGAAATAAGTGACTGCCAGGTTCTGATCGCCGGTGGCATGGGAAGCGGTGCCTATGAGAATTTCAGAGAAGCAGGCCTTGAGGTGATTTTGACAGAAATGAATCTGATCGAAGATGCGGTCAAGGCTTACACTTCGGGTAACTTAAGAAACCTGGCAAATGAAAGAACAGATTGAGATTTTTGCGTGTAGCGCCCTGCGTTAGCCAGAGTTAATTGGCCTTTGAGATCGCAATGGGGCTCAATGTCGGACCGAGCCTGTTTCGTACTGTCGTTGGAAACAGAGCTGTAGATACACTCGATTAGTCTGCGGGAGCACAAGTCGAGGGCGCAAGTATTGGCCTTCTGTATTTCGAGCGGGTACAAGATAGTGAGTCAGGCTTGATCAATTATTGGCAGGAAGCCTGTCCGATCCTTCGCTCTGCCTTTCCTCTGTCGTGTGAAGAGGGTACATTGAGCAAGCACTTCAACTAATACTGAAGTATTTACATCTGAGAGAATATCGTACAATGGGGGAGGACAATACCCATACCGCTGCCTCCACGAGGCTGGGCCTTGCGGCCCTGGCATGGGCGCATTTCTTGAACGACGGGTACATCAACTACCTGCCAGCAGTACTACCGGTGTTGCTGGAACGGTTTCACATCGATCTTGCTTTGGTCGGCAGTTTGATACTTGCGATCCAGGGAATAGGATCGCTTCTTCAACCCATAATCGGATGGAGAGCAGACCGCGCAGGTGGACGGAGTTACGTCCTGTTAGGACTTGGAATGAGCGCATTGGGTGCGAGCGTGATCGGCCTTGCGCCTGGCTACTGGCCACTGCTTGGTTTTCTCACAATTGCCGGACTCGGCAATGCGGCGTTTCATCCGCAGGCCCTTGCATCAGCCCGCTCGATCACGGGAAAGAGGGAAGGTACTGCAATGTCCATCTTCATGATCGGAGGTGAATTGGGCCGCGGCCTTTGGCCGGTTGTTGCGGGACTACTGGTAATTTCTCTGGGGCTCCACAGCTTATGGCTATTTGCCATTCCGGGAGCGATTACGCTTTTGCTGCTTCTCCGTTTCGTTCCCCGTCTGCCGTCTCAGCAGACCCAGGCAGTCCGAAAAGCCTGGCAAAACAACCGTGGATCCGTCCTTGCACTTGTCGGTTTCGTGGGGTTGCGCCAGATGGTATCCTACGGAGTTGTGACGTTCGTGCCTCTACTTTGGTATGCCCGCGGCGGCTCTCTGGTAGCCGGTGCGTCGCTGATCAGTGTCATGCTGGTAGTGGGGATTCTCGGAAATTTCTCCGGAGGGATTCTCGCCGATCGTGTGGGTCGTCGCCCTGTAATAATATCGTCGAGCCTCTTTTCGGGCGGTCTCGTCGCGCTCTTCCTCTTTTCACATGGAGTTTGGCTCTGGGCAAGCCTGGGACTTCTAGGTATTGCCGTGTTTGCTACAGCACCCGTAACGATACTGATAGGGCAGGACTTATTTCCGAAAAGCCACTCGCTGGCATCAGGGATCGCCCTTGGGGCCGGCAATGCCGCCGGCGCTCTCGCTGTTTTCGTACTCGGCTTTGTCGCTGACGCGTACGGCATAAGCGCCGCTATGTGGTGGATAGCCGGGCTATCACTCCTCGGGCTCCCGCTGGCTTGGGTGCTCCCCGAAAAAGCCGTGCAGAATTCTCCCTATCAGGGAATTTGAACGGCACGCCCCACCCTCCTGGGCTACTGGTCGGAACCTGGAATTCAACGAGTGACGATAATGTTCACGAATCGTATCTTGATCTATTATGAGCATATGCTTATAATATATGAATTAGTGGAGTTGTTAAATGGCAAGACCGACATCATCGCGCAAGATCTGTCACCCGCCTCTATACAGTTATTTCGGGCCAGTCGCCGGACCTGTCAGTCGTCAAGAGGAGATCATACTTACCATCGATGAACTTGAGGCGGTGAGGCTTGCGGACCATGAAGGCTTATACCAGGATGAGGCCGCAGAAAAGATGGGAATCTCCCGCCAGACTTTCGGACGGATAATAGAAGCCGCGAGGAAAAAGATTGCAAGCGCCATGGTAACGGGGAAGGCGATCAGGGTGAAGGGCGGTGAGGTAGACATCCATGGGAAGGGGATGTACCATTGTTACGATTGCCATTTCAGCTGGAAGCACATCGGAAAGCACAAGCTCTGCCCTCAGTGCAGGGGCAATAATGTGTTCCATATCGAAGAGGGGTGAATCATGTTTCACAAACAGTCTGTCAAAAGGAGGCTGTAAGATGGGAACAAAAGGAAGAGAAATCATCGGAATGGATGCGACCAAACTCGTGGAATTGCTTAACAAGGCGTTCGGTGACGAGTGGCTGTCGTACTACCAGTACTGGGTAGGGGCCAAGGTGGTAAAAGGGCCCATGAGAGAAACGGTGGCCAAAGAGCTCGAGGAGCATTCAGGGGACGAGCTCAGGCATGCTGAAATCTTGACAGAGAGGATCATACAGCTCGGCGGAATGCCTCTGCTGCAACCGGAAGGTTGGTCCAAGATGGCAAACTGTGGGTACTATTCTCCTGAAGACCCGTCTGTAAAGGCCCTGCTTGTGCAAAATGTCAAAGGCGAGCAGTGTGCTATAGACGTCTACAATCACCTGCTTCAGCTTGTCAAGGACAAGGACCCGGTTACGCACGAAATCATTTTGCAGATCCTTAAAGATGAAGTAGAGCATGAGGACGACCTTCAGGCTCTTCTGGAGGACATCCACGAAATGATTCGAGACAAATGAGGCTTGCGTTGCGCAAAATCTAAGCGAAAGGACTTCGTCAAAATGAAAAGAGCTTTCCCACTGTCGGGTCTGTTAACCATGATTGTTGTCGTGTCAGCGCAATCGTACGGTCAAGGAAGAACGAACATGATAGGCGGCGGCGGGGGGTGGGGGCCAGGTTCAATCTGCAACCGCTTATTTGACCTTAAAACCATAGGGACCTTCACCGGCCAGGTAGTAATCGTCGATAAGATCAAGCCGATGAGAGGTATGTCAGATGGAGTTCATTTGGTTCTGAAGACGTCTTCTGGGTTGATCTCCGTTCACATGGGTCCTGCATGGTATCTGGAAGAGCAGGAAATGAAGATCGAAGCCAAAGATCGGATCCAAGTAAAGTGTTCGAAAGTCACATTCCAGGGAACATCGGCGATAATCGCACAGGAGATTAAAAGAGGGGAGGATACCCTTACGCTCCGTGATGCCAATGGATTTCCGCGTTGGAGCGGCCGGCGAGGTCGCTGACTTTCCAAATCTCGGTGGGAGCTGTCGCACGTATGCTTACAGCGTTCCCCTTCTTCCGGCAGCTTTCCCCCGAGTTAGTCGCAGATCTGGTCGGGTCAGAAGTAGGGATGAGGCTGGCGACCACGTCTCATGTTTCGGTTCTCGGTCCGATTCCAATAGATAATGACGCCAGTGCATTAGGAGACAAGGCCGAGCCAATAATCTTTCAGATGCCCGAATGCAATGCAGGCGAGGGTCTCAAAGACATTATCATCCACATGATCAGGCAGTAGAGATGGAATTGCAATCATAAGGTTCAGTATCGATGAAAACTAGAGGGATCACATATCACCCAATTGGAATAATACACTCTCCGTTGAAGGACGTGGAGGGAGCGCCGATCCAGCCGGCCGCAGCGCGAGCTATAAGAGGAACTGTGGAGGTGGAGGAGCGATTCATCGCCGGCCTGAAGGGCCTCGACGGCTTCTCTCACATTATTCTAATATATCATCTTCATCTTTCAAAGAAGTACTCGCTGGAGGTCACCCCGTTTCTCGACGATAAGCCGCACGGCGTGTTTGCCACGCGGGCTCCTGCGAGACCCAACGCGATCGGCGTTTCAGTGGTGAAACTGCTCAACATAAGAGAAAACAAACTCCTCGTTGAGAACCTCGACGTTATCGAAGGCACACCGCTGCTGGATATAAAGCCGTACGTAAGACAATTCGACGCGGCGGAAAAAACAACCATCGGCTGGTTGAGCACGTCAACACACAAAATAATGGCCTGCAAATCCGATGCAAGGTTCAAATAGATATTTAAGCTGGAGTATTCTCATGAGTGATACAGTCAAATTAGGAATCATTATTTGTGACCGATACAAATCATGCGCCGCGGGCAAATGTCTTAGAGCAGTTCGGGAAAGAGAGGGCGCCTTTGACATCTATGAAGGAAAAAACGTCGAGCTGGTAGGATTCACGACATGTGGAGGCTGCCCGGGAGGTAATATCGAATACGCCCCGGAAGAGATGAAGAAGAATGGAGCAGATGTCGTCCATCTTGCAACAGGCATGATAGTGGGCTATCCTCCGTGTCCTTACATCAAAGATTTTGTTAACCTAATCGAGGACAAATTCGGGATGATAGCGGTCGTCGGGACGCACCCTATCCCCGAGAAATACTATTTGCTTCATAAGCAGATGAAAACATGGGATACCCCTGAATGGGAAGACCTGATCAAACCTTCGGTGAAAGATCGGTCCATGAGATTGAATTACGATTGAGTACGTATGAATGCCTCAGCCAATACAACCCCGCGATCGGATCTTAATGCTGAAAATGCAGGAGTCCCGCTTCTTTTCGGCCCCATACCATCGCGAAGACTGGGAAGGAGTCTTGGCGTCAACAACATACCGTCCAAAACATGTACGTATTCCTGTGTCTACTGCCAGATCGGTCGTACGTGCTCGCTAGGGGTTAAACGGAAAGAGTTTTTCACTCCCGGAGAGATATACCGTCAAGCTGAGGCAAAGATTTTTGAATTGCGCATGGCAAAGGAAAGGGTCGATTATCTGACCTTTGTCCCGGATGGGGAGCCCACACTCGACAAAAATCTCGGGAGGACGATCGAGGAATTGGGAGTCTTCGGAATCAAGATTGCCGTCATCACAAACGCTTCCTTGATCTGGGATCGTGCTGTAAGAAGGGACCTATCGAAAGCGGATTGGGTCTCACTGAAGGTAGACTCGGTCGATGAGCGAGCCTGGGGAAGAGTGAACCGGGCTCATGGCTCACTCAGTCTGAGCGCGATAAAGAAGGGGGCGGTACAATTCTCCCACGAATACGAGGGAAGGCTCGTTACCGAGACAATGCTTGTCAGAGGGCTTAATGATTCGATCAGTCTCTTGAGGGAGACTGCGGATTTCATCGCTGAGCTCCGGCCATCGAAGGCCTATATTCTCGCGCCTACTCGTCCACCTGCTGAGGAGTGGGTGAGCCTGCCGTATGAGGAACGGCTCGACGCGGCTTACCAGATTTATGCCGAGAGGATTGAGACTGTTGAATTGATCGTCGGCATCGAAGGTGCGGACTTCACCTTTATTGCGGATGCCGAAAGGGAACTCCTTGGTATACTTGCAGTCCATCCGATGAGAACGGGAGCGGTCAGAGATTTCCTCGAAAAATCAGGAACAAACTGGAAACTAATTGAGAGGTTGATAGCCGAGAATATGGTCAGGCAGGTGAGCCACTCCGGTGATTCTTATTTACTGAAAACTCTCAATACGAAAAAGTGAGACGTCGGTTTCACCAACGGTTGAATTGCGTTCCATGACGTGGACTCCAGCGCGTGATCCTTTTGCTTCATCCAACAGATTTCCTGAAGGAGGACATCTCGTCATTGGAAAATTTCATCCCGACACTTCGTTCTGTCCTTCCCAAAGCATCATGCCTTATTGAGCGGAAATGAAGTTAGAAGCAAATTCGCTGCCTTCGGATAAAAATCGTATTTTGAGGTGGGTACGCACCAGTTGATCTCATTCAAGAAACAAAAGAATCAGACTTGCAGCTCAGAGATGTCAGCGTCAATTCTTCGCGGCCACGACCGTAACCAGGAATATGACAGCGCTCGCAATTATGACCAAGGGACCGGCGGGAAGGCCTGTCAGTGATGAACTGATTATTCCGGCGATTGCAGAGATGACGCCGAAAGCGATTGCGGCAAGGGTGAACTGACTAAGCTTGCGGCTGACGTTTCTCCCGGACGCCGCGGGGATGGCAACCAGCGCAGCCGTCATAAGCCCACCCACCAGATCGACCCCCAGGGCAACGATGATCGCAATTGACGCGAGGTAAATGAGGTTGTATAGTTTCACATCGATTCCCTCGGTTCTTGCAATATCTTCATGAATACTTAGCAACATTATCTTTGAGTAGGAGCGGTTTATCGCAACGAAAACACCTGAACCGAGTATTACAGCAGCGAGCGTCTCGTAAATCCCTACCTTGGAGATATCTCCGATCAATGCCGCCTCCGCTTTGTCTATCGGCAGGAACAGGAAAGCAACTCCTACCCCTGTCGCGAAGACGATCGCGGTCAGGGCTTCCATTTGAAGCCGGGTCCTCATTTCCAGCAACCATATCAAGAGAATCCCGAGGACGACAAACGGAAAGGCCCCCAATGAAATACTGAATCCGTATATCAAAGCGAGGGCCGCTCCAGGCAGGGCGAGGTGTCCCAACGGTCCAGCTACCACTGCCATTTTTCTGGAAAGCATCAAAGTCCCCAGGTATGCAGCGGAACCAGCTATGAAAACTCCACTAATCAGGCTGAGTGCCAGTTGGTGTGTCATTTCCCTGAAACTCCTTAGTGTGTATAAAACTTTATCTCGCTTCCGTAAATGTCGTTCAACACATTCGGTGTCAAAATCTCCTTTGGCACGCCGTAGCATCGGTGTCCCAGCCTGGACATGCATAAAACATGTGTCGAATATGCGAATACAATGTCGAGATCGTGCGTGACGTTCAGAACTGTAAGGTTGTGTTTCTGCCAAATATCCTTCAGGAGGGAATAGACAGTCTCACCTCCGGCAACGTCGATCGCCGTAGTCGGCTCATCCAGGAACAAGACATTTGGATTTGAGGATAGCACCCAGGCGACAAGCATTCTCTGAAATTCACCTCCCGATAGGTGCCCCGCACTTTTGTTCAAGATGTCAGCCTCTAGGCCGACATGGGACAAATGCTTCAGTACCTCCGACTGGTCTATCTTCTTAAGCCTGAAGAAATCCTGTACGGTCAAAGGCATGTCCCTCACCGACATTTGATTCAGTCCCTGCGGAAGGTATCCAATCTTGGGCTCTTTGTACCATCTTGATTCGCCGTTGTGAGGCAGCAAACCGAGGAGTGCCTTGACCAACACGGTTTTGCCCGACCCGTTCGGACCGAGTATCGTCAGGAATTCCCCTTCATTTACGCTGAAATCAAGATCGGATATAACCGGCGACTTGTCCAACGTCACATTAAAGTTTCGTACCTCTAGTAATGTTCCAGCCATACTTCCACCTTCAGTTTCCAACCAAAATAACAAATCTCAATTCTGCCGTTTTGAGGGAATGTATTCTGCCCGAACATGCTAATGCACCATGATACGTCCATAGCCTGTAAATTCATTCACTCGTCGGCAGAGCGGCGATGAGGCGTTTCCCGGGAGAGTTCATTTCGCTTTCAGACGAGTCTGTCGTCCGCGTCGCGGTGCCTCAATCGCACTTGTCTCAAGACGGGCAAGAATTCTCTTTACATGTGTGTGCGAGAGTTTCACGTCGTATTCCCTGTAGAGCAGGAGGGTCATCTTCATGGAGTCGTAATAGGCTGAGCAAAACGGGCATGAGGAGAGATGTTCCCGTAGTCTTCTGCACGTCGGTGAGCCGAGATCCAGATCGACCTTATCACATATTTCCCGAAGGAACTTCTTGTGACCTCTGAGCTTCATTCCATATTCATCCAGACTTAGCAGCCTGCTGAAGGCGTCCTCAGTATGTGAAGTCTCGGGCACATATCGCAGCAGGGGGGTTTCAATGATTCCGGGACTTCTTTTCGTTGAAAGAACGCTGACGTCTCTTTTCCCCGGTATGATGCCGGAAACCACCCAAAGGTTTCGGGACAGGCTGGTACAACGAACTGTGCACACTCTCTTCAGGAAACGGCTGCAGTCAGTCCTGACCCCTATTCGATCACGTCCGCACCCAAACACAGGTCTCTTCTCTTTTTGCATCACGCTATTCGGCCTTCTTTACACTTAAAGTCAGACCCGCCAGCAGAGTACGACCCGGCATGGGGTAGCCGTAAATTGTCTGGTAACTCATGTTAAAGAGATTAGTTGCAGTCACGAAGAATTGCACGGAGTTGGCAGCACTGTATGATAAATGCGCGCCGACAACGGTATAGTCCGGCAACTTCTTCTGTGAATAGTCGGCACCGTACAGCCCGACAACGTGCTCCGCCGTCAAGTTAAGCCTGGTTCTTTTCAGAGTGTAATTAAGCCCGACGGAGAGTTTATGTTTCGGAGTCGAGTACGTCTGATCGCCCGGATCGACGAAGCTGTAGCCTGCATCGATCGCTATGTTCTGAAATGCTTTGTAATGCCACACCAATTCTATGCCTTTATGATAGAAACGCCCCGAATTAAGCAGCTGAAGGTTTGGATAGACTCCTTCCGCTACAATAAGATTACTTCCTTCGGCCAGGAAGCCTGTGAGTTCGATCGCTCCGGTCCCCATTACGGACTGCAGGAGAGACAGCTCATAATTCCACAGTCTTTCAGGTTTCAAGTATGGATTCGGTGCAGGGAACAGGTAAAGTTCGCGTATCGTAGGACTCCTGAAACCTTTCGAAACAGAAGCCTTCACTGTCGTAGCGCTTGTGGCTGACCACGCGATGCCCACCTGAGGCACGAACTCGTCCCCGCAGTCACTGATGTGCTCAAGCCTCGCACCCGCGTTAAGCATGAGGCGGTCGAAAAACAATTGTTGTACGGAAATGTAGACACCGAAATCATTTAAGTAGTGTTTTCCAAAGCTGATACTGGCAATGTTGTTGAGAGCATTTCCCCCGTAATGACGGAAATCGCCGCCGAAGGTGATTGTACTTCCACCTGGCAACCGGAAGTTCTGATAGACTAATCCTCCAATATTCCTGTCGAGCGAGTGAAATCCGTCGAAGACGGCGTGATCGCCGTAGCTGTAAAAGAGTTTCAATGCTCCATCGAACAGGAAGAACTTGTCGGATAAGACTAAGCCGGTTGTGCTGCGGAGGACATCGACCCAGTTGTCTGTGAGAGGCGAATAAATCGTACCGGGATCGTAGGCTTTGAATTTGTTTATGATTCCGCTGAAACGTAGAGTGAAACTGTGGTTTATGTTGTAACCGGCGTTTATGTACGCTCCGCCGGCGGTGAAACTGGAATTCGGCCTGTGTCCGTCAGTTAAGTCTCGATCGGCAGACACAAGGACGTCAAAGTCGTCGTTCTTGAATCCGACACCGACATTATATTCTTGTGTGTTGAAAGTCCCGTATGTTGCGCCGGCGCGAAGGGATGTGCCTGAATCACGACTCCTCTTTGTGATAATGTTGATGACGCCGCCCATTGCATTACTGCCGTAAAGAATGCTTGCGGGCCCTCGTATCACCTCTACTCTTTCCGCATCTTCGCTCAGATAGGAGTCGGGGAGGGGATGACCGAAAAGGCCCATGAACTGAGGGACACCGTCGATCATTACAAGCACCTGTGTATTAGGGGATCCGCCGAGCCCGCGCATTGTGATTGTCCCGGCCTGACTGTTAATGCCATATCCGAGGACGCCTCTCTTCGCAACGAAAAGACCCGGCACCCGTTCACACAACGCGTCAAGCAATGCGAGGTGGCCACTGGATCTCAGTTCAGCTGAGGTCATTACGGAAATACTTGCAGGCAGGAACCTGTCGCTCAACATCTCCTGTGTACCTGTGACCACTACGGGTCTGCTATAATAGACCGCCGCTGAATCGGCTCCTGCCGTTAGACCGTATGCCGTTGAAAAATAGACAACAGTTACTGCACATGAATATAAAAGTACTTTCACAAGAAACGTACCCTTTACTTTAACAGCCCGACATTAAATCGCAGTATTGAAACAGTTGATCAGATCTCTTTCGCGGACAACGTAAGACTAAGATTCCCGTGCTTTACTCCTTTGTAGCTCAATATCCCATCTGCAATCTTATCGATTTTGCCGGCACTATCCCTAAGAATTATCACTTCGAGACAGTTGTCGTTATCGATATGAACATGTGATGTGGAGATGATACTCTTGTAATTGTCATGCTGAACATCAGTCAGCTTTGCTTCCAGCCCGTGCACGTGATGATCGTAGACGAAGGAAAAGACTCCGAAAGCTCCGGCGTGTCTATCGCGTATGTTCTCTTCAATGATTCCCTTTCTCACGAAATCGCGGATCGCCTCCGAACGGTTTGTGTAACCATGTCTCGTTATCAGTCGGTCGAACTTATCGAGAAGGTCTTCTTCCATCGACACGCCGAAGCGGATCAGCCTTTCCTTCATCTGGTGCTACCTTTTTTAACAAATGTAGCACAATTCGTCGGCATTCCCAATATGTCACGGAAATGCTATTTAAACAGCACAAATGCCAGTGGTCCTGCTTCGAGAGTCAGAGGAACAGCGTGCTTCCGCCCGGTCGGCCCCCGAATCCATCAACGGTTTCTATTCTTCCCGATCCGCTTAAAGTCGCCCTTCGATGCTCAAGACGAAATTTCTTAAAGGTCCGAGATTTCCGGGCAGCTCCACGTAATTGTAACCGAGCAGATTATTGACGTGAAGTCCGATCGTCAGGGGGACTCTCCACTGCGCAAGATCGATTGAGCCGCGGACGTCGACAACCTCTATCGGTACCTGGCTGTTCCAGTTTACGATGAACGACTGCAAAATATTGTCGAGTCTCATCATTTTGCTGATGTACCTGAAGTCTGTACCCAATGAGATCATCTTATAGCGCAAAGTCGCACTTGAATAGAGGAGGTGACGCGAACGGAATCTCAGAACAGATCCGGTGGTCAAATTCACGGGCCAGGTATACGTGTAGCCGATGTCGAGACGAAGGAGTCTTCCGAAAAGATCGGTTTTCAGGTCTATCTCGCCTCCCTGGACCCTGGCACGAGACACGTTGTTGAACATTATTCGCAAATTTCCCCCGGTCGAGTCGAATCCCGCCTCGATAAGGTTCGAGAGATCGCTCTGAAAGAGCGCACAATCGAGCATGAAATTATCCGAGAAAAAGTGAGTCAGACCGACTTCGAACGACCAGCTTCGCTCTGGTTTGAGATCCGGATTAGGAACAATAGGCAGGTAGGGTGTACCCGCGTTAACATACAACTCCGCTATCGAGGGGGCGCGAAAACCTCTTCCGACGGAAGCACGAAGAGAAGTGGCTGGTCCGGCCAAGAACACCAGGCCGAGCTTTGGGCTGACGCTTTCCCACGCCGGGAGATCCACGATCCTCTGTGCGTCATACCTTAACCCTATATCCAACTTCAGAGATCTGAGCAGCAGAATTTCGTCCTGGAAATACGCGGCTGTGCCATAGCCAAAATGAGTGCCGTACTGATTCGCAACGACCTTGTCAAGATTTCCCACAAGACCGAAGGTCAATTTCTGTGAGCCTGTCGTGTTCCAATTCCCCTGAAATTCGATCGTGCCTGTGTTTGCAAGAGAAGAACTGCCGGGCACTCCCATACTATCATATTGTAAGAAGTTGCTGGAGTATATTCCTCTCGCAACATACGACAGTTTGTTATTCACGAAGTCCCTGAAAATAAAGCTGGAGTTCCATGTCGTCGTCGCGCTACGGGCGCCCTCCTGCGCCGGATCCGGCTGCAGCGGATCGTTGAGACTTCTCCAGTAGTAGAAATCCCCTTTTCTTTCATGTACGATATCCGAAATCACTCTAATCTGTTCGAACGTCGACAAATCATATTCCAGTTTGGCAAAGCCATTCCATCGACGTGAAAAATCGTTTTGTCTGAAGCTGTCGTCGCCGCTGTATCCGCCGCTGGCTAGGAAGCCGAAGCCGCCGATACGTTGCGAATGACCTAATTCAATGCCTTCCATCCCGCGGAGTTTATCACTCCAACGCCATTGCCGGTAGTAAGGCTGGTTGTAGAATCCGGAATAGAGACGATAGCTGGTCTGTGGAGATTCGGGGATGTCGCGAGTTATGACATTGATGACTCCCCCAAGCGCACTCGAGCCGTACAGGGCTGAGGCCGCCCCTTTGACGACCTCTATCCTTTCCACATCGTCAACGGGAATTGCATCCCAGATTATCTCGCCGGTGTCACCCGTCAACATCGGCAAACCATCCACGAGGAGAAGCACCCGGCTTCCGACACCTTGACTGTACCCGGTAAGACCACGAATATCGATTTGATTCTGTAGCAATCTCACGCCGGGAACATACTTCAGTGCATCCTTTATCGTAACGGCATTTCTACTCATGAGAGTCGTGCCATTCACGACACTAACACTCACCGGAACATCCATTAGGGACTCTTCTTGTTTGGTAGCCGTAATTACTACCGGTTCGATTTGAACGGGAAGCGGGGAAAGCTTGATGACGATTTCAAGCTTGCTGCCGGGTTTGACTTCCACTTTTGATATTCGGCGACCGTAACCAATCATCAAAACTGACAGCGCATATCTGCCCGGCGGAATGTCTCGAAGAGAGAATTTCCCTTCAGCGTCCGTCTCCGTGCCGAGCACCGTATGCTCAAGAAGTACGCTGGCGCCTGCCAGCTTCTTCCCGTCATTCACAGCGACAACGACTCCGGAAATGGAACCAAGTTTATGCATAGTTTGAGCGAACACGGAACCCGTCAATGTAGCCATAATTGCAAGCATAAGACAGGCTCTAGTCGGCTTTTCCACAGTAGTTTACCTGCGTTAACCGGCCATATTTTCCGGTACTAACACGGCGACTACCCGGCCGCGCGCGGTTGCCGTCCCATTAGCGAAAACGGTAATCTCAGAAATTACTTTCCGTCCCTTCTGTTCCAGTACTCTGCCGCGCAGCTCAAGTTCGGGACCGAGGGGAGTGGGCTTGAGGTATTCGACTTGTAGCGAAGCGGTTACGAAACGGAACGAAGGCATTGTGTCGACTTCTCTCCCTTCGGATCGATAAGACGCCAGTGCGGCTGTCCCCGTTCCGTGGCAATCGATCAACGAGGCAATGAGCCCTCCGTAAACGTAACCTGGTACGGCTATGTGATACGAGCGGGGTAAGAAATGCGCGACCGTCTCCTCGCCATCCCAATAGCTCCTTAAGTGGTGTCCTTGTTCGTTCAGCCTCCCGCAGCCGAAACAATAACTGAACTCATCAGGATAATAATCCTGGACCGCTTTCCCCATTTTTCAGACCTCGCTTTCATCCTATGTTCGCTTTGACCACCGCAGATCCAACTTCCATTTGACCTAGCTTGAATTGCTGAAGCGAATTCAACGCAGAAAGTTTAAACGACAATGGCCTCTTGGAGTGGCCCTAATGAAACTTCTTTGACCAGAAAAATGTAACAAAAAAGGGGAACCGGTGCACGGGTAGTCGTCCCAAGCCAAAGAAATCTCCATGAGCCATGCCTGGCTGGATCCCAGCGGACTGTCGTTTGCTGAGATTTCGGATTTTATGTGTAGCCGTTGAACTTGAACCAGGCGGTCCAAGGAAGCGCATGCGGGAACAGAAGTTAGTTCCATCCCTGTTTAGAAAGTTCGAGTACCGGTATATTTTATGGAATATGCACCGCCGACGGATTTACTAACGTGGGCGGGAAGCGATCGCAACATAACAGAATCCGGAAATATCAGTGAGCAGCAGTCGTAGCATTGAAGTGTGGCCCGGCAAACCCTACCCGCGAGGAGCCAATTGGGACGGCAAGGGGACCAATTTTTCTGTCTTCTCCGAGAATGCGGAAAAAATCGAGGTACTGCTTTTCGACAATTTCGAAGCCGCAGAACCGTCCCACACAGTGACTTTTCGGGAGAGGACGACCTCGACCTGGCACTGTTACCTGCCGGGAATCGGCCCGGGACAGATATATGCTTACCGTGCATTCGGTCCTTATGACCCCGTACGGGGGCACAGGTTCAATCCATCCAAGCTGCTCTTGGACCCTTATGCGAAATCTATCACAGGTGACGTCAATTGGAACGATGCCGTTTTCGGATACAAGATAGGATCTCCGAAACATGATCTCTCTTTTGATTCAAGAGATTCGGCCAGATTTGTCCCGAGATCAGTAGTCATCGATCCATCGTTCGACTGGGGGAACGATAGTCATCCGCAGATTCCGTGGAACGAGACGATCATCTATGAAACGCATGTGAAGGGGCTTACAAACCGGCACTCGGAAATTCCTGAGGACCTGCGGGGTTCGTACCTCGCGGTTGTCAGTGAACCGGTAATACGGCACTTGTTGTCGCTTGGCATCACGGCGCTCGAGCTCTTGCCTGTGCAGCAGCATGTCAACGAGCGGCCGTTGATCGGCAAAGGGCTGAGCAACTACTGGGGATATAACACGATCGGCTTCTTCGCGCCTGACTTCCGATACGCTTCGCGGGGCAGTCAGGGGGAGCAGGTTATCCAGTTCAAAGAGATGGTGAAGGCGCTCCACAAGGCAGGCATCGAAGTAATCATGGATGTGGTATACAACCACACGGCAGAGGGAAATGAACTGGGCCCGACTTTATCGTTCAAAGGTATCGACAATGCTTCCTACTACTGTCTTAATCCGAAGGATAAGAGATATTACATGGACTTTTCCGGATGTGGAGGCTGTTTCAACATGGGACATCCCAGGGTTCTCCAATTCATCATGGACAGCCTGCGTTACTGGGTCACCGAAATGCACGTCGACGGGTTCCGGTTCGATCTCGCGGCAACGCTTGCGAGAGAATTTTTCGAAGTGGATAGACTTTCGACGTTTTTCGATATTATCTGCCAAGATCCGGTGATCTCGCAGGTCAAGCTGATCGCCGAGCCGTGGGACATCGGGCCGGGCGGATATCAAGTGGGGAATTTTCCGGAGCTCTGGAGCGAATGGAATGGAAGATACCGAGATACGATCCGCCGTTTCTGGAAAGGGGACGAAGGCCAGTTATCGGAGCTCGGATACCGGCTCACCGGATCAAGCGACCTCTACAGACAGTCGAAACGAAATCCTCATGCCAGCATAAACTTCGTCACCAGCCACGACGGATTCACACTCCGCGATCTTGTATCGTATAACGATAAACACAATGAAGAGAACCTGGAGGACAACCGCGATGGCGCCGACTACAACGACTGCTGGAATTGCGGAGCGGAAGGTCCGACGCACGACCAGGCAATTCGAAAACTGCGTCTGCGGCAGATGAAAAACATGCTGACGACTCTATTCATCTCTCAGGGAACACCGATGTTGCTGGGCGGGGATGAATTCGGTAGAACGCAGAGCGGCAACAACAATACCTACTGCCAGGACAATGAGCGCTCATGGATCAACTGGGAAATGGACGACGAAGGGAAAGAACTTTTGGATTTTGTCCGCCGTCTAGTCGACATGCGAAAACGGCACCCTGGCCTCCGTCGTAAGAGCTTCTTTCTTGGTCAGAAGCTGGCGGGAAGGGGAGTGAAAGATTTATTTTGGATCACGCCTGACGGAAAAGAGATGAAGGTAAAAGAATGGAAGCAGTCGTTTGCTAAATCTATTGGGATGATGCTTGTCGGAAGCGCAATACCCGACGTGGATTTCAGAGGCGGCAAGATAATCGACGACTCTTTCCTCATCCTTATGAATGCGCATTGGGAAGCGATCCCGTTCGCGCTTCCGAGGGCGCACGCAGACCGGTGGTTTCTTCTCCTGGACACAAACCTGCCTGAAGCCGCTCTCTCTGCAGACAAGAAGGGAAACATATCTTCATACACGCTTGCCGGAAGGTCGATGGCCGTCTTCATTTCACCAAAGAAGAAGACAGAATGACAGATATTGGACCGCAACTCACCGGTGATTCCTGCACATTTAGAGTCTGGGCGCCGATGCGCGAAAAAGTGGGCTTGCATGTCCTCGAACCTGTCGACAGGGTGGTCCAAATGATCCGTGATGATTCCGGCTACTGGCATGCTACCGTGAATCCGATTGCTGAGGGCACACTTTACCGCTATCGGCTCGACGATTCTATCGAGCGTCCCGACCCGGCATCACAGAGCCAGCCTAGAGGCGTACACGGCCCCTCGCAGGTCGTTCGCCATGACCTGTTCGAATGGAATGAGAACCACATCTCGACGAACATCACCGACTACATCGTTTACGAGCTCCATATCGGCACTTTTACACGAGAGGGCACTTTCGCTGCCGCTGCTGCGCGCATTTCAGAGCTGAAGGATCTTGGAATTAACGCGATTGAGTTAATGCCGGTTGCGCAGTTTCCCGGCAAGAAGAATTGGGGCTATGACGGGGTCTATCCTTTCGCGGTTCAGGATACGTACGGCGGTGTGAACGGCCTCAAATATCTCGTCAGGGAAGCTCACCGGCAAGAGATCGCCGTGATCCTCGACGTGGTCTACAATCACCTCGGACCGGAGGGGAATTACCTGAGAGACTTCGGTCCGTATTTTACCGACCGCTACAGGACTCCGTGGGGCGAGAGTATCAACTTCGACGGCGCTTACAGCGACGCCGTATGCGATTACTTCATTACAAACGCGTTGTTTTGGTTCCGGGAATTTCACTTGGATGCCCTCCGCCTTGATGCCGTCCACGCAATCTGCGACATGGGTGCGCACCCGTTCCTTAAGAGACTTGCCGAAGCGGTTGAGGCAGAATCGATTCGATCTGGTACAAGGAAATACCTCATTGCCGAAAGCGACCTTAACGACACACGGATAATCAGGGACCTCAGTAGCGGCGGCTTTGGCATCGATGCGCAATGGAGCGACGATTTTCATCATTCGATTCATACCCTTCTAACCGGCGAGAACCGCGGTTATTATGCGGACTTCGGCAAAATCGATCACCTGGTTCGGACCCTACAGAAAGGATACTGTTATTCTGGCGAATATTCGGTCGCACGGAAGAGAACCCACGGGAACGATGCGTCCGACTTGCATACGGGGAAGTTCGTGGTCTGTTCACAGAACCACGACCAGATCGGTAACCGAATGCTCGGAGAACGGCTGATTGCGATTACTGACTTCGAGAGGGCAAAGCTCGCAGCGGCGGCAGTTCTCTTCTCACCCTATATCCCTCTTTTATTCATGGGTGAAGAACATGCGGAAGGGAATCCTTTCTTATATTTTGCGGACCATTCGGACACAGGGCTCAGAGACGCCGTCCGAAGAGGGCGCAAGGCCGAATTCGCGGAGTTCCAGGCCTCCGGCGAGCCCCCGGATCCCTTCGACCCGAGTACCTTCGAAAGATCAAAGGTGGATTGGAACAAACTGAAACAAGAACCATATTCCGCCATGTACCGTTATTATAAAGAGTTGATCCGAATAAGGAGATCGTATGCCGCGCTGGCTCAGCGTTCGCGGGACAAGTTGAGCATCGTACAGCACGGAGAGACTCCTGTCATTTCGATTCGCTACGCTTCCGAATCAGAGCCCTTGGTTTGCGAATTTAATTTCGGAGAATCTCCTTCAGACATTGTGCTGGACGTTAAAGGGAATTGGGATAAAGTCTTCGACTCAAGAGACCCGCGGTGGACGAAAGGGGGGTCACAACTACCTGAGAAAATAGAGGGTTCAACATGTAAGGTGAGGATGGCACCTTATCATTGCGCCGTCTTTGTGAAAAACTGAATTCGACAACGCACAGGAGATTACCGGTAAATGAAGAGGCCTCAGATACCGCGCGCGACATACCGACTGCAATTCACGCCGGAATTCGGGTTTGCCGAAGCACTGCATCTCCTGCCGTATCTGCAGCGTCTGGGGATAAGCCACATCTACGCATCCCCGGTGACCCGCGCCCGCACCGGAAGCACTCATGGCTACGACGTTTGCGATCCGAAGACAGTAAATCCGGAACTGGGAACTCTCGACGAGTTCCGAAAGTTGCTTTCCGAAACAGCGCGGCGCAAGATGGGATGGCTGCAGGATATCGTCCCAAATCATATGGCGTATTCGCATGAGAACCCCTACCTGGTAGATGTGCTCGAACACGGAGAGGCGTCCCGTTACGCAGAATTCTTCGACATCACCTGGAATCATCAGCACGAAAGCCTGCGAGGGCGTCTGCTCGCTCCCTTCCTTGGAAAACCATACGGCGAGTGTGTTACTGACGGTGAGCTGAAGATCGTTTTTGAAAACGGAGGACTTCTGGTTGCCTACTACGATCAGAGGTATCCGCTGTCGCCGGAGTCGTACTGGGAAGTTCTCGGGACAAGCTTCGAGAAGCTCAAAGATGCCATGGGAGCGACTGCCGACGACTACACTCACCTTCTGGGGGCACTGCACACACTCAAAAACCTTCCCTCGGTCAGCACCGGCCAGGAACGATCCGCCCAATGTTCTATGGCAAAGGGGGTAATTCGCCGTTTGTACGAACGTCATCCGGCGGTTCGGCAGCACATCAAAGAAAGTGTTCACGAGTTTTCAACAGGTAATCCGGGCGCCAACACCCGTTTCGACAATCTGATGTCGAAACAGAACTTCAGGCTTGCATTCTGGAAAGTTGCTGCAGAAGAACTCAATTACAGGCGGTTCTTTACCGTCAGCGATCTCATATGCATCCGCGTCGAGTATGAATCCGTCTTCGAGGAAACCCATTCCTTCATACTCGGTCTCATTGAAGAAGGACTGATCCACGGCCTGCGCGTCGACCACATCGACGGTCTTTTTGATCCTGCGGCATACCTGAGGCGCCTGCGAGCCCGTGCCCCGGAAGCCTACATTGTCGTTGAGAAGATACTTGATAGAACGGAGCACCTGCCCACGAACTGGCCGATCCAGGGAACGACAGGCTACGACTTCCTGAACCACTTGAGCTACTCTTTGTGCGATAGGGAATCGGAAGAGCGCTTCGATACTCTCTACGCAAAGTTCACAGGAGAGAGAGTCGATCCGGCCGAACTTCAAATTGACAAGAAGCGGCTGATAATCGGAAAGCACATGGCCGGAGATATAGACAATCTCGCACGACTTGT
Organism: Candidatus Kryptoniota bacterium; assembly: GCA_046706745.1. Lineage (GTDB taxonomy): Bacteria > Bacteroidota > Ignavibacteria > Kryptoniales > JAKASW01 > JAKASW01. Next base: position 29,989 of record JBJKPC010000010.1, read on the forward strand.
CATGGGTATCGCCGGTGTGGATCTAATGGGAAGAGATATCACGTTGTACGGGCTTCGGAGGGCGCTCGTCGAAGTGCTCACCCATTTCCCGGTCTACCGCACTTATGTAACGACAAACATGTTCACGAGCGACGACGCCCGCGATATCGCAACCGCTCTGAAGCTTTGCAGGGAGACGATGGCGGGTCTCGCGGTCGAGTTCGATTTCATCGAGAGATTTCTTATGGTAAAGGGCGATGTCGTCCGCGAGGCGGAATTCGACGAAGCGTGGCGGAGCGCCGTAATGCGTTTCCAGCAATTCACCGGCCCGCTCATGGCGAAAGGATTCGAAGATACACTTTTCTATGTGTACAATCGCAACGTCGCGCTGAATGAAGTGGGTGGATGGCCGGAGGAATTCGGCATCAGCCAGAAAGACTTCCGTCGCTTTATTGCCAACCGTTCATCCTCCCATCCGTGGTCGATGAACGCCACGGCAACGCACGACACGAAACGCGGCGAAGACACCCGTGCACGCCTGCTTGCATTAACGGAAATGCCTGCAGAGTGGGGTGAACGCCTTGCCTCTTGGACCAGGTTGAACAAGCGGAATGAAAAGACATTCGGCGAAGAGAGTTACCCAGATCGCAACGATCAGTACTTGTTCTACCAGACTCTTGTCGGGACCCTGCCGTTCGACGGTGCGATTGACAAATCCTACATCAAGAGACTGGAGGAATACATGGTGAAAGCCGTGCGGGAAGCCAAGGTGCACACCGCATGGATCAAGCCCGACGAAGACTATGAGAAAGCCACTTCAGGCTTCGTCAGAGGGTGTCTGGACGAATCGAAGAATCGTGAATTCATCTCCCAACTCCGCTCGTTTGTTCGCGACCTTTCGTGGTTCGGAATGATCAATTCTCTGTCCCAGCTGGTGCTGAAGCTTACGATGCCGGGCGTACCCGACTTTTACCAGGGAACAGAACTCTGGGATCTCAGCCTTGTCGACCCTGACAATCGAAGACCTGTCGACTTTGTGAAGAGAGCCCGGTTCCTCGATAAAGTCTGCGGTAGAATAACGAATCTCTCGGGCGTATTGAAATCGGCGGACGACGGGCGGCTCAAAATGTTCATCATACACAAGCTGCTTACCTTGCGCCAAGAGCATGCCGGACTGTTCGAGAACGGCGGTTACGTGGCGGCAGTTGCGAGCGGTGTCCACAGAAAAAATATCGAGGCTTTCGTACGAATTGACGGAGGAGAGACACTGCTTGTGGCCGCTCCGAAACTTTCCCGAAGCCTTGTAAAACCGGGTGATTACCCACTCGGGACGGAAACATGGCAGGACACAAGGATCAAGCTGCGGAAGTCGCTTCCGTGTTCAACCATGACGAACGTCTTCACCGGCAAGAGCGTCGACGTGAGTAAAGAGATATATCTCAGCGACCTGCTAAAGGATTTCCCATCGGCCGTCCTCTGGGGTATATCCCCGGGCGCGGGCGGGAGGAGAGAAAGCGTTCAGTAGGCGGAGGCCGGATACGAGTAAGATCTCTTCATGCCGTCCCCGCACGAATCAGAATACCGTCAATTGATCGCGGCGGAACAAGAGCGTCGGGGCCGGTCGTAGAGAAGGTTATGGTGTATCGCAAATCGGGCGAAGGGCCGGCGACGCCCCATCCATTAGCCTTATTGCGTATATTAGAAATGACACTTATCGAAGAGGTAAGACTATGGTACAAGACACGATCAAGAGAATCGAAGAGATGGTACGGGAAAACGATGCCATCGGCAAGGATACCAAGAGCCAGCTGCTGAAACTTATCGAGGAGTTGAAGCCTGAAATGGAAAGGCTTTCAAAATCTCATGAAGAGGATGCCGAGAGTGTCGCGGGCTTCATGGAGCGTTCTACTCATGAAACCCTGCGCAAAGAAAAGAACCCCGCGCTAAAACAGATGGCGCTCGACGGCCTTTCGGCTTCGGTAAGAAAAATCGAAGCTTCACACCCACAGCTCGTGAAGCAGATAGATTACATAATAAATGAGTTGGCAAGTTATGGACTATGAGAGCCAGAAGTGAAGACGACTGCCGTCAAAATGGTTTGCGAAATGTGTTCCCGATCGGTGTACCACATCGAGTGCGGTTGAAGTTTAGATAATAGTTGTACTATGTGAACTAGAACAATTCCGGTAGTTGAGGCATCAGCTGCGGCGAAATCGTTCCAGATTGGCGGCTGGCTCGCTACCTCACCACAGAGGACAAAATGACTGCAAGCGTTAGTGCTGGAAAACCGGCAGAGCCGGCGATGCTCACGAACATACCAAAACTGATCACCGCTTACTATTCGGAAATACCTGATCCTGCAGTGCCCGCCCAGAGAGTCTCATTCGGAACTTCAGGACACCGCGGCTCATCCCTGGATATTGCGTTCAACGAGAGGCACATCATTGCCGTCAGCCAGGCTATCTGTTTTTACCGGGAAGCGCACAATATTGACGGCCCATTGTTTCTCGGGACGGACACGCATGCGCTTTCGACTCCTGCTTTTGCGAGCGCTCTTGAAGTACTCGCGGCCAACGAGGTGGAGGTTATGATTTCTGAAGGAGACGAATACACGCCGACTCCCGTCATATCCCACGCCGTTCTAAGGTATAATGCAGGACGGAAGACGGGACTCGCCGATGGCATCGTGATTACTCCGTCTCATAACCCACCGAGCGACGGCGGATTCAAATATAATCCTCCGAGCGGCGGACCTGCCGATCGCGACATCACTGCCTGGATAGAAGCAAAGGCCAACGAGCTCCTTGAGAATAGTCTTGCCGGTGTGAGAAGGGTGTCATTTGAAAAAGCGTTGCGCGCCCGGACGACTCACCGCCACGACTACCTATCTGAATATGTATCGGACCTCGCAAACGTCGTAGACATGGATGTTATCAGGATGCGAGGCGTCAAGATCGGAGTGGACCCTCTTGGTGGTGCCGCCGTCCATTACTGGGGCCCGATCGCAGATCGTTACAAATTGGACATGACCATCGTCAATGACTCAATCGACCCCACATTCAGTTTCATGACGGTAGATTGGGACGGCAAGATTCGTATGGACCCTTCTTCGCCCTACGCTATGCAAAGACTGATCGGACTGAAAGATCGTTTCGAAATTGCATTTGCGTGCGATACTGATGCGGACAGACACGGGATCGTCACACAAAGCACAGGGTTGATGCCGCCTAATCATTACCTCTCCGTAGCCATTCATTACCTTTTTCAGAACCGAACAGAATGGCGAAGAGAGTGTGCGGTTGGCAAAACGCTCGTCAGCAGTCGGATGATCGACCGCGTGGCCCATAAGATTGGGCGGAAACTCTACGAGGTGCCGGTGGGGTTCAAGTGGTTTGTGGAAGGACTGCTCGACGGCTCACTCGGCTTCGGCGGTGAAGAGAGCGCCGGTGCTTCCTTTTCCCGACGGAACGGGCGCGTATGGACGACAGACAAGGATGGGATTGCTCCCGCCTTGCTGGCCGCCGAGATCACTGCTCGCATGGAAAAAGATCCCGGCGAAATCTACAAAGAGCTTACGGAAGAGTTTGGCGAGCCTGCCTACGAGCGAATTGAAGCGCCGGCCAGCCCTGAGCAAAAAGCTGTGCTGAGTAAACTCTCGAGAGAGCAGGTTAGGGCGAAAGAGCTTGCTGGGGAGATGATACGAGCGATTGTTACGAACGCACCGGGAAACGGCGCGCCGATCGGCGGCCTGAAGGTCGAAGCAGAGAGCGGATGGTTCGCCGCCCGTCCTTCCGGGACAGAAGACATTTACAAGATTTATGCCGAGAGCTTTCGTGGAACAGATCATCTCCGTCGGATACTCGACGAGGCTCAGGAAATTGTAAATGACGCTTTGCATGGTTAGCAGCATTCTATTGAAGCAGACAGGTGACGCCGGATCATGCTGCCGACTTGTGAAAAGAGGCATCTAATGTATATTCGGCATGAGGAACAAATACATCGCGCCGACCGTTTTTATCTATAGTGAATGTTCCCTGAAATATGTCGGAGCATTTCCGCTGATGCTCTGCCGGACACGTTCAGCAATTACCGGTTATCCTCTGAGCCCTCTCATGAAACCGTGACTCGCTCAGCTTTTCAATCCGGATCTTACAGCCATAATCCGACATACTCTGGAACGGCAAAATCCTGATAGAACCGGGTTCGAGTGCACGTAAAGATCACGCGGCGCGCCCCGGCCCTCACCAGTATTAGTCGACGAGTAAGATCCGTTACTTCAAATACATTTCCAATTCTTGAGTTGAAAGGACTACCAAATGACTGAAATCCCCGATCTTTCGAAACGTCCAGCCTGGCGTGCTCTCCAGAAGCACTATCAACAAATCGGGAAGACGCATCTTCGGAAGCTGTTTGCCGACGATCCGGAACGGGGTCAAAAGATGTCGGTTGAGGCGGCGGGAATCTATTTGGATTACTCGAAACATCGCATCACCAGCGAAACTGTGAAGCTTCTCCTGCAGCTCGCGAAAGAGTCGGATCTGCAGAGCCGGATAAAGGCAATGTTTGAAGGTGAGAAAATTAACGTCACTGAAAAGCGCGCCGTCCTGCACACAGCTCTTCGCGCCCCGGGAACGAGTTCGGTATTTGTCGACGGGAAAAACGTCGTACCCGAAGTTCATGAAGTACTTGACAGGATGACCCACTTTGCGAATCGGGTAAGAAACGGGGAGTGGAAGGGTTATACCGGTAAGCGCATTCGCAACGTGATCAATATCGGAATCGGCGGCTCTGACCTGGGCCCTGTAATGGCTTACGAAGCATTGCGCCACTACAGCACGCGCGATATGACATTTCGTTTCGTCTCAAACGTGGACGGAACTGATTTTGCGGAAGCGACGCGCGATTTAAATGCCGAAGAGACGTTGTTTATCATCTCGTCGAAAACCTTCACTACACTCGAAACCATGACCAATGCTCGCACGGCCCGTGACTGGTCTTTGAAGGAGCTCAAGGAGTCTTCCGCGGTTGCGAAGCATTTCGTTGCTGTCTCGACCAACGATGATGAAGTGAGAAGGTTCGGCATAGACACTGAAAACATGTTCGGGTTCTGGGATTGGGTCGGCGGACGCTATTCCATGGACTCGGCAATCGGCCTCTCTACCATGATTGCAATCGGACCCGATAATTTTCGTTCCATGCTGGACGGGTTTCACCAAATGGATGAGCATTTCCGTAGTGCTCCTTTTGAGAAAAACCTCCCTGTCCTTATGGGACTCATTGGAATCTGGTACAACAATTTCTTCGGCACACAAACGGTCGCTGTTCTTCCGTACGAGCAGTACCTTAAAAGATTCCCGGCCTATCTCCAGCAGCTGACCATGGAAAGCAATGGAAAACATGTTATGCTTAACGGAGATGAGCTTACGTATCAAAGCGGTCCAATCTACTGGGGGGAACCGGGGACGAACGGCCAACATTCCTTTTATCAGCTGATTCACCAGGGAACAAAGCTTATCCCTTGCGATTTCATCGCGTTTTTGGAACCACTTAATCCACTCGGGCGTCATCATGACCTGCTCCTCGCAAATGTCTTTGCGCAATCGGAAGCCCTGGCATTCGGCAAGACACCTGAACAAGTCAGGGACGAGGGCACACCAGACTGGTTGGTCCCGCACCGGACATTTGAGGGCAACCGTCCTTCAAGCACAATTCTCATGGAGAAGCTGACCCCGGAGGCTCTGGGAAAGCTGGTTGCCCTTTATGAGCATACAGTCTTCACTCAGGGCGTAATCTGGAATATCGATTCCTTCGACCAATGGGGAGTGGAACTGGGCAAGGCGCTCGCTGTTCGGATCATTCCCGAGCTCGAGAAAAATTCGGGAGCCGAGCTTAAACATGACAGCTCCACGAACGCACTGATCAGGCGGTATGTAAAGTCGAAGTAAATATCGCCGAGCGCTGCGATTTGAAGGCAACAACAAGTGGATCAATTCAGAAGATCTGAGAGCATGAATCAATCGGAGATATATCAATGACAAAGAATGAAAAACAGAAACAATGTGACATCGGTATGATTGGGCTCGGAGTTATGGGGCGGAATCTGCTTCTCAATATAGCCGATGAAGGCTTCTCTGCGGCAGGATATGACAAGGACGAAAGTAAGGTGGAAGCCCTGCGGCAGGAAGCCGAAGAACGAGATGTTCGCGGTGCCGGTGACATCAAGGAATTTCTCACTCTCCTCAGAAGACCGAGGGCGGTAATGATGCTTGTGCCTGCCGGTGCACCGGTAGATTCCGTCATCAAGGAACTCGAACCGCTTCTCGAAGAGGGCGACCTCATCATCGACGGTGGAAACTCCTATTTTAAAGACACGAATGTGCGGGCCCGATCGCTCGACAAGAAAGGGATACGGTTCATCGGTGTCGGAGTATCCGGAGGAGAGGAAGGCGCGCGTCACGGTCCGAGCATCATGCCCGGCGGACCCAAAGAAGCATACGAGAGGGTGCGTCCGATCCTCGAGGCCGCCTCGGCGAAAGTCGGCAAAGACCCGTGCGTAACCTGGCTCGGTCCAGGTTCGGCAGGCCACTTCGTTAAGATGGTACATAACGGCATTGAATACGGCGTGATGCAGCTTATCTCCGAAACCTATGATATCATGAAGCGCGGGCTAGGCTTAACCGACGATGAATTGTACGAGACGTATGACTCATGGAACAAAGGCGAACTCAACGGCTATCTCGTGGAGATTACAAGCCATATTTTCACCAAGGTGGACAGGGTAACAGGGAAGCGACTCATAGACGAGATACTGGATGTGGCCAAACAGAAAGGAACGGGAATGTGGACCTCGCAAAGTGCGATGGAACTTCACATACCTGTACCGACGATCGACGCCGCGGTTATGATGCGCAACATGTCGATGCTCGAGGATCAGCGTCGAAGCGCCAGCACAAGTCTCGGCGAACCGACCCGCAGTCTGCATGTCGACAAAAAGCTTCTCATGAAACAACTGGAACGATCTCTTTATACCGGCGTCCTCCTCTGCTATGCTCAGGGCATATCCGTTCTTTCTGCGGCATCGGAGTCATACGGCTACAATCTTAACCTTGAAGCGGTGGCTCGGATTTGGCGAGGCGGGTGCATTATCCGCGCCGCCTTGCTGGAAGACATCCGGAAAGTGTTTTCCGACCGGCCGAAGTTGCCGAACTTATTGCTGGATGAGGGAATATCGAACAAGGTGAAGGAGGGAGAAGGGGATATGAGAGCAGTTGTTACAACGGCAGGCCAGTCGGGACTGGCTGTGCCGGGGTTCATGAGTGCTTTAAGTTATCTCGACAGCTTTCGCAGTGCCTGGGTACCAGCCAATCTCATTCAGGCACAGCGCGATTACTTCGGTGCACACACATACGAGCGAATCGATACCAAAGGCACCTTTCACACTGAATGGGAGAAAGGTTGAGCTGATATGAAGAACAATCCATTGTTCCCACCTACCATCTTCGCTATCTTCGGAGGGCTGGGCGACCTCGCCTGGCGAAAGTTAGTTCCCGCGATCTACGACCTCTCTGAAGATCGCGGCCTCCCGTCGGATTTTGCCATCATCGCAGTCGATCGCCTAAACAACAGCGACGCCAAATTGCGCAACCGTCTTCATGAAGGAATAAACAAGTTTTCGCGCCATGGAAAAGTGAAGGCCGGCGATTGGAGCGACTTTGCGAAGCACATCCGATATCTTCAGGGAGATTTCGAAAAGCAGCAGACATACTCATCGCTTGGCGAACTCTGCGGACAACTTGAGAAAACCTGGGGTGCCAAAGCCGAACGCATATTTTATATGGCGACCCCGCCGATGATGTTCGGGAAAATCCCGGTCCACCTCGGTCAGGCAGGGTTGGCGCGGGATCGAAAGCATGCAAGGCTCGTTGTCGAAAAACCTATCGGCTACGATCTGGGCTCGGCAGTCGAACTGAATCGGACATTGGGTGAGCACTTCGATGAAGGCCAGATATACAGAATCGATCACTACCTCGGCAAGGAAACGGTACAGAACATTCTCGCGTTTCGGTTTGCCAATCCCCTCTTTGAGCCAATCTGGAACCGTCGATACATTGAAAGCGTCACAATCACTGTAGCGGAAACCGTTGGCGTGGAACACCGCGGCGGGTATTACGACCACGCCGGGGCCCTGCGAGACATGGTTCAGAACCACCTGTTTCAGCTTCTGTGCCTCGTTGCAATGGAACCGATGGTTTCGTTTGAAGCCGACGAAATACGTAACAAGAAAGTCGATGTCCTTCATGCCGTCCGGCTGATCAGGCCCGAGGAGGTTCACAAGTGCAGCGTTCGCGGTCAGTATGGAAAGGGAAGAATAGGAGGGAAGCCCGTGGCCGGCTATCGCAGCGAACCCGGCGTGGACCCGGATTCCCACACGGAAACATTTGCAGCTCTAAGGCTCTTCGTTGACAATTGGCGATGGCAAGATGTGCCATTTTACCTCCGCACTGGAAAACGCCTTCCGCGCAAAGTTTCGGAAGTATCGATTCAGTTCCGCGCTGTTCCTCATCAGTCGTTTCCGCCGGAAGCGACGCTCGATTGGCAAGCGTCGAGGTTGGTGATGTCGATCCAGCCGGACGAAGGGATTGTCCTTCGCTTTCAGGCCAAGTACCCGGGGGCCGAAATGCATCTGCGACCGGTCGAGATGAAGTTCAATTACAGAGGCACTTTCCGCCAGGCATCGCCCGAAGCGTACGAAACGCTCCTTTGGGACGTGATGAAGAACGATGCCACTTTATTCATGCGTGCAGACCAGGTTGAGGCCGCCTGGAAAGTTCTGACGCCGTTGCTCGACGTGTGGAAAGAGACTCCTCCCGTTGATTTTCCAAACTACGCGGCAGGCACGTGGGGCCCCGAGGCCACGCAATCGCTGCTTCTAAAACCGGAACACCGTTGGCCTCTACCGATGGAATTGTAGATGGACCGAGATTACCTTTGATTCTTCTCATTGTTTTTCATTGCAAGGGGAGTCTCCAACAATTCTAAGGAGTGGACGAGCGCCCTCGAAAAAGCATTCTTTCACCAGGACGGATTGACTCTTGTGCCGATTACTGAGAGGTACAACGGTAATCTATCCAACACACCTCCGGCTCGTGATCAGACTGGCGAAATCCCACTCGCCGGCAAAAAATCCACGGAAATCGGAATTGCTTTCGCTACTGATCTAATTATATTCTGAGGTCAGAGATAGAAGGGACTACATATGATCGGAAGACTAATATTAGCCTGCCTGCTGCTTAGCACCTCCGTTCCAGTACCTGCACAACACGACTCGAAGATAAGTCCATCCACAGCTGCGTCTGCTCCACGGGGGGCCCCCGTCATATTCAAACATGATACGCTCTTCACTATTTACGGGCAGCTCGGACCATTTACTCCTGAAAACCGCGCCGACGCGATAAGACGAACGCTCAATGAGATTCTAAAAGAGAGACTTGTTCCCTCCAATTTGAGAATTGTCGATCAGCAGGGGTATTCGGCAATCACGCTCGGCAGCTTAACCATAATGGCGGTTACCGATAGCGACGCTGCTCCGCTAGGAAAAACAAGAGAGACTCTAAGTAAAAGCTACCGGGACATCCTGGAGCATTCGCTTGCGATAGCAATGACAAGGTATACCCTGAAGAGTCTGCTTTTCAGTATCGGGTTTGTACTCCTTCTAATAGCAGCATCCGCCGTGCTGCTATTACTCATGAGAATATTCATTCCCAAGCTCTATACTGCAATTGAGCGGTGGGAAGGGACAATTATCCGTCCGATAAGATTGAGAAGGTATGAACTTCTAAGTGCCGGAACCATCGCAGGCTTCTTCATAGTACTCCTGAAAGGCGTCCGATTGGCGATAACGCTCGCCATTTTCTATTTCCTTATAACTTATACCTTATCTCAATTTCCCTGGACCAGGACCCTGAACGTCAGACCTGTACTCGTCGGCGTGTTCCTTGCAATACTTACCACTACATTTGCTTTCGTTGCATTCAATGCCATACATACTTTCTTCGGCACGTTGTCGAAGAAGATCGAAGGGTGGAAAGGGACCTTCATACAGCCGGTAAAGCTGAAAACCGTTGAAGTTCTTTCCGCCGACCGGATTGCCGCCATGCTCAAAGGAGCATCGAAGCTACTTCGCTGGGTCGCGACCGCTGCGCTCGTATACGTTTATATTTCAATCCTGTTCAGCTTCTTTAACTTCACGCGGACCTGGGCGGCCACACTGATAGAGTACATCATCAATCCGCTCGCCAATGTGTTCGTATCGTTCGTCAAATATCTGCCACATCTATTTTTCATTCTGGTCATCATATACATAACCCGGTACGCAATAAAATTTGTCAGGCTGATTTTCGATGCAATCGAGCGGGAGACTATTAAGTTGCCGGGGTTCTATGGAGATTGGGCCCTCCCGACCTTCAAAATCGCAAGATTTCTCATCATAGCTTTTGCTGCCATAATCATTTTCCCATATTTGCCGGGTTCTTCCTCGCCCGTCTTCCAGGGAATTTCAGTTTTCATCGGTGTTCTATTCTCGCTCGGCTCGACCAGCGCAATCGGAAATATCGTTGCGGGAACCGTCATTACCTACATGCGCCCGTTCAAGATTGGGGATCGAGTTAAGATAGCAGACACGGTCGGGGATGTCGTAGAGAAAACCCTTCTGGTCACACGAATCCGAACGATTAAGAATGTAGACGTCACCGTCCCGAATGCAATGGTGCTGGGAAGCCATATTATCAACTTCAGCTCGTCTGCCTCTGAACGCGGACTAATCCTTCACACGGGTGTGACAATCGGTTATGACGTGCCCTGGGTAAAAGTCCACGAGTTGCTTATCGCCGCAGCTGACGCGACCGGAAATCTCATGAAGGACCCGAAACCCTTCGTCTATCAGACGAGTCTCGATGACTCCTACGTCAGCTACGAATTGAATGCTTATACTGACAAGCCCAACATGATGGCCGCAATCTATTCGGAGCTCCACCAAAACATACAAAATAAATTCAACGAGGCGGGGATTGAAATCCTCTCCCCTCGTTATTCATCTATTCGTGACGGAAACATGACAACAATCCCTGAAGCATATCTTCCAAAATCCTATTCTCCTCCGGCTTTTCGTATATTTCCCTGGGTAAATAATCCGGGGAAGAGCGGTTAGGCGAGCGATGCTTACCACGTTCGGTATTGTTTATTTACACAATAACACACAGGCTTCATGAATGAAGGCAGTAAATGAAGCAGGTGCGCCTTAAGCCTTGCTTTTAACTAAGTCAAGACACCGCCCGGACTGGTAATTTAAAATTATTTTCACTTTGGATATATTTATTAGCAAAAGGACAACCCGTTGTGGTTATTGCGGCATCAGCACGACACGAAAAAGGACCTGCCATGGAATCAGAAATAGCTGACCTAGTTAGAAATCTTTTCAGTCCACACGGAATAGAACGTCAGAAAGCCAGGCAGAAGATTGTTAAAATCGGCAGAGCTGCCGTACCATTTTTGATCGGCCTGCAGTATTCCAGGAACCAGCACGTACGGTGGGAAGTCATAAAAGCGCTCAGCGAGATCGCTCATCCAGATGCCATTCCCATCCTCGTCAACGCATTGGAGAACTGCAGCGCGGACGTGCGGTGGTTAGCTGCTGAGGGACTAGTTGAAATCGGGGCTCTATGCGTACCAGCTCTGATGGAGGCTCTGGAGGAACGTGGCGACTCAGTCGTACTTAGGGAAGGGGTCCACCACATTCTCAGCGAACTCAAGCGTCAGGGTCGTTTTGAGGATTCGCACGGGATAATCGGAATGCTCAGAGATTCATCTAAGGTGGCACAGCTACGCCCGACAGCAGCAGTCGTGCGCGCACAAGAGTGAGACTTGCCAACCTGGTTCCGAATCGTATTGAAGACTTCACTAGAGCCGCAACGGACGGCGGGTAAATCCTCTATGCAACCAAATGCTTCGTTCATAAATGCAAAACAGCCCGACAAGAGCTCATAGACAGCCGCACGACTTGCGTACCGTGAGCTCAGTTTGGACGAGAAGTTTCCTACCCGGTTTCTCCCTTCCTTCGACCTCCGCGATCAGAGCCTCCGCTGCAGTCTTCCCGATTTGATATGCTGGCTGGCGTATGGTCGTCAACGGGCTGAAGACAAGCTCGGCCCGGACATCGTCTGACATTCCAACAATAGCAACGTCTTGTGGAATTCTTAACCGATGCTCCTGAATGGCTTTCATTGCGCCGAAGGCTGCCGGGTCGTTGACTGCCACAACGGCATCCGGTCTGCGGCGTGGAGGCATCTGAAGAAGTTTCTCCATGGCGAGATACCCCCCTTTCTCGTGAAAGCCCGATTGCACGACAAGTTCAGCTCTGTAAGGTATGTTGTTCCGGGTCAGGGCCTTGCGGTAGCCTTTGAGTCTCCCTCTCCCGATCGACACACTGGAAGGCCCGCTGAGATGAGCGATTATATTGTAACCGTGCCCGATCAGATGTTCAGTAATCCTCGCGCAGCAGTCCTCATCATCTATACCTACGCAAGTCGCCCCGATCTTCTCGACTACACGGTCGAAAAACACTATCGGAATGCCCAGACGAATCGCGTCCTTGTAGGCTGCGTGATCTGTAACTGTCTGCGCGGTGGAAATCAGCAGCCCATCCACTCTCTTTGATTCAAGCGTGTTTATTGCGTCCTGTTCACGGTTCTCATCTTCAGCTGTATGAGTCAATATCAAATGGTAACCAGCCGAGTAGATCGCGTCTTCAATCCCGCGAATCACCTCAGGGAAGAATGAGTGGCTTATTTCAGGAACAACCACACCGATTGTCTCTGTCTTGCTAAGGGCGAGACTTCGGGCAATGTGGTCGGGGGAGTATCCGTATTTTCTGGCTGCTTTGAGGACTCTTGCACGGGTTTTCTCATCCACGTTTGGACGATTGTTCAAAGCGCGAGAGACCGTCATGGCAGACACCCCCAGCAGGCGGGCGAGCTTATGCGCCGTTACGCGCGACTGAGATTTCTTAGAAGTCCTCATTGTGCAGTCGTAATGAGCCAAGTTCTCTATTACTTATCATAGATTTGCTTTACAAGATAACATGGACGATGGAAAGTATGAACTTTGAAGCGAATCTTTGATGTGAATCGGATCAGGCCTGAATTAAAAGGCCCCCCTCTCGTCCTAAAAAACATATGAGCCTCCTTCGGATGTAAGATCAATAACTTCCGCGATCGGTTTGGATGGATTTAGTCATCTGCACGACACGAGAAAAGTGGATTATAAGTGCATTCTTCCTCAAGCGACCATTTTGCGCGAACGCACTCGAGCTCTAGCGAAGGAAACGCTCAAATGTTGTTATCGCTAACAGTATTGTTTTTGACCGATTATGACTATATTAATCGCGATGTCTCTGACGGACAGAGAGCCGGTGTAGAGCATCCGCAGGAGTTCCGCCAAGTTTGAATGAGGATTTGCTAAGAACACGCCGGTGGTCCAGTGGCGTCGGAGAATACGGTTGTCCTTTTCAACTGAATCCTGCCGGATTTAAATTCTATTTAACGCCCTGGCGCTTCTTGAAGCAGTAAGCACCCCTGTCAATCCCTAGTGAGTTGACATGAAGGTGGTTTTACCACAGATAATTGAAGAAGGAGAAAGATGATCAACGCTTCTGGTCGGAGTATTTTCCTGTTCCTGCTTAGTTCAAAAAGTCTGTTGTCACTCAACTGGGTGGACACGCTTGTAATCGCGCTCTACTTTGTGTTTGTAATTGGCATTGGCTTTTATCTGCTGAGGTTTACGCGGACAGGCGAGGATTTCTTCCTGGCGGGGCGCAAGATGAGCTCCTGGGTGGCAGGACTATCTTTCGTCGCGGCTAATCTCGGCTCACTCGAGCTTATGGGCTGGGCTGCCTCTGCTTATCAATACGGGATATTGGCGACACACTGGTACTGGATCGGTGCAATACCGGCAATGCTTTTCTTGGCGATTGTGATGATGCCGTTCTATTACATAAGCAAAACCCATTCGGTCCCGGGGTATCTCAAACTAAGATATGGCGAATCAACTAGCCTGTTGTCAGGGGTCAGCTTCGCCTTCATGACCGTTCTCATGAGTGGCATCAACATGTTTGCCATGGCTCTCGTTATGAAGGTTATTCTCGGATGGAGCCTCGATTTCAGCATATGGATTTCTTCATTGACTGTGATGCTTTACGTCGTACTCGGCGGGCTGCTGTCTGCAATTTTCAACGAAGTGCTGCAGTTCATGTTGATTTGGCTCGGCGCTCTCGTAATTCCTATACTTGGCCTGATCGAGGCCGGCGGTTGGTCGGGAATGGTCGCAAAGATCCACGCGAACTTCCCCGCAGGGAATTATACTCACATGTGGAGCACTCTCGGGTCTTTCAAGGACAATCCAATGGGAATCAACTGGATCGGGATAGTCTTCGGTCTCGGGTTTATAATCTCGTTCGGTTACTGGACGACGGACTTCCTTGTGGTACAGAGGCTGCTCTCGGCCAAGGATCTTAGATCCGCAAAAATGGCGCCGGTCATCGGTGCGGGATTCAAAATGATGGTCCCGCTTATCGTAATACTACCCGGTCTTCTTGGACTTGCCGTTATGCCGGGACTCCTTCCGCAGCAGCAGGCGATAGCAACGGGAGGAAACAGCTACAACGAGGTACTGCCGCTGATGCTTGCAAGATACGCAGGCCCGGGGCTTCTGGGCCTCGGAATAACGGCACTTATTGCCGGATTCATGTCCGGCATGGCTGGCAACGTGACGGCATTCTCGACGGTGTGGACATACGACATCTACCGCCCGCTCCATATGAGATTCTCAAAGAGAGAGAGATCCGACGAGTATTACGTCAAAATGGGAAGATGGGCGACAATTATCGGCGTGATAATAAGTATAGGCACAGCGTATCTTGTGATGCAGTTCGCCAGTATCATGGATTACGTGCAGGCGTTGTTCAGCTTCTTCATAGCACCCCTATTCGGAACGGTGATACTTGGAATGCTCTGGAAACGGACTACGGGACCAGGAGGGTTCTGGGGACTACTCGCAGGAACGGTATCGTCGGTTGGCATGTATGCGTGGGTTAAGCTCGACCCGAGCGCCCTTCGGGTTATCGCGCTTTCAAAGTATGCAAAGCCCATGGCGGACGACATGTTCCGTGCTCTGTGGTGCTGGCTCATTACGGTGATAGTCACAATCGTAGTCAGTTACCTAACCGCGCCGAGACCCGAAACCGAACTTGTCGGGCTCGTAAGAGGTTGCACGGAGATCCCGTCCGAAGGTGATTTGCCCTTCTACAAGAGACCCATTTTCTGGGCCGGTATCGTGTTCGCGGTCCTCATCGCACTAAATATCATATTTTGGTAAGGAGTTGGGCGCAATGGAAGAGAATCAAGGAATTTCGATCTGGTTTTTTATCGGTACTTTGCTGACGCTTTACGGGATAATCATTACAGCCGCCAACATCTATGAGGCATTTGTACCGAGCTTCGGAAGGAGAACTGTACTCGAAGGGGCACACTTCGGGATTTGGTGGGGTATTCTCCTGATAATCCTCGGGCTTGTCTATTTTATAGGATTCCGGCCCTGGAAAAAACCCAAGGAAGGATCCTGAGTCGCTAGCCGGGTGCCGACTCCGACCGGAAACGAACCAGAATACAGGAGCAAAGACATGAAGGGCATTGTCTTATTCGTTCTCAGCATAGTTGTAATATCTTCGACTGCACGCAGTCATCCAGTCAAAAAGGGAGGAAAGATGATTGAAAAGGAAGCTTTTGGGAAGCTCCCCGACGGACGTGAAGCATATCTCTACACCCTCAGGAATGAAAATGGGATGATAGTCAGGGTAACAAATTTCGGCGCAACAATTCAGTCGATTATCGTGCCGGGCAAAGACGGCAAGTATGCCGATGTAACTTTTGGATACGATAACGTGCAGGGCTACCTTAACGGTACGCAGTTCTACGGAGCGACGATCGGTCGCTACGCGAACCGCATAGCGAAAGGCACCTTCACACTGGACGGCAAGACTTACCACGTCCCGATCAACAACGGCCCAAACAGCCTTCACGGCGGTCCTAACGGATTCTACAAGAAACTCTGGGATGCTGAGCCGATGGAGACAAAGGAAGGGCCTGCGATTAAACTCACATACGTCAGCAAGAACGGGGAAGAGGGCTATCCCGGGACTTTGACTGCCACGGTCACGTTCACGCTTGAAGAAGAAAACGCCCTTCGCATTCACTACACCGCTACTACAGACAAACCTACGGTAGTCAATCTCACCAACCACAGTTATTTTAATTTGAGTGGTAATCCCGACAAGAAAATCACCGATGAGGAGCTGCGGATAAATGCCGATTATTACACTCCTGTCGACTCCACCCAGATACCGACCGGGAAGATTGCACCGGTGGCTGGAACCCCGATGGATTTCCGCAAGCTCTCCATTATCGGTTCCCGTATTGATGAAGATAACGAACAACTGAAGACGGGTCATGGATACGATCTGAACTGGGTGCTCAACGACTATCATGGAGAAATCCGCAGGGTAGCAGAGGTATACGATCCTTACAGCGACAGACTTCTCGACGTTTATACCGACCAGCCTGGCCTGCAGTTCTATAGCGGAAACTTCCTTGACGGATCACAAACTGGTAAGCAAGGCACTGTCTATAAGTTCAGAACTGCCCTTTGTCTCGAGACACAGCATTTTCCGGATTCGCCAAACGAACCAAAATTTCCGTCAACCACACTTCTCCCGGGACAGACTTACCAAACAACGACTATATACAAATTCTCTGTCAGACGGTAACATTTCCTTTCGAGGGGGTGTTGCATGACGTCGAAAGTGGAGCACTTGGGGGTAACGATGACCCGAGGTTGTCGCCCCGAGTGCTCGATTATTTTTGAGAGGGACGAATGAATCATTACGTAATAGGCCTTGATTTTGGAACGAACTCTTGCAGATCGCTGATCGTGGACGCCGGCGACGGCAGGGAGCTGGCATCTCACGTCTTCCCGTATCCTTCCGGTGCAGATGGCGTGATCATCAACAGTGCAGATCCCAACCTGGCCAGACAGAACCCCGCGGACTATCTTAAGGGCATAGAGGTAACGATCAGGGAAGCACTTAAGAAAGCCTCTGCCAACGACCCCAGATTTACGCCTGAGAATGTCATCGGAATCGGAGTCGACACGACCGGGAGCAGCCCGATGCCGGTCGATTCAGATGGGATACCGCTTTGCTTCGTCGACTCGCTGAAAGATAATCCGGCAGCGTATGTCTGGCTTTGGAAGGACCACACAAGTTTCCGCGAAGCAGAGCAAATCACCTCTCTGGCATCGAGAATCCGTCCTCAATATCTCGACAAGATCGGCGGGACCTATTCTTCCGAGTGGTGGTGGAGCAAAATACTGCATTGCAAGAACGTTGCCCCCGAGGTCTTCAAAGCCGCACAGAGCTGGGTAGAGATATGTGACTGGATACCCGCTCACCTCGCGGGCGAGCTCAACCCTGGGAAGATCAAGCGAAGCGTGTGCGCAGCCGGACACAAAGCCATCTACAACCGGAGCTGGGACGGCTTGCCGGACGAAGAATTCCTCAAGGAACTCTCGCCCGGTCTTGAACAACTACGCAGCCGACTCTACGACACGGCATATACATCCGACCAGCGTATCGGTTACCTTTCGAAAGAGTGGGGAGGGAAACTTGGACTGCCGACAACCGTGGCGATAGCGGTGGGAGCATTCGATGCGCATATGGGTGCGGTCGGCGCGAGCATCGCTCCCGGTACCCTCGTGAAGATTATGGGCACAAGCACATGCGACATCATGATTTCGCCGTCGCAAGAGAAATTAAAAGATATACCGGGTGTATGCGGAATAGTGGATGGCTCTGTGATGAACGGCTACTACGGAATCGAAGCTGGCCAGTCGGCGGTCGGTGATATCTTCCTCTGGTTCGTCAACAACCTGACGCCCGAAAAATACGGCAGGACGCCCGATGAGAAATTCGCCGGCCTCAATGAGGCCGCAGCCGCCCTCAAGCCTGGCGAATCCGGGCTGATTGCCCTCGACTGGAACAACGGCAACCGGACCATTTTGGTGGACGTTCGTCTCTCGGGACTTCTCCTAGGACAGACACTTCACACTCAGCCCCACGAAATATACCGTGCGCTGCTCGAAGCGACTGCTTTCGGGGCCCTTGAGATAATCGACCGCATCGAAGAATATGGCGTGCCGATCAAAGAGGTCGTGAACTGCGGAGGTCTCGCTTCCAAAAACCCATTGTTGATGCAGATCTATGCCGACATAACGGGGAGGCCAATGAAGATATCAAGAAGCGACCAGACACCGGCGCTCGGCGCGGCGATATTCTCGGCGGTTGCAGCGGGAAAGGATGCTGGAGGGTATGCGACAACTACGGAAGCGGAAAAAGCAATGACTGGTACCGGAATAGTATTTGAACCGATAGCCGCAAATCACGAAGTTTATAGAAGACTCTATGCGCTCTATCGCCAGATGCACGACGGCTTCGGAACCAGGAGCTGGTCGGGAAGCATGTACAATGTCATGAAGGATTTGTTGAACATAAGGGACGAGGTAAGGAGAAGCAACGGTGCTTGAAGAATTGAAAGAGAATGTGTGGAAAGCAAATCTGGACTTGGTTAAATACGGTCTCGTTGTTCTCACCTGGGGAAACGTGAGCGGAATCGACAGGAAAAAAGGCCTCATTGTAATCAAGCCGAGTGGAGTCGACTATGAGACAATGACTCCGTCCGACATGGTAGTTCTGGATATGGAGGGAAAGATCGTCGAGGGTACCAAGCGACCTTCCTCGGATACTCCGACACATATCGAGCTCTACAGGGCTTTCACAGCGATCGGCGGGGTCACTCATACCCACAGCACTAACGCCGCTGCGTTTGCGCAGGCGAAAAGAGAAATTTCGTGCATGGGTACCACGCACGCCGATCATTTTGCCGGATCCATTCCGATCACCCGTTTCTTAACGAAGCAAGAAATAGAAGAAGGCTACGAGCTCAACACCGGCACGGTTATCTTGGAAAAGTTCAAGGGAATAGATTATCAGACTATTCCAGGAGTTCTCGTGGCGGGACATGGCCCTTTTTGTTGGGGCAAAGACGCACACGACTCCGTAAAGAACGCACTTATACTCGAACGGGTTGCCGAGATAGCTCTGAAGACTCTGTCCATTGATGCAGACGCCGGAGAGCTACCTGATCATGTTCGGAACAAACACTACCAGAGAAAACACGGCAAGGACGCCTATTACGGTCAGGAAGGCTACTAGCCTTCGCCGTCAATCACAGAGTATTGGAAAGAATTACAAAAAGGGATTGAATAATGATAGACATAAGTAAACTCGAGATATGGTTTGCCACGGGAAGCCAGCATCTTTATGGACCGGAGACTCTCAAACAAGTAGACAAGGACTCCCAAGCCATCGTTGACGGATTGAACAAGTCCGGAAACATTCCGCTGAAGATAGTCTTTAAACCCGTGCTCACAAGCCCGGAGGCCATCAAGACTCTCTGTTCGGAGGCCAACAACAGTCAACAGTGCGTCGGCCTTATAACGTGGATGCATACATTCTCTCCGGCAAAGATGTGGATCGCAGGCCTCGGAATTCTGGCGAAGCCTTTCCTGCATCTTCACACACAATACAATCGCGACCTACCATGGGATTCGATCGACATGGATTTCATGAATCTGAACCAGTCGGCACATGGCGACAGGGAGTTCGGATTCATCGCTTCCCGGATGGGTAAGAGGAGGAAAGTAATAGTAGGCCACTGGCAGGACAAAGGTGTCCAGTCCGGAATAGCTGTATGGTCCCGTGCTGCCGCGGCATGGCACGATTTGCAGGGAGCGAAGTTCGCGCGGATCGGAGATAACATGCGCGAGGTCGCAGTTACCGAGGGCGACAAAGTCGAAGCACAGATGCGTCTCGGATATTCCGTGAACGGATACGGCGTGGGCGATCTCGTCAAGTATGTCGAGGCTGTATCCGACCAGGATGTAGAGAAACTTCTCGCGGAATACGCAGACAAATACACCGTCTCTTCCGAGGCTCAAAAGAACGGCAAGAGTTACGGCAACCTTCGCGACGGCGCCAGGATCGAGCTGGGTCTAAGAGCTTTTCTGAAGGAAGGCGGGTTCAAGGGCTTTACCGATACTTTCGAAAATCTCCAAGGTCTGAAGCAGCTGCCGGGACTCTCTGTGCAGAGACTGATGGCCGACGGGTACGGCTTCGGCGCCGAGGGAGACTGGAAGACGGGAGCTCTCGTGAGGGCAATGAAGGTGATGTCCGCAGGACTCAAAGGCGGCACGTCGTTCATGGAAGACTACACTTACCACATGGACCCCAACGGGATGAAGGCACTCGGTGCTCACATGCTCGAGGTCTGCGAATCGATTGCGGAAGCGAAACCGAGACTCGAGATTCACCCGCTGTCCATAGGCGGAAAGGAAGATCCCCCGCGGCTGGTATTCAATGTGGCGCCCGGACCGGCAGTCAACGCCACGATTGTCGATATGGGAAACCGATTTCGCATGATTGTCAATGAGATCGAAGTAGTTCCGCCGGACAAACCGCTTCCAAAGCTGCCGGTAGCGCGTGCGGTGTGGACCCCGAAACCGAACTTGCAGGTTGCCGCCTCCTCCTGGATATACGCCGGGGGCGCCCATCATACGGGCTTCAGCAAAGCACTGACTTCCGAATATCTGGAGGACTTCGCGGAGATCGCAGGGCTTGAGTATCTCCTCATCGGCAACGACACGAAGCTTTCCGATTTCAAGAAAGAGCTCCGGTGGAACGAAATGTATTACCAGTTCGGAAGGGGGCTTTAGGACGTTAACGAAATCGGACTTTTCCGCGACGGTCGGGGACGACAGACTGTGCGCGGACCTGCTCGAATAGAAATCGGGACCCGGCAATGAAATCTGTGAGTTGCTGAAACAGATTCGGTTTCTTACCTAATCGTTGGTAAATTCCAGGCAAATAGGAGGGAACTATGCCTGCAATGGAGCTTGCCGGTCTGATTTCAGCAATCAGGAGCGCCATCGACATCGTCAAGGAGTCAAGATATACTCATGACGACCAAAGGCTCATGCGAGCTCAAACAGAGCTGCTTGAAGAACTCATCGGAATCCACCAAACAGCTCTTTCCCTTCAGGATCAGCATGCTGCCCTTGTCAGTGAAAATGCCGAGCTCCAGAAGAGGTTAGCGGAATCTGACAAATGGGATGAGGTAAAATCGGGCTACAGGCTTCTTGAGGTTCAAAACGGGAAATTTGTCTACTCTCTAAAAAGCCCTCAAGTGTCTCCCGAGCCGATCCATTGGCTCTGCGCAAACTGCTTCGAAGACAGAAAGAAATCCATATTACAGGCGGTGATTAAGAATGACTTCGACGCTTTATACGCCTGCCCCCGATGCAAAACAAATCTGTACCTTCATTTCAAAGACTACCCATCACAAAGCAGGAAGAGATTTCGACTTTTTGGGAAATCGATCGAGTAGGGAGGGGAGCTAGTGCAGGATTTCAGACAGTGCGGAGACAGTCTTGCCTCTCTTGTGCTCGTCAAGCCACCTACCAAGGTTTTAAGTGGCCCCCACACAGCACCTACCCGTCTTCTTACGTACTAAGATGTAAGTGCATTACATTTGTGGGCAGTACAGGATTCGAACCTGTGACCCCATGCGTGTAAGGCATGTGCTCTAAACCAGCTGAGCTAACTGCCCGGCGGAACTTATCTTCAACCGACCATAACGGTGGGTTGCGCTTTCGCTTCTGAGCGCGAGACGGGACTCGAACCCGCGACGTCCAGCTTGGGAAGCTGGCATTCTACCACTGAATTACTCGCGCAAATAGAAACTTCAACTGCAGGAAGAACTTCAGTAAAACGTTTTCGTCCCGGCCCTTCCTGTAGCGTCGGCATTCGGACTTCATCCCGCCGACGAAGGGAACAGAATCACCCGCGCACCTCAAACAAGATCAGAATCAAAATAGGGACGAAGGCTCACGACCCTTCACATGACAGCTCAAATATGCACCATAAATCCGTCAGTTTCAATAGAATAAGTTCAATTTGAACGCCACCGTCGCCCGTCAGGCCGCTTTCCCTGCAACGAAAACAGGGGAGAAGATCTTGTCCAAGCAACTCCTTTTCAGTGGGTGATTCCTTTTCTTATGATTCGAAAGGTGCAAGTTAAGAGTTGACTTATTAATACTAATTAGTTATATTTGAATTAGTTGATTCGTAATTAGAGGCAACGCCAGGATGAAGACAACGAAGAAATACGGCAGGAAGGCGGATCTTGCGCTTGGCCTTTGGGTCAAGCTTGCACGCGCCACAAACACGATGTCCACGCTGACGATACGTGACATCGCCGGCTATGGGCTGACGGAAGCGCAGTTCGGCGTCATCGAAGCACTTGGCCATCTCGGTCCGATGAAGGTAGGAGAACTCTGCCAGAAGAACCTTTCTTCCGGCGGGAACATGACCGTCGTCGTAGACAACCTCGTAAGAGACGGCCTGGCTGAAAGACTCAGATGCAAAGATGACCGACGCGCCTACATTATCCAGTTAACCGAAAGGGGAGCTCGCTTGTTTCGAGACATCTTCGTTCGTCACGCCCGCTTTGTAACTGAGCTGGTATATTCGGCGCTCAACGAGGAAGAGATCACCCAGCTTTCGGCACTCCTCAAGAAACTTGGATTGTCTCTCAAGGAAAGACTCTAAGCTTAAAGGCATGTTCAAACAGAAGGCTATACACATGAATGACAAATTGCATATTGCAGGAATATCAGGAAGCTTACGAAGAGGCTCTTTCAATACTCTGTTGCTTAACTCCGTTCCGGGTTTGCTGCCAAATGGGGTCGAGATGGAAATCGTGGATATTGGGCAGTTGCCGCTTTATAACGCGGATCTCGATATCGATACGCCCCCTCAACAAGTAGACACATTGAGGAGATCGCTGGCTCGCGCGGACGCGTTTATCCTGGTATCGCCGGAATACAACTATTCGGTGCCGGGACCGCTGAAGAATGCGATTGACTGGGCTTCCCGGGCGAAGCCGTCGCCGTTTTCAGGGAAACCCGTAGCACTGATGGGCGCGACCCAAGGTATGTGGGGAACGGTCAGGATGCAGCTCGCATTCAGACCGATTTTCCAGTTCCTGAACCTGATTCCCGTGAATAAACCCGAGGTCCTCGTGGCACAGGCCCCCGCGAAGTTCGATTCAAACGGACATCTGATCGATGAGCAAACAATCTCCATAGTACGTCAGCAATTGCAGGAGCTCAAAAGACTTGCGAGACAAGCACTAATAGTCAAAGAAATAGTACAAGAAACCAACTAAGAGATGAAAGGACAATAGAAATGTCAATCTGGAAGATAGATCCCGTTCATTCGGAGGTAAAGTTCAAGGTAAGGCACCTCGTAGTGTCATCGGTCACGGGACAGTTTAATACTTTCGATGCTACGGTCGAGTCGGACAAACCGGATTTCAGCGATGCGAGAATAAGATTCGAAGCGGATGTGAACAGCATAACCACAAAGAACGATCAGAGAGATGGGCATCTGAAGTCGGCAGATTTCTTCGATGCCGCGAATCATCCCAAGCTCACTTTCGTGTCCACTTCGGTAGTGAAGAAAGACGACAATTACGAAGTCACCGGCGATCTGACAATCCGGGGGACCACGAAACCGATCATGCTTATCGTAAGCTATAATGGGACGGTGAAAGGTCTTGGCGGCGGCGAGGTGGCCGGGTTCGAGATAAGAGGGAAGGTGAACCGCTTCGACTACGGT
The DNA here is from genome assembly GCA_046706745.1 of Candidatus Kryptoniota bacterium. Classification (GTDB taxonomy): domain Bacteria; phylum Bacteroidota; class Ignavibacteria; order Kryptoniales; family JAKASW01; genus JAKASW01. Next base: position 53,867 of record JBJKPC010000010.1, read on the forward strand.
CTTCAGTGGAATGGCCTAACAGAGGCCGGCGGTGTCGTTGTCGGCGACGAGGTGAAGCTTGAAATAGAAGCCGAGCTTAACCGGGTCGAAGAAGCAAAGCAAGCCGCATAAGAATCGGCTCAAGCAGCCGACGATTCGCCTTTTGGCGGCATCGCACAGATCTTAATAATGGTTTCTTATACGAGAAGTGACAGCATATTTCTCACGGGAGATTGATACCTCCAATTGTCCGCCCGTCTGTTCGTAATGGACTGACGGGCGTGACGATCCCTACGGCAGACAGATTTTCCCAAGCATTGTCCGCCTAGACGCCCCGGTTACGGAAGGGATGTTGGTCGGGTTGCCCGAGATTAGCTCGTTTGCAAGCACCGCGAAACATACTGCTTCCTTGGCGTCGGACGGAATGCCGGCATTATCCACTGGGTTGACAACCACTCCACTGAAGTGCCGACGCAAAGAATCAAGCATGTACGTATTATGAACGCCCCCGCCGCTCACATACAGCTCGTCGATCTCTCCGCGCGGCTTTAGAAATAACAGGTAATTGGCGTATACTGAAGTAGGTGTGAATTCACTCAGCGTCGCCAAAAGATCTTCCCTCTTTCTATCCTGGTACTTCTCAAGCAGGGAAGAAACAAACGAACGTCCATAGCGCTCTCTTCCGGTAGACTTCGGGGGTTTCATTCGCACGAAATCATCCATCATCAGCCGGTCGATTATATCACCCTGTATGGTCCCTGTGGCGGCGGTTGCACCGTCCTCGTCGAAATCGCTATCAAACAACTTCCTCATAAGCTGATCCGCCAGCATATTCCCGGGCCCCGTGTCGAAAGCGAGGACTTCTCCTGCGCCGCATCCTTTCGGCAAATAGGTAATATTCGCGATCCCTCCGATATTCAATAACGCCCTGGTTTTTTCCTTGGAATTGAACATGATGTAATCAAAGTAAGGCACCAGTGGCGCTCCCTGACCCCCGAGGGCCACATCGCCCACTCTGAAATCTCCGACGGTCAATATACCAGTTAGCTTCGCGAGGACCGACGGGTCGCCGATCTGCAGGGTAGCCCGAACGCGTCTGCCGAACATCGGTTCCTCCTCAGGCAAGTGGTGTATCGTTTGTCCGTGCGATCCGATAAGATCCACCTCACCCGTCGACACACCAGCCTCGTCGCACAACTTCTTCACACACTCCGCATACAATTCGGCAATGAGGAAATTCAGCCTGGCAATATCCGCTACATCGCCCGACTCTTTCTGCGAGTTCTTCACCACGAATTCTTTGAAACCCTGAGGAAATGGAGTGGTAAGGAATTTGAGCTGCTTTAACCTCGTGCCGGATCCACTTCCGGATATCTCGACCAGCACGGCATCGATCCCGTCCACGCTGGTACCGCTCATGAGTCCGATCACGAGCCGTGTTTTCTTCTTTGCCAATTCGATGAGCTGTTTCATTGTGGACCCGTTTTCCGTTATCTTCTGTCGTGAAAACAAAACCTGACGATAAGGGGGACATGCTGATCGGAGCGCATATGTCCGTTGCCGGCGGACTTTATACGGCTTTTGAAAGGGCCGACCGAGTCGGCTGCCCCGCCATGCAGATCTTTACGAAGAATTCCAATCAGTGGAGCGATCCTCAACTTCTAAATGAAGACATTGCAAAATACCGACAGGCACAGAATAAATCAAAAGTCCGGATCGTGGTGTCTCACGATTCCTACCTGATCAACCTTTGCGGTGCGACTCAGGAACTCCTCTCCAGGTCCAGAAAGGCTTTCATCAACGAGATTGAAAGATGCGCCGTGTTGGGGATCAATTTCATGATATTCCATCCCGGAGCCCACACAACCCAGGACCGCAAGGCCGCCCTGAAGGTGGTGTCGGAGTCTTTGAATGTTGCCCATGATGCAACTTCCTCTTCCAAAGTGGTTACGCTCGTCGAAACAACCGCCGGACAGGGTACCACCGTCGGAAGTTCATTTGGCGAGATCGCCGAGATAATTTCTCGAGTCAGTAATCAGGAGCGCGTCGGGGTTTGCATCGATACCTGCCACATTTTCGCCGCAGGCTACGACATAAGAACCCGAAGCAAATATGACAAAACAATGAAGGAATTTGATGACATACTTGGCATTGAGACTCTTCATGCAATTCATTTCAACGATGCAAAGAGACCTCTGAATTCCCGCGTGGATCGTCACGAGCACATAGGGAAGGGGGAGATCGGCAAACAGGCGTTCGGTTTCTTCATGAACGACGCGCGGTTGACCGAAATCCCGAAGATACTCGAAACGCCCAAGGGAGAAGACGGCTACAGCATGGATATCGAGAACCTCGGGCTTCTTCAATCGCTCGTGAAGAGAAAAGGAACCCCCTGAAAATCCTGAAGACATAGATCTCTAAGAAAATGACAGAGCAGGGAAGTCAAAAGACCATCTCTTCGTATGATCCTAACGACCGACTTCTGGTTCCCCGCGGTTATCCCGACCTAACCCTTAAGCACGCCGAGTTTCTTCCCGATCTTCTCGAAGGCATTGATCGCCCTGTCGAGCTGTTCTCTCGAATGTGCCGCGGACAACTGGACCCGGATCCGAGCTTGTCCCTTTGGAACAACCGGGTATGAGAATCCTATGACGTATATCCCTTCTCCAAGAAGCGAGTCGGCGAAATCAGTAGCAAGCTTCGCCTCGTAGAGCATTATCGGCACAATTGGGTGTTCCCCCGGAGTGATCTTGAAGCCGCGTTTCGTCAATTCGGAACGAAAGTATTTCGTGTTTGTTTCGAGTCTATCACGCAGCTCAGTGGTGGATTCCAGCAGATCGAAGACCGCGATAGCCGCGCTGACGATCGGGGGAGGTAGCGTGTTTGAAAAGAGATAGGGCCTGGATCTCTGTCTTAATAATTCAATTATCTCCTTTCGCCCGCTGGTGAAACCGCCTGACGCTCCACCAGCGGCCTTGCCGAGCGTGCTCGTGACCACGTCAACCCGCCCCATGACATTTCTGTACTCAATGCTTCCACGACCTGTCCTGCCGACAAAACCCGTCGCATGGGAGTCGTCGACCATAACAAGGGCACCGTACTTGTCTGCCAGGTCGCATATTGCGTCAAGCTTCGCTATGTCACCATCCATGGAGAACACACCATCTGTAGCAATCATTTTAAACCTTGTCGATGAAGCCTCCTGCAGTTTCGCCTCGAGATCAGACATATCTCCGTGCTTGTACCTGAACCTGTTAGCCTTGCTGCCTCGAATCCCGTCGATTATGCTGGCGTGGTTCAACTCATCAGAAATTATAGCATCTTCCGCCATCAGCAACGGCTCGAATATTCCTCCATTGGCATCGAAGCAAGCCACATAAAGGATCGTGTCCTCCATATGCAGGAATTTCGAAATCTTGTTCTCGAGTTCTTTGTGAATGTCCTGAGTGCCGCATATGAATCGCACGGAAGACATACCGTAGCCTCGCTGATCGAGGCCGCGCTTTGCGGCTTCAACAACTTTGGGGTGGCTCGAAAGCCCGAGATAATTGTTCGCACAGAAGTTCAAAACTTCTTTGCCATTTTCAAGCTTAATGGATGCCCCTTGTTGAGAGGCGATTATTCGCTCATTCTTGTAAAGGCCGCTTTCCCGAATGGATCCGAGCTCCTTCTGAAGATGTTTCTTGAAGTCTCCGTACATGTACTGTTCTCCGTGCTTTAGGTTCCGAATTGGCATTTGTAATGCCGTGGTTCAACGACGGCATGATCTACTGCCGGCCGCTGTGTTCCATTTTAGCCAAGAGGGCAGGAAAAATCAAACTCCTCAGTGGAGGCGCTTCATCGAAGAGCACCTTGTCAGCTTTCACCATTTCGACCGACTCGAATCTAATTATCAATCTAGCAGGTGACCGGCGAAATAGCAGCTTTATCTGCTCACCATAGACGTGGGAAGACTGACGTTGGGGGAATGGGTCTCCCGAGCCGAAACAATACCCGCTCCGTTGAAGCATGGGGCGGGCATTGCTTGTGTTCGGGAGGGCTGTTTGGCTCGATTGCAGACTTACTTCGGATTCACATCAGTATCGACCCATTGATTTGAGGTTAACTGAGACCGTATTGCTTCGGGGGCTTTCCTGACCGTTACCGTCCACCGCGGTCACGTAGTAAACATAAATGGCCCCGCTGGATATTGTTTTGTCCTGAAAGCTTGTTTGATTTGTTGAATTGATCTTCATGAATTTCAGCGACGACGGGTTTGCACCTTTGGCGGGCGCCACTGCTCTGTAAATATTGTAGCGGCCAGCCGTTCCTGCCATAGGCGGGCTCCAGGTAAGTGTAACAGCCTGGTTCATCGCTTTCGCCCGGAGATTCGTCGGCGGCCCTGTTTGAGCATAGGCGGTTCCGGCAAACATGCAAGCCAGCATCAAAAGCATCGGCACATACGATCTTTTTGATTTGTGAGAGAACATTTTCTTACCTCCTCAGTTTTACTTTCAAACGTTCGTGTCTTTATGACGACACTTGATCTCATTCAACGGCTATGCCATTTAGCTCCAGGCTGCGTAAGTGTTAATGCGGCGGGCACTTGCCCGCCCTGGCATTAATCTCGGTTATGCCGGAACGACGTCAAGTTATGTCGGATTTCTTCTTTCCTACGTTTCGAGCGTGCAGCTGGCTCGCCATGAGCACTAAGAGGCTTCTCTGTTTTATCCCAGGAGTTGAGGTTTTGAATGGAAGTAATCCACCCGGAGGGTCACCGACACGTTACCATGCTTGGCGAAAGGGATGGAACTGGCAGCACGTCGGGAATCTTCCGGTCGGGGTTGAGTAACGATAAGGCACGACACTAGGACATCTATATCGTTGAATTACTCGAGATGTCCGTTACCGGTCGGTATATACAACCTCTCTACCATTTGGTGAAGGAACATGTGGTATCTCGATGGGAGCTTCTTGTATTTCAGTGAAATCTTCTGTTTGGTTTCATCGAGCGAAGCATTGAAATCGATCTCTCGCGTAAAATTCACGAGATATTCGTTTAGTTTAGTCCTGACTCTCTCAAGCACTTCTTGATCTTCGGTGTCGGCTATCCACTTAACAGCTTCGCTCATCATGAAATTGCTCTGGCAGTAGGTCTTGAAACAAACGCCCCGCAAGTATTCCCCGACCGTGCTCCTGTGAATTCCCCCCAGATCAAATGCAGTCTCCTTGATCGAGTTTCTCGAAAAGCCCTTTTTTCTCAAGGACATGACGATTTGCTCCTCTATGTCAAGCTTGGATTTAAGATGCACCGCGATCTCCGTCGGAACATCTTTAAGTCTGATCAGATTTCGCCCCTCAGCACGGGCGAGTATGACGGCTCTTTTTATCGTACTCTCCAGTTCGCGGACGTTTCCCGGCCAAGAGTAGCTCAGGAACGCTTCCATCACAGAACCTGCCACGTAGATTTCATCAGGCCCTTCTATTTTCAGGAAATGGTCTATAAGGGCAGGGATGTCCGCTTTGCGGTCACGCAGCGGCGGTACTACGATTCTTATCACGTTGAGTCGGTAGTAGAGATCCTTCCTGAACTTCTCCTGTGCGACTAGATCCTCTATCCTTTTATTGCTGGCCGCGAGCACCCGCACATCAACCTTGATCGTTTCCGTTCCTCCGACCCTGTGAAGTTCGCCCGACTGCAGGACACGGAGAAGCCTGGTCTGGAAAAATTCGCTGGTCTCCGTAATCTCGTCGAGGAATATCGTCCCTTGGTGAGCGGCTTCAAAGAGTCCCATCTTTGCTTTGCCGGCCCCCGTAAATGCCCCCTGTTCATGTCCGAACAGTTCGCTTTCAAGGAGGGACTCGGGAATCGCGCCGCAGTTTACGGCGACGAACTCTTTCGCCCGTCGCCCGCTCAGAGTGTGTATCGCACCCGCGATCACCTCTTTACCGGTCCCGCTTTCACCGAGAATTAGAATCGTGGCGTCACTGGTGGCTACCTTTGAAACCATGTCGACAACCTTTTTCATCTTTCCGTTTCGCGAGAAGACAATACCTTCGAAGACGTCGCGCTTCTCCCTTCCTTCCCGGCGGTACGGAAGACTATCATCGTACCTAGAAGCAAAGTCGGAAATGGCATCGTCCTCGTGTTGGGCCGCGGGCGTTGCGATCCCCTCCAGTCGCCTGTTTATCCTTTCTAATTCCTCCTCCAGTAGCCTTATTTGCCTCGCATCTTTCCTGAGCAGATCCTCTACACGGTTTTTTTCCGTTTCGATGTTTTGCGAACGCACCCTTACGTTGTTGAGTTGATAGACGACTCCTGCAACAGAAGCCGCAATTACCGCTACGAACGGCTGGAACGAAAGGATGTATCCTAATTTGAAAAGAGCGAAAGCGACCAGCGGATAGCCACAAATAACTGAAGCGAGAACCGGCACGGATTTCTTCATAGAAACTCGCGGATTAGAGATGAACACAAACGAACCTGATCCCAGCAGTATTGCCAGAACCAAAGAAAGCCACTGCGATGGTCCAATCAAAAACCTTCGCCTTAGTGCCGTATCAATTGCGTTTGCGAATATCCCGACGACCGGGAATTTGGTTGAAAAAGGAGTTGCGCCGAATTCGCCCAGATGATTTGCCGCTAGGCCGATCAGCACTATCTTACCGCGAAACGTTCCCAGCGCCGGCCAATCTTTTCCAGTGTTTAGGTAGTTCTCGTATCGATGCAGGAAATCTTCAGCCGAACACATATTCAGATCGTTGACGCCGCCGCAATAGTTTATCCGCATGGCCCCGTCGGTGATCGGAATGGACAAATTCCTGGCGCCGTCTCTTATCGTGATCTCTCCTTTTTCGACACTCACAGAATCTCTCGGAACTCCCGTTTTGAGACGCAATAATTCGAGAACCACGGAAGGTATAAGTGCCCCCGCCGTCCCTTTATTGTCTCCATCGCTTACCACGACCATAGGTATTTTTCTCGTGACAAGGGATGAGTTCAAATTTAAATGTCCCCATCCGGCAGCAAACTTTTCAAGGGAGGGGAAGGGAAAGGAAAAGCCGGTACCAGCGGGAAAACGTCCAGCTGCAGGAACTAAATCGTACCCGCCCCCTGGCGATCGGGCCGCAGATTCGGTCTTTCCAATGCGAGTGAAGTACCCGCCCAGGCATACGTTATCCGAACGTTTGACCGCATCGACGAGTGATGTCAGTCGATACCGATTACCACCTGGGCTGCCCTCCAACGGCAAGCAGATTCCTACGGCCTTTGCGCGAAGATTATCGAGCGCATTTATAAGCATCGAATAATAGTCCCACCGGAGAGGAGCCCCGCCAACTGAGTCTATCAGGGAATCACGAACTGCCAGGATAACTACGGAGCTATCCATCTTCACCTCTCCTCTGATCCTGAATTCGGCGTCACTCAATGAGTCGTCAAGATTTCCTAATGGTTTTCTGAAAATAAGTAACGCCGATACTATTAAAAGCGCCGCGATAACATAATCTCTTGCCGATTTGTTGATCATACGTCCTTGATGGGAACGCCATGGCAAAGGAACCGATTAGCCATGGGCGTCTTCCGTTCGTTTAACTAACTTACACTAAACCGTTTGTCCCAATTTCTCCCGAGAGCTTATCCATTTAATAACAACCTGTCAAGTACTTGCCGAAGAGGTTGCTCAGCAAGTTATTCCTGCAGATGAATAATGTCAATTGCACTAATCGGCTGATAAAGCATTAACGAGAAAATGTGTACAATGGAAACATCCCGATAACGGCAGAACAGGCAAATCGCTGTGGGCCGATCTAGAATAACATAAATGGAATCGCCAACTCCCCTCTGCAGAAAACGTACGGCCGTTTATATCCCTGCAAGATCAGAGTAAATCCAACTTTTAGGATACTTCTTTATAGAGGGCCGATACCAGTCTTTCTCCGTAAAGGAGCGGATCGCATCAGGGAACTTCGCCCCCCTGTGCACAGGTTCTACAATAAATGGACTTTCGACAGAACCTTAGGGCGACACTACTCTACTTCGACCTCTTCGATTATCCATTGACCGAAGAAGAGCTTTTTCAATTCATGCCCGAGAAAACTTCCTTGTCCGAATTCAGGCCTCTCGCACGCCGGAGCGGGTTCCGGTCGTCGAACGGCTATATCCAGATCCGAGAAAGAGCAGATTTGACGCCTATACGTCAAGAGAGGCAGAGACGCGCCGAAAGGATGCTACTCGCTTCAAAATTCGTAGGGGAGTTGGTTAAGATATGCCCGTTCGTTAGGGGCGTTTTCCTGTCGGGCTCCCTGAGCAAAGGAGTGAACGATGGCGGTGCCGACGTGGATCTTTTCATTGTTTCCTCAGAGCACCGGCTCTGGATCAGCCGATCGATCCTGACCCTATTCAAGAAGTCTTTTCTTCTGAACAGTAAGAAATTCCTTTGTCCGAATTATTTCGTCACAGAGAGACACCTGGAAATACCCGATAGAAACATATTCACTGCAACCGAGCTAATCACGCTTAGGCCGTTATATAACACCGAAATGCTGAGCACACTTCTAGAGGCTAACAGGAGATGGATAGAGAACTTCTATCCTAACTTCATGCTGGAGTACGGGAAGAGTCCGGCACATCGATCTCTCCTTCAGCGGGTTCTCGAGCTTCCGATGAACGACGGCTATACGGAAAGGCTTGATGCCAGACTTATGGAATTCTACCGGAAGAGCTGGAAACACCGATATCCCGGATTTACAGACGAGGAACGTGATTTCTTATTTAGGACAACACCATACGCCTCAAAAGTGCATCCGAACGATTACCAGAGTAAAATCCTCCTGGAATATGAAAGGCGATTGAGCATCGAGGGGTTAACGAGATTGACACGATTAAATGGCTGATATACTCCTGACACATTCTTATTTCATGAAGTTTGACATCAAGCAGTGGCGTACTATGCAACCGTATGCCCCTCTTGGTACTCTTTACGCCGCGGCCGTCCTTCGAGGAGCAGGGATGAGTGTCGCATTTTTCGATACGATGTTCGCATCCTCGGAGAATGAGCTTACTCGAGCCATCGATTTGCATCACCCCTCAGCGGTCGTGATTTATGAGGATAGTTTCAACTACCTGACCAAGATGTGCCTCGAGCGAATGCGGACCGCAGCTTTTCGAATGATCGATATCTCAAAGCGCGCCGGATGCAGGGTAGTGGTAACCGGATCAGATGCTTCAGACAATGTCATGCAATACCTTGAAAAAGGGGCCGACTATCTCATCTTCGGTGAGGGCGAAAACACACTGCAGGAGCTTTGCTCCCGACTGATTTCAGGAAAGGAGACAGATCTCGGGTCCGTCGAAGGTATTTCCTTCTTGTCTCACGGAACCGCTGTCAGGACAGCCCCCAGACAACCAGTGAGAGATCTTGATTCATTCCCATTTCCGGCCTGGGATCTTGTCGATCTCGATACGTACCGCCGGGCTTGGAGTCGTCACGGCTACTTTTCGATGAACATCGTCACGACACGAGGGTGCCCCTTCGGCTGCAATTGGTGCGCGAAACCGATTTACGGAAGAGGGTATAACTCACGGTCTCCCAACAATGTAGTCGACGAAATCGAATGGCTAAAGAAGGTGTACCGTCCGGACCATCTCTGGTTTTGCGACGACATATTCGGCCTTAAACCCGGATGGATCGAAGAATTCCGCGAGGCGGTTTTGCGAAAGAATGTCAGAATAGAATACAAATGTCTTTCAAGACCCGACTTGCTTCTCAAAGAAAACAGCTTTGATGCGTTGGCGGCCTCGGGATGCCGCACTGTCTGGATAGGTGCGGAGAGCGGTGACCAGAGGATACTCGATGCCATGGAAAAGGGAACTACGGTGGAACAGATTCGGGAAGCCACCCGCAGGCTCAAGGAGAGACGCATTAAGGTCGGTTATTTCCTCCAGTTCGGATATCCGGGCGAGAAGTATGATATGATCAAGAAAACTATGGCTATGGTTCGTGACGAGAGACCTGATGAAATTGGAATTTCAGTGTCATACCCTCTCCCGGGGACAAAGTTCTATGATATTGTCAGGAGCAGGATCGGAAACAAGCATAATTGGTATGACAGCGACGATCTTGCACTGCTTTTTCCGGGAGAATTTCGGCCGGATTTCTATGTCACCCTGCATCGCATTGTACACCAGCGCCATCGGCTGCGCAGAATTCTTTCAGGTAACGAGCGGCTGACCCCGCGCACTATCGCCGCACTGGTCTACACTCTCTTGAGACTCCCGTATTCGGCCGTAATGCTCAAGTTTAAACGCAGGCAAAACCCGCGGCGTTTCAATTTGCCTGATACATTTAACTACGGACGTGGCAGATGAAGGACGGCAACGCCTACGGTTTCGAGAAGGTTGAAGAGGCATTCAACCGCCAATCGCCGTTGTTCGACGGCTATGAAGAAAGCAACCCAACTCTGATCTGGATGCGCCGCACGATTCACCGTCACGTGGAAACTCTCATACACCCCGGCGAGCGCCTTCTCGATTTGAATGCCGGTACGGGCACCGACGCCATCTACTTTGCTCAAAGGGGCCTGTCGGTCCATGCAATCGATATTTCACAGGCCATGCTTGAAAGGCTGAAAGAGAAGGCGACACAGGAGCATGTGAGCGATCGCATTTCCGTCGAACACAAATCGTTTACGAATCTATCTTGCCTCCAAGACGGACCGTTCAATCACATTTTTTCTAACTTCGGCGGCCTCAACTGCATCAAAGACCCCTCAGCTGTGATATCGCAATTCGGCGGCATCCTTGTACCCGGGGGGACAGTCACACTTGTAGTTATGCCGCCAATGTGCCCCTGGGAGTTAGCGGTATCTCTTAGAGGAAACTTCAGAATGGCTTTCCGCAGGCTAAAGAGGGGAGGGACTCACGCAAACGTCGAAGGGATAATATTTAAGACATACTATCATTCTCCCGCACATCTTGTTGAACGTTTCGGCGCCGAATACTCGGTGGCCGGACTCAGGGGTCTTTGCGCGGTCGTTCCGCCTCCAAATTTCAATCGACTGGCTTATCGTCATCCGAAAATATTCCGGAGACTCACTGCATTGGACGAAAGACTTTGTACGCTCCCTCCTTTTTCCTCGTGGGCAGACCATTACATACTTACAATGCGTTACAATACCTGATGTGATATGAGAGTCCCGAGCTACCATACTTTGGCATCGACTCTCACCGGCAGGTCCGGGGTGACTATAGCCTTGCTCTTTGGCGGACTGTTGGCCTACCTCGGCTGTTATCGCGCTCTGACTTCACCAGTCCAAGATTTTGCAAATTACTACACCTCGTCGCGATTGGTACTCGACGGTTCATTCAAAAAAGTAAATGTCTACGACTATTACACTTTCGAGAAAACTGTCGACAACTACTTCAGGAATACCCTTTCGTCTTTCATACCATTTCCGCCGAGTACCGCGCTGATGTTCATTCCGCTGGCATGGCTGCCCCCTGATTCTGCGCGAGCGTTATTTCTACTCATTAATGTTGCCTGCGCAGCCCTTCTTGTATGGATGCTTTATCGACTTACCCGGCTCCCTGTCCTCCTCCTGATATGCCTAGTCTTACTCAACGGCATCAGCCTTTGGAGCGATCTCCGGGAAGGTCAAGTTTACCTGCTATTGACTCTCCTGATCGTCGCTGCGCTCGTTCTTGAGAGAAAAGGGAGGAGGTTTAGCGCGGGAGCACTTTTCGGGCTGGCACTTCCGGTGAAATACCTTACAGGGTTATTCATCGCTTACTTCCTTGCCCGAAAAAGGGTCAAGCTCGTGATCGGCGCGGTCGTCGCTGCAATCGGAGTCTTCGCAGCGGGATTGGTTGCGGGCGGAACAAAAATGAACGACTATTATCTTTCCGTGATCCTGCCGCAGCATCTGGCCGGGAACATTCAGAATCCGTTCGCGGTCAATTTTCAATCTTTCAATTCGCTCTTCAACCGGATTTTCATCCCCAACCAAAGTATGAATCCTCATCCGATTCTCGACGCTCCGATGATCGGTTACTGGCTTCGCGCCCTCGTGCCACTCATTGCACTAGCCCTAGTGCTCATCTCGTTATCCAAAACGCGCCGAGCTCCCGAACACCTGCGAACTATGTATTCCGCAGGGCTGCTCGTTATCTTCGGTTTTGTGGTCTCCCCCGCATCAGCGAATTACCACCTTACGCTACTGATTATTCCGATGGCCATACTTTTCTCAATTGCAGCGGAACCGGATCTGCCTCGCGAATTGATCCATCTCAGAAAGAGAATACCTTCCATTTTCGGACTCTACCTTGCGATCAATCTCATTCCATACTATAAGCTGTACGCGTTTGAGTCCGATCCCGCCCTTCAGCTCGCATCATATTTCCGATTAGTTCTGATCACGGCTCTCTTCTTGATCGCAATTCCGCCGATCGCCCTCAGAGACACCGGGTTGAAGGGGCTCGTCGGTGGCGCAATAGCGGTCAGTTTAATATTGGGCTACGTTCGGCTTCCAAAGAGGATGGCCGGAGACGATGCCAAGTGGGCGGGTGTTCCGGGGCTCATAATACCGAGACTGTACAGCGACGGTCAGGCTATCTCCTATCTGAGCGATACGCCTCGGGGATATGTTGAGAAGAGGCTCAGGCTCCGTACTGATTCTATCGAGAGGAAGAATGCCGGCGTCAAAAGACATTTCGAACTCTCGGCCTTCGATTCCACAGCGGATGACTCGACACAACTTTTCGTGCGAAACGATCTCACCGGCGCCACATCACAACTGACACGGCACGGATTACACAATATGGATCCAGTTTGGAATGCCGATCATACCAGGCTTTACTTCTTGTCCGATAGGGGAAGAGGTATTGATTGCACGAGCATTTTCTATTTTCCGGCCGAGCGAGTCCACATGCCATGAAGATCGGGTTCATGAAGTTCGTCGATGAGTATTTCGGCACGGCGATTCTCGCGTTGTTGTCATGTGTTTTTGGCGTGGACCCGCGTCCTCGGAGTCCGAATCCTTCGAAGATCCTCGTAGTAAAATTTTGGGGAATTGGAAGCGTGACTCTATCCACTTCGTTGCTGGTGCGGCTGAGGCAAAGATATCCCGAAGTCAAGATCCACTACCTTACTCTCGAGAGTAACCGCGAGCTCTGCTCTCTGATTCCCGAAATAAACTCGATCCATTCGGTGACTTTATCGTCCGCACGCGCATTTGTAACGTCGTTTACCCGCGAACTCCTGGAAATTCGCAGACAACATTTCGACACGATGTTTGATCTGGAATTCTATTCCAATGTGTCGGCACTCGCCGGATTTCTTTCTGGAGCACCGAACAGGATCGGATTCGCTAATCCGCGCAAGGCGCGTCCGGCAAGAAAGAGGATGTATACCCAAACCATTCCATTCCGGGACAATGAACATGTAGCGAGAAATTTCGTCCGACTGCTTGAACCGGTGGGTCCGCTCGTTCTTTCTTCTCTAATTCGAAGTCCGGAGCCCCACGTGCTGGTCCACCAATTCCCGGTTGTAATGAATATCAATTCCAGTCCACTCGCTTATGAACGGTTGTGGAGCCGCAACGGATTCAATGAACTCGCCCGTCACCTCATCAACAGATTCGGAGCACACATATTCCTGACGGGTACTCCGGGCGAAATGGAATATGTCAGCGGCCTCGAAGCAGCACTCGACGATCACGATAATGTCACTAACCTGGCGGGGAAGACGACGATCCGCGGGCTGGTAGACCTGATCTCTTCATCGAGCCTAGTGGTGACGAACGATTCAGGGCCACTGCACCTCGCGTCCGCGTTGAACGTTCCCACAATATCGTTCTTCGGGCCCGAAACGCCCCGGCGTTATAATAGTCTTGCCGATCACCGTCTCACTTTTTATGCGGGACTCTGGTGCAGTCCCTGTATGACTGTAAGTAATCTCAAGACTGTCAACTGCATCAACGGCGGACAATGCATGAAGCAAATACGTTTCCCGGACATCGAGCGCTCAGTCGACCGCTTCGTGTATTCAATCCGTCAGCTGTCGCCGACTGAACAAAGGAAAGTCCTTTAGGAGGAACCACATGATTATCCTCTTCAATCCTAGGAGTTGCCACTCTAACTACCGACTTCCGCTGTCGTTGTTGTCGCTGGGTTCCACCCTGGAAGGGAAGTTCGACTATGAGATCATCGAGGGGAACTTTCTCTCCGATCCCATGCCCGCGCTTACCAAGGCCGTCGAGGAGAAGAAGGCCGATGTCTTGGGTTTCAGCGTAATGCCGGGACCGCAGCTTCAGCAATCGATCCCTTTGTCGAGAGCTATCAGACAGCGCTTCCCGGCGCTGAGGATTGTATGGGGCGGTTATTTCCCTTCTAGCCATACGGATGTCTGCGTGAAGTCTCCTACAGTTGATTTTGTAATGCGCGGACAATGCGAGAAGGCATTCCCCATGTTGATCCAAGCTATCCTGGACCATGGAAGTTTGGATGACGTCCCCAATCTATCTTACGAAATCGGAGGCCGGGTGCACCATAACCCTGATGCGGAGCTGATCCACCCGGACGAATTGCCGCAGTTACCGTATCACAAGATCGACGTCGAGAAGTACGTCAGCAGGACTTACCTTGGAACGCGTACTCTTTCGTATCATTCTTCGTACGGCTGTCCGTTTCAGTGCGGCTTCTGCGCGGTTGTACCGATCTATAACGCGAGATGGCTTGGCAAGAGTGCTCCTCGGATGGCAGAAGACATTGAGAAATTAATCGTCGACCATCGTGCGAATGCGATCGAGTTCCATGACAACAACTTGTTTACTTCTGAAAGAAGACTCGTCGAATTCTCGGAGTATATTCTCAAACGCGGGCTCAAATTTTCCTGGTGGGGGGAAGGACGACCCGACACGTTGCTGAACTTTTCCGAGAATTCATTTTCAATAATGAAACGGGCCGGACTGAAGATGGTCTTCATGGGCGCCGAATCCGGTGATGACGCAACGCTTGCTTCAATGAACAAGGGAGGAACTCAAACGGGCGAGACAGTCATCCGGGTAGTGGAAAAATTCAAACGGCACGGAATAGTCCCGGAATGTTCCTTTGTTTTCGGGATCCCGTGCGGCGATGTGGACGCCTCCATAGAAAAGGAGATAGGATTTATCAGGGATCTTAAAAACAGAAATGAACAGACCGAGATAATTATTTACATGTACTCCCCCATCGCCCTTGAAGGCTCGACGGTTTATTCAAACGCCGAAGAACGCGGATTCAAGTTCCCTCAAACTTTGCAGGATTGGGCAAAACCGGAATGGGCGGAATTCGATCTGAGACGAAACCCTCTGACTCCCTGGATCAAGCGAAGGCACGTTAGGCGCGTAAAGGGCTTTGAGAAAGTGCTAAACGCGGTGTACCCGACGAATTCCGACATAAAACTGAAATCATACCAACGAACGGTCCTGAAATTAGCAGGTACCTGGCGATACCTCGCCAGGGCTTATTCCTTCCCGTTTGAAATCAGGCTGCTGCAGCATTACTTTCGATATCGGCAGCCGGAGATCGAGGGGTTCTGAATTTTGTTTCTGTCAAGAGCGATCCGCTCATGATTTACCTAATGCTGAGTTACGCCAGGTCCGGAGGGACATTACTGAACAGATGTCTGGGCTCATTCGACGAGGTTGTGATGCTGTCCGAGATAAATCCGATGGACAACGGCAATCGGAGAATGGACGCACCGAGACAGTGCAGGTCATGGTACGGTATAGATGTGCACAACACAGACTTCAAAGGGATCATTTCGGAATGTAATGACTGGTGCAACGCACATAACAAGAAGTTAATAGTCCGGGATTGGTCAACGGTAAACTTCAGGAAAATGGACAAGAACCATTTCAGTCCCCCGAACAGATTTCTCATCATCGACGAACTTAAGGAAGTGGACGACCTGAAGATATTTACCCTGGTAAGAGATCCCATAGACGTCTTCATATGTGCCGGTTCGGAAACCGTCGCACTTGAAGGCTATGCGCGCTTTGTAAAGGAGGCGATGAACATAAAGGGTAATAAGATCATCAAGTACGAAGATCTCTGCCGTTCCCCCAACGAGGTGATGAAAGACCTCTGCGACTACATTGGCATCCCATACTCCGAAGAGTGGCGACTCTTTTACCGGAATACCAAAGCGACCGGCGACATCGACTTGAAAGCAGAGCCGCGGAATAGGAAAAAGGAATTGATTACACTGCCGCGTCGCAAGAGAATCAGCGCCATCTCTATACTTGAAGTCAACCAATCTGTTTACTTGAGAGAAGTCAATTCGTATCTCAATTATCTATCGAGTTATCACGATGGGGCGGAGATTGAGAAGAATTATGACAGACTTCGATCCTATCTGGGTTCGGTACGATTTCGCTTGACATCACCCGGATCCATCGCACTAAAGGGTCGGAAGTCCTTGAGAATCCTGCTCAATCATATTTACAGGCCGTATGCACTGAAGAGGATGGCGCGACCCGACGCAGTTTCCATATATGGCTGCAATATCAATACAAGTCCGGAGGTATTTCATCCGATCCTATTTCATAGCACTAAAATTCTAGCTTCCGAAATCACGACAGCTCAGATGAAAGGGAAGAGGGTGCTTGACATGGGAACGGGCACCGGTGCAATTGGCATCCTTGCAGCACGGCAAGGTGCCTCTGTTACAGCTGCGGACATAAACCCTTCCGCGGTGGAGCTTTCCAGAAACAATGCGCAAAATAACTCAGTTGAAATGAACGTCGTACAATCCGATCTCTATTCCTCATTGGACGGCAAAAAGTACGACGCTATATTCTTCAACATCCCGTTCTATCCTAAAATCGCCCATGATATGTCCGAGGAGGCGTTCAACGCCGGTGAATCCTTCTCGACGGTAGTACGATTCGCACAACAATCTGTTCGTCATTTAGCCGATGGAGGGACCGTTATGATAGTGTTCTCGGAAGTCTCCGGCTACCGCGCCATCACGGATATATTTTATGAGGCGGGCTTCGTGGTTCGAAGATCGAAAGTGCGCCAAGCGTTCTTCGAGAAGTTTTTCATTGTTACGTTTTCCATGAATACTTTGTCGGGTAAGGTAACGACTCGCAAGAACACCGAAGGACAAATCGGGAGGTTTGCTGGGTAAGACAAATGGCAGGCCGGCTACTTCCAACAGCGGACAACCTTTCCCATGACTATTACGATTCCATAGCATCGATTTACGATGCCATGCTAAGCGACAATCCGCGCACACATTGGATTCGTGAGGCGTTTCATGATTTGGTACATCAATCCGTACCTGCCGGTAGTACGCTTCTGGACTTCGGTTGCGGTACCGGGACAGATGCAAAGTGGTACGCGGCACATGGCTACAATATTGTCGCCTATGACCAATCGAGCGGAATGATTCAACAGCTCGAAGAAAAATGCGCTGTAGAGATCAGGGACGGTCTGATTTCCACCGTGTTAGGCGACAAGTCAACTCTTCTTCGTGAGATGCAGAAGATCCGTTCTGTCCAGGGGATCGTCTCAAATTTTGCCGTAGTAAATGAAGTATTCGACCTTGCGGAGCTTTTCGATTGCTTCAGCAAGTGCCTCGATCCGGGAGGACGGCTTGTAGTGAGCGCCCTTAATCCGATTATGTGGACGGTACCGGAAGCTGTTTCAATCCGGAGGCGGATAATCGGGCACGTCTCAGGAGGAAGGCTCGCGTACCATGTGGTTAAGCCAGGAACCGTCTTGCATTCGACCCAACATCTGGAAGATGCCTCCGGTCTCCGTTTTATCAAGGTGGCACAAGCCGGGGTAGGGATGTTTGTCAATGAAAGCGCCGGGAGACTCGATTGGACCAAGCCGTCGGGCCTTGGTGAGAGGATTGAACGCCGGGTTTGGAAAACTCGTCCGTTTTCCCAACTGGGAAGGTTCATCTTCACGGTTTGGAAGAAGAAGGTCTCGTAATCCAGCACCGTCAGAACTCACCGGTTCATATCGTGGATGGATAAAGGCGGCAATGCTCCCTGACGTAGGATTATCGACGTTCCCCGTGACCAGCGAAGAAGGGCAGGGAATATTATCTTTCCTGAATCCGCCCGCGATATGCCAAAAGCGGCTATCTCAAATCTTCGTCCTGTTTGAGCTCTCTCTTGAACTTCTCTTCAAAAATTGTGTACAGCGTCGGGACGAAGATAAGGGTCAAAAATGTCGACACTGTCAGGCCACCAATGACCGCGATTGCAAGCGGCGCCTGTGATCTGTCCCCGCCGATTCCAATGGCCATCGGAATTAGGCCGATTACCGTGGCGATGGAAGTCATGAGGATCGGCCGCAGCCTTGTTCGGCCGCCGAGGATCACCGATTCATGGAGTTCCATCCCTCTCTTTCTTAATCGATTTATGTAGTCAACCAACAGAATACCGTTCGACACAACTATTCCGATCATCACAATCACACCTTCAAAAGATGTAACGGATAGGTCCGTGTTCGTCAGGAACAGCGCCCACACCACTCCTACGAGTCCCAGAGGAACGGAAAACATTATGATAAACGGATCGACGAGCGACTGGAACTGAGACGCCATAACCATATACACCATTACAACTGCGAGAAGAAGAGCGACAAGAAGAGAGCTGAAGGTACTTTTCTGTTGTTGGATGTTACCGCTCTGTTTTATCTGGAAACCGCTTGGTACGTGCAGAACGTCCAATCTCCTTTGGATACTCGCTGCAACACTACCGAGATCCCTGCCGGTGACATTCGCAGTAACATCGATAATCCTCTGCTGATACTTTCGATCTATTTCAACGGGCGTTTTCGTCATCACCACCTTCGCGATGTTGCCCAACTGTATCAGTTGTCCGCTTGAACTCGGTACCGTCAGCTTTCCGAGATCACTGATATTGTCCCGGTCACTCTTTTCGAGGCGGACAAGTATGTTATACTCGTTTCCCGTCCGTGGAGAAGTAAATTGTGATGCGACTGTTCCGTCGATGGCTGTCGTGACGGTGTTTGCCACGTCGGCAACGTTGACCCCTAAGGCTCCTGCTTTCTTACGGTTGACTATAACGTTCAGCTCGGGCATATCGGCATCCATGCTGATCTGCGTGTCTGTTGCACCTGGAGTCGAACGGACTATGTTGTCAACCTCATGCGCAAGGTGCATTCCCGTTGTTAGGTTGTATCCCATGATTTCGACATCGATTGGAGCATTAGAGCCGAAGTTCAGCAGAAAATGAAGAAAGCCGCCGGGAGCGAGATATATTTTCGCGCCGGGCAACGCCATCAACTTGGGCCTTAGGGAATTCATTATTTGATCTTCCGAACGACTTCTCTTGCTTGCAGAAACTAGCTGAACATTGATATTTCCTGCATATTCACCGGGATTCCGGCTGAAAAGGTTTCCGCTTTTTTCTGACGGGACACCGATATCTGAGATGATCGTTTTTGTTTCCGGAACATTTTTCCTGATCAGCGCCTCGACTTCCTTCACGTATGCCACAGTCTTTCCGATCCTCGTGCCGACAGGCATTTTCACAGAGACAGTGAACTGGCTTTCATCGGTCGAGGGGAAGAACTCCGATCCCACAAACTTGAAGAGTGCCAAAGACAATATGGAAAATCCTAGCACGCTGAATATAACTGCTTTCCGGTGATTCAAAGATGTGGAAATGAATTTCTGATAACTGATATCGATACTGTCGAAGAAATTCTTCGAATAGAGCTTCAATTTATCCATCTGTGTAGCGGACCGCAGGTCAACTTCCTTCTCCGGTTGTATCACCTTGAATGAGAGGAGGGAAGTGACGCTTTGCGACACGAAAAATGAGGCAAAGAGAGCGACGCTGATGGTAAGCACAAGGGGCATAAACAGCAGTTTCGCTATTCCGGTCAAGAAAATAACGGGAAGGAATACGATTACCGTGGAAAGAGTCGATATGAATATAGGGCCGGCCACTTCAAGTGCGGCGTTCAATGTCGCTTGTATCCGGCTCAAGCCGCTGGTATCCATCAGGTTGTAATGCCTTGTTATGTTTTCGAGCTCCACGATGGAATCATCCACCATCCTGCCTACACCGAGCGCTAATCCTCCCAGCGTCATTATGTTAAGCGAGTTGCCGCTGAACCTGAAGAAAATGAAGGTCACAAGTATCGACAAAGGAATAGCGACGAAGATTATTATTGCGCTCTTGAAGTCTCTCAAGAACAGGAGTATTACTATCGTGGCAAGGAGGGCACCAATGATTGCCTCCTGTTCCAAACCGCTCACCGACTGCTCTATGTACGTGGCCTGGTTGAAAGCCAGCGAGGTCTTCACCGATTTCGGAACCCCCTGAAGCTTGGGAAGCTCCTTTAGAACTTCATCGACCACCTGCACGGTGTTTGCGTTGGGAGATTTTTGAACCCTCAACACAACTCCGTTTCTGCCGTTCACTCTGAGAATTTCGCTCTGCTCCTGGAAAGAATCCTCCACTTTGCCGATGTCGCCAATTGTAATCGGATCGCCGTTCACGTCCTTCACAACGATATTTTCCATCGGCTCGACCAAATTGAACTGTGTCCTGGTAGCAAGAGTGTAGTCGAAGACGCCCGTTTTCAAATCGCCCGACGGAAGAATCAGGTTTGAATTCGCAACTGCACTGGTGACGTCCTCAATCGGGATATTGAGCGCCTGCAGTTTGTTCCGGTTGACGAGAACGTGGATTTCCCTGATCTTTCCACCGGAAACTGCAGCCTGAGCCACCCCGGGAAGATGTTCGAGTTGCGGTTCAATAACATTGTAAGCGAGGTTATATAGAGCCCGACCGCCCAGGTTGCTGCTAAGGACAACTGTACAGACCGGAACATTCGAAATATCGAATTGCAGTGCAATTGGCTGAGAAACGCCGGGGGGTAATAGCTCTAGTTCTCTGTTTATTTTCTGAATAATGTCAACCAGACCCACGTCGGTATTCGTCCCCCAATTAAAATAGACGAAGATTTGGGACGCCCCTTCACGGGTCCTGGATTCTACGTAACTAATATCGTTTGTGCTGCTTACCGCCCGCTCGAGGGGGACCGTGACAGACTGTTCCATGCTTTCAGGAGCAGCTCCGTTGTAGAAAGTGATTACGGATATTACCGGAATCTGTATATTCGGGAGCATATCGATCGGGAGCTGAAGAAAAGACACGAGCCCCAATACAAAGATTGCGATAGACCCCATCAAGGTTGAGATAGGATACTTGAGCGCGAGTCGAGTCAACCACATGAGATCACCTCGACCTCTTCGACCACCCGTAACCCTGACTCGATTGTCAAACCGACTGCGGCTTCACTTATTTGATAGTTCATCGTTATCTCTTTTCTTTCTTGCGGCACGGGGAAGTCGCCGAAAATCCGTGCAACAAGTTACATCAAGTTATATCCGCAAATCTATCTCGTCCTAAAATGACTCCTTCGTAAAACTGAAAGATGGATCACACATGAAGCTTCTCATCAGGCTTCGTCCTGTTTTATCTCCCTCTTGAATCTCTCTTCGAATATTGTGTAAAGAGTCGGCACGAAAATCAATGTCAGAAATGTCGACACGGTGAGGCCGCCGATGACCGCAATGGCGAGAGGTGCCTGGGACCTGTCTCCGCCCATGCCGAATGCCATAGGGAGCAGTCCCAGAACCGTGGCAAGTGAAGTCATAAGTATGGGCCGAAGCCTTGTTCTGCCGCCGAGCGTTACCGCTTCATGAAGCTCGACTCCTTGTTTTCTTAAGCGGTTGATATAGTCGATCAGGAGTATTCCGTTGGATACTACGATACCCACCATCACTATCACTCCCTCGAACGACGTGACTGACAGGGTCGTGTTGGTGAGAAAGAGTGCCCAAACCACTCCTGCTAGACCGAGCGGAACTGTGAACATTATTATAAACGGATCGACTAGGGACTGGAATTGCGAAGCCATCACCATGTACACCATCACGATGGCAAGAATAAGGGCAAGGAGAAGCGATCGAAACGTACTTCTCTGCTGTTCGATGTTGCCGCTCTGCACGACCTGGAACCCTGTCGGAACCTTGAGTCCATCCAACTTCGATTGTATATCCGAGGATACGCTGCCGAGATCTCTTCCGGTCACGTTTGCCGTCACATCAATGATCCTTTGTTGATACTTCCTGTCGATCTCGACTGGCGTATTGCTCATGACCACCTGAGCAATATTGCCCAGTTTGACGAGCTGACCGGAAGAACTGGGAACAGTCAGCTGACCGACATCGCTGATCCTGTTACGATCAGTTGAATCAAGCCGCACAAGGATATTATACTGGTTCCCGCTTTGTGGATCGGTAAACTGCGAGGCGACGGCGCCGTCGATTGCAGTAGCGACGGTATTGGCAACATCGGCGACGTTGACCCCCAACGCTCCGGCCTTGTCACGGTTGACAATTACTTTCAGCTGGGGCATGTTGGGATCCATGCTTATCTGTGCGTCGGTTGCTCCCGGCGTGGTCCTCACCATGTCCAGAACCTGATGTGCGAGATTCATTCCTGTCTGGAGATTGTATCCCATTATCTCGACGTCGATGGGAGCGTTTGAACCGAAGTTCATTAAGAAATGCATGAAACCGCCCGGAGTCAGGAAAACACTCACTCCCGGGATCGACATCAGCCGCGGACGGACAGCATTCATTATCTGGTCCTGGGATCGCTGTCTGTAAGCGGCATCAACGAGCTGTACCTGCAGGTTCGCCGCGTACGTCCCTGAGTTCCGGCTGAACAGACTTCCGCTCTTCGCGTTGGGCACGCCTATGTCAGCGATAATCTTCGAAGTCTCCGGAGCATATTTCCATATTATCTGTTCGACTTTATGGACGGCCTTTTCCGTCTCTTCGATCCGAGCCCCGACGGGAAGTTTAACGCTTACCGAGAATTGGCCTTCGTCGCTGTTGGGGAAAAATTCAGTTCCGATGAACTTGAACAGCAAGAAAGACAACAGGGCGAATCCAGCGACCCCAAAGACAACCTCTTTCTTGTGTCTGAGGGATGTCCCTATCAGCCTTTGATAACCGGCGTCGAGGCCGTCGAAGAAGTCCTTGGACCTCACTTTTACCCTGTCGAAGAATCTGACGGAGTTCGGATCGATTTCCTCCTCCGGCTTCAAAATCCGGTTACAGAGCAGGGGAGTCACGGTACGAGATACGAAAAAAGATCCGAATAGCGCTACGGTGATCGTAAGTACGAGCGGCAGGAAGAGAAGCTGTGCGATGCCGGAAAGGAAGATCACCGGCAGAAAAACGATTACCGTGGACAGGGTAGAGATAAAAATTGGACCGGCTACCTCAAGCGCCGCATCGAGAGTCGCCTGCATCTTACTCACTCCGGTCGTACCCATTAGGCCGAAGTGACGGGTAATGTTTTCCAGCTCCACAATCGAATCGTCCACCATTCGTCCTACACCGAGCGCCAATCCCCCCAAGGTCATGATATTGAGTGAATTCCCGCTGAACCTGAAAAAGATGAACGCGACGAGAATGGAAAGCGGAATCGCAATGAAGACAACCACGGCACTCCTGAAATCTCTCAGGAAAATAAGAATGACAATCGTTGCGAGAAGCGCGCCGAGAGCGGCCTCCTGCTCCAGCCCGCTGATAGACTGTTTGATATACTTGCTCTGATCGAAGGCGAGCGACGATTTTACGGACGCGGGAACCCCTTGAAGCTTCGGGAGCTCGTTCATCACTTCCTTCACGACCTGTACGGTATTTGCATCGGGAGACTTCTGAATTCTCAGAACTACACCATTTTTTCCGTCGACGCTGAGCACCTCCGTCTGTTCCTGATGCGAGTCTTCAACCCTGCCGATGTCCCTGATTCGCACCGGGTGACCGTTGACCACCTTCACCACGATGTTCTCCATCGGCTTCACAAGGCTGAACTGACTCTCGGTTGTCAAAGAATAATCATACATCCCAGTTTTCAAATCTCCGGACGGGAGAATGAGATTTGAATTTGCAACTGCCTGGGTTACTGCTTCGATGGGGATATCGAGCGCTTCCAGCTTGCTCCTGTTGATGATGAGGTGAATCTCTCTCACTTGACCGCCCGAAACGGCAGCCTGGGCGACACCGGGAAGATGCTCGATCTGAGGCTCTATTACGTTGTAAGCCAGGTCGTATAAGTCCCGTGGATCCATATTACTGCTGAGCACGACGGTACAAACAGGCATGTTGCTTATATCGAACTGCAGGGCGACCGGCTGGGAGACACCCGGGGGCAGAAGTTCGAGAGCCCGATTGACTTTCTGAATGATATCAACCAGGCCGACGTCCGTGTTCGTACCCCAGTTAAAATAGACCATTATCTGTGACATACCCTCGCGCGTGCGGGATTGAACATAACTGATGTCGTTTGTACTGCTGACGGCACGCTCAAGGGGAACCGTCACCGACTGTTCCATATCGGTTGGAGCCGCTCCGTTGTAAAACGTTATCACGGACACGACAGGTATCTGGATGTTCGGCAGCATATCAATGGGAAGCTGCAGAAAGGATACCAGGCCGAGGACAAATATCGCTATCGACCCCATCAACGTCGAGATGGGGTACTTAAGAGCTAGTCTTGTTAACCACATAGATTACTTTGCCACCCTGACTTTCATTCCGTCATGTACCAAGTTGTACCCCACAAAGACTACCTGATCGTTCTCGTTCAATCCGGAGAGAATCTGGTCGCGGTTATCGTGGGTGACTCCTATCTTGACGTAGTTTTTGTGCACAACATCGCCCTGACCGAGCGTATAAACATAGCTTCCCGAATCATCGTCCATCAAAACCTGAGTCGGTAGTATAATCGTATTAGTTTCTCTGTCGAAGATCAGGTCGACGGTCGCAAACATGCCCGGTTTTAGAAGGTCCTGCGGATTGTCGATGTCTACCTCGACCGGCATCGTACGCGTCGAAAGATCAAGTTGTTGACTGATCCTCGTTATCTTTCCGTGGAATACCTTATCAGGGTACGCATCGACGACAGTCTGAACGTCCTCGACTTTGGGAAGGAGCGGAATATCCTCCTCAAGAACGTCAACCATGACTTTGACCTTGGAGATGTCCGCAAGATAAAAGAGGGTTGAACTCGATGCATTGGTTGAAGCAGTCACATACGTACCCGGGTCAAAGAATCGCCTGGTAATGAAACCAGTGAAGGGAGCGTCCACACGACAATAGCTTAATTGGACCTGAGCATTCTTGAGACTTGCCGCGGCAGCCTCTTCCTGTGCCAGAGCAACTTTGTATGCCGTCTCCGCGTTGTCCAGGTCCTGGGCCGCAATAAGATTCTGTTCAAGCAGACTCTTGTCACGCTGATATGTCAGCTTCGCGTTGGCAAGCGTCGCGTTTGCCTGTAGGAACGTAGCTCTGGCTTGCCGGGCATTTTCTGAATATACGGTTGTATCTATCAGCGCCAGCAATTGTCCCCTTCGGACAAAATCGCCGATGTCCACATACTCCCGCTCGATATTTCCGTTAACTCTCGGAAATATATTTGATTCCTGTATAGCCGCTACGTTGCCCGTGAACGATAACGATTTCGAGATATCCCCGATCTCAGGTTTTTCCACCTGTACGGTTGGAACGGGCCTAGAGACTTTGGTGTCCTCGGCCGCATTAGCCTTGATCCTGAAATAAACGAGGAGCGCCAGCAGAACAACTATGCCCGCCGAAAACATGTATACCCGCTTTTGATTCTTGCTCATTTAACTTCCTATTTCTTGTCGTTGTCCCCCCGCATCTTTCTATCGAGTGCGTCGAGTTTCTTTTGTTGCTGCGGACTTAAGATTGACCTTATCATGGCCTGCGTAGAGTCCGCCTGGCTCTTCATCGCGGCCCCGAAAGTCCTTCTGATTGCCTGAAACTTCGGATGTACGAATGTTATAATGGAATCGAGTTGATGCTGCTGCCTCGCCGAAAGACCCAGTTGCTGCGTCATGAAGCCGACAAATCTCGATTTGCCGAAACGCGACTCGTTCGGCTGCACTACAAGCCTGTCAATCGCAAATCCTCCGACGCCGCCGATGACCAGAGAAATGACGATGGATATCAGAAGAGTTCTTTTCGTGATCACTATCTGTTCCTCACTACAAGTTCGAGAACCTGATCGTTGGATATATTAGTCTGTTCGAGTGAGCTCCGCTCGATCCGGTCGAGCCTTCCGGCCATTTCTATGGGAGTGACCTTCGGTCTTCCGAACAATTGAATGCCCAAAAGGACCAGAACCAGAAGCGTCGCAAAGCTTATGACTATATCCTCGAGGGCAGTACGAATTTCTCTGACAGAGTCTCTCTTACGCCAATCCCTTAAATCCCTGACTACAGAATAGTCGAAACGCTCATCGAGAGAAACAGTGAATGAACTGGTCAGGGAATCTCTCAGATTTCCGAGGGCCCTGACCTCTTGTTTGCACCGAGAACAGGAGCCAAGATGCGTTTCAAACTCTGTCAACTTGTGCCCCTGCATTTCGCCGTGGACATAGGCATCGATGTCATCGGAATGGTCGCAGCTATTTTCCATAGTTCAGCCTCGCAGTTAGTTTTTCGCGAAGTACCTGACGCGCACGAAAGACTCTTGTCTTTGCGGTACCTACACTTATCTTGAGGACTTTCGCAATCTCGTTGTAGCTCAGCCCGTCAATCTCGCGCATGGTGACAGCCATACGCAGTATAGGAGGAAGGTCTTCCATTTCTTCCCTCACTATTGCAACCGTTTCTCCGGCATCGAATATATTAACCGGGTCGCTCGACGAGCCTGTTTCAATTTGATCCTGAAAATTATAATTGTCATCTCTGCTGAAGACTTCTGTGAAATTGAATATTCGTTTTATCTGCTTTCGCCGTATCTCGTCTCTGCACAGGTTGACCGTTATCCTGATCAAATAAGTGTAGAATGACGAGTCTCTCCTGTATTGTCTTATAGAGTTGAACGCACGCATGAAGGCTTCGTGCGAAACATCTTCCACATAGTCTCTGCCGAGAATCGAATAAACCGTCGCAGCGATCTTTCCCTTGTAGAGTCTGATGATCTCGGAAAACGCCGATTCATCTCCCGAAAGAGCGCGGTCAATGAGTGCATTTTCCCTGATCCTCTTATCATCCGGCTTCGAATCATTAGACGAGTCCGAGGTGCTGCGGTTCAGTTTATCAGCCATAATTTTTGTATTGATAATTTTGTTCAATGCCGATAAATTTGCAAACGTTATGGGATTAGAGGTTAGAGGAGTTCAGAAGCTGTTCGGCTCAAAAACAGCTGTGGATGGAATTTCGTTCCAGATAAACGATCCGAGCGTCGTCGGCTTTCTCGGGCCGAACGGAGCAGGGAAGACTACTACGATGAGGATTATAACCGGCTATCTGGCGCCGAGCGGGGGTGAAGTCCTAATCGATGGCCGGCCGGTAGGTCCGCAGAGTGTCTCGATGCGGGCGAAGATAGGATACCTTCCCGAAAGCAACCCCCTCTACACCGAACTGGAAGTCCATGAATACCTGAAATTCGCGGCGCAGTTGTCGGGGCTGGACGCGCGCGCGACGACCAAGCGTCTCGAGTTCGTGGTCGAGAGATGCGGACTGCGCGAAGTGTTGTACGATCCGATATACAGGCTGTCAAAAGGGTACAAACAGCGTGTCGGCCTCGCGCAGGCAATCATACACGACCCGGAGATACTTATACTCGACGAGCCGACTTCGGGTCTTGATCCAAACCAGGTTATAGGAATACGAGATTTAATATCCGAGCTCGCCAGGGAGAAATTCGTGGTCCTTTCCACCCACATTCTCTCGGAAGTGCAGGCGCTGTGTGACAGGGTGCTCATTATCAACAGGGGCAAGTTGGCGCTTGATGCCACCGCAGAACAGCTGCAACACAGCGGGACGGGATCGATTTCGGTGGTGGTCAAAACTACGATGGCCGAGGGCCAGGTCGCGGAAATCTTTACCAAGGCTTTGGATCCTTCGCGATGCACCACAAAGAGAAGCGATGGCACCGTCTCTCTTCAACTTGCCCTGAAAGACAGCGACGAGTTGCGTGAACGAGTCTTCGACGTATGCGTATCGAACAATTTCAAGATGCTGGGGCTGAGTAACTCGGGGTCGGACCTCGAGAATATATTCAGAGAATTAACCTTAGGTGCAGATGAAACAGGACAGCAGCAGCAACAGCAGCAGTAGCAGTCTAAAAGTTCTTCTCAAGAAAGAAATTCTCATTTCTTTGAAAACTCCGTCCGCGTACGTGGTGATCATAGTCTTTCTCCTAATCTCGGGCTATATGTTCGCTGACGGCCTTTACCTCTCAGACGTAGCCACACTCCGCCCCTTTTTCACTCTTACAAGCATTCTGTTTCTGTTTTTTATTCCAGCATTGACTATGAGATCCTTTTCGGAAGAGTTCAGAAACGGGACCCTGGAAGTGCTAGTTACTCATCCGGTGAGCCGGACAAGGCTTATCGCAGCAAAACTCCTGTCGAGTTACTTGATCGTGGTCGCGTCTCTTGCTCCGACAATCTTCTATTACATAATAGTTGCAAGTCTTGGTAATATCGACCCTGGAACCGCGTTCGCCGGATATCTCGGCCTCTTATTCCTGGCAGCGGGATACGTTTCCGCAGGGGTGTTCGCTTCGAGCTTGACTCAGAACCAGGTTGTTTCTTTTATCATCGCACTTTTTGTGCTTTTCATCTTTTTCATTCTAGACAAAGTCACTGCGCTGACGACAGGGTCGGTGGCATACATACTTCAGTATGCGAGCTCCGATTTCCATCTGGCGAATTTCTACAAGGGCGCAATCGATTTCAGAGACGTCGTATACTTCCTCGGCGTTACGCTCTTCTTTTCCAGCATGACGTCAAAGTGGCTGGAGCTCAAGTTCAAATGAAAAAGGCCACCCGTGATACGGTCATCCAGGCCGTTCTCTATTTCGTAGTAATTGTTCTTGTCAACGTCGTAGTCAGTGGCTGGTTCTTCAGAATCGACCTCACAAGAAACAAAGTCAACACCCTTTCGCCCGCCACAGAGAAGCTCCTGCACGAGCTGAAGGATCAAATGCTCGTCAAAGTCTATTTCAATTCCGGGCTTCCTTCACCGTACAACAGCAACCGGCGCGCCTTAACCGACATGCTTCAGGAATTCAGAAGTCTGTCCGATGGAAAACTCGAGTACGATATAATAAATCCTTCGACGAGCTCGCAGGTAGAGAAGGGCACATCCGACGGCATCCCGCAGATCCAGGTCCAGGTGGTAAACAACGACAAGCTAGAGGTAAAGCGCGCGATGATGGGGCTCGTCATCGAATACAGGGCGAAGAAAGAGGTCATCCCGGTGATACAGAGCCTGTCGAATTTCGAGTACGAAATGGCTTCACGCATCGATCGTCTTATTCATACTCGGAAGAAGCTGGTGGCCATTGCGCAGGGAAACGGAGAGCCTTCGTTTGCCAATATCCGTCAGGCCGAAAACGCGTTGTCCGGAAGGTACCGGGTTATTCCTGTGAACTTTTCAAAGCCCGTTCCCGATTCGGTATCGGCGCTCGTAATCATACAGCCCACCACCGCCTTCGCTGACTCACAACTCTACTATATCGACCAGTACATGATGGACCGGGGAAGGGCAGCTTTTCTCGGGAGCATGGTCAACGCTTCGATGCAGAATCAATATGCTAGCGACCTGAGCCTCAACCTTTCCCAGCTTACGCGTAATTATGGGTTTGAAATCAAGAAAGATCTAGTGCGGGATGCCTCGTGCGCTTCCGTTTCGGTGATGCAGCAGGAGGCGGGGATGACGATACAAACCGAGGTCCCAAATCCCTATATTCCGATCGTAAGCAATCTGAGCCGGTCGTTTATCGTGACTCAAGATCTCCATCAGGTGGTGATGCCGTTTCCGAGCGAGGTGGATACGTCCTATTCGCGCAGTCTGCATCTCAAGGTCCTTCCGTTTGCATCGTCGAGCGATCAGAGCGGGGTGCAGACGGGAATTTACAATCTCGACCCGACGGCGCAATTCACGCGGGCCATGTTTCAGAAGCATGATCTGCTGTTGGGTGCGGCAATAACCGGCAAAATACACTCGGCGATACCCGATACAAGCCTCCTGGCAAAGTCACACCCCGGCAGAAGAACGGAAGGGGACGAACGCATCGTTGTTGTAGGAAACGGGGATTTTATCCAGGATGCTTTCCTTCGCAATCCGGACAACCTTTCCATCTTCCTGAATGCCGTGGATTACCTTACTGACAATATCGGATTAGTTTCAATACGTTCGAAGACTTTTCTCCCTCCGCCACTGAAGCCGGTATCCGAAACGGTTAGAGCTGCAACAAAAGATTTTATAGTGATTTTTCCTCCGCTCCTGATTCTCGCTATAGGTTTGTTCTACTGGAGAAAGACGGCGAAACGTCGCAAAGACTACCGAGATTCCCTCGCTAAGAAAGCAGAAATTCCCGATGAGCAAAACGACTAAGATACTTATAGCCCTTGTGATCTTGTTGGGTGCGATTTATGTGATACAGATGATCACGTCTTCAAATTCCACGACGCAGAATTCGCATCCATTTGCCGGTATCGACACGGCAAAGATAAACCAGGTGACCGTCGACTTCGGAAAGAAGATCGTCGTAAAACGATCAGGAAACGGGTGGATGATCACAGACCCCATCAAGTTTCCGGCTGATCCTGGACAAATGGAGTTGCTGCTTGCAAGGGTGGCGTTGAATCCTGCAGCGACCGTCATCGCAGAGAATCTTGCGGACAGTTCTGCGTACGGTCTCGGAATGAACGCTGCGACAGCAATTTTCGCGGAAGGAAACGGAAAGAAGGTGACGTTACGTATCGGCGACGTCACCCCGGATTTCGACGGCTGCTACGTTCAGCTGGACGGCGAAAACAAGGTGCTCCAGCTCTCGACCGACATCAGACCGCTAGTAACCCAGTCGCTGACAAACTGGCGCGACAAGACAATATTTCATTTCGGAATTTCAGACATCGAGGCAGTAGATTTTTCGATCGGGGATACGCTGTATCATTTCTTCCACCGGGATACGACCTGGAAAGTGAACGATATTACGGTTCCCGCAATGAAGGCTCAAGATATTGTGGAAACTCTTACGGGATCTACAGCGCTCGGCTTCATCGACAGCACAGTATCGCCGTCCAAACTGCTGCTCGACTACGGCGTCACTTTAAACGACAGGCGGCACATTACGGGTCAGATATATAAATCGGCCGGATCCGAGGTGTCACCGGGACAACTTTGCCTCTCGAACTCGGCCGACCATCAAATCTTCACTATAAGCTCCACTCTTCCTGAAAGTCTTCTGCGGGGACTCAAGGAAATGGAGGTTACCTACCTAACCAAGAAGAGATCGTAATCGGTCGTTTGTGTCATCGGAATACTCATCTTCTGTTGACCTGAGGAGACCATGTTGAGTTTTTGTTCGGTCTTGCCGCTCATCTTCACAATCCGGCCGTTCGTGTAGTCGAACAGGGCAGTCCCTTTGATATTCCCGGTCCCATCAATTGCAAAATCAATTCCCTGGTACGAGGTGCTCCCTTTGACCAGGACCGTTCCTGTGAATACGATCCTCACACACGGCACTCCTCCCGCAGCCTCCTCGTCGGCGATCTTGTAATCGGAATTGGTGGTGACGAAAATTTCGCCCTGGCCGCCGCCCCTGACTACCGTGTCAACTTTGGCATCGCTCCATGTCGAGCCGGTGCTTACCTTCTTGTCGGGAAGCTTGAAAAAGAAGCTCCCGAGATCCTTCGCACGGCCTTCCTGCGTTTTTGCAAAAGTCGAATCCAGCCACCGAGTTGAAATCTCCTGACCGTCGGGTTGCATCAGGGTTTCTTTGGTCTGACCGACGACAGGTGACGACGGGATGCGGGTTGTATCCCCGGTAGGCATCAAGGTCTCGCTGCTGCTCGAGTCTATCGTGATGTCATAAAGAAGGTCCTTACCCGCCATTCTGCTCTTCATGCTGACCTGTTGATCCGACTTTATGGAAACGGTCGCCTGTTGCCCCATCATGCTTTCAACTGTCTTGGTCTCGGTGTGAGCTTTGTAACGCAGCGGAGTGGAGCCTGAGGGTTTGTATTCAAGCTTATGCTGCGCATAAGCGCCGGCGCTTATCGCAAAGACCAGAACGGTCGTAAATATAGCTGCTACAGATTTCAATTTGCCTCCATTTTGTCTAGTTGTTTGTAGCTCCGAGTTCACCCTCGCCTATAGCTTCCAGAATGAGCTCTGCTACGTCTTTCACTTCAACTGATTGTGTTTGTTTTGCTTTCACTCCGTCCGTCAGCATCGTCATGCAAAACGGACATGCCGATGCAATAACGTCGGGATCTGTCGAGAGAGCTTCCTCGGCTCGTTCGACGTTTACTTTTTTGCCCGTCTTCTCCTCCATCCACATCCTCGCCCCGCCTGCACCGCAGCAAAAGCCTTTGTCCTTCGACCGTTTCATTTCGACCAGGCTGACCCCTTCGATGCTTCCGATTGCCTTCCTTGGCGCGTCATAGATGCCGTTATAGCGGCCTATGTAACAGGAGTCGTGGTATGTAATGCGGGCCTTCTGCGATGCTGTAAGCGTCAGCTTTCCGGATTCGACCAGTTCACTGATGAACTGAGTATGGTGAACGACTTCATATCTGCCACCGAAATCCGGATATTCGTTCTTAAGGGAATTAAAACAATGAGGGCAGGTAGTTACAATTTTCTTCACGTTATGTTTGTTGAGGGTCTGAACGTTTTCGGAAATCAGCGTCTGAGCTAAATATTCGTTTCCGCTTCGGCGCGCCGGATCCCCGGTGCACTTCTCTTCATTCCCCAGAATCGCAAATTTGACTCCGGCCATCTTCATCAATTTCGAAAAAGCGCGTGCCACTTTCTGGTATCTCATGTCGAAGCTTCCGGCGCACCCGACCCAGTAAAGAATCTCGAAATCGTCATTGATATCCGAAGCGATCGGCACATCGTAGCCTTGAGCCCATTTCGAGCGATCTCTCCAGTTGAAAGCCCACACCGTGTAGTTGTTTTCCAGGTTCTTGTACGCAGCCGCCAATTCCGAAGGGAAGCGCGATTCGTTGAGAACGAGATACCTTCTCATATCGACAATCGAATTGACGTGCTCGATCATGACCGGACACTCTTCCATGCACGCCCGGCATGTGGTACATGCCCACAATTCGTCTTCAGTAATGTAGCCATCTACGAGCAACTTCCCGTCACTCTTTCCATCCGCCAAAATTATGGGAGCCTTCTCCATCGTCCGGCGTCTGATATCCGTGATGATCTTCCGAGGTGAAAGCGGTTTGCCCGTAGTATTGGCAGGACATACAGAGTCGCATCTTCCACATTCAGTACACGTGTAGCCGTCCAGAAGCTGCTTCCAGGTAAGATCCTCCACATCGCCCGCGCCAAACCTGGTTACGTTTTCCGCCTCAAGATTCAACGGTTGAAGCTCCCCTTTGGGCCTCTGACTTGCGAAATAGACATTGAATATTGAAGAAGCAATGTGAAGATGTTTGGAGTAGGGAAGATAGTTCAGGAAACCGAGCACCAGCGTTACATGAGTCCACCAGAATAATTCGAACAACGAATTCCTCGCCGCCGGCGAGAACCCAACGAAAATCATCGCGAGGGAGGAAGAGAAGAATCTTGCGCCCGCGTCAAGGGTGTCGTTCCCGGGTCCGGAAGCTCTTTCGATTGCAATATGAACCGCGTTCTGAAGAAACATCGAAACCATGATCAGCAGAATGAGGACAAGTATCACGTTCGCGTCAATTCGAGAGTGCTTCGTCGTCTGGAGGCGCTTCACTCGCGCTACGTTTCGCCTGTAAAGCGCGACGAGCACCGAGAGAACAACCAATAAACCGATAAGGTCCTGCAGAAAGACCAAAGGGCCGTAGATGAATCCCAGGAACGACAGTGAAAGATGCCGGCCGAATCCCTGGAGAAAACTCTCCAGAATAGCGGTCAGCAAAATCACGAAGCCCCAGAAGATGAAAAAGTGCATCCAGCCCGCTACCGGTTCCCGAAGGAGTTTCTTTTGTCCGAAGACGAGTGAAGCAACGTTCTTGAGCCTTTCGAACCTGTCGCCGGCCCGCCTTTCATCCTTCCCAATGGTGAGGTAGCCGATGAGACGTTTTGCGTTGATCCCGAAGAAGGTAATGCCCCCCAGCAAAAGCAGCAGAAAAATGATCGTTCTCATT
The DNA here is from genome assembly GCA_046706745.1 of Candidatus Kryptoniota bacterium. Taxonomy (GTDB): domain Bacteria; phylum Bacteroidota; class Ignavibacteria; order Kryptoniales; family JAKASW01; genus JAKASW01. Next base: position 88,067 of record JBJKPC010000010.1, read on the forward strand.
GTCACGACTTAATTTAGATGAATATATCGACATAACGACATACAATCAATTGAAGTGTTTCCTCGACGGGGTTATCTTGGTTTCATGATATTGAAAGACAATATATCAGTGATAACCGGAGCGTCTCGAGGAATCGGGAAGGCAGTGGCTCTCAGGTTCGCGAAAGAGGGAGCCCGGGTCATCGCGGTGTCCAGAAGCTCGTTGCTCCTGGATTCTCTCCTCGCCGAGGTAGCTAAAGAAGGAGGGTCGGCAACGAAGATTGTTGCCGATGTCTCTACGGAATCGGCGTGTCGATCTGTGGTCGATGAAACGCTCTCACGACACGGGAGGATAGACACGCTCATCAATTGCGCCGGATTGCTCGGCAGTCGCGTAGAGCTGACATCGATCGATACAGCCGAGTGGCGAAGCGTCTTTGACACGAACGTTACCGGCGTTTTTATACTATCGAAGTATGCAGCTTTGAGGATGCGGGAGGCCGGATCCGGATCGATAATCAATGTGACATCCGGTGTAGTAAGACATCCATCCCCGATGTGGGGTGCATATCTGCCGTCGAAGTTTGCAGTGGAAGGTCTGACCATCATGCTTGCCGAGGAACTTAAGGAATCGGGCGTTAGGGTAAATATGGTCGACCCCGGAAGGACTAACACGGACATGATAGAATCGGCCTTTCCGGATATACCTCGAAATACCTTCAAATCTCCTGAGGATGTGGTCGAACCTTTTGTTTTTCTTGCTTCCAACGAATCCAGATTGGTCACGGGCACCCGAATCCGTGTACGTTGACTTCCCGCCAAATACGCGGATTTCAAGGTGTTTTAATTGAAGTTTTTTGCGAGTAGATTTATATTCATTCAGCAATGAAAAGCCATACCTCAAAAACAAAATGACATGCCGACCTAATGGGAAAAGTAATCGCAATCGCTAATCAAAAGGGAGGTGTCGGCAAGACAACTACGACCGTAAATGTATCAGCATGCATTGCTGCTATGGAGCACAACGTGCTTTTGGTCGATATTGATCCGCAGTCAAATGCTACGAGCGCGCTGGGCTTCGACAAGGATCAGGAACATATGAGCACATACCATGTCCTGATCGGTTCGGCCGAACCAGACTCTGCGATCCGTGAGACTTCAATTTCGTACCTCAAAGTCATGCCTTCAGACATCAACCTGGTTGGAGCTGAAATTGAACTTGTCGACATCGACAGCAGAGAAATGCTTCTACGGAACGCGCTGGCACGGGTCAGGGAAAGCTACGAATATGTCTTTATTGACTGCCCTCCCTCTCTTGGTCTCCTTACAGTCAACGCTCTGGTGGCGGCAGACAGCGTTCTCGTGCCGGTGCAGACTGAGTATTTTGCTCTGGAAGGCCTCGGACAGCTGCTGAATACTATATCGAGGGTGAAGCGCAATCTGAATTCGGGGCTGGAGCTTGAAGGGGTTTTGCTGACGATGTACGATTCCCGCCTCAAGCTCTCTAACCAGGTCGTCGAAGAGGTGCGTCGATATTTCGATCAGCGCGTTTTCAGTACGGTGATAGGCCGCAATGTCAGGCTGAGCGAAGCACAGAGTTTCGGCAAGCCCATCATACTTTACGATGCGGCCTCACTCGGTGCGCGCCACTACATGGAACTGGCCAGGGAGCTGCTCGGAAGAAACTCATCCAACCGATCTGATCAGGCCGTCCCCCAGACTCAACAAGATGAGAACCCGGTGAGGGATAGAGAAGAGACGAACCCATGAAATCCAACATACGCTTGGGCAGAGGTTTAGACGCTTTGATAAAGAAGGAGTCGGAAGCTCCCCAAGAACCGTTACAGCAACCCTCAACCCGGCAGCCTTCAATCAATTCGATCGCTAAAATAAGTGTAGGGAGAATTCGCGCCAACAAATTTCAGCCACGAAAGGAGTTCGGCAGGGAAGGGCTGGAAGAATTGAAGAACTCGATCCGCGAGAATGGACTGATACAGCCTATCACTGTCAGGAGGATCGATGAAGGGCTTTTCGAGCTGGTTTCAGGTGAACGGCGATTCAGAGCGGTCACGGAACTGGGATTGACGGAGGTCCCTGCTTACGTTTTGCAGATCGATTCAGACACAAAGATGTTGGAGCTCGCTTTGACTGAGAACCTGCAGCGCGAAGATCTGAATGCGATCGAGATCGCCGCGGGCTATCAGCGTCTCATCGATGAATGTGGACTCACTCAGGAACAGGTAGCCCGCAAAGTCGGCAAAGACAGGGTTACCGTGACAAATTTCCTGCGACTTCTCAGACTCCCCGCATCGATTCAAAAAGGCCTTGTCGCGGGTGATATTTCCGCAGGCCATGCAAGGGCACTGTTATCGCTCGAAGATGAAAACGAGCGCATGCGACTCTTCAGCAAGATCGTTCGTCATAACCTCAACGTTCGACAAGTAGAAAAAGAGGTGCGGCGGATTCAGGGCCGGGAAGCTCGAACAGGTAACGAGGCAAGAGATCACGGAAAATCTCGTGACGAACATAACAGCTCGATAAGCGACCCAATCATTCTAGACCTAATTGACAAGCTGCGGGCCCATTTAGGCACGAAGATTAAGATATCTTATAGTGATTCGACCACCGGAGAAATCCGAATTCAATTCTATGGCAATGAAGACCTAGGGCGCCTTGTTGAACTAATCCTGCAGACTCAGAGGGAATAGACGATGAAAATTCTCTACACTAAGAATGCACCTCAACCTATCGGCCCTTACTCCCAGGGCATTGAGAATGAGGGTCTTATTTTCCTCTCCGGGCAGATTGCACTGAAGCCGGAGACCGGCGAACTGGTGGAGGGGTTGACTCAACAAACACACCAGGTAATTCAAAACGCTCGAGCGGTACTTGAATCAACGGGGTCTTCGCTTGCTAAAGTTATAAAGACCACAGTGTATCTTCGTCATATCGAAGACTTTGCGGAATTTAACCGTGCCTACTCAGAGTATTTCAAAGATGTCATGCCGGCAAGGACTACGGTTGAGGTCTCCGGACTTCCGAAGAATGCATTGATTGAGATAGAGATCATTGCCCGCAAGTAATTGTCCGCGATGGATCCAATCCGGTATCTGGATCCCGGCGCTCATTCTTTTCGCCATTCCTATTGCGGGACACACGCAGAGCTCACCACCCTCGGGACAAGTAGTGGGCTCTCGCCTCATGCTCAGCCAGGAACTTGGCATAGGCAACGTGCCGGTTGATACTGCCGGAACGGTAAGATCCCAGCTTCCCGACAGTGCCCTTACCAACCTTCATCAGAAATCCGCCCTTGCCGCTGTCTTGTTGTCGATAGTTCCAGGAGGCGGACAGATTTATAATGGGAGTTATTGGAAGGTCCCGATAGTGTGGGGCGTGCAGGCATACTTCGTTTATGAGTGGATCGCCAATAACAAGATCTATCGTTCTTATCAGCGGGAACTTTCGGATTCGATTGCAGCAGGCGCCCCGTATGTTTCGAATGACCCGTCAGTCTTGACTATCCCGACGCTCATAGGACTGAGAAATGCCGCACTATCTCAACGTGACGGATACGCTTGGTATATCGCCGGGGCTTACCTCCTGTCTATGCTTGACGCCTATGTTGATGCCGAGCTTTCAGGATTCAACGTATCACCCACGCTCAGTACACGACCTTCCGGAAACACGATCGCCCTCAACTTTCGGATGAGATTTTAGGGCCAGGTTTGTGCACCGGAGAGTGCTCTAGCTTCGCTTTACTCCAGTACCCCATCAGATAGAAAGCCACTGACAGGAGCAATCCCGGATACATCGGCTGGACATTGAGAAGGTACTCCTCGTTAACCACGCCGTTGTGGATCGACCCGGTCAACAGCCATAAGAACGATACTGTCCAGCCGAATGTCATCGAGAGGAAAATATACTTGCTATCAACGCGTAATTTTTCGAAGTAGCTTGTAACAAGAGGTATAAGAAGTCCGGGGATAAAAATGGTACCGAGATCATACCATATCTGAATGACTGAAGGAATCAGCAGCGAGATGACAATCGAAATGACGGCGGTCAGGAAAATCCCAATTTGTGAATACCGTACGATTTTCTTCCCGGAATTCGCTTCATCTTCACCCGAATGAAATATTCTGAAAATGATGTCCTTGCCGATTGTCACCGCGGAAATAAAGGTCAAACTTTCGAGGCTCGACATGATCGTAGCGAGAAGCCCGACATAGAACAGACCTTTTATGAAGCTCGGCAAGACCACTTCCGCAAGCGCGGGATACGACATCGCCGGGTTCGAAAGATGTGGAATGATTGCTCTCGCATACAACCCGGTAACCGAAGTCATGAAGTCGAAAAACAGCCAGAAAAAAATCGAAAGCAAAATCCCGTACCTGGCGACCCACCCTGACTTTGCTGCATAACACCTCTGATGAAAGGCCGGATCTATCAGCGTCCAACTTGCTATGAAAAACCAGGCAATAATGTACTGCCACGTATTTCCTCCGGTCAGTGTCAGATGACCCGGCGGAACGTGTGATTTTATGAAATTGAATCCTCCGTAGTGCATGAAGCAGAATGGCAATATTACGCCGAAACCGATATACATCATGACAAATTCGACAGCGTTCGTCCGGATATCCGAGTGTAAACCGCCTGTATAGAGATATGCAATCGAGATCGCAGTTGCGAACACGACCGACCAGGTAAGCGACCATCCAAACATCATTTCCACCAGAATACCCACCATGAGAACGTACGGCGCCGGCGTAACGATGAAAAGAGTCAGGAACGAGCCCATGTTGGCTGTCCTGTCACCGTACGTCTCCCTCAGTTTGTCCGGGATAGTATGCAGCTTTGCCTTGTGAACGCGCGGCGCAAGAAAAACCGCAAATACGATCGCGAAAATGTAGTAAGGTACTCCGAAGATGAACCAGTTGGAAATTCCGTACCTGTACGAAAACTCGCCCACTCCGAGGATGCCTCCGTACCAGGTGGAGACCAGCGTCGCAATAAACAGCGGAAGGGTAAGGCTTCTTCCAGCGACGAGATATTCATCAAGATGCGTTCTTGCTTTTCGAGATACGCGGAATCCTACAAAGACGACGGACGCAAAGTATACAAGAATTACCAGCCAGTCGATGGGGGAAAGTCTGGCGATCATGCGTCCTTGATCATAAGAAATATGCCGCCGCTGTGAACTTCCACTCTTATGAGTTCCATCAACGACTTGTTGCTCACCCCATGTCCGCCCTTGGGAAGGGGAGACCGGTTTAGCTCGAAGGAGAATCCTCTTGTGCTTACTACTACGCCGTCGGTCATGGGGATCATCGAAACCGTGGTCCCCACCGGAAACCGTTCCTCCACGGTGCCTGTCACGGGTAACAGGAGGAACTCCTCGTCGACCAACACAATCGAGCACTTTCGGGCATATTCGAACGCAATCTGGACGTTTGCAAGAGTCTGATCGATCCTTCCCCCTGCAAATGCGGTTACCAGAAAGTTGTCCATCCCTCTTTCCAGCATTATGTCAAGGGTCTTCTCAAAATCGGTGTTGTCCTGCTGGGGAACGGCGATGACTTCGGTTGACGGGGGAAGTCGGTCCCTTCCTTCAAGCGAATCGAGATCCCCTACAATCATATCGGGTGTAAATCCGGTCAATAGAGCCTTCTGTGCACCACCATCCGCGCAGACAACCCGCCGAGGATGCGGGTCAAGAGCCAGAAGACGTTCTCGGTTGGGAGGATCTCCATTGCAGAATACCAGCGTGAAATTATCGAAGTCCATCTTGCCGCCTTGTCAGAGGTTCACCGTGCAGCTCAAGAAGAAATTCCTCGTTGCAGCAGGGTAGAAGTATATGCCCTCTCCGTGTGCGATGTAATTCCTGTTGAGTATGTTATTGACATAGAGCTTCAGTTCGACGGATGAAGTCGAAAGGAAACTGTCAAACCTGTATGCAAGCCATGCATCGGCCACAAAATACGGGCCGATCTCGCGCGATGCAATATTGAAATTGTCAGTGTACTGCGAACCGACATACTGCCCCAGAAGAATCGCGGAGAAGCTCCCGACGCTGTAAGTGGCACGCACATTTCCCAGAAACTCGGGGAAGCCGGATATCTTGTTGCCGTTGAGAGAGATGCCGTCCGGCACGGTCTGGCCGGCCTCGTTTATGAAGCTGGTGTAATCAATCAGCCTGTTCCTGCTGAAAGTGCAATTTCCGTACAATGAGAATTGCGGTGTGATGGCGGCGTTGCCGTCAAGCTCCAGGCCGATGTGTCGGGTCCTTCTGGCATTTCCTACAATCGGGACACCGTATTGATCAAGCAGTCCGTTCGAGACGAGTTCGTTGTAGAATTCCATCCAGTACGCCGTCAGCCCGAACTCATATTTGTCGCTCTTGAAACGATAGCCGAATTCAAAATCATTCAGGGTCTCCGGTTTTATCAGAGGCGTGCCGAAGTTGTAGGTGCTGTCCGGGTTCAATGCAAAATTCGGGGTGGCCCCGCCGCTCGATTCGTCGGCGTTGTAGAGGCTCGAAAGTCTGGGCTCACTCGAAGTCTGACTCACATTGAAATAGAGATTTGATGTCGAAGAGATATTATAGTTTATTCCTATGCGAGGATTAAAGAAGTGGTAGGGAACTATGAATTCATTTCCGACAAATTTCTCCCCATAGAATTTGTACTGTTTAAACTGGTACTCGAGGTCAAGCATAAGGGTAAAACGTGAATTCATATTGTACAGTTCATGTCCGTAAACCGAAGCGACGTCCGTGAGCGCACGCCACCGGTTATAGCGATAGCCAGACCCGACACCGGCCGGCAGATTTTGAGCCCAGTCGATTGTGGCCCAGTGGTCTGAGATGTTTTGATCCAGCTCGCCTCCGACGACCAGTTGGCCGTGAGGATGCCGAATTGTAATACGCGGCAGCCAGCCGTACTGATTTTCTCCCGCATACGCATGGATGAGCGCATCTGTAGGATTAACCGTCGGATGAAAACCGTATTGAGAGGTCAGTCTGAAGTAACTCGTGTCTGCCCAGGATCCGTCGTAGTTGTAAAACCCTTTGCCGATAATAAGAAACAGAGTATTGTTTAGTGTCAAAGAGGGGGAAATGTGCCATTCGTTCAACAACGAGATATGAGGCTGTGTGAAATTCTCGATTTCACCAGGCCTTCTCGGAACCGCATAGACCGTGTCCTCACTATTGCTGGAAATGAATCTTGCCATATTGGGCGAATAATTCTCAGCAGAGCTGTCGGCATTCCAATCGTCCCAGTTTGATGTACGAAGCGTTGGATCGAGAGCAGCAAACTTAGGCAGCCCCAAGTAAGAAAGTCCGTCTGAAATCGGACCGCCGTACAAGTTTATAGTAGTCGTCACATCTTTGTCGTAACGGGTAGCGCTCATGAAGTAGCTGTTCAAATCAACCCATGAGTTCTGGCGATATCCACTGGTGAGGTTCTTGGCGAGATGAGCGTAGAAAGTATATTTTCTGTCGACCAGGCCGGAACTGAATGTAGCTGAATAACGCCGGGTGTATCCAGTCCCGAAAAGCCGTTTTATGAAGGGGCCGCTCGCCGATTCGCCCGTCGAACCCTCTCCAACCGAGAAACTGAGCTGTCGCTTCGTGCCCAGATCCGATGTCTCCAGGTTTATCGAACCGCCGATCGCAGGAGCTCCGTAAAACTCGTTTCCTGCGCCGCGCTGGACCTGAATCATGCTGGTACTTGCTTGAAGATCCGGAACATCGATCCAGTAAACATTATGATCTTCCGGATCGTTTTGAGGAATTCCATTTATCATGATGGAGATTCTGCGCTGACTAAATCCCCGCATTGTTATATACGAATACCCGATGCCTTCGCCGTTTTCCGAATATTGGGTAATAGATGGCAATTGCGATAGAAGAACGGGAACGTCTTGCACAGCAAACTGTTCCTTGATTGTCTTACTGGTCAAATTGCTGAAAGTGACCGGAGAGCGTCGTTCACTGGCGATCTGCGCCGTGACAACTATAGGCCGCAGCTGATACGACTTTCGAGTGAGAGCCACTTTGATTGAAGGACCGGGCACATTCGCGGTGGTGTACGCCCGGTTATACCCGGGAGCGACAGCCTCAAAGCGATAGCTTCCCGAATCAATCCCTTCGAAACTGAAGCTTCCGTACTCATTTGTCAGGGTACTATCTCCAAGCGGAAGGATCTTCACGACGGCATGAACGAGAGGACTTGAATCCGTCGAATCCATTACAGAGCCCCGTACGAAATAGCTCTCTTGAGCTTGCGCAGCCGCTGTAAAAAAGAAGAGCGAGAACAGTGTAACCAGCTTGCATTTCATAACTTCTCCAAAACTAATAAACCGTTTCCGACTTCGGCCTGGGAAACCCAACGGTCGAAAACAGAAACGGTTTAGAGAAGTCTCGTCCATTTTCCTCTCCCGCATTTTATGGAACACGGGAGGCCGCCACTGGCGGGCACGCTGGTATTACCCAGATCAGGTTCGTAGGGTCTTATCTCAGCTATTCCATTTCTCCGGAATAGCACCCCTAACGGACGAATGAATTTAAAGAGCGCCTGCGTCGTTTACAAGCCTTAAGAGCCTTCGACAGCGCCTGGCGCCGAACGGGTATCAATCGATCCCGTTCGAAAGGGAAGTGATTTTCTATCTAAATAGGGGAGAGATCTAAGGCGGCAACATTCTTAAAGCGAGGCGCAGAGAGAGTAACATAACACAGATTCTATAACACGAATAGCGTAAACAAAGGGCGGAGATGCGTCTTCGCACCTCCGCCCTTAAACTAGTTCGCAGCGCCGAGAACCTACTTCTTCACGGTTATCATAGGCCCAGCGAATAATGTCGGCGCACCTTCCTCACGCGCGACCTTGTTGAACGCCGGAATATCGGTTGCTAGAACACCGTTAAACCGGTTGAGGACGGCTTCGAGCTGTCCCCCCAGCTGCCTCATCGCGTTCACTGTAACAGGCGTCGGCACGCCTCCGTACGGCGTGTAGAAACTGTACATGAGGTTCTGATATCTCGCGTGAAGCTTCGTGAACTCGTGAATGTCGTCCTCCTCGACATCATGTTGAACACCCTTTGCGTACACGGTATCCTTAAGACCGGCAAGCTTCTTTCGGAGTTCTACCATGCGGGTTAGAACTTCCTTGTACTTGCCGTCCTTCATTCCTTGTTCGTCCGACGAAAGCGCCTTCTTGGCCGAGACCATTTGATCGTCGATGTTCTGTATGCGATTAAGCATCTCGTTCAAAGCGCCGTATTCGTTCCATATGGTCAGACCGTTCGTCGCATTGGACGTGAAGTAGTCCTCCGGAACTTTGAACCTTGGGTCAGGCAGTACGGTGGCGATAGTAGTAGAGGTATTTCCATCGGCCGTTACCTTGATCTTATACGTTCCCGGCGTGACCATCGGGCCGCGAGTTTTGTACGGGTTGGCCTTTGCCGCTTTCTTGGGAGTTATCGTCAAAGGTGTCGGGGATTGATACCGCATGTTCCAGACCAACCTGTTGATCCCTTTCTTATTCGGACCATAGAGTGTCGCGATCCGGTTGCCCGCATTATCGGATATCTGAATCTCAACCGGCGTCTTGTGGTGCTTGTGCATAGCAGCCGTTGTCTCTAAAGTATCCTTTAGGTAATAGTCGATCATGACCCCGTAAGGCTGGTTGGGCGCAGTATAGGTTGCAAGATCGTTAGTCTCGTCCTTCTCCTCCCACATATGGTACATGTAAGCGGGAATAGTCGAGAAAAGATGGAACGATTCGTCCTCGATCCTGTTGTTGAGTTCTTCCAGCGGCGTCAGGTTGTCGAGTATATAAATACCGTTTCCGTGAGTCGCAACTATGAGATCATGGGTTTGCTTGTCGAATGTTAGATCGTACACGCATGATGTCGGGAAATTGCTCTTTAGCGGCATCCATTGGCTACCGTCGTCATTTGAATAGAAAAGGCCCGCGTCCGTACCGGCGACCAGGAAGTCTTTCTTGTCGGGATCTTCGCGGACCACATGCACCGGATAATCATCCGGCAAACCCTTGGAAATCGACGTCCAGCTCTTCCCATAGTTGTCCGTCTTGTAAACATATGGATGATCGTTCTCGAGTTCGTGGAGATCGACTGCGATGTAGCATTCGGCCGGATTGAATGGCGAAGGATCAACCTGGTAGATGCGCCCCCACTGAGGAAGGTTTCTGATATTCTTCGAGACCTCCTCCCAGTGTTTTCCACCATCCTTTGTAACCTGTACCAGCCCGTCGTCCGTACCGATCCAAATCACGTTGGAATCAAGCGGTGAGATCCCGATCGACAGTATGGTATCGTAGTTTTCCGCGCCGCTTATGTCGAGGTTTATCGGACCGCCGCTCGGCTGCTGCTTCGCCTTGTCGTTTCTCGTCAGGTCCGGGCTGATTACCTGCCAGTGGAAACCTCCGTCCATGCTCTTGAAAAGAACGTTGCCCCCTATGAATACTTCGTTAGGGTCGGTATATGAGACAGCAATCGGGGTTGTCCAGTTGAATCTGTATTTGAGCTCGTATGGTGGCATATCAGGCGAATCGTAGAAATAGGGCCTCACGTACCTGCTCAGGCCCGTCTTCATGTTGACACGCTTCATGAAACCGTCCTGCGATTCGGCATACACAATATTCGGATCGCTCGGAGCGGGAACTACGTACTGGCCGTCTCCTCCGGCGAGCACGTACCAGTTCTGTCCGGTCACGCCGGGTCCGTTAAGATTTGTTGAAATGCCGTACCAGGCATTGTTGTCCTGGAGACCACCGCCAAGGTTGAAGGGGTTGCTGCTGTCCACGGCGACCTGATAAAATTGTTCGATGGGAAGATTGTTGAGGAACCTCCAAGTTTTGGCTCCGTCAAGAGAAAGAAAAGCCCCGCCGTCATTGCCCAGAATGATCCGATCTGGATTCTTCGGATCGATCCAGATTGTGTGGTTGTCGACGTGGGCCTGTCCGTTGACGTTCTTAACGGTTTTACCACCATTTGTCGACTCCGTCACGTCAAACGAAAGAAAGAAGAGTTTGTTCTGATTGTCGGGAGAGACGGCCAGGTTCGAGAAATAGAACGGCCTGACATCCAGATCGTGGTTGTTGCTCACGAAGTGCCAATGGGTCCCCAGGTCCTGGGAGTCATACAGCAGACCCTTCTTGGATTCGACCAGTGCGTAGATATGGTCTGGATTGCTCGGCGCAGCGGCGAGAGCGATCCTTCCGATCGGCCCCGTCGGCAGACCTTTTGTCAGCTTCTTCCACGTTGTCCCGCCGTCGGTCGATCTGTATATCCCGCTTCCGTCGCCCCCATCGTCAAGTTTCCATGGGTAACGGATCACCTGCCACATTCCGGCGAAAAGAACCTCGGGGTTCCCCGGATCCATGACCAGGGCCGAGGCTCCGGTGGTGTCGTTGACAAACAGCACTTTCTGCCAACTACTGCCGCCGTCGGTGGTACGGAAGACACCGCGCTGCGGATTAGGTGCCCATGCATGCCCAATCGCAGCAACAAACACAATGTTGGGATTCGAAGGATCTACGACTATTTTGGAAATCTGTCCTACGTCCTTCAACCCCATAAACTTCCATGTCTTCCCTGCATCCGCAGAGAAGTAGACTCCCCTGCCGTCTATGATATCGTTACGCAGATTCGCCTCTCCTGTGCCGACCCAAACGTAGTTGGGATTGGAGGGGGCAAGCGCTATCGCACCGATCGAGGAAGTGGCTTCATGAGCAAATATATGTTTCCACGTTACACCGCCGTTGGTCGTCTTGAATACGCCACCGCCGGCTGCACCTACGTAGTAGACGTTGGGTTGTCCTGGAATACCGACCACAGCACTGACCCTTCCGCCGGCAACTGCCGGTCCGATATTCCTGAACTTGATGTTGTGCATGACATCAAATGTGCCAGATTTTGCCACGGCAAGAAGAGGAAACAGGCAGACTACTATGAAGCCCACTATTCCTTTCAAAGCGAGGCTTCTCTTCCTATTTGGCATTTGGTTCTCCTCTGTTTTATGATTAAAGATTTGGTCGTCCTCGCCGAACTGACTCAACGTTCGTCCGGGGATGACACTTCATTCGGTAACACTCGATATGAATTTCAGGTGGCTGGAGCAACCGCAGGTACAATCAGATGAGCCAAAGCCCGGGATCATGGCCTTGCCAGGGGCCCGGCCGTTCAATGCGCACTCTTCTTCATTAGAAACTAATACCTTTATGAATCTGATTCCGGGGCGAGACAGGATATAGTCGATATGCCAGTGTTTCTTCTTGTGACATGTAAGATGCCTGATTATCCGACCTCGAATATTTTTTCGGGCGCTGCCCGTGTAAACGTAGGAGCCGCGGGCAAAAAGATAGGTACCAAGTTTACCAACGCGTATCCTGGCGGCGGTGGGAAGTTCAAAGTAGAGCTGGTAGCTGATAAAAGAATCGTTTAGCGGCTCCCAAGAAGAATATTTATCGGGGATCGCGATCTCCAGAGATTTCATTGTCTTGTTGCGAGAATTCGGTATGGGTGGCTCACTCCTGAATAGACGGAATACCGCTTAAGAACCACTTCAGAGTTTTGCTCCGCCCACATCGTCATTGAGACGGAACTCAGAGCCTTAGACGGATCTTAAGGCGTGAAGTTCGGACTTTCTCCCATTATGGTGAGCTTCTCGCCCGCTTTCAGGTAACCATTGTTACGTAGGTCGTTCCATGACATCAGATCACTGACACTCACACCGTAATCACGGGCAATTCGTTCCAAAGAATCGCCTCGCTTTACCACGTAAACCTGGATCGAGTCCGGAGAAGACTGAGCCGAGTCCGCGAGTGTTCGGGAGGCGAAATCGGGGGATACCGCGGAGGCCGGAAGCTCAATTGCCCACCGGCCGTATGGTAATCTCCAACCCGTCATCCACGGATTCAGATATTTTAATTCTCCGTAGTTGGTACCTTCTTCTGCTGCCCATTCGGCAAGATCTCCGACCCTGTCGACATCAACCGTTCTTACCTCCGCCGGTTTATAGAAGTCCTCCCTTCGAAGGTCGAACCCGTATGTCCGGTAGTGGGACATGATTTGCTTCAGAGCCACTATCCTGAAAACAAAATTCGAAGTTTCGTCGTTCAGATGGAGGTCGTAATAATTGTCGGTCATCTGATACCTTGTTGTTATCTTAATACCATTCTGTCCCATATTGTATGCAGCTGCGGCCAGTGTCCAACTGCCGAACATCGAATGAAGATCCCTCAGGTACCTCAAAGCGGCATCCGTCGATTTCTGGAAATTATACCTTTCATCGACGTAGTAATTCACCTTCAAGCCGTACCTCCTGGCTGTGCTCGGGGTGAACTGCCAAATTCCCGCAGCACCCCGGCTTGAGACGAGGTCTCTCAACGCACTTTCTGCAACAGGAAGGTACTTCAAATCTCCCGGGAGGTTCATCTCGTTTAATTTGGCCTCTATATAGGGAAAATACTTCGTGCTCCGTTTGAGGTCCAGAATTATCTGGGCGTCGGACATCGTAATGTAGAAGGCCTGTTCCATCCTCTCTCGTACATCCGCCACGCCGAGGGGCATCTCCTCGCCGCAGAAATTTAGGGAATCCGGAATCCGGTAAGTGGACAATCGACTAACGTACGCGGGCTGAGAACCGTTCCCCGACCTGTCGACAAACAAATTTAATCCATGCACCGCGCCCCCGATCAGAAACCCCAGGATCAAACCTGCCGGGAAACCGATAATCAAGAGTCTTTTAGAAATTCGTGACGTAGCCATGTCTGATACCGAAGTCTTTTATGATTTGAACGGCCTCCAGCGGGTCGTCACAGACGCGAAAGATGTCAAGATCGGCGGCGGTGATGCTTCCTTCCTTCAGCGCCGTCTCACGCATCCATGATAGAAGTCTATCCCAATAATCACTGCCCATCAGCACGACGGGAAACGTCTTGGTCTTCCTCGTCTGAATCAGGGTAATGGCTTCGGAGAACTCGTCTAATGTGCCGTATCCTCCCGGCATTACCACGAAGCCTTGTGCATATTTAACAAACATGACCTTCCGCACGAAGAAATGCTGGAACGTCATCAACCTGTCAGAATCGATGTATTCATTGGGTTTTTGCTCGAAAGGAAGCTCGATATTCAGACCGATCGATTGCCCCCCGGCTTCGCGGGCGCCGCGGTTAGCGGCCTCCATCAATCCTCCCCCGCCGCCGCTCACGATGGCATAGCCGGTCTTCGCTAGTTCGAACGAGACCTGCCTGGTCAGCTCGTAATACTTGCTGCCAGGCTTCATTCGCGCTGAGCCGAAAATGGAAATTGCAGGAGCGGCTCTGCTCATCAGTTCGAAGCCGTCCACAAATTCGGACATGATTTGAAAAATTCGCCAAGTATCTCTTTGTCGCGCTTCGAGATAGGACATGCGATCGCCGTTAGGCGAGTGGTTGATAATGGTGCTCATATTCAGATTCTTCCGTCTAGAAAGTTTTGTAGCAGTATCTTCCCGTTTTCCGTCATAATAGATTCCGGATGGAACTGTACTCCTACGGTGGGATAGTTCCGATGCTTCAATCCCATAATGAGATTGTCTTCCGTCCAAGCGAGGACTTCAAGTTCTTCGGGCAGGTCCTCTCCTGCTACGATCAGCGAATGGTATCTTGTCGCCGAGAAAGGAATCGGAAGCCCGGCAAAAACAGACTTGCCGCGGTGAATAATTTGTGAACTCTTCCCGTGCATGGGAATCGGCGCCTTAGCGACGCGTCCCCCAAATACCTCACCTATGGCCTGATGGCCCAGGCATACTCCCAGGATGGGAACCGATTCATGGAATTCCATTATTACAGGTTCGGAGATACCCGCTTCAGTCGGAGTTTTGGGACCGGGAGAGATCACGATCGCTTCGGGTCTCTTCGCCTTTACCTCGTCGAGGCTGATTCTATCGTTCCTCACCACGAACACGTCCGCGCCCAGTTCAGTGAGATACTGGTACAGGTTATAAGTGAACGAATCATAGTTGTCGATCAGTAGTATCATTGAAATTTGCTCAGCAGTTTGAGTGCTTCCAGATTTGCTTTCATTTTATTGATCGACTCGTTGTACTCGCGCTCAGGATCGGAATCGTACACAATGCCCGCACCGGCCTGCAGATAGGCGGTATCTCCTCGAACCGAAAAAGTCCGTATCGCGATGCACGTATCCATGTTGTTATTGAAATCTATGTATCCGACGGCGCCGCCATAGATGTTCCGTGCGGTTTCTTCAAGTTCTGAAATGATCTCCATGGCGCGCACTTTCGGTGCTCCGCTCAAGGTGCCGGCAGGAAAACACGCCGCAAGGGTTTCGACCGCGTCGCGCCCGTCATCGATCTCTCCTATCACGTCCGATACGATATGCATGACATGAGAAAATTTCTCGACGTGCATAAAATTCTCAACGCGAACGCTGCCGGTAGACGCGACACGCCCGATGTCGTTCCGTCCCAAATCGACTAACATAACGTGTTCTGCTTTTTCTTTCTCGTCGGCCACTAACGCTCTAGTGTACTGTTCATCCTCATCCTGTGTCCGGCCGCGCGGGTTGGTCCCTGCAATCGGACGCATTTCTATTCTCTTCCCTTCTTTTCGGACAAACATCTCGGGAGATGAGCCGATTACGGCAAGCCTTTCGTTTCCCTCCCCAAATTCAAGATAAAACATGTACGGCGACGGGTTTAAAGCCCTCACGCCCCTGTAAAGTTGAAAAGGATCTCCAGCGAGAGGAAATTCCGCACGTTGCGACAATACAACCTGGAAGATATCGCCCTCGACTATATAGTGCTTCGCCGTTGAGACAATTTCCTTATATCTGTCTTTCGACATGTTGAATCTGGGTTCCCCCACAGTGCAGTGCGGAGGCTCAATGTTGCTTTCATGCTCTTCAATAAGTGAAATGAGCCGGTTAAAATAGGATACTCTCTCATCGAGGACCTTGTCGAGTGCGGACGAATCCCCCGTTAGCGGGACCAGACCTACTAGAACAACACGCCTCTTCAGGTTGTCCACTGCGAGAACAGTATCGTAGAAGCCGAGCAACACGTCCGGAACGGGCCCTTCCGAGTCCCTGATCGTTATGTCTTCGAGATACCTCACGAAGTCGTATCCGAAGTAGCCAACAGCTCCTCCGGCAAGACGCGGAAGGTTTTCAAGAGGAAACACCCTGAAAGCGGAGAAAAATCTTTTGAGTTCCGAAACTGGGGAGACTGAACCTGCCGCCACCTGCCCGTTTATGACTACCTTCCCTGCTGTCACCCGAAACGAAGCGAACGGGTTTACCCCGATGAACGAAAACCTCCCTATTTTCTCCCCACCTTCGGCACTCTCAAGCAGGAAACTTGTGTGTCCATGTTTCCTCAACTTCAAGTACAGACCAACCGGTGTACAGATATCTTCCAGCACTTCAATGACAACCGGGTAATGCGTGTATCCTGAAGCTTTGGCACGCTCCATTTCTTTGATATCGGGAACTCGCTTGTCGGTCGGCGGCATAGAATCTCTACTTGATGATCGTCAAATTGAAGCCTGGGTGAATTCCGCCCGATCTACGTTTTTCAAGAAGCACGATAACCAGCCAGAATTTTCGCCGCTTTCGTCACACTCTCCATAGTCACGTCGAGATGCGTGACCGCACGAAGCTTGCCTGCGCTGCCCGCGGAAATCAGAACTCCCTTTGACTTCGCCTCAGCGATGAATGCATCGACGCCTACCGGATGTTTAATTCCAAATATTACAATGTTAGTCTCAACGTGTTCCACGTTTACCTCATACGTAGGCGAATCGCTCAATATCGTCGCAAATGTCTTAGCTTTCTCGTGATCTTCGGCCAAACGCTGGATGTTATTTTCGAGCGCGTACAGACCCGCAGCCGCAAGAATTCCGATCTGTCTCATCCCTCCGCCGAATATCTTTCTGAACCTTCTCGCCTTTGAGATGTATTCCTTCGTCCCGGTAAGAACCGACCCGACCGGCGCCCCAAGCCCTTTAGAAAGACAAACGGAGACCGAGTCGAAATGTTTGGCGTACTCTGAGACCTTGATACCGGTGGCCACCGAGGCATTCCAAAGGCGCGCACCGTCCAAGTGAAACTTCAATCCATGTGCGGCCACAACCCTCTTAATCTCTTCGATGAGTTTCATGGGGTATATTGATCCGCCGCCCCGGTTATGTGTGTTTTCCAGGCAGACCAGCCGGGTCGGCATCATGTAATAAACGTCCGGCCTTATTGCGCTTTCCACATCGGCAGCGGACAAGATCCCGCGAATACCCTGAACCGGGTTCAGTTGGACCCCGGACAGGAGAGCAGGTGCACCCGTCTCGTAATTGAAAATGTGAGAGTCCTTCTCGACAATCACTTCATCACCTGCGGTTGTATGTGTCTTCAGTGCGAGCTGATTGGACATGACTCCGCTGGGGACGTAAAGCGCACTTTCCTTTCCGAGCAGTTCGGCAACTCTCTCCTGCAAACGATTGACCGTCGGGTCTTCGCCGAAGACATCATCGCCGACCTCGGCGGAAGCCATCACCTTTCGCATTGCTTCTGAAGGCTTGGTTATCGTGTCGCTGCGCAGATCAATGTAGTCCGTCTGACACACTCCTTGTTTCCTTGTGTTTAAATTTAAGAAAAAGTCCGATAAGAATAACCGCAGCCGAAATGATTTCGGCGAAATGTGCTATCCAGTCGCCATGTTCGGAATAGAACGTCAAACTGTCGTTCAACGGGATGGTCTCGGTTAGGGAAGCCACCACGCCGTATCTTGTCGGTTCGCCGATGTATCGTCCATAGGGATCAATGAACTCCGATACGCCAGTGTTCGCAGACTGCACTACAGTCCTTCTATTCTCAACTGCCCTCATTATCGCGTAAGCCGCATGCTGGAACGGGCCCGAGGTCGGACCATACCAGCCATCATTGGTGATCACAATTAGAAAATCTGCTCCCTTCTTGGCGAACTCTCTCACATAATCGGGAAATACACTCTCGTAGCAAATCACCGTCGAAAACCGGGTACCGTTGGACAATTTGAAGACAGTCGTATCGGTCCCTCGCGCCCAGTTGCTTATCCCGACCCCCCATTTCAGGGGTTTGATCAAAAACGAAAGGTGATTGGCATAGGGGAGCCGCTCTGCAAACGGAACCAGGATAATCTTCCCGTAAGTCTGATATCTCCGGGTATGCGGCATAAAGAGGGCCGCCCCGTTGTACGCGTCGTAGTATTCATGCATGAATTCGTCGTAGTGACTGCTGGGCTGCGCGTTGTTGCTGTCGCTGTAATAGTGCGCGAGAGGAAGTCCGCTGAGCAATGAGATCCCTGTGGTATCCACGAATGTCTGCAATTCCTCCCTATAGTAACCATATGACGGAAGCAAAATATAAAACGGAATAGCGGTCTCCGGCCAAATAACAAGATCAGCTCTTCGATGCAGAGCCTTGTAAGTCTCTTTCTCATACGTCCTCAAAATCTCAGACGGAGCCCCCTCCCACTTTGCATATGGATTGATGTTGGGCTGTATCACCGTGACTTTCATGCTTCTCTTAAAATCCGACAGACGTGCATTCGATAACACGATGACCCCATAGATTTCGGGAACGATAACAAAGAGAAGCGCAAATGACACCGGGAGCAGGACATCTTTTCTTATAAGCTTCGGTTCTTTTATCCATCGCATAAGCGCATATGCAAGAAGCGCATTGACGATCAATATCTGAAGAGATATCCCAAAGAGACCAGTGAAGGATGCGAATTGAATATCCGCCAGGTTGTAACACTGAGAATATCCTATGGTGAGCCATGGGAAGGCAACCTGCGTAATGGAATGCAGATACTCAAATGAGACATAGAGAAACGGGAATAATAATACTGCACTCTGACCGAATCTCTTTCGTACAAAGTAATAGAAGAACATCGGTACTGCGAAGAAGAGTGGATGTCCTACGATAAGCCCTGCTCCTCCTATCATCATAAATGGATCCGTCTGCTTGCTCCAGCCGCCGACCCAGTACAGCGTAATGATATTGAACAGGAGGAAACTGAAGTAAGTCAGCTTCAGTACCTCACGGTAACTTTCCGCCGCTTCCATAGCAAAGAGAAACGGAACGAAGGCAACGAATGCGATCCATTCGACGTGAAGGGGGGGAAAGGAAAGCCCAAGAAGAAGGCCTGAGAAAACGCCGAGCAGCATCTTGGAATTCAAAAACCCGTGCGGTTTTGCCATCAACCACCTTCCATCTTGTAAATGTAAATCGGATTTGACAGGATCCACGGGTAAGCCCTGCTCAGGAAGAGTGGGAGTGTGAGACGTTTCTGGAACACCTCGACCATGTATTGACCTGGAGTGCTCACTGAAAAACTGACCGAGCCGGCATCGTCATAGCTCTTGATAATTGTCCCATTTCTCAAAACACGCGTCATCACGTCGTTGCTATCGGGAAGCGAAATCCTCAACCGAGCAATACTATCGAGCTTCAGGCTGTCCCCCATCATCGCCCGGCTGTTGCCGGAAGATGCGGTAAAAAAGAAACCCCGTGCGGGTTCCAAGGCGGGAAACGAGATATACACATGTCCCTTACGTATCGCATCAAGAGTGATCTGTCGATCATGCCAGTATTTCCCGCTGTACAATTCCGTTGTGACGATAACGGTGTGGACGGTTCTGAGAACGCTCTCATAAGATGCGAAGTAGTAATCTCTTCTCCACCCCAGAATGTCGTTCGAACCGGCCCCTGCAGCGCCGATGCCGACCATTCTGTGGCTTTCGTTGAGCCGATTGTACTCATCTATCCGTTTCTCCGGATACCGGATAAGATAGGTCAATGAATGCCCGTTCACCGGATAGGTCAGATATCCGCCAATCACCTTGTTGATTTGAGTCAACGAGAAAAGGTTTTTCCAATCCTCGTTGAAATTGTAAAGTTCCATCCCGTTCACGAGGCCCGCAAGCCTTCCGAAGTTTTCGTTGGCTCGACGCAAATTTCGCGATCTATCAAGCACGATGAGACTTCCCTTCCGGTGGGCATAACTCAACGCCGAATCGACGCTCACGTTGTCTCCCGGAAGGATGGGGATACTATCTCCGATGACAAGAAAGCGATCTCCGCCTTTATCGGCGGAGATCTCCACGGCCGGAATCATCAGTGTCATCCCGAAACGTCTGCTGAGCGAGCGTTCCAGCGGCTTTACCGTGTTGACATCGGTAGTTATCGCAAAATGCAGATCCTCAGAGTCACACATCTTCTCCACTTCGTCATAGCTGCGGGTACCGTCTGAATAGCTAGTGTGAACGCCGATAACCCCAGAATATTCGTAGTATTTCCCAAAATCAACCGGGTCGTATCGGCTCATCCGGTATGCAAGGAAGGGGTTCACTACAGATGAAACGGCAATAACCGCCGCGATGAAGCCGATGAACTTTAGAATTCTTCTATACATGTTTACGGATGATGAAGTGCCGCCCGGCGATAACGGTCAGTGCAATCCCGACGAGTATCAAAATCGCATAACCGTAAATATCCAGGTAGCGCTCGAGAAGTCTCCAGTTATTTCCCAGGATCGATCCACCGTAAACGAGGAGAGTGTTCCAGAGCAGCGCACTCAGCGCGCAAAGGGGAAGCGTGATGATAACCGGAAGTTCGGACAGACCCACAAAGAAAGAGATGACTGCTCTCGTTCCGGATAGGAACCTGTTCACGACCACAAGCCAATATCCGTATCTCTTGAACCAGCGTTCGACTTGACTGATCTTGTCGAACGGGAGGAAACGCGGTTTTCCCGCATCTATCATTTTCTTCCCGAGGAAAATCCCGATGTAGTACATTAAGATAAACCCTGCTGTGCTCCCCAGCGTCGCGGAGACAATCGTGGCGACCAGTCCAAGTTTTCCCGTTCCTACCAGTGAGCCGCCGAATGCAATTGCGAGGTCGCTCGGCGTCGGTGGAAACACATTCTCGACAAATGCAAAGAGGAAGAGCGTCAGGTAAAGATACATCGGATCGGTGTGGTTTACCGCCGCCACGAGCGTATCGAGTTCGTTCACAACTCATCCACCAGGACTACTGCAAAACACGCGATAGCTTCCCTGCCGACGAGGGTGCCCTCCGTCGTCTTGGACTTCACGGAAATCATATCAAGACGTACTCCGCAATACTTCGAGACCGATTCGCGGATCTTCTCATACAACCCGCTCAACCTTGGCTTGTCGGCTACAAGGACCAGATCGACGTTGTGGAGTCGCAGTTTGGCTTCGGCGACAGCTTGTAGCGCGAACTCCAGTATCCGCTTGCTGTCTATGCCTTCCGTTTTCCTGTCGTCATCTTTGAAATGCATTCCGATATCGCCGGCACCACACGTGCCGAGAAGCGCATCGCTCAGTGCATGCAGGATGACGTCTCCGTCAGAATGGCCACGGAGGCCCCTTTGGTATTCAATGCGAATGCCTCCGAGGATCAGCGGCTTTCCCTCGATAAGCTCATGTGCGTCGAAGCCGAATCCGACTCTCATAACCCCTGAAATCCTTTGAACTCATAGGTGGGATCCTCCCACTCGACTCTTACATCAGTTACATGAGCAGCTATCGGGCCGTTTCTGAGCTCCCTGATGAACTCTTCCACCAGGCCGCGTTCGCCCTCGGCAACGACCTCTACCCTGCCGTCGATCAGGTTCTTCGCAAAGCCTTCGATCCCGTATGCAGTGGCCTTTCGAATGGCGAAATAGCGGTAGCCGACTCCCTGCACCAAACCGTTAATGAAGAGATGGGCTCTGGCGTCATTCATCTGAAAGTCTTGCCTTCAGGAATCCGACGATATCGTTCAGGCGCACGCTATCAAACATGACGGAATAGAAACCCTTCCGACCTCCCCCCTTCGCTCCGAATTCCGATCGAAGTGTATCGATAATCATTGAAATTGTCCTCTCGTCGGTAGCCAGGTTCAAATTCATATAGCAAATATTTCCTTCGAGCCGCTGAAATGCAAACGACTGATTTGTCTTGCCGGAGACACAACTGGCCACGAACCTCAGTTCTTCGGTGCTCTGCACGGAAGATGACAAGTCAAGGATCGTAAAACCTTTAGTTGAGTCCTCAACCGTCACAAGACTCTTTTCGCAGACATCGAGCAGTATCTTTTCGGAAAGAATTTTTATTCGAGACTCCTTTTCCTGAAGCTGGCTCTTCAGTTTCTCGGTAGCGGATGGAAGTTCATCAACGGAAGCCGAAATATTTCTGGATATGTCCTTTGCGGCTTTGTAAAGCTGGCGAAAGCGTTGTACTGCCCTGTCTCCGCAGTAAAACTCAATTCTTGTCAGGGAGCCTCTTACCTTTTCCACGCCGGCGGTCAGTATGACGCCAATTTCAGACGTATGAGTGCAATGAGTTCCCCCACATGGAGACATGTCGAAATCTTTGACTTCCACTATTCTGATTGTACCCTCTACCTTAGGATTTTTTCGCAGTTTGAATCCGGCAATATTCTCCCGTTCCGCATAGTGTATCGACACTGGCCTGTCTTCCCGGACTATTCTGTTTGCGAGTCCGACGGCGTCTTCTATTTCGTTTTCACTCGGCGTGCGTGAGAGGTCGATCGTTCCGGCAAATTCACCAAGCCTTGAAGAGACAGTTTCCATCCCGAAAAGGTTATCAAATGCCGCGGAAAGGATATGCTGGCCGGTGTGTTGTTGCATATTTCCAATTCTTCGAAGACGGTCAATCCTGCAAGCGAACCGGCCCTCCGGAACTTGTCTATTAACCACGTGCATGGTTTGCCCGCTTTCCTCGAACACATCCATAACTTCCGCGTCGCCGATAAACCCCAAGTCGTGTTCCTGACCTCCTGAAGTCGGATAGAAATAGCTCTTGTCCAAAACTGCAATGAATTTCCCGTCTCTGCGGAGATTCTCAATCACAGCGGCCTCAAATTCCGTTGTGTATGGATCGTTGTAGTATGGTTTCATCGTCCGTTATGCTGAATAGGTTCCTGGTGAATCACTGCTTTTGAAATCTGTGGAAACTCTCTGACGATATCTTCCTCGAGTTCGTTGACAATTCTAACCGTCTCCACCAGTGAAAAAGTTTCGTTAATCTGGCATGACATGCCTACCCTTAGTCCTGCGCTGCTCTCGGTAAAATTGATATTTCCACAGGACACTACCTCAGATCTAGAACTCAGGTATCTGATCAGTTTGGCGGAGAGATCATTGTCTCTGAGGCTTACGGATGTTGCGTCGATCGGCCCGGCGGTCGTCTTATCTATGTGAATGAATATCTGATCGAGTGCGCCTAGCTGTGAGCGAACTGCGTTCTCAAGTTGATCAGCCCTCGCATGTGCCTGTTCAATTGTGTCGGCATCCTCGACTTCAAGATGAAGGTCGACAACTATGCCACGATCAGTTGAAAAGGCTTCGACCTCGTGGATCTTGTCGCCCGTCTGTTCGGCGGCAAACCACACCTTATCGAGTATCGACTCGCGATCGGTCGCTACGGGCTCGGCGTGTACGACCACATCAACCCCTTCACGGATATTTTTCACTCTCTGTTCGATTCCATCCATCAGTTGGTGAGCCTGTTCAAACGGAAGGAGTCTCGGGAGACCCACCACCATATCGACGAAGATTCGGCCGCCTGAGTCTCTGACGCGAAGCTTCTTCAACTCGGCCACGTCTTTCGATTCCAGGGCCGCATTCCTGATTTTCTCCACGAGAGCCGGGTCGGGACTTCTGTCGACGAGGACACCTATCGCCCTTTTCCCCAACCTCAAACTGATCACGACTACAATAACGGATACCCCGAGCGCCGCTACCGGGTCTGCAAAGGCGAACCCAAACTCCGCGCCGATAAGTCCGATTATGACGACACTAGAGCTGAGTATGTCGGTGCTGAAATGAAGCGCATCCGCCTCGAGTGCCTGGCTGTGATGTTTCTTCGCAGCTCGCGATAGTATTCTAGACCGTGTGAAGTCGATGACGATGGAAGTCCCCATGACCACGAAACTCCAGGCTGTTACCTCTATCTGGATGTGGGTAAAAAATAGGCGGTTGACTGCCTCTTGCCCTATCAGGAAACAGGTGAGGAGCAGAAGCAGAGTTTCGAAGAGTGCCGATATATTTTCAAACTTGCCGTGGCCGTAGTGGTGTTCGGAATCGGCAGGCTTGTCGGCTGCCCTGACCGCGAAGAAAGTCATGCCCGCAGCCATCAGGTCGAGACCCGAATGGGCAGCTTCGCTAAGAATGCCGAGGCTGCCGGTGGAAATTCCGACTATTAATTTGAATGCGGTAAGAAACACGGCGGCCACGACAGAACTCAAGGCCGCCGAGATTTTTTCTCGAGACGAACCGTTCGTCAAGCTGGGAAGACATCCCTTCTCTCAGCCGATCTCTCGACCAGCTTCAGAATTTGACGTATTTATCGACTGTGCTCTTGGTATTTTTCATATTAAGCTGCAGGAACAGGAACTCGAATTTCTTTTCCAGTTCTGCATTAGCTTTCTCAAACCAGGCCCTATCGAGGTTCCACATCTTCTCTTTGAAAGGACCGAAGCCTTTCTTTCTCGTCTTGTAAATGAACTGCTCATCCGTCATGTCAGGCTTCTTCTCGTCAGCCATATTCTTTCTGAGGTACTCGTAGATGTTTTCCCTGAGTTCCTTTGGAAACAGGTCGTACAACATGTTCTGGAACCCCGTGGCAAGATGTATTTCCGCAGTTCCCACACCTGGAAACTTGTGGAAAAGTTCATCTGGAAGAGTAGATGCGCCGTGTTGAACTGCACCGGCCATCCCGAATTCTGCCCTGGCGATGTCTGAGATGTTTTTGAGAACATCGAAATCGATAGATACCTTGGCCACAGTGCCATCAGGAAGCGGTACTCCGCCGTGGCTGGAGCCGGTTTGAACGCTGATTTTACTGATAGTCTTCGCTCCCTTTTTCCTCGCGCCGAGCGCCGTCACATATCCCTGCATATAGGCGCGGAATTCTTCGGGGGTCGAATTCTTCTTGCCGACTTCCCCGATTTCTCCTCCGACAGAGATCGTCACGCCTTCCGGTTCAAGTTCTCGGATGAGAGCCGTCATTTCAGCGGCAAGCTCAAAGTTGTTTCTCTGCTGTTCCTCCACAGTCCCCTTGCTTAGGTCGACAAGAGTGGAAGAATCGATGTCTATATTGTAGAACTGGGCGGCAACGGCTTCCTTTATGAGGGACCTTATGACTTCGGTTTCCTTCTTGGGATCTTCGGCAAATTTCTTCGCGTTGAACTGAAAGTGGTCCCCTTGAATGAATACCGGACCCTGGTAGTTCTCCTTCACTGCTGCCGCAAGGATACAAGCGGAATACTCATCCGGCCTCTGAAATGTGTACCCCATTTCGGATTTTGCGATTTCGAACACAAACGCGCCGATGGCGTTCTTCTTCGCTACGCGGAACATCGCTCGCGCAAAGTCGTAGGTGATCCCCCTGACGTTCACCGCAGGGACTGTGAACCCGGAGACTTCACCCCTGCCGAATGCATCGTAAAGCCCCTGTATGGACGCAGAACCACAGCCGAGAGTACGGGCCAGTTCGCGGATAAGCCACCGGATCTTCTTCTTTACATCTTCATCGGCATTAAAAACAGATTCGTATACAAGAGTGTCTATTACGGAGCCGCGCAGCTTATCAGGATTTGAGACCTTAGCCTTCTCCCAGCCGTCCACCTCGACAACTCCCTGTAGTGCATTCTTAAGCTCTTCAACGTTCTTGATCATCTATTACCTCCAAAATATTTTCAATAGAAAGTTATTAAATGGACGGCTCGCATACAATAACGTCATCCGGTCTTGCGCATCCTGGCGGCGAAGCTACCATCCATATCGTGCCTGTGTGGAAACGTCTCGACGTACCCGTCCTTACCGACAAGAGAACGGTCCACAATCGAGTCGGCGGGCTCCAGTACGTACTCCGGATGCCGGCTCATGAAAGACTGAACGACGTCCTGATTCTCGGCTGTTTCTATCGTGCAGGTACTGTAAACCAAAATCCCGTTAGGCTTGAGGAGCCTCGAGGCATTCTCTATAATGCTGGTCTGAATTTCGTTAAGCAGGTTGATATCTTCAGGTTCCCGCTTCCACTTGGAATCCGGCTTCTTTCGCATCACTCCGAACCCTGTGCACGGTGCATCTATCAGTATTTTGTCGAATAGGACAGCGTCCTGATATTTACCCGCGTCGGCGACGACGATCTTTCCGTGCCCGTATCCCATCCTTTCGATTGAATCCTGAATGAGTCTCGCCCTGTTTTCATATTTCTCGATCGCCGTCAGGTCCACTTCTCCGTTAGTCAATTCCAGTATATGAGTGGTCTTTCCGCCCGGCGCCGCACACATGTCCAGGATCCGTTCTCCCGGTTGTGGATCCAGCAGCTTCGATACAATTCCAGCGCTTTCATCCTGCACGGTGAACTGCCCTGCTCGAAACGAGTCAAGCTCTCCGATCCTGGAAAGTCCCTCGACGTAATAAAAATTCGGAATGAATTGGCCGCGTTTGACCTTAAGACCTTTCTCTTCGAACGACGATGCAAGTTCTTGCGGGACTATCTTCTTCGGGTTGACGCGGATCGAAAGTCGCGGCCGTTCGTTGAGTGCCGTAAGCAACTGCTCGGTTTCATAAACACCGAAGCGGTTTACAAACCGGCGTACCATCCACGTCGGAAATGAGTGGACAGTGGATAGCGCTCTCACCGGGTCATCTTCTATGGATGGGTACTCAACCGATTCGAGTTTCCTGATCGATGTCCGAAGTATCGCGTTGACAAGGTTGGCAAGAAACTGCCCGCGAAGTTTCTTCACAAACTCCACTGCTTCGTTCACTGCCGCGGACTGCGGAACCCTCTCCAGGAACATGATCTGGTACATTGCGATCCGGATGGCATTTTTTATGTTGATATCCAGCTTCGCGTAGTCTCCGCGATAAAACTGAGATATCACATAATCGATTTTCATTTTCCACCGGATTGTCCCGTTCACCAATTCGGTCAGAAAGGACTTGTCGAGCCGGCTCAATTCCGAATTGCGCAACTCGAAATCGAGTAGTTTGTCCAGATATGAGTCGGTTCTCTCGATCCGGTTGAGTACCTTAACAGCAACCTCACGAGCCGTTTCGTAGATCACAGTCTGGGTTTCCTCACGAGGGTAGTTCCTGTACCTCTTAGGCTGTTCCATCTCTGCACCCCTTGCTTTTCATTTGCTGCGGTATCGCTGCCGTCGAAGACTCTGTATGCCCGGGAGTCTTTTTATCACTTACGACGGCACCGTTCTCTTACAGTCTCACATTTGTTCGATTCTTTTGTCGAGAATACTATTTGAAAAGAGCTGCTTTGACAAGCAGCTCGAGAGAGATTCCTGACGGCACCTTTCACCCCCGGGATGGAGGTGATTGTACCTGCCCTCAGAGTTAAGCCCCGGCCTTTGCCTTCTTACCGTATTTCTGCATAAACCTTTCCACACGTCCGGCCGAGTCCAGAAGTTTCTGCTTGCCAGTGAAGAAAGGGTGACAATTGGAGCAAATCTCAACTTTCAAAAACTGTCCCGGTTCCGTCGATCTGGTTTGAAATGTATTGCCGCATACGCAGGTAACCGTCACAGTGTGGTATTTGGGATGAATTCCGCTTCTCATTTATTCTCCTGTTAACACAATAAACTACAAAATGAGCCAACCAGTTGCAAATTAAGCGACGGGCCGGCGATTTCCTAATCCAAAAAGCGTTTTGCGAGGGAAAGTCAAAAGAGAAGTCCCGCTTCGCCTGCCAAACGTTACGCCCTAAGCATTTGTCTCAGAACAGTCTGGAGAATACCTCCGTTCTTATAATACTCCACGTCAACGTTGCTGTCAAGACGCGCCAGAACATCGAAGCTGGTCGTTTTGCCGCCGTCGGCAGTTGCAGTTACGGAGAGAATCTTATGTGGGGTGAGGTTGTCCGCAATGCCGGACACCCTGTACACTTCCCTCCCTGTCAGACCGAGAGAAGACGCACTCTCTCCGACCTTGAACTGCAACGGTAAGACTCCCATCCCGACAAGATTGCTCCTGTGGATCCTCTCATAACTCTCAGCAATCACCGCTTTTACACCTAGCAAAAGTGTCCCTTTTGCGGCCCAGTCACGCGAGCTTCCGCTGCCGTACTCTTTACCTCCGATGATGAGAAGTGGGACCCCTTCCGACTGATACTTCATTGCTGCATCATAAAGCCACATCTTCTCGCCACTTGGAAGATGGATGCTCCAGCCGCCTTCGGTGCCCGGAACAAGAAGGTTCTTCAAGCGGATATTCGCGAAGGTTCCTCGCATCATCACTTCATGATTTCCCCGCCTCGAACCGTAAGAATTGAAATCCTTGGGCTGTACACCATGTTCTATCAAGTACTTTCCCGCTGGGCTGTCTGCTTGTATCGTCCCGGCAGGGGAAATATGATCGGTAGTCACGGAGTCTCCGAGAAGTGCGAGAACCCTGGCACCTTCTATGTCTACGACGCGAGGCACATCGACGGGAAGATTTACAAAGAAAGGTGGTTCCTGAATGTATGTAGATTCTTTGTCCCAACGGTAGCTATCGCCTTCAGGAACATCAAGGCCGCGCCATCTCTCGTCGCCTTCAAAGACCTTGGAGTACCTCTCCCTGTACATCGCCGGCCTGATAGACTTCTCAAGCACTTCGTTAATCTCCATCTGGGTCGGCCAGATGTCTTTCAGAAAAACCGGTTTGCCGTCCTCGCTTTTGGCAAGAGGCTCGTTGAGCGGATCGAAGTCGACTCTTCCCGCCAGAGCATACGCAACGACGAGAGGAGGTGAGGCGAGGTAACTCGCCTTTGCGTGCGGGTTGATCCTGCCCTCAAAATTTCTGTTCCCGCTAAGCACTGCCGCAGCTACAAGATTCTCCTTCTCTACTGCCGACGAAACGTTCTCATCGAGCGGGCCGCTGTTCCCTATGCAGGTAGTACATCCGAATCCAACCAGGTTAAACTTCAGTTGTTCGAGCGGCCTCAGGAGCCCTGCATCGTTGAGATAATCTATGACTACCTTTGAGCCCGGCGCGAGACTGGTCTTGACCCAGGGCTTCGGTTTTAGCCCGTATTTCTCAACTGCTTTCTTGGCGAGCAGGCCGGCTGCCACAAGCACGCTGGGGTTGGAGGTGTTCGTGCAGCTTGTAATCGCAGCAATCACAACAGAACCATGATGAAGGTCGAAGGAGTCTCCATTTTTCCGAACAGTGACAGACCTTGACACGCTTTCTTTATCGAGTGCGAATCCGCGCTCACTCGTCGGAGCAGCAAGAGCACGAGTAAATTCTCCCTTCATATGTCGAAGCGTTACGCGGTCCTGAGGCCTCTTAGGTCCCGCCATGCTAGGTTCTATTGCACTCATGTCGATCTCGACGAGGTCGCTGTATACTGGTACGGGTTTATCTTTACTCCAGAATAGTTCCTGTTCCTTGCAATAGGCCTCTACAACTGCAACACGCTCTTCCGATCGACCGGTCAGTTTCAGATATTTCAAAGTCTCTTCATCGACAGGGAAGAATCCCATGGTAGCACCGTATTCGGGGGACATGTTGCCGATCGTTGCCCTGTTCGGAAGACTCAGCTGCGCAATTCCTTCGCCGAAATATTCTACGATTTTTCCGACTACCCCTTTCTTCCGCAGGGTTTGAGTGACCGTCAGGACGAGGTCCGTCGCCGTAGCTCCCTCGGGCAACTCGCCCGAAAGCTTCACGCCGATCACCTCCGGAGCAAGCATGAAGTAAGGCTGCCCTAGCATGACCGCTTCCGCTTCAATCCCGCCGACTCCCCAGCCGAAGACACCGAGGCCGTTCACCATCGTCGTGTGAGAGTCGGTACCGACAAGAGAGTCCGGAAACGCTCTCATCTCACCGTTTTCCGTTCGGGTCTCCACAACGCGCGCCAGGTATTCAAGGTTTACCTGGTGAACTATTCCGGTGTCGGGGGGAACCACGTTGAAATTCTTGAACCCCTTCTGCCCCCAGCGCAGAAGCTTGTAACGCTCCACATTTCTTTTGAATTCCATCTCGGCGTTGAACATAAACGCATCATCGCTGCCGTATTTGTCAACTTGAACGGAGTGGTCTATGACTAGCTCGGCCGGAATGAGCGGATTGATCTTCCCGGTGTCTGCCTTACGCCGCTCAACTTCGCTCCTCATTGCTGCAAGGTCGACGACGGCAGGAACACCCGTAAAGTCCTGAAGAAGAACTCGGGCGGGCATGAAGGCGATTTCTTTTTGGGGGAGAAGCTTTCCGTCCCATTTGAGCAGTGCCTCGACATCGTCAGCGGTTACAATTCGGCCGTCCTCGTGTCTTAGAAGGTTCTCGAGAAGAATCCTTATAGAATAAGGCAGCTTAGTTATGTCGTAATTTCTGCCCTGCAGTGCGGGGAGATGAAAAATCTCGAAACTGGAATTACTTACCTTGAGTTTCTTCTTTGCGGAAAATGAATTTGAATGCGCGGCCATTAGAATCGCTCCGTTGTTTTCTCGTTGAATTATTGAAGAATTTAATCAAAAAGTGCTCCCAGTTCAACGTAGACAGAAAAGGCCGCTCGAAGGCGGCCTCAAAGGGAAAACGGATATTCCGTCGGATTAAATGTCGTAATACATCATGAATTCATATGGATGCGGTCTCAGCGCGAGCGGTTTGACCTCGTTGTTCATCTTGTATTTTATCCATACGTTTATGAGTTCCTCCGTAAATACGTCGCCGCGAAGAAGGAATTCATGATCGCGCTCGAGTGCCTTAAGCGATTCTTCCAGGCTGCCTGGCGTGGAAGGAACATCTTTGAGCTCCTCAGGAGAAAGATCGTAAATGTCCTTGTCGAGCGGTTCCCCTGGATCGATCTTGTTGATAATGCCGTCGATTCCTGCCATAAGTAAAGCGGGAAACGCGAGATACGGATTTGTCGAAGGATCGGGCACGCGGAACTCGAGCCGCTTGGCTTTGGGATTTTTTGAGTACATGGGTATTCGAACGGACGCCGATCTATTCCGCTGGCTGTATGCAAGGTTCACCGGAGCCTCGAATCCCGGAACGAGTCTGCGATAGGAATTTGTGGTCGGATTCGTTATGGCACATATTGCCGCGGCATGTTTCAGCAGGCCGCCGATGTAATACAGTGCCATCTCGCTGAGGTTGGCGTAACCGTTTCCGTAGAACAGGGGCTTTCCAGATTTCCAGAGGCTTTGGTGCACGTGCATGCCTGTGCCATTGTCTCCGAAGAGAGGTTTAGGCATGAACGTCACGGTTTTTCCGTGTTTGGCGGCTACGTTCTTAGTGATGTACTTGTACGTCATCAGATTGTCGGCCATGAACGTGAGCGTATTGAACCGCATGTCAATCTCACACTGACCCGCAGTAGCAACCTCATGATGATGAACTTCTACGTCAAGTCCCACCTGCTTCATCGTAAGGACCATCTCGGAACGGATGTCCTGAAGGCTGTCCACCGGAGGAACCGGAAAATACCCTTCCTTATGTCGCGGGCGGTATCCGAGGTTCTGCACTTCCCCGTTTCCACTGTTCCAGATCCCTTCTTCTGAATCGACTTCATAGTAGCCCGTGTTTGAAGCCTGGTCGAACCTGACGTTATCGAAAATGAAGAACTCAGCTTCAGGCCCGAAGAAAGCCGAGTCAGCAAGTCCGGTGGAGCGGACATAGGCCTCAGCTTTGTGAGCTATGAAGCGCGGATCGCGCCGGTACGGTTCACCTGTAACCGGGTCCTTTACGTCACAGATGATATCGATCGTCTTGTGAGCAGTGAACGGATCTAAGAAATACCTTCCCGCATCAGGAATCAGGACCATGTCACTTTCCTGTATAGCCTGAAACCCGCGAATACTCGAGCCGTCGAAACCAACACCTTCATCGAACGAATTCTCAGTCAATTCCGAGGGGAGAATCGAAAAGTGTTGCCACTGTCCCGGGATGTCGGTAAATCTCAAGTCAACGATCTCAACTCCATTATCTTTGATAAACTTCAGCAGTTTATCGACTTCAGTTGCAGACTTGGCAACCTTCGCCATTTATTCCTCCTACAGTTAGTTGTGTTGTGTTTTTAGTACGGTGGATTCCTTAATGGTGGAAAGGACCACGCTGGTTTTGGTGCTGAGCACCCCCGGCCATGACTGAATTCTCGAAAGCAACTTCTCCAGGGCATTAGTATTCTCGGCACGAACCTTCAGCAGATGAGAACCTTCCCCGGTCACCGAGTGGCATTCCAATATCTCTTCAGTCTCCCTCGCCCTTTCCATAAACATCTGGTAATGTTTACTGGAATCTATCGAGACGGTGATGAATGCGGTAATATCCTTGCCCAGCCGTTTTGCGTCCAGGATAGTGGTATACCCCTTAATGAATCCCCTTTCCTCGAGCTTCTGAATGCGTTCCGAGATCGTGGGGATCGTTAGACCGAGCTGCTGTGCCATTTCGTTCAGCTTCGTTCTCGCATTCTTCTGCAGGATCTCCAGAAGCCTGTGATCGATCGGGTCAAGTTTCTTATCGCTTATTAACATAGCCTAATTCAAATTCTAATTAAGTTAGACATTTGACGTCAATAAGTTAAAATACTAAAATTTCTCTGTCAAGCGCAAAATAAAAAAAGGCCGCTCCTTGGCGGCCTTCGGTCCTAACCATAGCAAAGACAGTTCGTCAGGGTAGTTACATGTTCTTGACGATTGCCGCGCCGAATTCAGAAGTCTTTACCTGTGTAGCCCCTTCCATCAGCCGTGCGAAGTCGTACGTGACCACCTTCGAGCCGATGGTTTTCTCGATCCCTCTGACAATCAAACTGGCGACCTCAGTCCAGCCGAGGTACTCGAACATGAGCACACCGCTAAGTATCACAGATCCCGGATTCACTTTGTCGAGGTTGGTGTACTTCGGTGCGGTGCCGTGGGTTGCCTCGAAAATCGCAAAACCGTTCTGGTAGTTTATGTTTGCTCCAGGCGCGATTCCGATTCCTCCAACCTGAGCCGCCAACGCATCGGAGATGTAGTCGCCATTCAGATTTAGAGTCGCTATAACGTCGTACTCGGCGGGTCTTGTCAGTATCTGTTGCAGGAAGTTGTCGGCGATCGCGTCTTTGACGAGAAGTTTTCCTTCCTGACTGGCTCCCTTCTGCACTTCATCCCATGTTACAATGCTGTCGCGGAACTCCGCCTTAGCGAGCTCATAGCCCCAGTCTCTGAAACCTCCTTCGGTGTACTTCATGATGTTTCCCTTGTGCACGAGGGTAACGCTGTTTCGTTTTCTCTCGAGAGCGTACTTGATCGCGGCGCGAATCAGACGCTTGGACCCCTCTTCCGATACCGGTTTAATACCTATGCTCGATGATTCCGGGAATCTTATCTTCTTCACTCCCATATCGGAGATTAACCAACTCACGATCTTCTTCGCTTCTGCAGTGCCGGCGCGCCATTCTATCCCGGCATAGATGTCTTCGGTGTTCTCACGGAAAATCACCATATCTATCAGCTCGGGCCTCTTCACAGGTGAGGGCACTCCGGCAAAGTATCTCACGGGGCGAAGACACACATAGAGATCTAGCATTTGCCTCAGTGCGACGTTAAGGGACCTGATTCCTCCGCCGACAGGAGTGGTCAATGGGCCCTTGATCGCAACGATGTATTCTCTAATAGCCTTAAGTGTGTCGTCCGGGAGCCACACTTCCCTACCGTAAACTTTGTTTGCTTTTTCGCCCGCATAAACTTCGAACCACTCGATGTTCTTCTTGCCGCCGTAAGCTTTTTGTACCGCTGCATCAAAAACCATTTTGCTTGCCCGCCAGATATCAGGCCCGGTCCCATCCCCTTCGATGAAGGGGATGATCGGGTTGTCCGGCACTTCAAGTTTGCCTTCCACGACTTTCAGTGTCTCCCCTTTAGTGGGTGGTGACAGTCTCTCATAAGGGTTCATTTTCGTTCTCCTGAGTTATCGTTCACTTTTATCTTTTCGCGAATCAAGTTCGCGTATTCTGTCATTTGCCGGGGTGACTCATAAGTCTTCAGGTGGGGTTTGATCTTCAAGCCGTCTCCGTCGTAGCGCGGGGCCACATGGAAGTGAAAATGAAAAACCGTCTGGCCTGCCGCGGCGCCGTTGTTGTTGAATATGTTGAAGCCTGAAGGGTGAACAGACTCCACGATTGCGCGTGACACCAGCTTCAGTACACCTGTAATCTCCGAAAGGACGTGCTCTGGAAGGTCGTTAAAATCGGTGAAGTGCTCCCTGGACACGACGAGTGCATGGCCGAAATTGATGGGATTTATATCGAGAAAGGCCACACATTCCGGGCCTTCATACAAAATTTCCGCGCTGGCTTTGCCTTCCACTATCCGGCAGAACGGACATGAGTCATCATGCATCTCGCGCCGTCTGCTCCCATAAAATGTTCAAAGGTTTCATTCGTCAAAAAGCCGCCTGTCCCTCGTACCCACCTGTACCGGAGGCAGGAGATTTGCGTCCCCGGATGTCGGTGAGCAGACCTCCTTCGCCCCTATCTTTTGTCGATCGTCACGTACCCGACTCCGCGCTGACCGACGTATTCGGAAATCGGCCTGATCAGTCTGTTGTCGGAATACTGTTCCATCACATGCGCAGTCCAGCCCGCAACTCTGCTCATCGCGAATATCGGTGTAAAGAGGTCGGTCGGAATGCCTAGATAGTGGTACGTCGAAGCCGAATAGAAATCAACGTTTGGAACGAGGGCTTTTTCTTTCTTGATGTATTCTTCTATCTTTTCGGACATATCGTACCACTTAAGGTTTCCGATAGTCTCTCCGAGTTGTTTCGAGAACCGGCGCAGATGTTTCGCCCGTGGATCTTCCACCCTGTACACACGATGGCCGAAGCCGGGCACTTTTTTCTTCTCCGATAACATAGTCTTCAAATACGACTCGACATTATTCAGGCTCTTGATGGCCAGAAGCATGGCCATGACATTTTCGTTGGCACCGCCGTGCAGCGAACCTTTGAGGGTACCGACTGCGGATGTTATCGCGGAATATATATCCGAAAGGGTAGCCGCCGTCACTCTCGCAGAAAAAGTCGAAGCGTTGAATTCGTGGTCCGCGTGCAGGACAAGCGCACAATCTACCGTCTTCGCCGCCATTGTACCCGGTTCCACACCGCTCAACATATATAGGAAGTTCGCCGAGTGGCCAAGTGAAGAATCTGGCTTGATATAGTCTCCGTTGGCGCGAAGAGTATGAAAGTTGGCAACCACGGTTGGGAACTTTGCTACCAGCCTTACCGCTTTCCTGCGGCTGGCCTCTATGGAGTTGTCCCTCGATTCATCGTCATAGAGTCCCAGGAGCGAGACCGCAGTACGGAGCACGTCCATCGGGATGGCATTCTTGGGTACCGCCTTAAGGAACGCGATGATTGCATCCGGCACAGCGCGGTTCGCAGCCAATTCTTTCCTGAATTTCGCAAACTCTTCCTTCTTCGGCAGGGTACCGAACCAAAGGAGGTATACCACTTCTTCGAAACTTGCGTTGGCCGCGAGTTCGTCTATGTTTATTCCTCGATAATAAAGTTCGCCCTTCTGGCCATCTATATAACAAATCGAAGACTGACCGGCAACGATCCCGTCAAGCCCTCGCGAGAACGATGCAGGTGCTTCAGCTACCTTATTTGACATAAATTGACTCTTTTCCTTCTTTTTGCCTTAAATTTAGCGCAAAAACCGCTCAAAATCAATGTGACAGCCCGAGGATATTGTCATAACGAGGCATGTCCTTGAGTACCCCCTCAGCAGCTTTTGCCTGATTGTCATATTTGAGTGAAGCTCTGATCTGTGCCGAGTTCCCGTAGAACCGGCCGATAATCTCGGGGGACAACAGCTCAGATATCTCTTCTGCGTGCTTTTGAAAGAGACCGTGTTCATCAGTTTCAATCTTCTTCGAGAGCGTATTAATCTCGTCGGCCACGGACTTACTGTAATCGGATTTTGAGGCTACCAGTTGCGCGTCGTCTATTATCTGGCCAAGGTGCGAAATATAGGTGAACCCTTTGTCCTCAACATACTTGTGAAATCCATCAAGTACCTTTTTCCCGGCTGAGAATCCCTCGGGTATGGAATCGTGCTCCGAACGAAACTCTGTGGCGTAATTGAAGAAGTAACCGCCTCGCATTAGCTGCAGCACGTAGTCCGAAGGATGTTGACCCGCTACGATGGAATCGGGTGTAATCCCACCGGAAGCGTAAACCCCTCTTCCGTCGGCAGTCCTAAACTCTTTACGCAAGCTGTCCGGAATGATAGGATTCTCTCCGTCGCGGCTGAGGTTGTAGTTGATCTTCTGTATACAACGACCGCTCGGGGTGTAGTAGCGAGCAGTGGTTATCTTCAACTGTGAGTCGCTGCTCAGCGGCAAAATCGTTTGCACAAGTCCCTTTCCGAATGTATTGGTGCCGACGATCACTGCCCTATCCAGATCTTGAAGACAGCCGGTAACTATTTCGCTTGCGCTCGCGCTGTTCCCGTTCACCAGCACGGCGAGGGGGAGGTTCGGTGCAATAGGATCGCGATCAGAGATGTACTTCTTGTCCGACGAAGGGTCGCGCCCTTTTGTCTGGACAATCACGCTTCCTTTGGGGACAAACAACTCAGCAATGTGAACGGCCGCTTCGAGCAAACCGCCAGGATTGTTCCGCAGGTCGAGTATCAATCCTTTGAGCTGCCTGCGTGCCATCAAATCCACAAGGGCATTCCTGACTTCCTCGCCCGCCCCTTTGGAGAACTGGTCAAGCTTGATGAATCCTATATTCGAATCCACGACGCCGTAGAACGAAACGGACTTCAGTCTGACCTCCGACCTGATAAGCACAACTTTGAACGGTTTTTCATCCCCTTCTCTCTTGATGGTCAGCGTTACGGGAGTCCCCGGCTTGCCGCGGACCATATTGCTAACCTCGTCCAGTTTCAACGTGTTCACATCAGTAGTGTCGATCTTCAGTATCTGGTCTCCGATCCGGAGCCCCTGCCTTTGAGCGCTGTATCCATCTATGACGCCCGTAATGATGACTTTGCCGCTGGCCATTCCGATAGAGACACCGATGCCTCCGTATTTGCCGCTGGTGAGGAGATCAATTTCCCCGCTGTTTTGTTTGTCCATGTATATAGTATAAGGATCGAGCGACGCGAGCATCGCATCGATACCCTTACGCATCAGCAGCTGCGGTTGGACCGGATCGACATAATCATCGATAACGTCTTTGTAAACCGCACCAAACAAATCTATACTTCGTCTTACTTCAAAGAACCTCTCGCTGTTCTGAATCGCGACAAAACCGACACTTGTCCCAATAAGCAGAATAACAAAGATAACTATTGACCTACGGCGCATTTCCATCCTCCGCCACATTTTTTATTCTAGACATAACATCGTTGAAAATCCTTTCCGAGACCGATTCCGCGGCCAGAGTGCCGTCGATGGTTATGAAACGGTCAGGGTCTTTTCTCGCACACTCTTCGAAGCCCCGAATAACCCGTTTGAAAAACTCGACTTCCGCGTCCTCCATCCGGTCGGCCTGACGGCCTGCTAGTCTCCGCCTCCGGAGCGCTGTCTCGAGATCCAACCGTACGAGAAACACGACATCGGGGAGTCTCCCGCCGGTTGCAAATTGGCTGACTGATTCTATTTCACTTGTTGGAATGCCCCGGCCAAAACCCTGGTAGGCAACCGACGAGTAAAAATATCTGTCCAGTATTACGCTTTTCCCCGCCTTGAGAGCGGGAGCGACCCTTTCCCTTATCAGCTGAGCTCTGCTCGCGCTGAAAAGAAGGAACTCAGCTACGGGGTTAATCTTAAGGTCGGTCCGATGAAGCAGCAGTTCCCGTACACCTTCGCCGAGCTTCGTCCCGCCCGGCTCACGTACAACTTCGTTGCCTATACCTTCCGCGCTGAGACGTCTGGATAGGATTTCTGCCTGGGTCGTCTTGCCGCTACCATCGATTCCTTCAAACGCTATTAACACTACCTAAAATAAGTTTGGTGGGATATTATTACAATGACTGTCGGCAAATCCGCCCGACCCCCGCAGTATCTTGCATCGAGATCAACCTTTCGCAGAGGAATGGCTGGTTGCGTCCTCATTCAAAAGGGCATCCACCGCCCGAAGTGTGATGCGCACTAAGCCGCGGGACTCTATATTCATGGTTGAGAAATTGGCCTCGAGCAATTCCATCTTCGTCCCATCAAAGGAGTACTTCGTGACCGGATCCTTCTGGCGGTGAAGCTCGAGTTCAGGAAACCTCTGAATAGCATTGCAAATTGATAATACCCGCCTCAAAGCATATATTTTTATCTGTGAGCAAAAGCGGAAAGATAGTCAAGTATCTGGCGGCGATAATCGGCACTGTCATAATCATCGCGATAATCTTCTCCAAGGTAATCTTTTCAAGCGACAGATTGACCGCCCTTGTCCTCCCAAAAATAAGCCAGCTTCTCAACCGCGACGTCTCTGCCCAGCAGGTAGAATTGTCTTTCTTCCCCACGATTGGAATAAAAATTACGGGCCTACGGGTCGATAATCCTTCCGCCGGCAAATTCGATACGCCATTTCTTCTAAACGCCGGATCTGTCGTGATCGACGCAAAGATTTTGCCGTTGTTGAAAAACAGGCTCGTGATCAATAACGTAATTTTCTATTCTCCCACTTTATATCTTGAAGAGAATCTGAAAGGGAAATTAAATACTTACCACCTCCTCAGCGAATCGCTTTACAGAAATGAACGCAACGTACGCGGTTCCCTTTCGAGTCTCCTTCTTTCGAATTTCGAAGTTGCAAACGGGACCGTTATTTGGAACGACGACCGGGCAGGAATTGCACTGAAATTCCTCCGGGTTGATTTCAGGTCGAGGATAAAGACGGTTGTCGAAGAAGATCGACTACTTCTGAGCTCAAAGCTGCGTGTCGGCGGCTTCCAGCTTTGGAAAGGAGGATCCGACCTGTTTCAGGGTGATAATATTGATGTCTCTGCAAATCTCGATTACGATAAGAGGCACGACCGTCTTCAGATAAGGTCCGACCAGGCATCCATATTCGGCGTTCATCTGAAGACGTCCATCGATTTCTCATTCTACCCCACCACATCGGTCTCGGTATACACCAGCAATGTCGATTCTTCCGCCGCGAGCGTCTACAATCTCCTTCCTGCATTCCTGCAGAAAGTAGTACTGAAAAATTCCATAAAAGGACGCCTGGGAATTGGATTTCATCTCGCGAGGCGACGATCGGCAATGCAGATGCGTCTCAATCTCAGCCTGATCGATTTCGACGCACGCCTCAGATCGGGAGACTCCCTGACGATAAGTAAGTTCAATGGAGAATACAACCTTAGGGGAGACTCTTCGTCAATTTCCCTTTCGATGCCCGAAGCGAAGGTCGGGAAGAACTTCGCGTCTGTGAGTTTTACGCTGAATCCACCCACCAAAGTATCTGCCGATGTGGTCGCGGACATGGATCTGAAGAAGCTGGCACACAATTTCGGTATCCCGGATGTCGATAAGTTTTCGGGAACGGTCCGGGCAAGATACTTCTTCGACTACAATTCACGGCTCAAGAAAGTGAATGCAGGCGGAAGAGTCGCTTTCGACAATGCGCTCGTAGAAATTCCCATTGGGATAGATACCCTGTATACGGGCAGGTGCGACGGCAGCATTTTTCTCACAAACAACCGGGCCACCTTCAATAACTTCGAAGTCCGACTCGGCCGGAGCGACTTTACTCTTAGCGGCGTCCTGAAGGACTATCAGTCGGCATTCGTCGGTAGTAGGACACTGATGCCTTCTCTCAAAATGCGGGTGGTTTCCAGGGTTTTCAGTACTATCGGGCTTCTCCCGCACCTGAATCTGAACATCGGGCGACCTCTTCTGGCCTGGCTTCCCACTGCAAGCGTATCCTTGAATTTTAGCGCCGGGAAGTTTTATATGCCGGCCGATTCGCTCGCGAAGGTAACCGCGAACCTCCATTTGCTGGATTATTTCGTTAGACTTCGACGACTTAGCTATTCATCCTCTATCGGCAATTTCACGGTCACAGGATGGACCGACTACAGCCAGGAAGGCAAGACGACTTTCAGCATAAGGACGTCAGTTACGACACCGGATTTCGGAAATTTGTTACGGCGCTACCTCGGACATACTGTCATATCCGGGGGGAGCGGAAGAGGTTCGATAACGCTGAACGGCGTATACAACGATTCAGGGAAGGTAGATCTTGCCAGTCTCGGCGGAAGGGGACATTTTGACGTATCCGACGTCTCAATAAGACATTACAGGGTACTAACCAAGTTATATTCCTTTCTCGGAGCCGATGGGAAGGACTCGGCACGATTCAAGGACGCTGCGTTCACGATAGATATCACAGACGGCAGAGTTTACTTCAACCGTTTGGTAGCCTATGGCACTCCGTTCGATTTCAAGCTGGACGGCTGGCACGGCTTTGACGGGACGCTTGATTACAAACTTGCATTGAAAGTCTATCCTCCTCTTAGCGTAAGAATGTCGCGCTATCTCACGAAATCATATCCAAACCTCAGCGTCGCGCCGGACAACACGCTCACACTCGGGGTTGTCGCCGGCGGTACGACAAATGACGCGAGGTTTACGATCGTTTCCTTCAATGGAGCGATAGCTCAAGCCGGGAGCGCGTCGTCAAACTCTCTCCTGGCTGCGAAGTGACTGCCGGCAAAATAGATTTGAAACGGAAGAGCGACGCGCCGAGCACTCTGCATTCAGAATTTCTTCCGGCAAAGAAATCCCTTGGCCAGAATTTTCTGATCGACCCGAATATCATCCGCAAGATAGTCGGAGCACTCCCCCTCTCGGACAAGGATCTAGTCATCGAGATCGGGCCGGGCAGAGGCGCGCTGACCGGACTGCTGGCTGCGACAGGAGCCAGAGTCGTCGCCGTCGAGAAAGATCGAAGTCTTGCGGAACAGTTGACCGAGAAATTCTCCAGGGTTGAAAACCTCAGCGTGGTTGCCGGAGATTTCATGGAGTATGATATCTCCAAACATGTGAGCGGCGTGAAAATTTTCGGAAATATACCCTACAACATAACGAGCAGCATAGTTTCGAGGCTCGTCGATCAGCGGGAAAAAGTAGAAGCCGCCATCCTTATGGTTCAGGATGAGGTTGCGTCCCGGCTTTCGGCCGACCCCGGAACAAAGGAATACGGCGCTATCTCGATACGGCTCCAGCTTGTGTCGAAAGTCGAAAGACTTTTCTTTGTTACCAGAGCCTGTTTTCGACCCAGACCGCGGGTTGATTCTTGCGTAGTTAGGATAACCTTCAATCACAAGCGGCCGCTCGCCGGAGAGGATCAATTCGTAAGTTTCGTGAAAGCTGCATTTGGAATGCGAAGGAAGATGTTCCGACATTTCGTGGCCCGGAGATATGGTAAGGAAGCGATACAGCTTCTTGCTGAGCGATTCAAGACCGGTCGCGTAGAGACGTTTTCGCCCCGCGAAATTTACAGCTTGTTTGAAATCCTGGAGAGAAATGTTCAGACTGGATAGACTCCGCGCGCTCGACAGACTAAATATTATCGGGATGACGCTCATTTCGGTCGTCGCTTTGATATTCCATAGCCGTGTCGAGCATTACGTCCTGATCGTGGTCACAAATGTGCTGTTCTCGTTGGGAATCCTCCTTCTTGTGAATTACGACTCCCGCAAGAGCCGTGGTATCACAAGGTTCTTGGCAAACTGGTACACCATCCCACTCATCTTCTTGACATTCAAGGAAATGTACCTGATGGTACATCCGATAAATCCGCACGACCTTGACTATGTTTTGATCAGACTGGATAGAATGATTTTCGGAACGGACCCGACAGCAATTTTAGACCGGATCGCGACGCCGGGGCTAACCGAGTTCCTCCAAATATGTTACAGCAGTTTTTACCTCCTCTGGTTCATTCTCGGAATAGACCTCATGAGGCAACGCAACTACAGAGGCTTTCTCTTTTTTCTATTCCTCCTGATGTACGGTTTTTATACTTCCTATGCGGGCTATCTTATTGTGCCTGCGATAGGTCCGCGCTTCACCCTCTATGACTTTGCAAAACTCAACAAGGAGCTTCCCGGTCTCTACCTGACCCCGATCCTGAGGGAGATCATTAACTCAGGCGAATCAATCACAAACGTTGCACGGGCAGCGGCCCTCGCACAAAGGGACTGCTTCCCGAGCGGTCACACGGAAATGACCTTGATCACGATCGCAACGGCGATAAGATACCGTACAAAATCCGCGATGATAATCATCCCGCTGGGCGTCGGGCTTATCTTTGCAACCGTGTACATGAGGTACCACTATGGCGTCGACGTCATAGCGGGAGCGCTCGTCGGGACACTTGTGCTCGCCAGCGGACGCTGGCTTGAGGCAAAGTTGAACGGCAGAAGCCAGTCAGGTGGCAATGGAAGGACAGAGAAATTCAAAGAGGACCTAGTTGCCGAGGGAATGTATGTCAGAAAATGAGACTTGGAAACTTATCGCCCCCTGCTGCCAGACGTGAGCAAATGGGGGACTGAGGAGCGTCTCCACGATCTACGATACCTGTGCCGGCCCTCCTCTGTGGATAGTGTTTTATTGTGACATCTAACCGCGTAGTCAGGGGAAAATGGATAGAATTTCAATGTGTTGTCTGCGCCTTCTCAGCGTTCTCTCTGCGATTGGATATAAATCTAGACACTACCCTTTTGTGACGGACTCAGCAGTTCAGGAGCAAAGATGCAGGAACGGACCGTGCATTTGGGAGGCGGAAGTCCGCTGCCCGCCCACCGGTACACACTTTAGAGGAAGGAGAGGTGATGAATCTTATTGAAAGTCAGAAACCGTCGGTATCTCCACTCCGATACGGAAATAAAACATCACCGGAGTAGATAGCGTCTGAAGCTTTGCCCCCCTGCCAGGATAAAAGGCCTTCCCCGCGCCCAACACAAACGGACCGATCGGCGTATCGAAACCGAGTGAGACCCCTATCCCCTGCTTGAGGGTCTTAAGTACGATGTTTTCCTGCTGCGCCCAGACGTCTCCGAGATCGAACCGTCCGGCCAGATAAGTATCGAAGAAAATTTTGATCGGGAGCTTTACTCTAAGCTCGGCGCTCGCAAGAAATATCTGTCTGCCGCGCAGCGCATTCGCCCGTAGGCCGTAAAACAGCTCCTGCCCTCCAAGGCTGAATTGACGCGTTAACGGAAGAGAGTTGTCCCCAAAACCGAATATGTAGTGCTGTTTAAACGTAAATATCGAAAAAGCGGTCTGGTATGTCGCATAGTCGAAGTAAATGCGCGAGAAAGGGAGCTCGCTGTTGAGCCCCTTCAACGAAGTCTCAAAGTAGATTTTGCTCAGGATCCCCGATTTGGGAAACGACGAATTGTCTCT
This sequence comes from Candidatus Kryptoniota bacterium, assembly GCA_046706745.1. Lineage (GTDB taxonomy): Bacteria > Bacteroidota > Ignavibacteria > Kryptoniales > JAKASW01 > JAKASW01. Next base: position 131,500 of record JBJKPC010000010.1, read on the forward strand.
CGTGTCCACAAACGACCCGAGCTTGAGCGATACCAGCCGGGCAGAAAAGCTATCGCTGAAATTATTAAGTGGCTTCACCCTGTCCCAGCCGTAATCGAGCGTGGCGCTCACGGTCCCGAAACGCCTGAGCTGCGATCCTATCGAAAACTGGAAGCCGCTCCTGATGATTCTGTACTCTCCCACTGAGGCCAGGTTCCACACACTGGGATGTGACTGATCGGATATGTCCTGATAGTACTGCCAGTCTCTGAACCCGGTGAATGCACGGAATTCATAAGTGAGATCGGTATTGAGGATCCTGGTAGTGCCGAGAAACATCTCTCCCAGTCTGTTGCGAGATCCGCCGGCGAATAAGAATCCCCCCCGTGTTCCTGTCCCGAACAAATCATCGTCCGACAACGATGCAAAAATCTGGCCGTTGTCTACGTTGTCGGCCCTCAGTCCAAACCTGATCAATCGCGAACTTTTTTCAGTGACGTCGATGGTCAGAGCCGTTTTAGGATTGAAACGAGTCCACAGGAGAACCTGACTGAAGAGATTGGTGCTGTAAATGTTGTTGATGCCATCAATCGCCTGCCTTGTGGTGAAGATATCGCCCGGTTTCAGCGGAAAATCTCTTCGTATCAAGAACGGCTTTGCGACCAGATTGCCTCTCATAGATATTTTGGAAATCTCACCCTCATTGATTGAGAGGTCCAACGTGGAGTTCACGGAATCGTAACTAACGCTCTGCAATCTCGCCATTCCAAGATCGCTCCGTCGGTATATCCAAATAAGATTCTCGCAAGCGCGATTGATCTGCACGGGCGTATCGTAGTGACCGAGAAGTGCGCGGAACGGCGCGATAAGAACGGAATCGGGAATGCGGAAAGCGCCGTTAAATCTAACCCGTGAAATGAAAAGAAGTGTACCGGCTTCGTACGGGGGAACAGCCCGCATTGTGTCATCCGTTTGTAAGTGGGCCCTGCCGACAACCGCTCGCCCGTTGGCAGAATCCACTTCGGCTCTTTGCAGTTGACCAAGCTTCAAATTGTACAGGGAATCAATTTCCCCAATTTTTTCCTCAGCGGCCGCCTTACCTTCAAGAATAAGCGAATCGAGATCGTCGAAATTCGAAGACACGTGTCCGTGCAGATTCGGTTTTATAACTATGTTCGCTTTTTCAAGCTGAAGCTTGTTGGATTGCTGCATCATTATGCTTGTTACCTGATCGAGTGCGTCCCACGGCGTATCGATGTCCTTCTCCGGGCGCAATGGGCTTGTTGTGTTTACCGCGATGACAATGTCGGCACCGAGGTTTCTGGCGACGTCGACTGGTATATTGGATACCAGTCCGCCGTCAACAAGGCGAAGGGAGTCTGCCCTGATCGGAGTGAACACGACAGGGACGGTGGAACTGGCCCGCATGGCCTGGGCAAGATCGCCGCTCGAGATTATCACCCGTTTTCCCGTTACCATATCGGTCGCGACAGTACGGAAGGGGATCTTCAGGTCGTCGAAGGAGTGCACGACCCGGTATGGAGCGTTCAGTACGAGACGTGTGAGCAGTGTTGTCAACCGTTGACCGTTGACAAGCGACGAGGGCAGGACCGGTTTGAAGCCGTTCAACCTTATTACTAGAAAACTCTGTTCCTCATCGAGTTTTTGCTGAAGAAAGAGATCACTCCTGTTGACTGCATCTGAGAGTGCGAGAAGCCGACTCCAATTCTGGGAAACAGCTATGGAATCAAGCTGGTCACCTGAGTATCCGGAAGCGAACAGTCCCCCGACAATGCTCCCCATGCTGGTCCCTACAACCAAATCGATTGGGATCCGGGCGGCCTGGAGCGCCTCCAGTACGCCGATCTGGGATATGCCCCGCGAACCTCCCCCGGAGAGCACGAGGGCAACCTTGGGCGTCTTTTTCTGCAAATATGGGAAGTATCTCCCGGCTATCCGGTAAATTCGTTCTTGTCCCAACACCGAGTTTGATAGGGCAAGCAACAAAAGAAAGACAAATGCTCTGGTGATTTTCATGAGTTAATTCAGACCGCAAGAAATACTATTGGCAGATTCTTTCAGAATATACAACATCGAGCCGATTTTCATAAGGCGACGAGAATCGAAGGAGGATCCTGGCTGGATCACACTTGAGATTGGCCGGATTGCGGGAGCCCCCCGAGTATAGCGCCCTCAGCTCACTATCGCTTCCAGAACGATCAGTCCGGTGACAACGACGAGCAAGGTGAAAGTCACCCAGAAGAAGGCGGTCTTTGCTCTTCGTATTGTTTTGCTTGAGACAAGGAAGATGCCAACAACTACGAAAACCGCGGCGTTGCAGTTTGAGCATCTTTTGACCTTTATGAGTCTTATGGATTTAAGAAAGGATTCCAAAAATGAAGATGGATAATCGGTGTGAAGCTTCGCAACAGCCGCACAATCCGGACATTTTTTTTTCATGCAATTAACCTTGCACTCAGCATATAGGAACCGCCATCCTCAATTGAAAATGGAGACTCGCGTAACGTTTAATCATATGGAAATCCAGCGAATAAGGAGTCAACCGAACTTGCTGTATCACTTCCGTTTGGTTTTTGAGCACCGCCGTTTACGCATATCCCTGTTGGAATCACGGCCCGGGCTCAAGAGTAGGCACGGTGGGACTCGAACCCACAACCTTTGGCTCCGGAGGCCAACGCTCTATCCAATTGAGCTACGTGCCCATAAAGAAATTTAGCTAGGGATCCGAACACTTTCAAATCTCTCTAAGAAACAGTGGTGGTGCATTTTGCCTGTGCTTCAACCGCGAAGCGGTGATATTCCTATAGAATTTGAATTCCAATGATCAAGAATCCCGTAGGCATGATATTATGTCACCCTTTCAGGGTTCATATATCCAGGTTTCATAATAGTTCTATAGTAATTTCATCCCTACGGGATTAAAACAAGCCACAACCGCACTGCTTTCCGCAATTCAGTTCCCACTGTTCGTGAACGGCGGATTCAAAATGCACCACTACC